>NC_014328.1:2645751-3307189 GCF_000143685.1 Clostridium ljungdahlii DSM 13528 | reverse complement strand
CTTTTGGAGCTGCACTTGTTGCATTTCATTTTCCTAATATGCCAGCTCCTATCCTCATCATTTTAATGTTTGCAAGTGGAATATTATTTAGTGGAATATGGGGATTTATACCGGGGTTCTTTAAAGTGAAATGGAGGGCCAATGAAACTATAACTACCCTTATGATGAATTATATTGCATTAAAATTTGTAACTTATCTTCAATATGGTCCATGGAAAGATCCTAGTTCTTTGGGATTCCCTAAAATGCCTAATTTCTCTTCTAACGCAATACTTCCAAGTGTCTTTGGAGTTCATATTGGATGGATAATAGCTATATTACTTGCTATTTTTGTATATATTTTTTTAAATCACACTAAAACTGGTTATGAGATTTCTGTAATTGGTGAAAGCGAAAATACTGCTAAATATGCAGGAATAGGTATAAAGAAAACTACTTTGATTGCTATAGTACTTAGTGCTGTATTTTGTGGAATAACAGGAGTAATACAGTCTTCTGCCATAGAACAAACACTTTCTACTGAAATAACAGGTGGAGTTGGATATACTGGAATAATAATAGCTTGGATATCAAATTTAAACCCTGTTGTAAGTATTTTGGTATCAATTTTATTTGCAGGTCTTTTGCAAGGAGGATCATTTATCCAGACAGCATTTGGCATACCAAATTCAGTAGCATCAATACTTCAGTCAGTAATTTTATTTTTTGTACTTGGAAGCGAATTTTTTATTAGGTTTAGACTGTCAAAGGGCGATGTAAATGAAAATGATAACGAAAATAAAAAAGTTGTAAATGAGGTGTAAATAATGAATGGAGTAATTAGCTTTTTAGCAGCAGCAGTAGTTGCAGGAACTCCCCTTCTTTTTGCAACACTAGGAGAAATTTTAACTGAAAAAGCTGGAAATTTAAATCTTGGCGTTGAAGGATTAATGCTTATGGGTGCGGTTATGGGATTTAGTATAGGATATAATACTGGAAATCCAATAATGGCTATTTTGGCAGCTATGGCAGCAGGAGCCTTTGGCGTTCTCATATATACGATTTTAACGGTTAACTTAAAAGCTAATCAAACAGTTTCAGGACTAGCTATATCTATATTTGGAACTGGATTTTCTAATTTTGTAGGTAAAAGTATAGTTGGCAAGAATATACCAGTAGGTGTTAAAAGTTTTTTTGAACCTGTAAGTATACCAATACTTTCCCACATACCTTTTATTGGACCAGTTTTTTTTCATCAGGATATTTTAGTTTATCTTGGATATGCAGCTGCAATTATTATGGGAATTTATTTTTACAGAACTTATAAGGGATTAAATCTTAAAGCAGTAGGAGAAAATCCGGCAGCAGCAGATGCCGCTAGTATAAATGTAAACCTCTATAAATATATTCATATACTTATTGGTGGTGCACTTTGCGGACTTGGTGGGGATTATTTATCACTAGCATATGTTCCCAGCTGGCAGGATAATGTTACAGCAGGTAGAGGTTGGATTGCAGTAGCACTGGTTGTATTTGCATCATGGAATCCTTACAAAGCTATTTTTGCATCTTATCTTTTTGGTGGACTTGATATCATTAGTTTTAGAATGAAAAATATGTTTATTTCTCAATATTTTATTGATATGCTCCCATATCTAGTAACTATTATAATACTGGTACTTGTATATATGAGAAAATCAAATAAAAATGCTCCGCCTAAAGCACTAGGAAATGCTTATTTTAGAGAGGAACGTTAGAAAAACATAAGAAGATAATTTAGGATGGGAGATGTCCAAGCTATGAATAATATACTTATAAAAAATGG
The DNA here is from genome assembly GCF_000143685.1 of Clostridium ljungdahlii DSM 13528. Lineage (NCBI taxonomy): Bacteria > Bacillati > Bacillota > Clostridia > Eubacteriales > Clostridiaceae > Clostridium > Clostridium ljungdahlii. Next base: position 3,305,385 of record NC_014328.1, on the reverse strand, counting down.
AACCATCGTAGATGGAACAGGTTCTACACCTTACAATGCAGATATGGCAATTGAAAATGATAGTATAAGCTGCATAGGAACTACTTTAAAAGAAAGTAAATTTGATACTGTCATAAATGCAGAAGGCAAGGTTGTATGTCCTGGTTTTATAGATACCCACAGCCATTCAGATGTAGAAATACTTCTAGATCCATATATGGAGCCTAAAGTTAGACAGGGAATAACTACTGAGGTTTTAGGGCAGGATGGGGTGTCTACTGCTCCAGTACCTAAAAATTATATAAGTTCCTGGAGAAAAAACATAGCTGGACTTGACGGAGACAGTAAGAGGCTTAAATGGGATTGGAAAAATACAAAAGGGTATTTAGGACTTCTTGAAAAGAATAAAACAGCCACTAATGTATCTTATCTTGTACCTCACGGAAATATAAGAATGGAAGCTGTAGGACTTGAAAATAAAGTTTTGGATAAGAGAGACATAGAAAAGATGAAAGAGATAACAGAGAGGGAATTAAATGCAGGGGCTTTAGGACTTTCGTCAGGGCTTATATATATGCCTTGTGCCTATAGCGATGCAAATGAGTTAATAGAACTTTGCAAAGTAGTGGCAAAACATGACAAGATATTTGTAGTTCACCAAAGAAGTGAGGCTGGGGATATAGTAAATTCAATGAAAGAAATAATAAAGATTGGAAGAGAAAGTGGAGTTAAGATACATTTTTCTCATTTTAAAGTATGCGGCAGGAAAGACTGGGATAAAGTTGACAAAATGGGAGAGCTTTTAGACGAAGCTGAAAAAGAAGGATTAGAGATATCCTATGATCAGTATCCCTATTCTGCAGGAAGTACAATGCTTGGAGTTATACTTCCTCCCTGGGCTCATAATGGTGGAACTGACAAATTGCTTAAACGACTTGAGAATAATGAACTTAGAAAAAAGATGATTGAAGATATAGAAAATGGAATTCCGGGATGGGATAATTTTATAGATTTTGCTGGATTTGAAAATATATATGTTACCAGTGTAAATACTGATAAAAACAAAGATTGTATAGGAAAAAATCTTATGGAAATTGCAGACATGAGACATAAAGATCCATATAATGCAGCTTTTGATCTTTTATATGAAGAAGAAAATTCAGTAGGTATGTACGATTATTATGGAAAAGAAGAACAAGTAATAAAGTTTTTAAAGAGAAGAGAGCAGAATGTGTGTACAGATGGACTTTTAGCAGGAAAACCACATCCTAGAGTGTATGGTACATTTCCAAGAATACTTGGAAGATATGTGAGGGAACAAAAAGTTCTTACACTGGAGGATGCTGTATATAAGATGACCTATAAAGCTGCAAAAGCCTTTAATATAAAGAATAGAGGAGTATTACAGGTAGGTAAGAAGGCAGATGTTGTCATATTTTCACAAGATAAAATAATTGATAAAAGTACATTTATAGAACCGGAGCAGTATCCTGATGGAATAGATGCAGTAATTATAAATGGAAGTGTTGTGCTTAAAGGTGGAAATAGAAGCAAGAATTTAACTGGAAGAGTAATAAGAATTTAATATTTAGGGGGCATAAAGATGTTATCTGAGGAAAGAAAAAGTGAAGTAATTGAATTGTGCAAAAAGCTTATAAGAACTAGAAGTTATTCTGGACAAGAAGAAAATGTGGCAAATGTTATAAAAGTCGCATTTAATAATATGGGTTTTGACGACTTTTTTATAGATGATTATGGTAATATAATAGGCCATATAAAAGGTAAAGAAAAGGGAAAGTCCATATTGTTTGATGGACATATGGATACTGTACCTGTAGTGGATGAGAGTGAGTGGACATACCCTCCTTTTGCTGCCCAAATTCATGATGGCAAAATGTACGGAAGGGGAACATCAGATATGAAAGGCGCCCTGTGTGCCATGATATGTGGAGTTTCTTATTTTGCTAAGGATGTTAAGAAGAAGTTTAAAGGTGACATATATGTAGCAGGAGTTGTACATGAAGAGTGTTTTGAAGGAGTTGCCTCTAGAAAAATAAGCGCTAAAGTAAATCCTGATTATGTGGTAATTGGAGAAGCATCAAACTGCAATTTAAAGATAGGACAGAGGGGAAGAGCTGAAATTTTAGTTGAAACCTTTGGAAAGTCTGCTCACTCAGCTAATCCTGAAAAGGGAATAAATGCAGTATATAAGATGAACAAGCTTATAGAGGCTATAAGAAAGTTAAAACTCAGCAGCCATGATTTTCTCGGCGATGGAATACTTGAACTTACAGATATAAAATCTTCACCATATCCAGGGGCATCTGTAGTTCCTGATTACTGTAGAGCAACATTTGATAGAAGGCTTCTTGTAGGAGAAACTAGGAAAAGTGTACTTAAGCCTATACAGAATATTATTACAGAACTTGAAAAACAAGATGAAAATTTTAAAGCTAAAGTAAGTTTTTCAAGGGGGAAAGAGATGTGTTATACAGGTGTGGAAATAGAAGGGGAAAGATTCTTTCCTGCATGGCTTTATGATAGAAAAGATGAATTTGTTAAAAAGTCTTATGATGGTTTAGTAAAAGCTGGAATTAATCCTGAAATAACTCACTATTCTTTTTGTACAAATGGAAGCCATTATGCAGGGGAAGCAGGAATAAAGGCTATAGGTTTTGGACCTTCAAAGGAAAATTTAGCACATACAGTAAATGAATATATTGAAATATCACAATTTGAAAAAGCTGTAGAAGGGTATTATTCAATTCTTAAAGCAGTGCTTTCCTAAGTTGTAGATTTTAGATGAGGTCTTTGTGCTACAAAGTGTAAATTAGGGCAGATTTCTAGAAAGGGGATATTTATTATGGAAAACAATATAAGTGATTCTATAATTAGATTTGATGCAGAAGAAAAGATATCGGGAAAAGCTAAATATATCTCCGATATAGTATATAAAGATGTTTTATATGCAAAAACGCTTCGATCTACTAGAGCAAGAGCTAAAATATTATCTATAAAATTCCCGGAGATTCCTGAAGGATATTTTATTGTGGATAAAAACGATGTACCAGGTAAAATTGGAGATTGGCCAATTTTTGTTGAAGATGAGGTAAATTATATTGGAGAGGGAATACTTCTCGTTGTAGGACCTGAAAAGAAAAAAGTAGTAGATATTATTTTAAGAACAGAAGTAGAGTATGAGGATTTACCTTCAACTTTAACTATGGATGATGCTGAAGAAAAAAATGATACATTTGTAGAGTACAAGTATTCAAAGGGAGACATAGAAGCTGCAGTTAGAGATGCTAAATATGTTTTTGAAAATGAATATAGTACGGGATACCAGGAACATGCATATATGGAGCCACAGGGAATTGTAGGAACTTATCATGATGGAAAGATTACAGTAGAGGGATCTATGCAGTGTCCCTATTATATAAAAGATGCAATTGTACAGGCACTTGATTTTGACTACGATAAGGTTCAGGTAAAACAGGCAACTACAGGGGGAGGATTTGGGGGAAAAGAAGAGTTTCCATCTCTTTTAGGATGTCAAGTTGCAGTTGCATCCTATAAAATTAAAAAAACAGTGAAGCTTGTCTTTGAGAGGAATGAAGATATAAAATCAAGTACTAAAAGACATCCATCAAAAATTAAGCTAAAAGGTTATATAGATGAAAATTATAGAATAATAGGAATGGATGCATATGTTAGATTAGACGGTGGTGCCTACTCTGGACTCTCAAATGTAGTGCTTCAAAGGGCAATTTTTGGAATATGTGGAGTATATGATGTGGCAAATGTAAAAACGAAGGGATCTGTACTTAAGACAAATAAATTAGTTAGTGGAGCATTTAGAGGATTTGGAGCACCTCAATCTACATTTGCAGTGGAAATGTTTGTAGAGTATATGGCAAATAAGCTTAAAATAAATCCAGTTGAGTTTAGAAAAATTAATTACGTAAAAAAGGGAAGTAAGACTTCTACAGGAGGAACTTATAGGGAAGATGTAGTAGTTGATAAGCTTACGGATAAAGTAGAAGAAATGTCTGATTATAATAGAAAATATAAAGAATACATGTCAGAAAATAAATTGAAAGGAATCGGTATGTCTGTATTTTTCCACGGTGGTGGATTTACTGGAAAAGGAGAAAGAGACATTATAAAGACAAAGCTGAAAGTGAGAAAAAACAAGAATGACACTGTGGAAATATTAGTATCTAATGTAGAAATGGGACAGGGCTTAGGTACTACTTTAAGAAAAATAGCGGCAGAGACAATAGGAATACCGATAGATAGAATTATATATAATAAACCAGATACGGATAGGGTACCTAATTCCGGGCCTACTGTAGCTTCAAGAAGTATATTGATAGTTGGAAAACTTATTGAAGAAGCATGCCAGAAAATTAAAGATAAGTGGGATGAGAAGGATGAATTTGAAATTGCAGCTAATTACAAACATCCTGAGGAAATTCTGTGGGATGAAAATAAATTTGAAGGAGACGCATATAATACCAGTGCCTGGGGTGCAAATGTAGTAGAAGTGGAAATAGATCCACTAACTTATGAAGTTTTAGTTAAAGGTATATGGACTGCTTATGATGTAGGAAATGCCATTGATGATAATATTGTTAAAGGGCAAATAGATGGGGGTGTAACTCAGGGACTAGGATATGCTTCTATGGAGGTTCTAAAGCCTAAACAGGGAAAACTGGAACAATCAACTTTTACAGATTATATTATACCAACAGCTGTAGATTTCCCAAGAATACATAGAGAACTTGTAAATAGCCCCTATTATAACGGACCTTTTGGTGGAAAAAGTGTGGGAGAACTGACTATTGATGGAGCAGCTCCTGCTTATGCCATTGCAGTAGAGAATGCACTTAAAAGGCATCTAAATCAAATTCCTGTAACACCGGAATCTATAATGGAGGTAATGGACAATGAAGGTAAACTTTAATTTAAATAATGAAGATGTAGAAATTGAAGCTTCAGGTGTTAAGAGACTTTTAGATGTTTTAAGAGAAGACTTTAAGTTAACTGGAGTAAAAGAAGGCTGTGGACAGGGAGAATGTGGGGCCTGTGCTGTTATAATAGATGGAAAATTGGTTAATTCCTGCTGCTTTCCACTGGCAAATGTAATGGGAAGCAAGGTCTTAACTATTGAAGGGTTGAGAAATACAAAAGAATTTGAAGTACTTGATCAGTGTTTTAAGGAAGCAGGTGCAGTTCAATGTGGTTTTTGTATACCTGCTATGATAATGGCATCTTATGTTCTTCTTATTGGAAATCCAAAACCAAAAGAAGAGGATATAAGACGTGGAATTTCAGGAAACATATGCAGATGTACAGGGTATAATATGATAATTGATGCCATAAAATTAGCTAGTGAAAGAGGTGAGAAGTTGTGGAAAGCTTTAAACCAGTAAATATTAAGGACGCGTTAGATATACTAAATAAAGTAGATGCAATTGTAGTGGCTGGTGGTACTGATGCTATGATAAAGAAGAGAATGGAACCGGGCTTGCTGCCTGATTTTAAAAGTAATGTAGTTTTTATAAATGAAGTAAAAAAACTGAAGAATATTGAAAGAGATGAGGACTATATATATATTGGAGCAGCATGTACCTATAGTGAAGTTTGTGAAAGTGAACTGATACCAGATAGCTTTAGAACTGTAATAGATGGCATAGCCACACCTGCCATCAGAAATGTTGGAACACTGGGGGGAAACATATGTAATGCATCTCCTGCAGCGGATATGCTTCCACTACTTTATGCCCTAGAGGCACAACTTATAATAGAAAGTAAAACCGAAAAGAGAACTATGCCTATAGAGGATTTTATAGTTGGACCGGGGAAAACTTCTTTAAAAAAGGATGAACTTCTTACCTGTATTAAAATTCCAGCAAATGAGCATAATTTATTTTACTATAAAAAGGTAGGAACACGTAAAGCAGCAGCTATTTCTAAGCTCTCCTTTGCTGCATTCGCCAGTGTCTCTGCGGGGAAAGTTGATGATGTGTGCATTGCGTTTGGATCTGTAGGGCCTACAGTTGTTAGAGTAAAAAAAGGTGAAGAGAAAATTAAAAAATTGAATTTAGATAAGGCATTAGAACTTTATGAAAGTTCAATAACTCCAATAGATGATCAGAGATCCACAGCTGCTTATAGAAAAAAAGTTTCAATAAATTTGCTTAAAGATTTTATGAAGAAAGTAGAGGAAAAGTGTAATGAGTAAAAAGGATCACCTATATTATTTAAGAAGGGCAAATGAAATTGCTAAAAATTCAAGAGAACATGGAAATACTCCATTTGGAGCACTGCTTGTAGATAAGGATGGTAATATACTTTTAGAACAGGAAAATATAGAGATAAGCACAGGAGATTGTACGGGACATGCTGAGGCTTCCCTTATGAGGAGGGCATCTCAAAAATATTCTAAAGAATTTTTAGCAGAGTGTACACTATATACTACTTTTGAACCATGTGTCATGTGTTCTGGTGCCATTTACTGGGGCAATGTAAGGACAGTTGTATATGGACTTACTGAAAAAGAACTTCTAAATCAAACGGGAAATGACAAGCAAAATCCAACTTTTGACCTCTCTTGTAGGGAAGTGTTTAAGAAAGGACAGAAAGACATTACTGTAATAGGGCCTTTTAATGAATTAAAAGATGAAATATTAAAAACTCATGAGGGGTACTGGGGGAAAAGTGATTGAAAAGCTATTTGGAAATAAAAAAACTTATAGAATGTGGACTAGGTGAAGTATCCTGTGATTTAAAACTTTCAAATGTTAATCTCGTAAATGTCTATTCTGAAGAAATATATGGTACAAACATCTATATAAAAGATGGCAGGGTTGTGTGCATTGATCCTGATGTTAAGCTTGAAGCTGAAAAATCTATAGATTGCAGTGGAAAATATGCTATTCCAGGATTTATTGATTCTCATTTGCATATTGAAACTACATTGCTTTCTCCTGAAGCACTTTCAGATGTAATAGTACCTAAAGGTACTACAACTCTTTGTGCAGATCTTATGGAAATTGCAAATGTATGTGGAATAGATGGAATAAAAGCTCTGCTTGATTCTATAGAAAAACTACCTTATAGAACTTATATTGAAATCCCATCAAGAGTACCTACAGCTCCGGGCCTTGAAACTACAGGAGGGGTAGTGGAATTAGAAGAAGTTATAGAGGCACTTAGTTGGGACGAGACATTGAGCTTAGGGGAACTTGACCCTTCAAAAATACTGTTTAAAAAAGAAGAATATTTAAAGAAAATTGAGGCTTCGCTTAGTAGAAGAAAAATAATTAATGGGCATGCTATTGGAATAACAGGAAGAGATCTTAATGTTTATGCTGCTTCTGGTATGAGTGATGATCATGAATGTGTATCTTTTGAAGAGCTTCTTGAGAGAATAAGACTTGGTATGGATGTATTTATAAGAGAAGGAAGTTCTGAGAGAAATGTAGAAAAGCTCATAAAGGGAGTTGTAGATAAGAAACTTTCTTTTGAACATCTTATGTTTTGTACAGATGATAAACATGCCAGTGATATAAAAAATGAAGGACACATAAATTATAATGTGAACAAGGCCATTTCTCTTGGGGTTTCTCCTATAAATGCAATTCAGATGGCAACTATAAATGCAGCAAAGCATTTTAGAGTAGAAGATGAAATAGGAAGCATTACTCCAGGAAGAAAGGCGGACATTCTTATAGTAAAAAGTTTAGAAAATATACAGCCATCTATGGTGTTTTTTGAAGGCAAGCTTGTAGCTGAGCAGGAAAATTTAATTTCAAATAAAGTAAGTTCAGAATATCCCAGCTGGATAAAAAATACTGTAAAATTTAAAACTCCAATAACACCAGAATCTTTTAAGATAAACTCCAAATGTAATGATACAACCTTTGTAAATGTCATAGAACTTATTAAAGATCAGATAATAAACAAGTGGATAAAAGTAAAACTTCCGGTAAAGGGAGGACTAATTCAAAATGATGTAGAAGAGGACATTTTAAAACTTGCAGTAGTTGAAAGATACGGAAAAACAGGTGGAGTTGGAATTGGATTTGTAAAGGGATTTAATATTAAAGATGGCGCACTGGCTTCTTCTGTATCCCATGATCACCACAATATAGTTTGTGTTGGAACTGATGATTATAATATGTCTATAGCAGTTAATGAAATTAAGGATATACAGGGAGGTTTTGTATTAGTAAAGCAGGGCAAAGTCATTGGAAAGATGCTTTTACCTATTGGTGGGCTTATGAGTGACCATGATGCAGATTCTGTTATAGAGGAAATTACTAGTTTAAATAATCTTACACATGAGATAGGCTGCACTTTAGCTGCACCTTTTATGACATTGTCGTTTATTTCCTTGCCTACTGTGCCGGAGCTTGGACTTACGGACATTGGGCTCATTGACGTACTTAAACATGAAATAATTTCTACAGAAATTAGAGATAATGAGAAGAATAGGAGTAAATTATAAAATAGCTGACATACTAATCAATTAGTATGTCAGCTATTTTAATACGTATACATGTTTTTAAACAGCCGGTAATTGTTATTGCAACAACCCCTTTTGAAACCTATATGCTTAATGGAAAATATATATTATCAAATATAGAATCTGGAATAACAGAAAGTCCTCCAATTATTTGCACATGAGTATTTTGGGAAACTGTATCTTTAATATAGTACATAGCATTGTTTGTTGCATCTGTACCATCTTTGTCAACTAATACTAATGGTGCACTATATTTTCCAGCTAATGCGGAAGCAACTAATGCGTCTGCGTAAAGGTTATCCGGTATGGCTGCACTTGCATTTGCTACATACAAATTATCATTTTTTAAGTCACTCTTGAATGTTTTTAATACAGCTAAGTTAGTATCAAATCTATTCGCTCCACCATTTACTCTAGTAGCGTTTGCCCCAAAAGTGTTCTTTATTGAGTCACTTATAACATCTCTAGTTCCAACAATTACAGCCTTAGAGCAGTTGATTTTTGCAAAGTTAATTGATGATTGAATTGAATTTTTGTTATTGTTTGCTAGTAACAAAATCTGTCCTTTTGCTGCAGCTACTGATGATACAGAAAGAGCATCTGCAAATCCTTCTCCACTAGCTACTATAATGTTGCTTGCACTAACTCCTAATTTAACTAGATATTTGGCTACTGCTATATTAGTTTCATACCTGTTTGATCCTTCTAACTCTGTCAAGGTATATTTGGATTTAAGAGTATCTCTTATGTTCTGCGAAATAGAAGCATTTCCTCCAATAACATATATATTTTTTATTCTTAATAGGTTTAGTGCATATTCAGCTTCTGGGCTGAGTGCATTTGATGAAGTTAAAAGTATAGGTGCATCTAATTTCTTAGCTAATGATGAAGCACTTACTGCATCGGCATATCCTTCACCTGATACTAATACAACATTTTCTGAAGTTGTCCAATTTATTGTAGCAACTCTAGCAGCTGTTCCATATCTATTATTGCCGCTTATTCTTGATATTGGCGGTTCATAATATGCTTTAACAGAATTGTAGGCAAATGCTATATTTAAAATGAAAGATAGAAACATTACAATACCAAGCTTTTTTATACCTTTTTTGTACATATTCTAAGTCCCCTTATTTGCTATATTATGGTAATATAAGTATATAATAGCATATTCTAAATTTTGAAACAATAAAAATGACCATTAATACAGTAGAATATTACTGATATATGCTCATTCTTTAATTCTCAAATTTATGAAGCCAAATTAAAACTTTATACGTCATATAATATGAAAGGGATTTTGATGGTAAAATTAAGTATACTTAATTTTAATTTTTAAAAATTGTGTAGCAGGAGGAAATGTCTTGGAAGAGATGTTATTGATATATGGATGAGAAAATAGAAGAGTTAATGAACAGCTATGGAAATGACGTACTTAGAATGGCCTATCTGTATTTAAAGGACAAGTATTTGGCTGAAGATGTTTTTCAAGAGGTTTTTATAAAAGTGTATAAAAATTTTAGTAAGCTCAAAAAAAGCAGCAGCGAAAAAAACTGGATTATGACTATTACAATAAATACTTGCAGGGATGTACTAAGAATTTCATGGTTCAAGAAAGTTATTCTGTCAAAGGATGTGTATGATAATTCTTTTGTAGATATTTGTGAAAATGTAGATGATAAAGTTATAAATAAAATTCAACATGAAGAATTATTAAAACAGGTTATGGATATGCCGCGCAAATATAAGGAAATTATAATTCTTTACTATTATGAAGAGCTATCTACAAGGGACATAAGTAAGGTACTGAAAATACCAGAAGGTACTGTGCGCAGCCGGCTTTTTAGAGCAAGGACAGTATTGAAATCCAATATAGATGGGAAGATTGAATATGAGAGATAATATGAAAAATTTTAGGAATGAATCAAATGAAATTCTAAAAGATATTTGTGTTACAGATGAATTGAAAAGAAAGACCCTAGAAAGATGCAGTAATAGAAGGTCATTGCAATTAAAACCGGTTTTAATTGCATCAGCTGTTTTTGCCATTTTAATTTTTACATTTAAGTTATACAACTTTTCTCATAAAGCTGATATTGCACGCAGTTATGTAAAACCAGATCAAAAATATGTAGACAAATCAATAAATAATGATCATAAAGGAACTATAGATAATGAAACGTCAAAGGAAATATCAAAAGCTAATAAAATAGGAAATTCAATAGTACAGGATAAATCAAATGCAAAAAATTCAACTAAGAATGTAAGCTCAAATAAGGATACAACAATTCAAAATAAAAATATTTTGTCACAAAATACAAATAATTACAATGTTGAAACTCCTAGTACTAATCAGGAAAATGAAAAAGAAGATGATAAAAATCATGGGGGAGATTTAGGTGCAGTAAGACCTAGTGGAGTAGCTTCTCTAGGAGAATCCTTAAGCATGAAAGATGCTGAAAAATATTTTGAAAGTAAGGTGTTGCTGCCATCATATGTTCCTGAAGGATTTGAACTTTCAAATATATCTATTCCCTGTGAAGGCGTTAAAAGTATAAGCATAAAGTATAGTTTAAATTCTAAATATTTTATAATACAGGAAAGCAAGAGTTTATCGGGATTAAAAGGTGATAAAACTTTATATATTGGTGCTGGTAAGGCTTATATAAATTACTTTAAAGATGAACAAGCAACAAGTGTATCATGGATAATGAATAATGTGGAATATTCTTTATATGGAAACATACAAGAAAATTCCCTAATTGACATAGCAAATTCAATTAAATAAATTATGGAGCGAAGGCCAGAGTCCATACGTCTAATAATTGAAAAAGATATTTAAAGGAGGAGGAAATTATATATGTTTAAAAAGTTATTTATACCTATGTGTTTTGCATTAACTGTAGGAGCTGTATATATGCCGGCTTCAGTAAAAGCTCAAGGGACAGTCAAGATGCAATCTTCAGTATCTAACATCAGTAAGAATAAACTTATTATTAAGAATGGACCTAATATAATGTGCAATAAAATTGATTTTCAGACTATATCTTATGATAATGCGCCAAAAACTTTAACTAATGGCATAGATTCTTGTAAATCCAGTGAAGGATTTTTGTACTATTTGGATAGCAGCACGAATTATCTATATGTAGCTGTAATGAGAGGACAAAAGCCCACAGGAGGCTACGATATTAAAGTAGATGCTGTAGAAGATGTAGAAGGAAGGGGAAACATAATTGTAAAGGAAACAGACCCGGACAAAGGTGCCATAGTACCTCAAGTTGTAACTTATCCTTATACTATAATAAAAGTTAAATTACCTGATTTTAGTATAAGCGTAAAAAATTCTTCAGGTAAGGTATATGATTATTTAGGTGCAGGGGAAAGCAATATAATAGGTGCTTCCTGGGTAATTGGTAATTTAGAAAATATATATACTGATAAAGACTATATATTTATAAAGGTTAAATATGAAAATGGTGATACCGAGCTTTTTTATGTAAAAAATAATGATGAAGGAAAAAATCAAATAAAAAATTTAAAAGTAAATAGTACTGTAAGTGTAAGATATGCACTTGGAACTCCAGAAAAGTACAATGGGGAAGCTGCATTTCCTCTAATAGATGTAAAAATGCCTGTAGATAAGAGTATGTTTACAGACAAAGGATGGGAGGATTTAAATTCAAAGGACTGTTTGAATATTTTACGGGATAAACAATGGACGATAAAGTTTAAAGATCAGCTTAATGATGAGAACGTAAATAGCTCAAATATATATGTAGTAGATAGTTCTGGAAATGTAATTCCAACAGCATTATCTCTACAAGATGATAAGAAATCTGTAAAAGTTACTCCCTATAAACCTTATAAACTGGGACAAAAATATTACCTATTTATAGTAAGCAAATTAAATAATAATACATCTTCTTTAAAAGGATATAGGATGGGTTTTCAAATATCAGATAGTATACACATGAATTAAAATGACAAAGTTCAAATAACAAAGAACAGATAAAGATGATTTCCATCGTACCTCAGGAAATCTATAATTTTAATATTTTCTGACGTTGGGAAGAAAATTGTCTCTATTTGATATTTGAACTTTGTTCTTTAAAAAAATGAAGGTTGATTTTTGTTTAGAACCCCTACAATCCTTCTGTAATTTTTTTTATACAGTCAAAAAGCCAATCTACATAAGCATTTTCTCTCATGATGGCTCCTCGTAAGACAATATAGTCACCAAAACCAGAAGAAGGCACTTTAGATATATCCTTTTCCTTTAAAAGTTCTTCCATAGAATTTTTAAGATAATTTAATCTTTCAGTATGTTTATCTAATTGACTTTTAAATTGTTTTAATAAGGTGTCAGTGTCCATTTCATCACAAAAATAAGCTTTAAGTCTGAAAATATCTTTAGGCGTTGGTTCTAAAGGTTCATCTTCAGCAAGCCACTTTTGTAAATCCTTTTTTCCACTTTCAGTTATTGTGTATAACTTTTTTTCTAATTTTTCTCCTTGTATTACCGTTTCATATGAAATAAGACCTTCATCTGTCAATTTCTTTAATTCAGGGTATATTTGACTATGTTTAGCATACCAGAATTCTACTAATGCATCATTAAATTCTTTAGTTATATCATATCCAGTTGACGGTTTTCTATTAATAAGCCCTAAGATTGCGTATTTTAAAGTCCTCATATATATTAGCACCTCGTTCTTTCCATATAATCATTTTATCATGCATGAATATAAAGTAAAGTAAAACATGAAAAATTAAACATGTAAACATTGACATGATTTATAGTAATATATATAATATAGGTAAAGATAAATATGTAATCGTATTTATTAATAAGTACAACAGGACCAACATTTTAATACTTATATTATTTAAATTTAGGAGTGGTTTTATGAATAAGTATAAAAAATTATTTGAACCAGTTAAAATTGGAAAGTGTGAAATAAAAAATCGTTTTGCACTAGCACCTATGGGGCCACTAGGACTAGCTGACAGTGAAGGAGGATTCAACCAAAGGGGAATTGATTACTACACTGAAAGAGCAAAAGGTGGCACTGGCTTAATTATTACAGGAGTTACTTTTGTAGATAATGAAGTTGAAGAACATGGTATGCCAAATTGTCCTTGCCCTACACATAATCCTGTTCAATTTGTAAGAACTGCAAGGGAAATGACAGAGAGAATACATGCATACAATGCAAAAGTATTTTTACAAATGTCAGCTGGATTTGGTAGAGTAACTATACCTACTAATCTTGGTGAATTCCCACCTGTTGCACCATCACCAATTCAACATAGATGGCTTGATAAAATTTGCCGTGAGCTTACAATAGATGAAATTAAATCCATAGTGAAGAAATTTGGGGATGGAGCTTACAATGCAAAGAGAGCTGGTTTTGATGGAATTGAAATTCACGCTGTTCATGAAGGATATCTTATAGATCAATTTGCTATTTCATTATTTAATCACAGAACAGACGAATATGGGGGAAGTTTGGAAAACAGACTTCGTTTTGCACGTGAAATAGTTGAAGAAATTAAAAATAGATGTGGAGAAGATTTTCCAGTAGTGCTTAGGTATTCACCAAAGAGCTTTATCAAAGATTTAAGAGATGGAGCACTTCCAGGAGAAGAATTTGTTGAAAAGGGAAGAGATTTAGACGAGGGAATTGAAGCCGCTAAATTACTTGTATCTTATGGATATGATTCATTGGATACTGATGTTGGATCATATGATTCATGGTGGTGGAGTCATCCGCCAATGTACCAAAAGAAGGGACTATATAGACCATATGCTAAATTAATGAAAGAAACTGTAGATGTTCCTATTATATGTGCAGGAAGAATGGATGATCCAGATATGGCACTTGAAGCCATTGAAAATGGAACTTGTGATATGATAAGTCTTGGAAGACCATTACTTGCAGATCCTGATTATGTAAATAAGTTGAGGGCAAATAGATGTCAATCAATTAGGCCTTGTATATCATGTCAAGAAGGTTGTATGGGACGAATTCAACATTATTCAATGATAAATTGTGCAGTAAATCCACAAGCATGTAAGGAAAAGGACAATGCACTTCTTCCTATATTAAAGAAGAAAAAAGTTTTAATAGTTGGTGGTGGAGTAGCAGGATGTGAAGCTGCAAGAGTTTTAGCACTTAGAGGCCATGAACCAGTAATTTATGAAAAGAATTCTAGACTAGGTGGTAACCTTATTCCAGGTGGAGCACCAGATTTTAAAGAAGATGATATTGCCTTAGCTGATTGGTATGCACATACATTAAACGAATTAAATGTACAAGTAAATTTAAATAGTGAAATTACTAAAGAACAAGTTTTAAAAGCCAATTTTGATAGTGTAATAATTGCTACAGGGTCTACACCAAAAGTATTCTCACTTGGAGACGATGATAAAGTATTTACAGCAGCAGATGTACTTACAAAAAAGAAAGATTGTGGAGGCACTACAGTTGTAGTTGGTGGTGGACTAGTTGGATGTGAAACTGCACTTCATCTTGCTAAAAAAGGTAAAAAAGTAACTATAGTAGAAGCATTAAATAAAATACTTGCATTAAATGGGCCGCTGTGTTCTGCAAATAGTGAAATGCTTGAAAGACTTATTCCTTTTAATGGTATTGATGTAAAAACAAGTTCAAAAGTTAAAGCATATAAGGATGGAAATCTTGAAGTAGAGACGGAAAAGGGAACAGAAAAAATAAAATGCGATTCGGTAATACTTTCTGTTGGATATAAAGAAAAAAATTCACTATATAAAGAATTAGAATTTGAAATCCCAGAAATTTATCTTTTAGGAGATGCACGTAAGGTTTCTAATATTATGTATGCTATTTGGAATGCATATGAAGTTGCCAATCACATATAGGGTTTGTAAGTAAATTATTTAGATCAGTACCACTCTTTTATAGATGGTACTGATCTCATATTATATATAAAGGAGATAAAAAGTTATGATCCTATAAAGCCTCCACCATTTACATGTAGAATTTGACCAGTAACAAAAGTAGAATCGTCAGATGCTAAGTAAACATAAGCAGGTGCCAATTCCACAGGTTGACCAGCTCTTTTCATAGGAGTATCTAAGCCAAAAGTTTCCACATACTTTGCTGAATAACTTGATGGTATAAGAGGTGTCCAAACAGGTCCAGGAGCAATTCCATTGACTCTTATCCCTTTTGATACAAGAGAAAGAGCTAATGAACGGGTAAAGCTCACAATGGCTCCTTTTGTAGAAGAATAATCAATAAGTAGCTTATTACCCATGTAAGCTGTAATTGAAGCGGTATTAATAATGCTGCTTTCTTTTTTTAAGTGAGGTAGGGCAGCTTTAGTAACGTGGAATAAGGGAAAAATATTTGTCCTAAAAGTATCTTCCAATTGTTCTGTAGAGATATTTTCAAGACTGTTTTGAGGAAATTGAACACCTGCATTATTAACTAGTATATCTAGGTGACCAAAGGCATCAAGTGTATCTTTGACTATTTTTTTACAAAAGGACTCTTCTCTTAAATCTCCAGAAATTAAGAGGCACTTTCTTCCTTGAGATTCTACTAAAGCCTTTGTTTTAGCTGCATCCACATGTTCATTGAAGTACACAATACTAATGTCTGCACCTTCTTTGGCAAAAGCTAGAGATACAGCTCTGCCAATACCACTATCTCCTCCAGTAATTAGGGCGACCTTATTTTTTAATTTATCACTCCCAGCATAGTCTGGATTATCAAATATAGGCTTGGGGTTCATAAGTGTCTCTAATCCGGGCTGTACAGCTTGGTGTTGAGGTGGAAAAGCTACTGGAACCCTTTTACACTTTACTTTGTAACCAAAGTAAGGATAGTAAAAAATCAAATCTATTCCTCCTAGCATATATTACACAAGTTAGTATATGCAATATGTTTTAAGAATGTTAAAATGAAGTTATAATAATGTGTTTTACTAATGATATAGATTTTACATAATTAATTTAAAGATATTATAGCTTGTTTGGAGGAGTTTTATATGGAATGTCCTTATTGTAATGGAGAAATGGTTAAAGGTCATATATATGGGGATAACTATAAAATGAAATGGCTACCTGAAGATAAAAAATTGTTTCTTGGAATATGGGCCAAAGGTGGTGTTGAATTAGGAGAATCCGGTTGGATAGGAAGACCGAAAATTAAGGCATATATGTGTAAGACATGCAACAAAATTATTATTGATGTAGAACAAAATAAGGGATAATGAAAACCAGGGATTTCATTATCCCTGGCATAAGATGTTTAGGAAATTTGAGTTATACAAAGTAAGCTGTATTGTGTAATATAGGGGTTAAAAATAAAGAATTAAATGCTGGAGATTCGTCATCTCCAGCATAAAGTAATACCAATATGTTAGAGAAAGAATATTATAGTTTACACGAAACTTAGATATTTAATAACTTTAACACATTAATATCCTTATGCTAATAGAATGTGCAGAACCTAAAATATTATGCTGGTAATTTGAGGAGAAACATCTTTTTGTTCTAGAAGGTATAAAAAGTTTACTATATAAGAACCTATGTATATAGGAGGTGGTAAGCTTGGATAAGAAAAGAGTAAAAGAAATAATTGAATCTAAAGGAGTTATACAGGTAAAATATAAAGATAATCCCGTATGGCTTGAAAGTATAAATACAGATGAAGATGGTAAAATACAAGTAAAAAACTTAAATACAAATAAACATTTTAATGTAGATATTGTAGATTTGAATGAATGAGTTTATTCTAAAATGTACTAGGTAAAGCATAATAAAAAATGAAGGAGAAATCTTAAGATTTCTCCTTCACTTTTTAGTTACTTACTCTTTTTCTGCCTAGATTGTTGATTTAATTTCTTAGCTTCATCTAAATCACTGTTATTTGAAACATTTGAAAAAGAAGATGAACTTTTGCCTGAAACCTGTGAGTTTAATTGTCTAGCTTCTTGAAGATCTGGGCTATTATAACCGGTAGTGCTAGCAGCACTTGACATATTTCCCTGTTTAGATTGTTGATTCAATTTTTTTGCTTCATCTAAATCACTGTTATTTGAAACATTTGAAAAAGAAGATGAACTTTTGCCTGAAACCTGTGAGTTTAATTGTCTAGCTTCTTGAAGATCTGGGCTATTATAACTGGTAGTGCTAGCAGCACTTGACATATTTCCCTGTTTGGATTGTTTATTCAATTTTTTTGCTTCTTGAAGATTTTTATCATTTTTATTCATAATAGTATCCTCCTTTAGTCTAATGGGATTATATAAACATTTTAGGTTTAATTCATATTGAATTATGCTACTTTAATATTTTGTCCTTGCGGCAGTAATATATACTATAGAATATTAATGACTATTTCCCAGAAGAGGAAAATACAAATTTATATATAGATTGAAAGCTTAGTATAGAAAACTAAAAATGCTATAGTATAAAATAGATATTCTAGTGGAAAATTATTTACTGTAGTAATGATTTTAAAATAAGTAAAATTTCAATAGGAGGTAATATTATGCAATTGGCTGCTCATGAAATACATGATCTACATGAATTAACTATAAGTTGCGTAAATTCTATAACAAATATGGCTATGTTTATAAATGCAGTTCAGGACCAGGAATTAAAATCTATGATTCAAGCACACTTCCCAGCACATATTCAAGATTATAATATAAAGGTTGAATATTTAAGTAAAACTACAGGTCCTACACAAAAGTTAAATGTACCATCTTTGGTTAAAACTTTGCAAGATTATACTAAGTCACCAACTAATAATTTTCCATCAATTACACCAAGAACGGATATTCAGCAGATGAACGATAGAGAAATAGCAACTGCATATCTTTTAACTCTAAAAAGGGCAGGAAGGGAATATGCGTGGTC
Organism: Clostridium ljungdahlii DSM 13528; assembly: GCF_000143685.1. Taxonomy (NCBI): domain Bacteria; kingdom Bacillati; phylum Bacillota; class Clostridia; order Eubacteriales; family Clostridiaceae; genus Clostridium; species Clostridium ljungdahlii. The sequence goes on along the minus strand of NC_014328.1, from coordinate 3,286,957 downwards.
TGCTATGGAAGCTAGTAACCCTGGCGTGAGAGAATTTTTAAAGGATGCGTTTACTATGAGCTGCAATCATGCTTATGAAGTTTGGCAGTACATGGTGAAAAAAGGATATTATCCACTAGAGCCGGCACCTGAAAGTACAATAAATACAATGTCATCTATATATAAGGAAGTTCGTCAACCTTCATTAGTTTAGTTTTAAAAGATCAGCGTGCTATTTAATACGCTGATCTTTTTGTAACTATTTTTAAAGTTTTACATAACATAAATTGAAGTATTTAATTTGGAGGATATTATGCATTTTGACGAATATGAATGTCCCTTTATAAATCACAATTATTGTGGATATAGGGGTGATATGAATATGCATGCCACAAAAGCTGTAGCTCATATAACTGGAGGACCTTTAGCTCCTAATATAAGAGGTACTGTAACTTTTACTCAGGTACGTGGAGGAACTGAGGTTTCTGTAGAAGTAAATGGATTACCTCCTTATAGACCTGCTATGAATGGAAATCCACAAATTGGACCTCATGGATTTCATATCCACCAAAACGGTACATGTGCTGTTGGTAATCCTGAAGAACCATTTAAAGCTGCAGGAGGACATTGGAATCCAACCAATCAGCCTCATGGCAATCATGCAGGAGATTTTCCAGTTCTTTTTTCAAATAATGGTTATTGTAGAATGACCTTTTTTACAAATAAGTTTAATGTTGCTCAGATTATTGGAAAATCGGTAATCATACATGAAAGTCCAGATGATTATAGAACTCAGCCTGCTGGAGCATCTGGTAAAATGCTAGCCTGTGGTGTTATTAAGGCAATGATGTAATTAAAAGAATGCTGCTAGAAGGGTAGAGGGATCTTTTATTTGTGTGAAAAGTTTACATATGAAATATCCCTCTTTTGACATATTACCTATTTTTCAAATTATTTTTAACACCTGTAACCATGTTGACTATATTCATATAAGCTTGTTGTGTACCTTTTGTTACTATTGGTCTTCCAAAACTTACCCAATGAAGTTTTCTTGAAGTATATCCTCCTATATTCATAAGTAAATTGACAGTTGGTTTGGTGTCTACAATAATAAGTTCATCAGTATTTTTGTTAAAAATAGAGTACATATCCATAATAGCAGGTATTACTATGTCTGGAGCATATTTTCTAGCTAAAGTGTATACGTCTGCGTTAAATTCATCTTTTCCAATATAAATTAGCCGTCCAAGATCCTTTTTTTCCATTTTATCAAAGGTCGGTAAATCAAGTAATTCTTTTTTACTTGGTATTCTATCCATTGGCAGGTTCCCAATATGTATATTGGCTGCTACGGCAGTAGAGTGGGCACCTCCCACGTCATGATATATGACTATCATAATTATTTCACCTACTTTTGTGATATCATAGATTTATTATTTTACAAAAGTATAAATATATTCACAATTACGTATTTTACAATGTATTTGGTGTATGATTTCTACATATATTAAAGAGAAACATTAAAAATAGGTAAAGGAGTATTAATATGCGTCAAAAGATATTAATCATTGTTTCTGCTGTATTTGCATATTTTGTCATGCTTTTTGTAAGTTCGGCAAAAATTAATGTAATAAAGAAAATTAAACCAACCCCTAAAAAAGTAATTCATAAAGAATCACCTTATGAAAAGTATGGATATAATATAAATGCAGGTTTGTTAAAATATAAAAATAAATTGAAAAATACAAGTACCCAAAAGGTAAGAATATATTGTATAGGTGAGTCCAATACAAGAGGAGAATATTCCAGCGATGAGATAAACAAATCTTGGGTTGGTGTAATGAAGTCATCACTGCAAAATCAATTTGGAAATGCAGGAGAAGGCTTTATTAGTATTTATGAAGGTGCCCTTCCTTCTGGTACTAAACCTAGATGGAAACTAGGAACAGGTTGGAGTGTTTTTGGGGCCTCTAAAGAATTTACTTCTAATGTTGGTGGTTTTGGTGGATGCTTTGGAATTTCTAATAAAAGTATTTCACCGGCAACTTTGGTTTTTACTGGAACAAGTTTGGATTTGCTGTATTCTAAAGGAAAGGATGGAGGTACAGCTGTTGTAACTATAGATGGCAAAAAAGTAGGTTCTATAGATTGTTTAGGAGAAACAGAAAGCTTTTCACACAAAGTTTCTTATTCAGGCTTAACTAATACAAGGCATACATTAGTAATAACTCCAAATACAATATCCAATATTTTTATAGAAGGTGCAATTGCCTCATCAAGTACTACAGGAATTGAGGTAGACAAGATAGCAATTTCTAGTAAAACGGCAAGTTATTTTACTACAGATACCACAAAGAAAATTTGGAATGTATTATCAAAGCCGGATTTAGTATTACTATCTTTTGGGATTAATGAAGCAGGACGAGGTATTTCTGTTCAAGCTTACAAGGAAAGCATGATAAACTTAGTAAGCTATTGGAAAGAAAGAGGCAGTGATGTATGCTTGGTGTCAAATCAAATGCCTGCTGAGACATGGACAACAAATTGGTCTGCTTATGTTATGTCTTTATACGAAATAGCAGATGCTTATAATACAGGTGTTATAGACATTTATAAAGCTTATTATAAGGATTATACTACTGCACAAAAGGAAGGTTTGTTTGGAATGGCTAGAAACGATTATTCAGGCGGAAGTGGAACAAATACAGCACATCCTAGTGACAAGGGTTATAAATATATTGGAGACATTATATATGGTAACCTGCAGTAATTTTAATGCTTTACAACCATTTAATCTGACTATATAATTGGATAAAGAAGAAGATAAAACCAGTTGTTAATGTTTACAAGGAGTGATAAAAATGGTTAAAAATATTTTAGTACTTACAGGAAGCCCAAGAAAAAATGGTAACAGTGAAATGATGGCAGATGCATTTATTAAAGGTGCTAGGGCCAAAGGGCATATTGTAACAAAATTTGAAACAGCAATGAAAAATATTAATGGTTGTAAGGCTTGTAATACCTGCTGGAGTAAGGGCAGCGCCTGTTCATTTCAGGATGACTTTAGTGAATTAGAACCACTACTTGAAAGTGCAGATGTGATTGTATTTGTAACACCTTTATATTGGTCTGGTATGTCATCACAAATAAAAGCACCAATAGATAGACTATATGCTTATGTATCACCTAATTGCAAACGTCCACTTAAAATAAAGGAAAGTGTACTTATGATTTGTGGAGAAGGTAACGAAGATGGTATGTTTAATGGAGCAATTGAAACTTACAAAGGTATTATTGATTATCTGAAGTGGAACAATCTAGGAATAATTACTGTTCCGGGAGTCGCAGATAAGGGTGATATTGCTAATACTAATGCTTTAGAAAAAGCCGAAAATCTTGGCATGAGTATTTCTTTTACTTGTTAGAGACAAGTCTTAATTATATGAAATATAGATTTACTAAAAAATACATAATTATAATAGGTACTAGCAAATTGCTAGTACCTATCTAATATTATATTTTAATATTAATACCAGTCGTCATAATCACCATACATGATTACAGGGAATACGAATGGCATGAAAGGTCTATGCATCATTCTACGTCTTCTTCTACGTCTGGGTCTTCTACGTCGTCTTCTTCTAGGTCTCCCGTGCCTATATCCATCATCTTCAGGATCAAAGTCATATTCATCAGGATCTTCGTCCTCGTACTCATCATCTATTGGTTCATCATAATAAGACATTGAGTAATATGGACATATATTTTGAGAAACATCGAAGTTTTCAGCGCTTTCTTTGCTACTGCTGTCGCTAGTAGAATTGATATTCATGTAATACCTCCGTGAAAATATTTATATTATATACTATGGTTAAATTGCAAATTTGTTAATAAAATATAATTATTTTAATTGGAAATCACTGTATTTATTCTCAAATCATATTTTGACGGAATGTAAACAGAATTTTCTCCACTGGCATCTTTTTTACTTCTTATGTTAATATCTGCAGAAGACAACGCAGCATGAATGTCAATTTTATCTCCAGGCTTTATAGAGCCGTCTTCAAATTTATAGGTTACATTTTTACCACTTACGGATACAGATGTAGGATTCAGTTTTCCGCCAGTGCTCTCATTTGTAAATATAAAATCATCACAGTACAGTCCATAAATACTATCGTCGATATCTTCATCAAATGCTATTGTTACAGAGCTATTTCCCGTGGTGCTGCTTGCAAACCACAAACTGGAATTAGTTCTTGGAGGAAGCATCATACTGTATACCTTATCCAATCCTTCTTTCAGTGTACGTCCTGCTATATCTTTAGAAATTGAATTTTCAATTGTAAATAATGCATTAACTCCAGCTGACTTCACCGTGTTGATTTTTACATTATCTTGAATTCCACTAGAAAAAGTAAGAATTACTTTACTTCCGTATACAGTACCACCATCAGGAGTCATCCCTGCAACTTTAAAGTCATTTAGGTTTAAATTGTCCAGATTAGAAGTTAGAATAAACTGTACCTTTAGGTCATCACCATTGTAAAAAAATTTTACAGTATTTGAAACAAGAGATGGCCCTGTACTATAATCTCTACTTATGTTATCAACATAGGCTATTCCTGATAAAGTATTTAGAGATTTATCTTTAACATATTCTACACCTACTTTGAGTACATTATTTTCTGAAGTCCCATAGCTTAATATATAATTAGATGGAAATTTAATTAGAACATAAGTATTATCTTCACCAGGAGTAATCACTGCATTATAAGGCAATGTTTCAGTATCACCTGTACCATCTAAAAAATAATAATTTGAAGAATTTTTTAGTGAATCTATATCCATGGGTTCATTGAAAAAAATAACTATTTCTTGAGGATTATCTAATTTTTCAACTATAGCTGTAACTTTGGGATCTATGTTATCTATTCCATTGAAAGTTATAGTATAATCATCCATCACATTAGGCTTTAAGTTAGTATCAATGATATTTTTAATAACTAAAGTGTATGTTACATCTGCTAAGGCATTATCTCTTATAAATTTTATATTATAGGTATTTGTATTGTCATTGTTAACACCAGTAGCAGGCATTATTTCATCAATTTTATAGGTTATGTCTGTTCCATCAGAATCAAGCAATTTATAATTTGATTTATTGGTTGCATATATATTCATTACATATTGGTTGAATTTTATGTTTATTGTTTGACTGTCGAGTATTTTAAATCGTGTAATTTGTGGTTTTACAGTATTATCTTCAACTTCAAAACTCGTACTGGAATTGTCATATATATTATTGCCATAGGCGTCTTTAATATTGTTTGAGACACTTATAATATTACTTCCAATATTAAGTAAAGAATTTATAATTTTTATTTTAACAACTTTATCATTTGATCCCTGACAAAAATCTATGGAGGAGGGCGTTATTGTATTTCCATTTATTTTATAATTATTTATATTAAGTGTGGTTTTAGTATCCATAGATCTATTGTAAGTTACATAAATAATTCCATCTGTAGTATAATTAGCTTTTGCAATTTGAGGATTATCCTTTAATGAATTAATATTAAAATTTATAGAAGTTTCTTCTATAGGAAATCCTGCAGCGTCATCGAACTGTTCACCTGAGATTCCCCGGGAAATTTTAAAAGTATTGACACCTTCTTTAAGGGGTGTATCAAAATAAAGTACTACTTCCATTGACCATACGCCTGATTTTTCATAAAAAGTACTTAAGGATGTATTTAATCCAAGGCCTACTATACTTTGACCATTGATTTTCATGGAAGATAAATTATTTGTACTTATCCTTATTGGCTCTAAAAATTTAAGCACTAATTTATTACTTCCATACAGTGTTAGTGCTTGTATTTTAGGTGCAGTGATGTCTAAAAAGGTAATTTCTTTTTCAATTTTAGGTATCATCACATTTAAATCCTTATCTAGCACAGTGCTTTTTACAGTAAAAATTATGTTTTTATATTGTGAATACGGGTTTGCAAGGGTAACTAGTACAGTTCTATTATCATCTTGCAGCGAAGCTGAAGATATATTGGTGGTAAGGTCAATTCCGTCAATTTGATAATTCCCAACAAATTCAGCTGTTTCTTTATTGATTTCAGTATTGAATGTAATTTTAATTTGATTTAGTCCATTTGTAGTTATTGAAACAATGTCATTAGAAATTGCATTATTTATCTTTGAGATAATATTATCAGAAATAACGTTTTTTCCACCTATGGCATTTAAGTCTGTTAAATTAGTTGCTTTATTTTTTATGTAGTTTAATGCTTCCTCTGTAGATTGGGAATTATCACCATCTACAAGCACTAATGGTGATGACCATTTACCAGCTAAAGAAGAGGCTATAAGAGGATCTGGAAAATCTTCTCCACCTGCATTTGCTATAAACAGCTTATCATTTTTTAATATATCCTGGTATTCATTTAACATATTTAAATTGGTTTCAAATCTGTTAGCTCCACCATTTACTCTTTTCACAGCACCTATTTTATTATACATATTGTCATTTAATACGTTTTGTGTACCAATAACTGTAACATTTGAATTGTTATTTCTAATAAAGGTTAAAACTGGTTCCATTGAGTCGTCATCATTATTTCCGAGTAAAAGAATTTGTCCTTTAGCTGCTGCTATAGGCGCAGCTGATAGGGCATCTGAAAATCCTTTTCCTGAGACAAGCATTACATCCAGGGCATTAACACCTAATTTGACCAATTCATTAGCAACAGATACATTGGTTTCGTATCTACTTTTTCCACCTAATTCTATTAAATTGTAACCATAACTTTTAAGTTCATCTCTTATATTTTGTGATACACAGGAGACTCCTCCTATAATATATATGTTTTGGGGTTTTAAGGTGTCTAATGCAGATTTAGTATATGAATTAAGTAAGTTAGAAGTAGTTAAAAGGATAGGAGCATCTAACTTTTTTGCAAGGGTTACACCACTTACTGCATCTGCATATATTTCACCACACACCAATACTACATTTTTACTGCTAGTCCAATTTGTAGTTGCACTTTTAGCAGCAGTCGCATATCTATTAAATTCTCCGATCCTAGAAACCTGTCCAGAAGCAGCTTGAACTGATTTTGGTATTAAGATTAAGAAACAAATTAGGAATACAAATATGCTATTTATTATAAACCTTCCATAAGTTTTCCACATTTTACAATGCTCCTTATAATTGATTCTAAATAGTGTACCTAATTTAATTGTAATTGTAATCTAGTATCTTCACAACTTATAAAATCTGGTATAAAGTCTGTTATTATGAAAATCATTATTTTTTATCCAGATTATTTTTTTATGAATATTTACATAATGTATATGGTGTCATATTGTTAGAGATATTGGGTAATATAATAGTGTCCTAGGGAAATGACCTTAGCGAAAATGAGGATAGTATAATTATATGTATCTATTGAAAGAGGTAAGTGCTGGTAGCTAACAGTGCTTACTTTCTTATTACAAAGCAGTAAAAAATTTAAAAGCATTTATGCTTATTAACTTATATTGCAACAAGTACTAAATATTCATTCAATTACCTGGAGTAATTTTTTTAAAAATGTAGAAACTTTAAATGTAAGCAGTAAAGTTTACTATAAAAAGGAGTGAGTACTATGACAAACAGTAATAATCCAGTAGTTCCACAAGCTAAAGCAGCATTAGATCAATTCAAAATGGAGTCAGCTAAAGAAGTTGGAGTAAATTTAAAGAATGGTTATAATGGAGACTTAACTTCAAGAGAAGCAGGCTCTGTAGGTGGAAATATGGTTAAGAAAATGATTGAGGCTTATGAACAGAATTTAAAGTAAATATATGATAAAAAATCTGTACCTAAATTAGGGTACAGATTTTTTATTAGAATCAAGACATATTGAAAAAATAACTAGTCAGTATGCTAGCTTATTTTGCGTCTTTGACTTGTTACTTTGTTCCATATACTTAAGTTAACAACATTTTAATTCATAAAGTATTAAAAAAGTAAATAAATATTTAATATATTTGACACCATATTGTCACATAATATAGTTAATATTAACAATATACCGATGAAACAAAGATAGCATAATATTTTGATCCCCAATTATTATATTATGGAAAATAGGCACTAGTTATTACTAGTGCCTATCTTTTATGCAAATAATTCAAAATATATTTTCAAAGTTTATGAAATTTAATTCATTTATATATTTAAATGAATATATTATAATAATGGTAGAGGGGAGGAATGGCTTTGAAAAAAACTTATGTTTTAGACACCAATGTTATTTTGTATTCACCAGGGGCTATATTGACTTTTGATGATGGAGATGTGGTTATACCTGAAGTAGTACTGGAAGAGCTAGATGGATTTAAAAAGAATAAAAATGATCTTGGTGCCAATGCTAGGTATGCAGCTAGGCTTATAGATGACTTTAGGAAAAGCGGTAAGCTTAACCAAGGAGTGGACTTGCCAGGTGGTGGAAAGTTAAGGGTTGAAATGAACCACTATGATGTACAGATGCCCCCGGCTTGGGACAAAAGCAAACCGGATAACAGAATAATACAGGTGTGTAAAGGCCTTAAAGAAAGTGGTGAAAATGTATGTTTGATAACAAAGGACATATTTGAAAGAATTAAGGCTGATATAATAAATATAGAGGTAGAAGATTTCTATGAAAAAGTTGTTCCCGAAGATGAAAGTCAGTATACAGGAAGGATAGATGTATATGCTTCTGAAAAGGATATAACAGAATTTTATAGTAACAAATATATGAAAGTTGATAAAATAACTTGTTATAATGAGGACAATGCAGAATACTTTGATCCACCTCTTTATGTAAACGAGTTTATTATAATACATTGTTTAAGTAATCCTAAACAGACTGCCCTTGGAAGATTTGACGGTAAAGAAATAGTTTCACTTTGTTTTAAGGATAGTACACCTCTTGGAATAGTTCCAAGAAATGTGGGACAGAAATTTATGTTGGAGGCACTTTTAACAAATGCAGAAAAGGCTCCAATTGTGATAATAAAAGGTCCTGCAGGAACGGCAAAAACTTTATTTTCACTGGCAGTAGGTCTCCATAGTATAATGGAAGAAGATAAAGGAAAATATAGAAAGATGCTGGTATGCAGACCTAATGTTACCATGGATGAAGATATAGGATTTCTTCCAGGTACAGAACAGGAAAAGATATCGCCTTTTATGAGACCGATATTAGATAATCTAGAAATATTAGTGGATTCCGATGAAAAAGAAAGATATAAAAACGAAAAGGAATTAGCTGATAAAATAAGAGAATTATTTGACAGGGGAATTATAACTACAGAGGCGGTAGGTTATTTAAGAGGAAGATCTATTGTAAAAAACTGGCTTGTAATTGACGAAGCCCAGAATCTAACTCCAAAACAGGTAAAAGCAATTATAACGAGAGTTGGATCGGGTACAAAACTACTTTTAGTAGGGGATCCAGAGCAAATAGATCAAGCTTTTTTAGATTCAAGATCGAATGGGTTGTGTTATGCTTCAGAAAAGATGAAAGGAAGCAAGTTATGTTATCAAATAACTTTGAAACATGATGAATGTGAGAGGTCTCCTCTTGCATATGAAGCCTCAAAGAGACTGTAAATAGGAAATATAATTTTTAAAATAGATCGAAAATTGGAAAAACTTATTTATAATTTGAAACTTTATACAAGAGCACTTTGGTGTTAGATAATGGATTGTATACTGAACACCAGAGTGATTTTTTTATTTAGTCCTTTATCCGATGACTACCCGCTCTAATACTTCCACTTCTCCAAGTGGGGATAAAGAGCGGCTATGCTATGTCCCTGGATAACGATTTCTAAGCATCAAATGGAGTTTAAAACTCCATCTGATGCTTAGAAATCTGTTTATATTATATAAAGTTTTTAGTATGTTCATAATTATTTCTATTTAAAAATTTTATCATTTATTGTACAATGTTGAAGGATGTATTTTTTTTAGAAAGGAAAGGTTTCAACGTATGAAGAAGGGGAAAATTGAAGGCAAAAAGAAACGGCCAGTTTGGAAACTCATACTGTATTTCATATTATTTGAGTTTATATTTACTGGAATGACTGCTCCATTTTTAGTATTTTACGGTCCTTTTGAAAATGTAAAGAAAACAGTAGTAGGCGCAGCCATGACTACTTTAAGTCATCAGTACATAGCAAAAATATTTTTATCAGATAGTGAAATACAAAAAATACTAAGTGAAGACAAACCTAAAAATATAGAAAAAGATAATTCACCTTTAAAATTTGAAAATAAGCATGATAGTAGTATAGAAAGAGAAGAAATAAGTGATGGAAGAAAATTTAAAGGTTATATGCTTATAATACACGATCCTACTAGAGTTAAAGTAGGATACAGTAAAAAATTAGGGGTAGCTGGAGAACTTACAAGTCAAATAGCAAAAGATCATAATGCTGTAGCTGCTATAAATGGAGGAGCTTTTACAGACAGTTCTTCTAGTGATAGTGACAATAAGTGGACGGGTACAGGAGGGAAACCTACAGGTATACTTATGAGTGATGGCCAGATTGTTGCTAATGATATAACTGATCCTGATGATAAATCAAAAAGTGTAATGGCACTTACAAATAAAGGAGAGCTTATAGTAGGACATCACAGCTTAAATGAACTGAAAGAGAGAAATGTTACAGAAGCCATATCTTTTGAGCCTGCCTTAGTAGTGGGTGGAGAAGGAATGATATCCGGTGATGGTGGCTGGGGAATAGCTCCTAGAACTGCGATAGGACAAAGGTCAGATGGTGCTATTTTATTGCTAGTTATAGACGGACGACAAGCTAAAAGTATTGGTGCTTCCTTGAAGGATGTTCAAAATATAATGCTTCAATATGGCGCAGTAAATGCTACAAATTTAGATGGAGGGTCTTCTTCAACTATGTACTATGAGGGAGATGTAATAAACAACACTTGTGATCCCTTAGGTGAGAGATCAGTGCCATCAGCTATTTACGTAAAACCATAGAAGGTTATAAGATAATTATTAAAGGGGAGTAACGAATGAAAATTTTTAAGAAAATTACTATTTGGATAATTATATCTCTTGTAGTACAGTTTGCAGGATTGTTTTATATAAATAATTATTTTTTATCCTCTCAAACAGAGATAAAAACAAAAAAAATTGTAAAGAGCGAGCCAAAAAAAGCAGATGTTGTTATAAAGGTACCAGAAGATGCTAATAATATTAGTGTTTCCTTTGATGGTAGGTATCTGGCATATTGTGAATCAAATGTTTTGAAAGTGGTGGATACAAAGAATGGAAATGAAAAAAATATAGAATTTAGGGATGGAGTCAAGGTATCTTTTTATAAATGGCAAAACGATAGGGATAGAATACTTATAGCAGAAAAAGAAAGTTCTGATGACGGTTCAAAATTTGAATTATCATATTATGAAGCTGGTAAAGATATAAAAGAAAACATAAAATCATTGGATTCGACATATGAAAAAGCTAAAATTGATGATATAGAAGAATCTCCTTATACCAATGTTATATACGTTAAGATGGAAAGCAGTGGGGAAAGGACAAATATATATAGAATTGATATAATGAATGAAATACAAAAAGTAACTACAAGATCTTATATGGTAGGTAATATGGGAATATTATCTTTAGATGATAAACTTATATATGAAGATAAAGTATATGGTAAGATATATGTTACAGGTGATGATAGGTCACTTATGATAAATGGGGTAGAAAATCCTGTTTGGGTAGGAGTAGATGAAAATGATAAAATATACATAGGTGATGAAAAGGACAATAAAATATCAAATATCTACTGTGGAACTATAAATGACAGCGGAAGTAATTATCAAAACATAAATTTGGGCCAATCTGTGAATAAGGATGACGTGTTTGTCATGCCATCGGGCAAAATATATATAAATGACAATTTAAAAGGAATTGTTACGGAAATTACAAGTGGAAAGCAGTATGTATATAAAGGAAATTTTGTACAAATATATGAAGGCGGAATTGCATCGATAAATGATGGAAAGTTACAAAAAGTAACGTTAAATTAGTAAAATGAGGGGATGAAATTATTTGAATGAAATGATATTGGATAAGATACTTATTATACCAGGAATACTTATAGGGCTTACATTCCATGAATTTGCTCACGCCTTTGTGGCAGATAGATTAGGAGATAAAACAGCTAAATTTCAAGGAAGACTTACTTTAAATCCATTTGCACATATAGATATTATAGGTTTTATAATGATATTACTTGTAGGGTTTGGATGGGCAAAGCCTGTTGAGATCAATCCAAATGCCTTTAAAAATAGAAATAAAGATGATTTAAAAGTTTCTGCGGCAGGTCCTTTGGCTAATTTAATAACAGCATTTTTAGCTGCACTCTTGACAGTGTTTTTATATAAATTTATCTTTTCATCTAGTAATTATAATTTAGTTTCAAATATAGTAGTTAAAATTGTATTGTATGTAGTAAATATAAATTGTATGTTGTTTGTGTTCAATTTAATACCTATACCTGGATTAGATGGATTTCATATACTAAGGGATTTGTTTCCTTCCTTTTACTATAATATATCAGATACTTTATATAGGTATCAGCTTATTATACTTCTTATATTTGTAGCTACACCAATTGCAAACTATGTAGTAGGTATTCCGTCAATGGCCATATACTCTAAACTTATGGCCATTGCCAATAGTATAATCAGATAAACAGAGTTCTTGGCATCAGATGGAGTTTTAACTCCACCTGATGCTTATTAACAGGATTCTTAGTGCTTCAGCACTTAGAAGGCGTTATCCTTTAGGAGAAAATCGTTATCCAGGGACATAGTCGTTCTTTACTCCAACTTGAAGAAAAGCAGATATCCCAAATCTTTGATTTGGTGATAGTCGCTTTCGCTGTGTGCGTGGGAGTATTATAGCGAGTAGTCATCGGATAAACAGAGGAAGATTGTAAAATTGTTTTTTATTTACAATCTTCCTATTATTTTTTGCTGTGAAGTGCAAAGTAATTGTTTATTTCTTCAAATATGGCTTGGACTCCATTTCCCCAATTTGAATCTTCTGCATATTCTTTGCCTATCCACATAAAAGGGTTGTTTTCCTTTGGCATGTTTTCCGATAGATTTATAATAGTTCGTGCAGCTATTCTTGAAGAATCTTTTATATCAGTATTATATTCCTGCCAACTGTGATATACGTTAAAAGGGTTGTTAGCTATTTTAGAGGCACTTGGAGTATTTACAGGTACGAAGTCCTGTTCTTGTCCTGTTATAGCAAATAATAAAATTGGATTTAAATTAAACTCTCTTGCAGTACTCATTATAGTAGAAAAATATGGATCTTTGCCTAGGAGCGAATTGCGGCTGCTTAAGTAGGATTTCAATTTATCTTCATCTATTGTTTGATATTTTAAATATTCAGGAAGATATACATTCGGAAAATTCTTTTTAGCATTTTTTAGAGTTACTTGGTCAACCAGATCTTTTAAATAGCTATTCCCACTTTCAGAAGTACTGGCTATATAAAAAGGAATTTTAAATAGGCTTTTTTGAAAAAAAACTTGTCCTAATACCTGAGAAATTAAAACAAAAAATATAATTGAGGAAAATATTAAAAGTTTTTTATTAAATTTTAACTTGAAAGGTATAGCTGGAGCAGCTGTAGTTTCAATAGTTCTATTGGGGCTAACAGGCTCAGTTATTTTGTTGTTTAGGTTTTCATCTGTAACAGGATTCATTTTTGGATTTGTTATCCCTAAATAGTTGTTTAAATCTTTTTCTTCAACTGAACTTTCTATATTTGCATTTATCCAGCGGGTAATTTCTTTTGTAAAATTTTTCTTTAAAGGTTCGATTTTAATACAGCAGAGAAATATATCATACATGAAAATTGAGGCTTTATTTTTAGAAAAGGTATTTTTTAAAGTGTTTATTTTTACAGTTTGTCTATAATTTTCTGGTAGTTCCTTTAGATTTGTATCTAAAATATGGTGTATGGTGTTGGAAAGCATTTTTGCCTTTTCGCTGGATGGAATCTTAAAATATTTTTTATTAATGTATTCTTGCATTGTTTTTATATCATCAGTGTTAATTATCTTTTTGTTTTTTAGTTCTTCTATAAAGTAATCCATAATTTTCACAACCTGAATAGTATAATATTTTACTTATTATTATCGTATATTGTAGAAAAAACTTTAATAATGTATAGAAAACAATATTTATATAATAGCATTGACAGTTTTGTAATTTAAATAGATAATTTATTTTGTGATTAAAAATTTGGAAAGGAATTTAGAATATGAGACTTAGAAAAAAATGGTGGGCTAGACCTGAAATGGAGGCTAGTTCTTTAACTATAACAGAACCACAAAAGTATAAGGGAAAATGGAAAGAAGAGTTTAAAAATCAGAATGATATATATTTGGAGTTAGGCTGCGGAAGGGGAAAATTCTTGTATACTCAGGCGTTAAACAATACTAATATAAATTATATAGGTATTGATTTAAAAGATGAAGTTTTAATATATGCACTTAAAAAGCTTCAAGAAGCTGAGGTTACAAATGCCAGGATAATGCCTATGAACATAGCTCAAATTGAGGAAGTTTTTGATAAAGACGAGATAAGCAGGATATATATAAATTTTTGTAATCCATGGCCTAAGAGAAGACAAAAGAAAAGAAGACTTACCCATACTGTATTTCTAAACAGGTATAGAAAGTTTTTAAAACTAGGTAGTGAAATATGGTTTAAAACAGATGACAGGGAACTTTTTGAAGAATCTCAGGAATATTTCAAGGAAAATGATTTTGAGATAAAGTACCTTACTTATGATCTTCACAGTAGTGATTTTGCTGAAAATGTAGTTACAGAATATGAGGAAAAATTCACTTCCCTTGGAATGAAAACTATGTTTTTAATAGCAAAAATGTTGTAAGAGGAAGGGGAAAATAAAATGAGTATTGTATGTATTGGAGACAGCATAACTTTTGGTTTTAGAGTTCGTAAAACAGAGAGTTGGGTTAGTGTGTTATCTAAGGAAATAAAAGAAAACATTATTAATAAAGGTATACCAGGTAATACAACAGGCGAAATGAAAGAAAGATTTGAAAAAGATGTTGTTGAGTTTAAACCATCGAAAGTTCTAATTATGGGGGGAACAAATGATGTATTTTTAAAGACAAGTATTAATGATATTTTAAAAAACATAGATATGATGGTTGAGATATGTGAAAAAAATAAATTTGTTCCTATAATTTTAACACCACTGCCGGTTAAAGATGATATTGTAGAAAAGACATGGTTTAAAGATAGGGATTATAAAGAGGTTAATGACTATTTAGGCAAATTGCGGGAACTGTTAGTTGAATATGGCAAAAAGAAAAATATTGAAGTTATAGATGTAGGAACTATTTTAGCTGAAAATGGGAAAATGAAAGAACATTTCTTAGATGATGGAATACATGTGTCAAAAGAGATTCATAATGAAATAGCTAAAATAATAGTTAATTCAAATATAGTACAGTATAGTTAAATAGATGTATTTTTGTTGTTTTTAGAATAAAAGAAATCTATAATTATATAGGACATATAATTATAATTAAAAATATAGGGGATGAAATTGACATGAAAGTAAATAGACTAAACAAAGTATTGGGAAAAATGAAATCTCAAAATGTACCGCAGCTTATTGTATCAGATCCAGCATCCATATTTTATTTAACTGGAAAGTGGATACATCCAGGGGAAAGATTACTTGTACTTTATTTAAATATAAATGGGGATAAGAAGCTGTTTATAAATGAGTTATTTACTTTAGAAGAAGATATAGGGGTAGAGAAAATTTGGTATAAGGATACAGATGATGCTGTGGAAATAATCTCAAAATATACGGACAAAAATTCACCTATAGGTATAGACAAGAATTGGCCGGCCAGATTTCTTTTGAGATTAATGGAATTGAAAGCTAGCAGCAATTTTGTAAATGGTTCTGAAATAATTGATAGAATAAGAATGTGTAAAGATAATGATGAAAGAAGTTTAATGAGAGAAGCATCCAGGCTTAATGATGAGGCTATAGACAAGTTAATAAAACTGATTCCTGAAGGTTATACGGAAAAGAAGATGGGAAAAGCTTTAGAAAATATATATGAAAGTTTAGGAGCAGAAGGTTTTTCTTTTGATCCTATTGTGGCTTATGGAATAAATGCAGCTGACCCTCATCATGAGACAGATAATTCTATACTTAAAGAAGGAGAAGCTGTAACTATAGACATTGGATGTGTTAAAGATTCCTATTGTTCTGACATGACGAGAACTGTATTTTATAAATATGTTCCTGAAAATAGTAAGAATGTATATAATATAGTTTTAGAAGCTAATAAAAGGGGAATTGAAGCAGTTAAACCTGGGGTAAGATTTTGCGATATAGATAAAGCTGCAAGAGATTATATAGATGGGAAAGGTTATGGTAAGTACTTTACACATAGAACGGGGCACTCTATAGGAATAGAATGTCATGATTTAGGTGATGTTTCTTCTGCAAATAGCGATAAGGTACAACCTGGTATGATATTTTCAATTGAACCGGGTATCTACATACCAGGTGAGATAGGAGTTAGAATAGAGGATTTAGTACTTGTTACGGAAGATGGCTGTGAAGTTTTAAATAAATACAGCAAAGATATTATAGTGGTTGAGTAATAAACAGAGTTCTTGGCATCAGATGGAGTTTTGACTCCACCTGATGCTTAGAAATCGTTATCCAGGGACTTAGCGGCTCTTTACTCCCACTTGGAAAAGTGTGAGTATTAGAGCAGGTAGTCATCGGATAAAAAAAGATGTAGATTTCTAAATTTACATCTTTTTTTATTATCAATGAATCTTACTTAGAGGGAGCGTTACAGTAGGGTGACAGAAAAGGGAAGAGACTTTAAGCATGTGTTTAATTCGATTATTATATGGGCAAATAAATATTTAAAAAGTTGCAAAAGAACAGTATGTCATGAGAAGTGTGGAAAAGAAATAGAGATAAAATATTATTGCAAAAATTGTGATGAATATGTTGATGACCTGATAATTAAAGAATTAGAAACGAAAAATCAATAAACCGGGAGTTTTGACTCTCGGTTTATCTTTTCTCAGTATATGATAGCTTACTTCAGTGCTTCTCTAGCTTTTTCCACTTTAAAATCGGCAATAAAGTTTTTAATGTCTTTTAATTTTGTATCCTTTGGAATGGAATTAGGTATATTAAGTTTTTTATACAATTCGTTTAAATCAACTTTAAATGCTTCAGATACTTCTTGCAAAGTCATATAACCTTTTATTTCTTCAGGATTTATTTTAATTTCAGAAGTTTTAGTGCCAGAGGCAGTTGTAGTTTCAAGAGATATTTTAGGAGGCGTATCCTGGTATATTCCTGTAAGTTTAGTAATGCCTATTCCTCCAAAGAACAATAAAATTACAAAGCTTAAAATAAATACTGGTTTAACGGATTTATTTTTAATTTTAAATTCTAAGGCATTTTTTTCAGGACAAGATAGTATACAAGTTTGACAATTAATACATTCAGCAGATTTAATTTCTTTAAGCTCAGAAACTTTAATATTAACAGGACAATTTTTGCTGCATAGACCACAATTAATACAGGTATCATTATTTCTTACTATTTTTGCTGGACTTATTCTTGAAATTATGCCGTAAAATGCACCCATAGGACAAAGGTATTTACAAAAGAATCTGTCATATAATAAAGAGCCAATTATAGTGACTATTAGTATAATAAAAGCAATTAGGTATTCGCCAGTAAGGGAAGATATGCCTTCAGATATATGCCCATATGCTGCCCAGGGGTCATAGGGATTCATCCACAAACCAGCAGTTTTCCATGCGAAATATAGTGTTATTGCAAGGACAATGTACTTAAGGTATCTTAAAGGCTTGTCTATATTTGATGGTACAGTAAGTCTCGTTTTAAATATTTTTTTGCCTATAATCCCAAAGAACTCTTGAAGAGCACCAAAAGGACATATAAGCCCACAAAAGCTTTTCCTGAAGATCAGTGCGATTAATAATGTTATGATAAGGAGAATAAGTGTACCTGAAAATATTTTTTGTATAAATGTTCCGCCAAAGATCAAGCTGTAAAGTGATTCTAAGGCTCCATAGGGACACAGTGCATGTATAGATGGTGATTTGCTGCCTCCAAGCAGTTGATGGAGGTAAGCTTCAATTGTAATAAGTATCAAGAACACTGCAAGTAAAAAGTAGCGTAAGCTTTTTAATAATTTATTGCTTTTCATTCATTTGTCCTCCTGATATTTTTAATTTAAATTTATCATAGGAAAGTTTCCCCTTTGCAAGTTCTTCACATATAGAAGCATTATAATTATTACTTTCAATTTCATTTTTGATATTTAAAAATTCTTTTGTAGTTATTTCACATTTTGCATATCTTTCAATAAGTATAGGGGTATAAGAATTTGAATATTTAATATCTTCAATAATAGATTTCCTTTCTATAAATTCATCGGCAGTAAGGGCACCAGAAGCATATTCTTCTTTAAGTATATCTAGAAGCCTTATTATAAAGGAATTTAAAGAAGGCTTACTTTTTAATACTAAAAATATTAAGACTGAAATAATTAATAGAAGAAATATTAAAATATAAGAACCATAAAACCCTAGTCCCATATGATATCCATGTCTCATCATAATTTCACCTCATTTTTAGACTTTGCTGGAAAAGAAATAGTTATTCTTGTTCCTTTTGTAAGTTCACTTTCTATAGAAAAATGTCCATTTAAAACTTTTACTAATCTTTTTGCAATTGAAAGTCCAAGTCCAGTTCCACCAGCGTTTGAAGTTCTTGATTTGTCAGCTTTGAAAAATTTTTCACCTAAATACTGAATTTCATCTTCGGGTATACCAATTCCATTGTCTTCAATAGTTATACAAATATTTTCATTATCAGAACATGAGGATATCTTTAACTTACCTTTATTTTGTGAAAATTTAATTCCATTATCTAAAAATATTATGAGTAATTGCTTCAACTTGTCATAGTCACTAAATAATGGTGGTAAATTATTCTGTAAAGATAGCTGCAAATCTATGGATTTAGCATCTATTAGGGGCTTAATACTTCGTATGGTGTCATTAACTAGCATATTGATATCTAGTTCATTAAAATCAATCTCTAATTTACCGGATTCTAATTTGCTTAAATTAAGCAAATCTTTAACCATTCTTTCAAGCCTGTTAGTTTCATTTAGGAGTGTAATACAGGTATCTTGTATACATTCTGGTTGAGTTATTCCATCTACAATAGATTCTAAGTTGCCTTTTATGACTGTTAAAGGAGTTCTAAATTCATGTGAAACATTTGAAATAAAGTCTTTTCGCATTTGTTCAAGTTTTTCTTTTTCACTTACATCTTGAATAAGAATTACACCACCTATAACTTGATTTAAATTATTTTTTATAGGAGATATAGAGAAATTTAATACTTTATTTAGATATTCTTTTACTGTAGATTTTTTAGTATCATTTGATATAGTAAAATTAAACTCTTCAATTATATTTAAATTTAGTAATATTTCATTAACTTTTGTGTCTGATTCAATGTTCTTTAAAGACAGCAGTTCTAAGGTAGAGTGATTAATATTTATAATATGAAAATTTGTATCTAGAGATAAAATACCCTCGCTCATACTTGTTAGTACATTACTTAACTTAGTTTTTTCTTCAAAAAGTTTGCCTATGGTGTACTGAAGTTTTAGAGATAATAAATCAAATGAATTTGATAATTCTCCAATTTCATCTTTATGATATATATTTGTCTTTATTCCATAGTGACCTCTTGCCAGTTCAAGTGCAGATGAATTTATTTTTTTTAATGGTTTAGATATATTTTTGGAAAAATAATATCCCATAAATCCAGCAAGGCATATTTCGCCTATAAGAGTTAAAACTATATATATAAAAAATTTGTTCATAGAATTTGATAAATCATATAAAGAAGAATTAAGAATTACTGCACCTATTACAGTGCTGCTGCTATTTTTTATTGGAACTGCTGTAGTCATCATGTATTCTTTATAGTAAGGGTTGTATATCTCACCGTATGTTTCTGAACCAGTGAATACTTTTTTAGTAATAGAATTGTATGTTTTTTTTACATCTGCATCGTTAATGTAAGTGAGAGCAGTATCTTTATTATTTGACGCACTTATAATATTTTTATTGGAATCTAGTATCCAAAGTTTTGCGTTATCAATGGAGTCTATTAAATTTATAATATTTACAAAACTTTTTTCTTTAGTGCTTTGAGACATATAAGGCCTAATAGTATTTGAAATTTCTAAAGCATGTTTTTTCATATTATTTCTTTTGATTTCATAGATATTGTTTTTAAATACATTTAATGCAATAATTCCAATTAAAAGAGTTGAAACGATAACAATTGTTAAAAAGCCAAGGGTAAGCTTAAAAGTAATATTTTTTTTAAACATCTTTCACCTCAAATTTATATCCTATAGCCCAAATAGTTTTAATGTCCCAGTTATATTGCCCATTAAGGTGAAGTTTTGACCTTATCCTTTTTATATGGGTATCTACTGTCCTTGGGTCTCCAAAGTAATCCACACCCCATATGTTGTCCAGTAAATCATCCCTTGAAACTATTTTGTTAGGTGAACTTGAGAGCATCCATAAAACCTCAATTTCTTTTTTAGTAAGATTAATATTCTTACCTTTTAGTTTAACTGAGTAATTGTCAATGTCTAATTCAAGAGATTCATATTTAATTAGTGACATTTTATTACTTTCAGGAAAAGTAATTCTTCTTAAGACAGCCTTTATCCTTGCTACTACTTCTCCAGGGCTAAATGGCTTTACAATATAATCATCAGCGCCGGAATTTAACCCTAAAATTTTGTCGGCATCTTCACTTTTGGCTGTTATCATTATTATTGGAGTATTTGATTTTTCTCTTATTTTATTGCAAACCTCAATTCCATCCATTAAGGGCATCATAATGTCAAGTAAGATTAACTGTGGATTATAATGGTTAAATTTTAATAATGCTTCTTCTCCATCAAGGGCAAAAATTACGGTAAAGCCCTCTTTTTCTATATAAGGCTTTAAGATTTTAATAATTTCTATATTATCATCAGCAATTAAAATATTTTTATCCATCTTGTATCACCTCGTTATCTTGGTTAGATTATATCATCCGTAATAATTAGAAGTGTGAAATAATTGTGGACTATATTTGTTATGATTGTGATTTAATTGTAAACATATTCAAGTAAATTTTAATAAATATAACACAATTAGGACACTTTTTTATATTGAAATTTATTTATTATCATAGTATACCCAACAAATTGAAAGTAAAATTAAGGAGGAATGAAAAGTGAAAGGAAAGAATTTTTTAGCAGCATTGGCGGTGGTATTGGTAGTAGGAGCAAGCGCCACCGTTTATGCAGAAACAACAACTAATTATACAAATCATGGATTAGGATTTGGAAGAATAACTTCCATGAGAGGCTATGATTATGTATCTTCTGTATTAAAGGACAAACTTGGAATGACGGACAAGGAAATAACCGATGGCTTAAATTCAGGAAAGACCATGTATGATTTGGCAAAAGACAAGGGTATGACTATTGACGAATTCAAAGCAGCACTAATTAAAGAAAAGTCAAAATCTATTGATGAAGCAGTATCAAAGGGAACAATTACAAAAGAGCAGGGTGATTCTTTAAAAGAAAATATAAAGAATAATATAAACAGCTGTAATGGTAATACTGGTCATATGCAGGGAAATGGTATGAGAGGAAAAGGGCATAAGTAAATGAGAAATAGTATAATACATTGATTTTTGGTTGCAAATCTAATGTATTATACTATCTTTTTATTTTCAGGAAGTGTTAGTGTGACTAAGTCACTTAGATATTTAAATAATTAATTTATAATAAATTCATAAGAACTAAGCTGACGGAGGGGTTTTATGAAAGAAATTTTTAAATTGTGGAAAAAGTATTCATTTATATTATTAATTGCATTTGTATTATTAGGATTAATTGACCTGAGATTCTCAGTAGTAGCGGTCATCTGTATGGCAGCACCTATAATCGTTTCTATATTTAAAGGAAGATTTTGGTGTGGTAATTTATGTCCAAGAGGAAGTTTTTATGATAATATAGTTTCTAAATTTAGTAATAAAAGAAAAGTGCCTAAGCTTTTAAAATCTTATTATTTTAGGATTTTAGTTGTAGTATTTATGATGACTATGTTTACATTAGGAATTAAACGAAATTGGGGAAATTTTTATGGTATTGGAATGGTATTTTATAGGATTATTGTTGTAACGACAATAATTGGTATAGTATTATCTTTGTTCTATAATCATAGAACCTGGTGTAATTTTTGTCCCATGGGAACTATAGCATCAATTATATCAAAATTTAGAACTAATAAAAAAGTACTACAAGTATCATCGAATTGTGTTTCTTGTAAAATATGCGAAAAAAAGTGTTCATTAGGAATAGTCCCTTATGAATACAAAGGTGATCTTCTGAGTCATCCTGATTGCATACAATGTGAAAAATGTGTAAGTGTATGTCCTAGAAAGGCAATAGGACATAATAAGATTGACTTAAAATAATTGTAATTGTATTAAAGAGGGGATGCTGTATAGTAATTCATCCTCTTTTTTTGATATATTATATGTGTTGCCAAATAAAATATATTTGTTAAAAATTTATATATGGCAAAATCGTGGAGGAAAATAAATGGTTAATCGTGATGAAAATTTAAGCAATAGGTTAAAAAGTATAAAATCTTTATATAAAGCATATCCAGTATTAGAGAAAATCGATATAAATAATAATGGAATATTAAAAAGAAAAGCAATTTTTAAAATTATACATTTTAATGAGTATGCAAAATTAATAGAGGAAACATGTGAAGGAGTACCATTTGTCATAAAAGGTACAATAAAAATACAAAAAATTAATGAAGATGGAGATGAAACTAATCTTTATAACATAGAGCAAGGAGAATTTTGTCATGAAGCTTTGAGTTGTTTGTCAAACTTGAAATCTTTAAAAATAGTAGGTAAGGCGATTCAGAATTCTGAACTATGTATAATTCCATTTAACATAGTCGAAAAGTACCTTATAGAGAATAATGAGTTTTTATCATATATGTATAAAGACTTATATAATAAATTTAATATTGTTATAGAGAACAAGGAAAGAATAATTCATGAATCTTTAGAATCAAGGCTTATCAGGTTACTTATTAATAAAGATAGTAATATAATTTATACAACACACAGTCAATTAGCATTTGAGGTTGATTCGGTTAGAGAAGTTGTTAGCAGAAAACTAAAAGGTCTTGAAAAAAGAGGATATATAAGATTAGAAAGAGGAAAAATAGTAATACTTAAGGATTTGAATGAAATATTAAAAGACTAGACGTATTCTATGCCAGGCTAAATGTTTCAGTAAAAGCAAAGAAATGAAAGAAAAATGGTTGGTAAGTGATAATATACTGCTTTTAAATTACTTAATATATATTGACATGATACATATTAATATATATTATAAGCATATAAGCATTTAATTATAAGGTTATTATCTTGCGGAGGAAAATCATGAATCAACAAGAAGTGAGTGTTAGAATTTTTAAAGCATTGGGGCATCCTATAAGATATAAAATAGTTAAGTTTTTATATGATGGACCCAAATGTGTATGTAAATTAAATGAACATATAGAATTTAGTCAAGCTAATTTATCCCAGCATTTAAAAATACTTAAGGAAGCCGGTATATTATCATCTGAAAAAGTTGGCATGAATATTCATTACAAGATAAGTAGTGAAGAAATAAAAAGTATTATTGATAGTGTTGATAAATTTGCTGTGAGTTATTTGCACGATTTAAAATAAAATATAAATAAATTCAGGAGGTTTAATTATGGAAATAAAAATTTTAGGAACAGGGTGCTCAAATTGTAAGAAACTTGAAGCGAATGCCAGGGAGGCTGCTAAAGAGTTCAATGGAGATGTTAAAATTACAAAGGTAGAGGATATTAAGGATATTATGAAATATGGAGTTATGAGAACACCTGCTATAGTTATCAATGAAAAGGTTAAAATGGTTGGAAAG
Source organism: Clostridium ljungdahlii DSM 13528 (assembly GCF_000143685.1). NCBI lineage: Bacteria > Bacillati > Bacillota > Clostridia > Eubacteriales > Clostridiaceae > Clostridium > Clostridium ljungdahlii. Next base: position 3,262,732 of record NC_014328.1, on the reverse strand, counting down.
GTTTCAGGTGTTGACGAAATTAAAAAATATATTAATGATGAAAAATAAAAATAAACTATGTTAAAACGGGACTTGACCCTATTTTAATAGGATTAAAGTCCAATATTTTAAAAGAGAATATAAGTATTTAATTATAAAGTTATCTGATGGCTACCTACTGTAACACTCCCACTTTTATCAAAGTGGGAGCTAACAGTAGCTACGCCCCTAGATAATTCATCTAAACTTAGTGGGAGAAACAAACTCCCACTAAGTAAGATTCATTGATAATTTGAAGGGAGAGATACCATGTTTACACCATTACAAATTTTTGCTGATTGGCTTATTTATAATGTATTTGGAATTGTTAAAGAAAGTAGAATTGGCAGTGCTTTAAATTTCTTTGTATTTGATACAATAAAGATATTTATTTTACTATTAATTATAATTTATGTAATAACTTTTATAAGAAGCTTCTTTCCGCCGGAAAAAACGAAAAAGATACTTGCAAAGAGTAAAGGAAGTACATTTATTGGGCATGTTCTTGCAGCATTGCTTGGAATTGTAACACCATTTTGTTCATGTTCTGCAGTGCCGCTTTTTATTGGCTTTGTTGAAGCAGGAGTACCTCTTGGAGTTACATTTTCCTTTCTAATAGCTGCGCCAATGGTAAATGAAGTTGCATTAGGACTTCTTTATGGTCTGTTTGGAATAAAAATAGCTGTGATTTATGTAGTTTCTGGTGAAATAATTGCGATAATAAGTGGTATTATAATTGGAAAATTAAAAATGGAAAAGTATGTGGAAGGATATGTTTATAAAATGCAAATGAATTCTGATTTGGAATTGCCGGATCCAACTACAAAGGAAAGATTAATTGATTCCTGGAATTTTACAAGAGATTTGATAAAGAAAATATGGCTGTACGTAATAATCGGTATTGCTATAGGTGGCTTTATACATGGATGGATTCCAGCAGGAGCATTAGCAAAATATGCAGGAAAGAGTAATCCATTTGCAGTATTTGTAGCAGTTGTAATTGGAGTTCCATTGTATTCAAATGCTGCTGGAGTAATTCCATTAGTTAGTGAACTTACAAGAGCTGGAGTTGCAATGGGAACATCGCTAGCATTTATGATGGCAGTTACAGCACTTAGTTTGCCAGAGGCAATTCTTTTAAGAAGGGTTTTAAAGCCTAAATTATTAGCAGTATTCTTTGGGGTAGTAGCACTCGGAATAGTATTTACTGGTTATTTGTTTAATTTTGTAATAAGATAAATTAAAAAAGCAACGAAATAGATCTGCACTATGCACATATTGACAAAATTTAAGTAAAACAATAATATAGGTATTATAATTATATAGTAATGTTCTTATATAGTTATAATACTTTCACAGTTTATAAACTTTGCAAAGCAAAGCTTTTGAAAATAACAAAGTTCAAATAACAAAGAACAGATAAAGATGATTTCCATCGTACCTCAGGAAATCTATAATTTTAATATTTCCTGACGTTAGGAAGAAAATTATCCTTATTTGATATTTGAACTTTGAACCTTGTTCTTTAAAAAATTGCTTCGCAATGTTTTTATATTAAGTCAAAATTTTATATGTGCCAAATTTAATATAGTTATACACAAAAATATGGGAGGGTATAAATGCAAGAAATAGAAAAGGCTAAAATAATATCAAAACTACTAAGAGTATTGTCTAATGAAAATAGATTGGTAATAGTGTGCTATTTAATAGAAAAACCTATGACAGTAAGCGAACTTCATGAAAAAATGAGCTATTTAACTCAACCAGCTTTGTCCCAACATTTATCAATACTTAAAGCTAACAGAATATTGGATTCAAATAAAAGTGGATTGACAATAACTTATTTTATTAAAGACGAAAGGATAGTTAATATAATTCAAGTATTGAAGGAAAACTATTGTAAATAAAATTTGTGATAAATGTAATTTGCATATTGACAAAAATAAAATGGCATCTTAATATAAGTATATAAGAAAGTTATTATATATTTATTAGGAGGGTAACATTATGACAAAGGCATCAGAATATCATAAGCAAGGATATACCTGTGGAGAAGCTATAATTAAGGTGTATAATGAAAAAAATGGTACTAGCATTCCAATAAGCCTTGGCAGTGGCATGGGTGCAGGGTTTACTGTTGGAAGCACATGTGGAGCTGTTGGAGCTGCAGCTGTAATTATAGGTTTTATAAGGGGAAGAGAGAACGGTACAGAGAAAAATGAAGCAAGAGGACTTACAAGAGAATTAATGCAAGATGTAAAACAAAAATATGGCACAGAAACATGTAAAGATTTAAAGAGGAATGGTATAGGGTGTGCAGAAATTATAGAACATACTTTTGAAGGTTTAAATCATATTTTAAATAAATAATAGGAAAAATTTTTTTAACTATTATATTGCTATATTTAAATATAGCAATATAAATTTAACTTAAAAAATAATTTGTTATATAAATATAAGTTAAGATAAAAATATTAAAGAAAGGTGAATTTACTATGGTTAAGGTTACTAAGCGGGCGGTTGAAAAGTTTAATAAAATTAAGCAAAAAGATGAAAATATGTTAAATGCAATGTTAAGAATTAGTTTTGGAGGTTATGGCTGAGGTGGCCCCAAATTACAATTAGCTCTGGATGAGTTAAAAAATAATGACGATATACTTGTTAAAGTAGAAGGGATGAGTATTGTTTATAATTTGGATCTTGAAACATATGTAAATGGATCAGTTATTGATTATTCAAATAATTGGTTTAGCCCAGGATTCACTATAAGTAGTCCAAATTCTTCTTCATGTTAAAAATATAAATAACTGTGGAATGAAGGGAGTGGTTAAATGCATAAATTTGATATTAAAAAGTTAGAGAAATTGGATAATCTAAAAAGAAGAGAGAGTATGCCTCCTGAAGAAACTTTAAAAAAGTTTAAAATAGGGGATAAAGGTACATTGATTGATATAGGTTGCGGCATAGGTTATTTTACTATACCAGCATCAAAAATTATTACTAATGGAAATGTAATTGGTGTAGATATAATGACAGAAATTCTTGATATTGCGCGAGAAAAAGCAGGAGATATATCTAATATAGAATTTAAAAAAAGTGAAGAATATTCTTTTCCAGTAGAAGATAGTTCTATTGATTATGTTTTTGTATGTAATGTTGTTCATGAAATAGAGGATAAGGTAAGATTTTTCACTGAAGCAAAAAGAGTACTAAAAGATAAAGGATATGTTTATATAATTGATTGGGATAAAAGAGATATGAAAGATGGACCACCTGCAAATGAAAGAATATCAAAAGAAGAAGTAAGAAATTTAGTTGAAACTTTAGATTTTACATTTTTAGAGGAAGTAAATATTAATACTGAACATTATGGATTAAAATTTAAAATATAATGAAAAAGATATGTTTTAGTAAAAATTATTGACAATTATATCGTTATATCTCAATATATGAATGCAATAATCATACATGGTATTTGAAGAGAAGGGAAAGATTATAGATAAGAATTCTAATAAATATAATGCAACTGCTGAGATACTTAAATTATTATCACATTTGGTTGTATAGAAAAAGGCCTTTTAGATAACGGAGAATGTAATGATTGGAGGAAATATATATGAAAAAAATAGTGATAGTTGGAGGAGTAGCTGGAGGAGCATCAGCTGCTGCAAGACTTAGAAGACTTGATGAAAATGCAGAAATAATATTGTTTGAAAAAGGTGAATATATATCTTTTGCAAATTGTGGATTACCTTATTATATTGGGGAAACCATAAAAGAAAGAGAAAAGCTGTTAGTGCAAACTCCTGAGGCCATGAAGGCAAGTTTTAATATTGATATTAGAGTAAATAGTGAAGTAATAACAGTAGATACTAAAAGTAAAAAAGTAAGGGTTAGTAGTAAAGACAAGGGAGAGTATGAAGAAAACTATGATTATTTAATTTTATCACCTGGGGCAACTCCTATTAAACCCCCTATTCCTGGAATACAAAGTGACAAGATATTTACACTAAGAAATGTACCTGATACTGATAAAATAAAAGCTTATGTGGATAAAGAAAATGTAAAAAATGCAATTGTTATTGGTGGAGGATATATAGGAGTTGAAATGGCTGAGAATCTTAAAGAAAGAGCCTTAAATACAGCTTTAGTTGAAGCGGCACCACATATATTAGCACCTTTTGATTCAGAAATGGTAACTTTTGCAGAAAAAGAATTAGAGGATAACGGCGTAGGAATTGTATTAAATGATGGGGTTAAGGAATTTAAAGAAGATGGAACAGGAGTAAATGTAATTCTAAACAGTGGGAAAATTTTGTATGCAGATATGATTATACTTGCTATAGGAGTAAAACCGGATACTGCCTTTTTAAAGGATTCAGGAATAGAGTTTGGAACTAAAGGTCATATAATAGTAAATAATAAAATGGAAACTAAAGTGGAAGGGGTATATGCAGTAGGAGATGCTATTGAAGTAGTTGATTTTGTAAATGAAAGTAAAACTGCTATTGCACTTGCTGGACCAGCAAATAAGCAGGGAAGGATTGCAGCAGATAATATATGTGGTTTAAATTCAATTTATAAAGGAACAATGGGAACAGCAATTATTAAAGTATTTGGATTGACAGGTTCAAGCACAGGGAACAACGAGAGAACATTAAAATCAAAGAACATACAATATAAGGCTATATATCTTCATCCTAATTCAAGTGCTGGCTACTACCCAGGTGCAGCACCAATGACAATAAAGCTTATTTTCAATGATGAAGGAAAGATACTAGGAGCTCAAGCCTTTGGATATGCTGGGGTAGATAAGAGAATTGATGATATAGCTATTACTATGAGGCTTGGTGGAACGGTTTATGATTTAACAGAATTGGAACTTGCATATGCACCGCCTTATTCTTCAGCTAAAGATCCTGTAAATATGGCTGGGTTTATTGCGGAAAATGTCTTAACTGGCAAAGATGAAATAATACTTACAGAGGACATAGATAATAGAGATAAGGATAAAACACAACTTGTTGATGTAAGAACTGAATTAGAATGCAGCAATGGAATCATAGAAGGAGCTATAAATATACCTTCAGAAGATATAAGAGCTAGAATGAATGAACTGGATAAAAGCAAAGAAATATTAATTTATTGTCAGGTAGGACTTAGAGGGTATATAGTTGCAAGAATTTTAAGGTCAAATGGATTTAAAGTCAAAAATCTAACAGGTGGATATAAAACCTATACTATGGGTAAGTTTAAACCAAGAGATGTTGTAATGAATAATAGTGGTGAAGGCGGTTCTATGGATTTAAGAGGGAAAAAATCTAATGTAAGTTTAGAGAGCAATTTAAATGAATATAAAGAAGCTGATGAAGCATATAAAAAAGGAGACTTTGACAAAAACCTTGATGCTTGTGGAATATGCTGCCCAGGACCTTTAATGCGTGTTAATAGTAATATACAGGATATGAAAGAAGGAGAAGTATTAAAGGTAACGGCATCAGATCAGGGATTTTATGAGGATATAAAATCTTGGTGTGAAAGAACTAATAATGAACTCCTTGACAGGAAAAAGGAAAAAGGTAATATAATAGCTTTTATAAAAAAAGGCAATAAAAAACAAGCAGTTTCAAACAGTAATTCAGTTAATAATGGTACCATTGCACAGAAAGACAATAAAACATTAGTTGTGTTTAGTGGAGATTTGGATAAAGCTTTAGCATCCTTTATAATAGCTAACGGAGCAGCGGCTATGGGTAAAAAAGTTACAATGTTTTTTACATTTTGGGGACTTAATATTTTAAGAAAGCATGAAAAAGTTAGTGTCTCAAAGGGATTTATGGATAAGATGTTTGGATTTATGATGCCAAGAGGAGCTAAAAGATTAAAGCTTTCCAAAATGAATATGCTTGGAATGGGTACAAAAATGATGAAAATGGTAATGAGAAATAAAAATGTTTCTTCACTAGATGAGCTAATTAAAGCAGCTATTGATAGTGGAATAGAAATAGTTGCATGTCAGATGAGTATGGATGTAATGGGACTTAAACAAGAAGAGCTAATAGATGGAGTTAAAGTAGGTGGTGTAGGATACTATTTAGGAGAAGCAGAAGATTCTAACGTTAATTTGTTTATATAAAATTATTTATCAATTGCCATAGATGTGCTCTGTAATTTATATAACGAGACAAGGAGGTTAAATAAGTGAGTAATATTGTTTTATTTATTGTTATTGGATGTATCGCAGGTATTTTGAGCGGATTATTTGGTATAGGTGGAGGAATTATAATAGTACCTGCATTAATTTATCTATGTGGATTTACCCAGTTAAAAGCCCAAGGCACATCTCTTGCAATTTTATTACCTCCGGTAGGCATACTTGCATTTATGGATTACTATAAAAATGGAAATGTCAATATTTTAGCAGGAATATTAATATGCATATTTTTAGTTATAGGCTCAGTTTTAGGAGCTAAAATGTCTCATGTAATACCAGTAGGTATTATGAGAAAATTATTTGGTATTTTAATGATGTTAATAGCTGTTAAATTAATTTTTAGTAAATAAAAATTAATTCAATAAATGTTTTGGGAATGAGAGGAATAAAAGAGAATGTTGCATTATTTCTATAAATGATATAAAATTTTCAGGTAAAGACATATTATGGTGTAGTAAATTTAATTTATAATTTTTAAGAGGTGTTTTATATATTGGAGGAAACTAAAGATAATACATATTTAAAAGTAAATGCCGCAAACAAAATTGCATGTGTAAGAAAGGAGGATGAATTTGAGGAGTTTTCTTATGAAGATGAAGACAAGATAATGAAAACTGAATTAAAGAAAGAACTTAAAAGTTGGAAGCCTATTGAAGAAGACTTTTCACTGGAATATCATTTAAATAGACTAACAAAAGTTGAATTGCTGAATATAGCCAGAAATCTCTATATAAATAAAATTTCAAGTCTAAAGAAAGAGGAACTAAAAAATAGAATATTAGAATTATACGAGGAAAAGTCATATTTTCTTATAGAAAATATAGATGTTGAAAGATTTGAATTCTTAATTGACCTTGCAAGAAAAAAATTTTGTAAAGTTCGATATACAGATATACAAATAAATGATATTGGTTATTTTAGGGATATGGCATTTCTTTTTACAGGAATACTAAATGAAGAAGATGTCATTATTATGCCAGAAGAATTGCAAAAAATAGTTTTAAATAAAGATAACAAAAGTTTGAGAGATAGAATGAAAAATAACGGACAAGTTATAAAACTATTTTGGGGAATGTGTAATTATTATGGTGTTATTCATATTGATGATTTTAAGCAATTAATAAAAAAATATATTGATTTTGATTTATCAAGTATGGATCTTAAAATTGTATTAGAAAATGGAGCAGCTTATTATAATGAATTTGAGTATGATAGGAATATAGGTAATGATGTTTTAGTTGATAATGTGGATGATATATTTTTAAAGCAGCGTAAAAGAATTGATTTGGATTTTTATCCTTTCAAAAAAGAAGAATTGTTGGCAGCAGCAAGAGCAGATTTTCAGGATAAAACAAAAGCATATAAGAAATTTCATAGCTTTTTAATAAATAATTTTGATATAGATGTTAATGTAGCAGAAGATTTAATATTTTCCTTAGAGGCAGATATTAAAAATGATGAAAAAATTTCTGATGCTATTTCAGATTTCTTAAGTAACTTTCAGCTTTCGAATGTTGATGAATCAAATTTTATTGGAAGTGAAGTTATTAAATTTGCTAATAATATAAGGCAGTGGACTATAAAAGGATATACCCCTATGGAACTTAGTCAGCCTACTGCAGTTAACAAAAAAAAGATAGGAAGAAATGATCCTTGTCCTTGTGGAAGTGGAAAGAAGTATAAAAAGTGTTGTGGTAGAGGATAAAATCTTCAAATAAGAGTATATATACCTGCCATTTTAGCTATAATGGCAGGTATTAGTACTTATTTAAGTGATTTATTGGCTTCATTTTTAAATATCTACATAAAGCTTTAACAGTTTCATCTAAAATACGATTCCTGTCAATTGAGCTTTTATAAAGAGAAACATCGTCTACTACAGAATTTATAATAAGTGATGTAACTATGGCGGCAGCTTCATAATCGTCTATATCAATGTATTCTTTATATAGTTTTATAGAATAAAGTGCAGCATCTTGTATTTTTTGTCTTTGATCATCTGAAAGTGCTGCAACCTCTGGATCATAGTAGTAAAGTGTTCTTACTTCTCTTTGAAAATCCACAGATTTATCATGAATATCTATAAGTATTAACATGAATTCACGGAAACATTCTTCTGGTGATTTAAAAAGCAGCATTTTATTCATAAATTCATCTCGAAGTTTATCAAATTGTGCCTGATATTTTTTAAGAATGTCTAAAAAAATTGTATGTTTATCTTTAAAGTAAGAATAAAGACATCCTATTGAAACACCAGCCTCAGTTGCTATTTCTGAGGTTGTTGTCTTGTAATACCCATTTTTACAAATCAGTTTATAGCCGGCTTTAAGTATTTTATCCTTTTTTTCTATACTTCTTTTTTGCTGGGGTTCTCTTATTTTACGTTCATTTATCATGTTATCACATCCCTTATATCAACATTTTAAAAAAATAATAATATGTTGTCAATAAAAAATATGAATAAAAGTTCTTATTTATATATTGACTTATGGATAAACTTGGCGTAATATAATCAACATAAACAAGAATAAACATTCACATTCTGATTTGGAGGCTGTAAATATGAATTCAGTGAAAAGTAAAACAGGAGTAAGTACAGTAATTATAATTATGCTTGGTACATTTATATCTAGTTTTGATATAAATGTTGTAAATACCGCTCTGCCAATAATGCAGTCGTATTTTCATGCCGGTATGTCGTCTATAGAATGGATAATAGTAGGTTATTTAATGGTGCTTGGTGCAACACAGCTTACATTTGGAAGGCTTTCCGATATGTTTGGACATAAGAAAATTTATGTAGCTGGTTTAATGTTATTTACAATAAGTTCCCTTTTTTGTGCACTATCAACGTCTATTGTCATGTTGATTATTTTTAGAATCACTCAAGCAACTGGAGCTTCTATGATTTCTTCCAGCGGCAGTCCAATTATAATTGATGCAGTAGAACCTAAAAATAGGGGGAAATCCTTAGGAATGATAGCCATTTCTGTAGCCGTGGCTGTTTGTACAGGTCCAGCATTAGGAGGACTTTTGGCTTCTAGGGCAGGTTGGAGCAGTATATTTTTTATAAATGTTCCAATTGGTATAGTTGTCTCTATATTAGCTATTAAAGTTATTAAAAAAGATGATAAAAGAAGAAATGAAGTTCAGTTTGATTTTGCAGGAAGTACATTAATTATTGCCGCGATCTTCTTAATATTACTTCCATTAAACCTTTTAAGTAAATCTTATTTTAATATTGGAAGCATTGTTTCTTTTTTAGGAGGTATTTTTGTACTTTTATTGTTTATTGCATTTGAAAAGAAATCTAAGCATCCAATACTTAATATGGAGCTTTTTAAAAATAGAGTTTTTACAGGAAGTACTTTTGCAGCTATGTTTTTTTACATGGGAGAATTTATTTTAGTTTTTCTAGCGCCTTATTATTTGCAAAAGATGAGAATGCTTACTCCTTTTATGTCTGGAGTAATGATGTTGCCTATGTCAATAGCTATGATTATAGCAGCTCCGTTAAGTGGTACAATCTCAGATAATTTTGATAGCCGCTATATAGGATGTATTGGACTTGCAGTAATGGCATTAGCTACTTTATTCGTTGGAGGATTTAATGCTTCAACACCAATTTGGATGTTAGCTGTAGTTTTCTTTATATATGGGTTAGGAGGAGGATTTTTTCAAACTCCAAATACCAGTGCAGTAATGGGAAGTGTAACTGCAGATAGAAGGGGAGTTGCCTCAGCAGCTCTTGGTACAATGAGAACTTTTGGGATGATGTCAGGGGAGGCAATTTCTGCAGCACTTATTGCTTTTAGTATGAACAAGTCAGCAGCTGCATTCATATCAAAGGGGTTGAAAAGTACATTGCTGTGGCAAGCAGAATTTAGGTTTTCAACTAAGGTTACATGTATTGTAGCAGCAATATGTGTTATATCAGCAATAGTATTATCATTTATGCGTGGAAAGTCTGCAGCACCATGTGGAAATGCTGTAGTTAAAACAAATTAGTTGCCTGATATAGTTATATTACCATTGTCTGAGAAAATTTTGATATTGTTGTCATGGATATCTTAAAATCTATTACTTAATTTTTGCATATATAAAATTTTGACTTAATGTAAAAATATTGCGGAGCAATATTTTAAAGAACAAAGTTCAAAGTTCAAATATCAAATAAGGATAATTTTCTTCCTAACGTCAGGAAATATTAAAATTATAGATTTCCTGAGGTACGATGGAAATCATCTTTATCTGTTCTTTGTTATTTGAACTTTGTTATTTTCAAAAACTTTGCTTCACAAAGTTCTTAAACTGAGAAAGTTGAGTCTGTAAATAATAGATTTTGTCTATGCCATTTAATCTAAGGCAAACTCAACAGCAGAAACAGCATGAATTGCTGTTGTATCAAATATTGGAATGTTTACATCCTTTTGTTTTATCAAAAGAGGTATTTCAGTGCAGCCAAGAACTATTCCCTCAGCACCATTTAAAGATAACTTGTTTATTATTTTTTTATATTTTTCTCTTGATGGATCCTTTATTATACCTTTGCATAATTCATTGTATATGATTTGGTGAATAACTTCTCTATCATTTTCATCTGGAATACTTACGTTTATATTGAATTTATCTTTCAGCACTTTTTTATAAAAATCCTCTTCCATAGTAAATTTTGTTCCAAGGAGTCCTACAGTTTTTATATTTTTTTCAATTATTTTTTTACCTGCAGCTTCTGCTATATGTAAAACCTTGATTCCAACTTTACTTTCTATATCAGGAGCTAGTTTATGCATTGTATTAGTACATATTATGATAAAATCAGCGCCACCTTTTTTAAGACTTTGAGCAGCATTAACCATTATATTTGATAATTCCTCCCACTTATTTTGATGTTGAAGAATTTCTATTTCATTAAAGTCTACCGAATATAATATACATTCAGCTGAATGAAGTCCTCCTAAAGTTTTTTTAACAGTTTCATTTATAATTCTGTAATATTCCAAAGTGGATTCAAAACTCATACCGCCTATTAAACCAATTTTTTTCAAGTTAAACATCTCCTTTAAATTATTTCAGATATACTAAGTTGCAATAACTTTATACCTTTTATAATTTCTTCATTTTTAGGATAAGTAAAATTTAACCTTATAAAATTACCTTTTTCATCTTTTTTAATGTAGAAGGAGTCTCCAGTGACATAATTTACTCCATTTTTTAAAGACCTTTTTAAAAGTGACTTTAAGCAAATATTATCTGGAAGCTTACACCAAATGTAAAAGCCACCTTCAGGTTTAAAAAACTTTATACTTCTAATATTGCTTGTAAGTTTTTCAGACATCAAATCTCTTTTTAGAGAATAGCTTTTTCTTATTTTTTTAACATGCTTTTTATAATAGCCCTGTCTTAAAAATTCACATACAATATGCTGACTTAAGGTATTTACATGTAAATCAGTAAGTTGCTTAAACAAACTCAGTTTAGCTATTACCCTTTCTGGAGCAGCGATCCAGCCCACTCTTAAACCGAGAGAAATTACTTTTGAAAAGGTACTTAAATATATTACATAACCACTTTTATCTAATGCTTTTAAAGGCGGAAGATAGTTACCTTCATATCTGAGTTCACCATAGGGATCATCTTCAATTATGGGAATTCCATATTTTTCTGAAATTTTAATGAGATCATATCTTCTTTCAAGACTCATAGTGATTCCTGTTGGATTTTGAAAATTTGGTATGGTATAAATAAATTTTGGGTTAAATTCGTTAATTAAATATTCTAGCACATCAACTTTCATACCGCATTTATCCATAGGAATACTTATGATTTTAGCACCCAGTGTCTGAAGAAGTTGGATAGCTCCGAAGAACGTTGGGTTTTCCACTAATATTACATCATTATAATTTACAAAAGTTCTTACAACTAAATCCAACCCCTGCTGAGAACCAGAAGTAACAATTATGTCGCTTGTAGATATTCTAACTTCTCTATTTAACATAAGTTTTTTAATTTCATTTTTTAAATCTTTGTTTCCAGATACTGGACTTTGAAAAAACATGTTCTTTGCTTCATTTTTTAATAAATCAATTTGTATTTTCTGAAATTCCAATTGAGGAAATAGATCTGGTGATGGCATACCACCACCAAAGGAAATCATTTTGCTATTGATATCGGTATTCATAATTTTAGTTATTGTATTGTCAAAATTATTATTTGAACTTTTGCTGTATATTTCGTCCCAAAACAAGTACTTTTTATGATCATTTTCCTCATGGTTATCGTAAAAGCTAATATAAGTGCCTCTTCTAGCATTTGAATCAATGAGACCTTTTTCTTTGAGCTCTTCATAAGCTTTAATTATGGTACTTCTATTAACTTTTAATGTATTTGCAAGTTGTCTTTCAGATGGTAATATGTAGTTTTTAGGAAGTATTTTGGAATAAATCATATTTTTTATTTGGTTTTCAATTTGAATGTATAAAGCAATTTTACTTTTCCTGTTTATTTTAATTTCCATATAATCACTCGCTTAGCTAAGGTTGTTCTTAAACTTATTATATCAACTTGAGTGTATTTCAAAAACATCCAGTTTAAATATTTATAATACCATCCAGACTTTATTGACAAATAAACTATCATATTATAAAATGAATTACATATTCAGTTTTATATTGGCGGGGATAAAATGGCTCAAATAAAAAAAGACAAAATTAGGCAGGCAATTGAAAGTTCGGCGATAGATATATTTTTAGAAAAAGGGTATCTTAACACAAAAATGAAGGATATTTCTGAAAAAGCAAATATATCAGTAGGAAATATTTATATTTATTTTAAAAACAAAGAAAATTTATTTTATACTGTTTTACCACAATCTTTTGTAGATGCTTTTAGAAATTATAATTCTAATATATTTCCAATATTAACAAAAGCCTTTTTTAATAATGAACAAGATTTAGAAAGGTATGTTCCAAATCATAAACAGGTAGAGGATTTAATAGCAAATCGTAAAAGATTGTTAATATTATTAAGGTGCAGCAAAGGTACAAAATATGAAAATTTGAAAGAAGAGATATTAGAAAATATAATACAGCGGGAATGTAGTTATCTGCAAAAATATAATTTTGCAGATAACTGTAGGACAACTCAAAATTATAAAGTAATAAGAATGGTGTTTTACAATATGCTTAATATGTTACTGGATTCCCTGGAAGGTGATATGAATGGGGATGAACGAAGAAATGTGGTGAGATTTGCGTTTAAATACAATTATGATGGATTTAAAAGATTACTTACAGAATACACTAAGTAAAACTATTGCTATATCTTAAATATAAGTCACAAATAGAAAATATAAACAGAGTTCTTGGTTTCAGGTAGAGTTTTTTCTCCATCTGAAACTTATTAACAGGATTCTTAGTGCTTTAGCACTTAGAAGACGTTATCCTTTAGGGGAAATCTTTATCCAGAGTCGTAGCAGCCGTTATTCCCCACTTTATAAGAAGGGTATTACGGCTGGTAGCTAGCCATCGGATGAAAAATAGCTTAGATATATTGTATAAAGTATTTATAAGGTGGGAATAAAATGATAGATTTATTTAGAGCATTTGCTACAAAGGATGATTTTTTTTATGATGGTGCATTTATTGCCAAGGTAAAATATCAACGATTTCAATCAAAATCAGATAAAGAAACTTATAAAAATGAGATTATAAAAAGCAATAGACGACTTTCTGTAATCAACTGTAGTGGATATGTTAATAATGAAGTTGTAGAAACATTAACAGTTTATTTAATGATGAATGCTACAGTTAAAGAAGCTACTCAATTAGAATCTATCAAAGATGTGGGTACTTTATGGCGTAATTTTTCAAAAAAAGAAATTGCAGATTTTAGTCATCTTACAGGAGATACAAATTCTATTCATCTCACGGAAAATCCTGTTGTACAAGGATTATTTATACTGAAAGAACTTTGTGATACATCTCAAACCAATGAAATAGAAGTAAAGTATGTTCATCCTGTTTATAGTGGTAATCCGGTTTATATAAAATATGAGGGAAATCTCATTAAAGGTTTTAGTAATGGTATATTATGTTTTAAAGCAACCCTGCTTTAAAATATGAATAAAGAAAGTATAAACAGAATTCTTGGCATCAGATGGAGTTTTGATTCCACATAATGCTTAGAGATCGTTATCCAGGGATGTAACTACTCTTAATACTTTCACTTAGAGAAAGGCGAATATTAAGAGTAGATAGTCATCGGATAAAATTACATTGAAAAAGGAGTAGAGACTTTATGATGAATGTAAATAGTGAAAAGTGTATAGGATGCGGACAATGTGTTAAAGATTGTTTTGCAAGAGACATAGAGATAATAGATGGTAAAGCTAAAATAAATAATATTACTTGCATAAAATGCGGGCACTGTATTGCGGTGTGTCCTAAAAGTGCAGTATCAACAGACGAATATAACATGGAAGATATAAAAGAATACAATAAAGAAGATTTTTCCGTAGATGCTGATACTTTATTAAATTTTATCAAGTTCAGAAGAACTATAAGACAGTTTAAGGATAAAAAAATAGAAGATGAAAAAATTCTTAAAATTATAGAAGCCGGAAGATTTACCCAAACAGCAAGCAATATGCAGGATGTATCTTATATAGTTGTAAGAGATGGAATACAGGATTTAAGAAAATTAATAATTGAAAGTTTAAATCAAGTTGGAGAAAAAATACTTAAAGATACAAATGAAAAAAATATACTTTATCAAAGATATGCTAAAATATGGATTGATATGTATAAGGAATATAAAGAAAACCCTAAAAACGATAGATTATTTTTTAATGCTCCAGTAGTAATAGTTGTTACGGCAAGACAGGAAGTAAATGGAGCTTTAGCATCTTCAAATATGGAACTTATGATTAATTCTTTAGGACTTGGAACGTTGTTTAGTGGTTTTTCTGCTGTGGCTGCCCAAATGGATGAAAAAATAAGTAAGTTTCTTGGAGTTAAGAAAGGGAGAAAGGTTGTAACTTTCATGATAGTTGGATATCCTAATGTGAAATATCTAAGAACTGTACCAAGGAGAAAAGCAGATATACGCTGGAAGTAAATATTACAAATTACAAAGTAGTATATTGTAGGGCTTCAAAGAAGCCCTCTGTTACAAGGCAGATACCATGCATTTATTAAAAATGTTCATTTTTTCTATACGATTAAATGCTTCATTCATTTTTTTGGTATTTACTGTCATGGCAAGTCGTATGTATCCTTCACCACATTTACCGAAAGCATTACCAGGAAGTACAAGAACATGAGCCTCATTTAGCATTTTATCTGCTACTTCTTTTGAACTAAGTCCTGTAGCTTTTATATTGACAAAAAGGTAAATACTACCCCGTGGCTTTAAAACTGACATATTTGGAATTGAACAAATTCTATCATAGGCGTAAAAAATCCTCTTTTTATATTCGCAAGCAATCTGCGGTTGTATTTTATCTCTATTTTTAAGTGCATGAATCGCAGCACGCTGGGATATTGAAGGTGAGGCAAACACATTATTTTCATTTATATCTTTAGCAGTTTGAATGATAAATGAAGGTGCAATAAGGTAGCCTATTCTCCATCCTGTCATGGCATAGTTTTTGGAGAAACTGCCAATTGTAATTGTACGCTCACGCATTTTTTCAAGAGTAGTAATTGGAATAAATGGTTCTTCGTAGCTAAATAGTGTATAAATATCATCCGCAATTACGATTAAATCATATTTAATAGCAATTTCTGCAATTTCTTTAAGTGTTTCCTTTTTAAAACATGTTCCTGAAGGGTTGTTTGGTGTATTTATTATTATCGCTTTTGTTCTATTAGTAATTAAGTTTTCTAATCTTTTAGGATTTACTTGAAATCCTTCTTCTTCAAAGGTTTCAAGATGTACAGGAATACCTCTAGCTAGTTTTATTTGCTGTGGATATGGAGTAAAATAAGGATCATGTATTATGACTTCATCTCCATCATCGAGAATGGCTTCTAGAGTCAACCACATTGCATGACATCCACTTGTAGTGATCATGCATTCATCACTTTTAACGTTATAATCATATTTATTTAAGTAAAATTTGCGTATTTCTTTACGAAGTTCTGGATCACCTAAAGAGTCTGTATAGTGTGTATGGCCATTCATGGCATCTTCAAATGCTTTTTTTATTATAATTTCACTAGTTGTAATATCAGGATCTCCGAGACTGAAATCAATAATATCATCAAATTTTTTTAAAAGATCATTACTTTCACCCATTGGAGTGGATATACTATTCCAATATCTTTTAGATAAAAATTTATTTTTCATGCTAAATTATCTCCTTATAATGAAAATTGATTCTGAAACGGTGTTTCAAAAACTATTATAGCATGTATCAAAATATTTTCAATAAATATTCAACAATGTTTATAAATATTCAATAATAAATTGACGTAATTTATAGATAATATTATTATATTAACATAGTGTAATAGAGGAGGGAGTCCCTTTTGACTAATAATTCACAAAATTATGATAGTATTTCTATGGTTGATAGAGCGATTCAAATTATAAATGAAATATATAAATCAGAGGTTCCTATTGGTGTTTCCGAAATATCTTCTAATCTTGACTTACCTAAAGCAACAGTATATAGAATTTTAAATACCCTTTTTCAAAATTCTATTATAGAAAAAGATAAAAATGGGAAATATGGTTTAGGGTTAATCTTTATTCAGTATAGTGAAAAAGTGAAATCCAAAGTTGACTTAAATTTGATTGCAAAACCTTTTATGGTTGATCTTTCTGCAAAAACTGGAGAATCTACAAATTTGGGAATATTAGATGAGGATAATGTAGTGACAATTTCCAGTGTAAATGGAGAAAGTTCAGTACTTGTTTCAAGATTAATACCCGTATCTCCTCTGCATTGTTCATCTATGGGAAAAATATTTCTTAGTTATCAGGATGACGAAATGATTAAAGCTTATTTTAAAAGGCATAATCAAAAAAGAACAGTAAACACTATATCAAATTATGAGGATTTTTTGTTAGAAAGAAAAAAGATAATAGCAGAGCAAATTTCTTACGATATAGAAGAGTATGAATATGGTTTAGGATGTATTTCTGCACCAATATATAATAGTAAAGGAAAGATTGCAGCAGGGATAAGTGTTTCAGGACCTATTAGCCGCATGAGGTTTAAAGGTATAAAGTATATTGAAAATGAGTTAAAAAATGTAGCAAATAAGATCAGTGAGAAAGTGAAAGTACTAGGAATTAATATTACATATTAGGGTGGTTGTGAAGAAGTTATGGAAAGAACGGATGTTAATCAGTATTTAAGAAGTATAGAGCTTAGGAGAGATAAGATAAAATCTTTTTCAACATACCCATTTTGTTTACCAGTTATAAAAAATTTATCCAGTTTAAAGTTCCATCCTAAGGTTACATTTATTGTAGGAGAAAATGGGACTGGTAAATCTACAATTCTTGAGGCAATTGCTGTTTTATCTGGATTTAATGCTGAAGGGGGAACTAAAAATTTTAATTTTGCAACCTGTGATACTCATTCGAAATTATATAATTACATTAGATTGATTAAGGGTATTAGAGCTCCGAAGGATGGATTCTTTTTAAGGGCAGAAAGTTTTTATAATCTTGCAACAAATATTGATGATCTTGAAAAACAAACTCCAGGACTTTTATCGTATTATGGTGGACGTTCATTACATAAGCAGTCTCATGGAGAGTCTTTCTTTTCAGTATTTATAAATAGGTTTAGTGGAAAGGGATTGTACATATTAGATGAACCAGAAGCAGCACTATCTCCATCCAGGCAGATGGCTATGATTTCAAAAATACATGAACTTATAGAAAAAGATTCACAGTTTATCATAGCAACTCATTCTCCAATTATAATGGCATATCCTGACGCAGTTATATATGAGATAAAGGACTCTATTAAAAAAGTTAGATATGAAGAAACAGAACACTATCAAGTGATGAAGAGTTTTTTAAATAATACAGATAAGATGATGGACATACTTATAAATGACAAGTGAGGTAAAGTGACTATAATAAAATCACTTGGGCAATAGAATAGATAAAAAATTCTTATTGCCTCAAGTGATTTATTTTTAAATAGAAAACAAGGTACAACTACTTTTCAAAAACAAGATTTTTAGAGTTACTTGTAATCCAAGGATTTTTTATATTAGCATCAAATGTTATATTTTTAAATGTACTATTACTAAGATAATTTATACTAGCAGGTTTTGTATTTTTAAATGATGTGTCTGCAAAATTTATGTTGTCATCATAGGAATCTTTTAGTCCGGACACAAATATAGCATTACTTTTCGAACTGTCTATGCTACAATTGATAACGGAAATATCTTTAAATTGTGGTAGATTTAAAGCTGGTTTAAAGCCTTGAGCTTTATTTGAATCAGAATAATTGGATGTGAAAGTAAAAGGTTCACCTTCGCTGTCAGTAATGTTTTTGAGTGCAGAATCACGAAAGGTTATATTTTTTGCACCACCACCTGTTTGTGGTGTTGTTTTACATCTAAGGCCTGCACCTGTGCCATTTAACACATTGTCTTCGGCAAGAATATTTTCTATCCAAGCAGCTGTATTACTTCCAGCTACTACAGCACCATGACCGTGGGCAAAGTAATTATCAAATATCCATACATTGTCTACCGGGTTGCGAGTTTTTTCATCTTCTGCACCTTTTCCAGCCGTAAAATTTATATCGTCGTCACCAGTATCAAATACACTATTTAATACGATTAAACCATTTGAATCAAAATCGATACCATCTGCGTTATTACAATCAAAAGTTTTAACAAGGGCACCGTTTAAAACTGTGTTATTGCAGTGACTTGTTACAATAGTGTGCTGTGAAGGATTTTCAAAAGAAAGACCGTCACCTAAATATACATTATCTATATGGCTAATTGAAACAAGATTTGATCTCGTAGAATAGGCCTTAGTATCAGAAAGTCCATTATTTTTTGCTAACTTAAATTGATTGGCTGCCAGGATACCATTTCCTGAAACTGTTTTTAAGCTGCTTTTTAAAGAATTTGGGAATCCAGTGAGGGCATCAGCGTTACCCTGTTTCCATCCGTTTCCGTCTATTGTGCCGCTTCCAATTATTTTTAAATCTTTGCTGTTATTAGTGCCAATAGCATTAATAAGAGCATTACTTTTATTGGTATCTTTTGATGTAGCATCAGTTTTTATATAATCCTCCGGGTTATCTGAGCCAATAAGAGTTCCATCTACTCTGAAAATAATACCAGGTTTCAACCAAAGTGCACCTGACTTAAAAGTCTTTCCCGATGGAAGAATCACTTCTGAACCATTAGTAGAAGCATCAATAGCAGCTTGAATGGACTTTGTATCAAGGGATTGTCCATCACCAATAGCTCCATATCTAGTTACATCAAATATTTTTGGTATTTTAGTTGTAGTTTCAATAATGGTATTGCTGTCCTTTGATTCAGTTCCATTATTGTTAACAGATCTAACAGTAAATTTATAAGTGGTATTTGGTTTAAGTCCTGTAACAGTATAAGTATGCTCACTTATTTTTACGGCTGAATTATTACTAGGATCTTTATAAAAGTTATCAACCAATGATTTGGACTTGGATGATATACTATTTGTATTACCTATGTATTTTCCATTCAAATAGATGTTATATTTAGTAATGTCTTTGTAATTGTCTGGCTTGTGCCATGCTAAAGTAATGCTATTATCATTATAAGCTAAAGTTGGTACTATTAAATTTTGAGGTACTGATGAATCCTTAATAGTTTCATTACTTATACTCTTAGAATTTACGCTGCTGCATCCTATAAATAATGAACCGAGAACTATTAATCCTGACAATAAGCTTAGTAATTTAATATTTATAGTTTTATTCATTAGATCATCTCCTAGTATATTAATAGTATTTTATATCATTTTAATAGCTGATTATTAAAAGAATATATAAAAGTTATTATATTTTAATGAATAAAGCTGTAATACTGTGAAAATTTTAGTGAATATAATTTGATTAATTCATATTTTTTCATACATTTTTTAAAATTGAAGATAATATGTATGAGAGGAGGAATTATTGTGGAAGGAGATAGAACTAAAGATGGTTCCATGGAACTGCCAATTGAAAAACACGATACTGCAGCATGGGCAAATATCCATAAGGAAAAACCAGTTTCAAAAGTATCAGTGCCAAGTGAATTTGATGTTAAGAATGCTAAAGAATATGTAGATTCTAATGAAAAATAATTCCTATTATAAAAGACCTAACTGATTGGTTAGGTCTTTTATCTGATGGCTACCTACTGTAACACTTCCACTTCTATCAAAGCGGAAGATAACAGTAGATACGCCCCTAGATAATTCATCTAAACTTAGTGGGAGAAACAAACTCCCACTAAGTAAGATTCATTGATTGTAATCAATATTTTATTGATGATAATTTCTTGTAAATATCATATCTTTCATGAGCATTATTTTCAGATTCTTTAAATGCTTTTTCAACTGCATCAGGGAAGATAGTTTTTAATGAAGAATAACGGAGTTCTCCATTAATAAAGTCTATATATGATTTTGTAGGCTCTTTGGAGTCTAATATAAAAGGATTTTTACCTTCCTGTTTTAATAGAGGATTATACCTATATAGGTGCCAGTAACCGGATTCAACAGCCTTTTTCTCTTCTGCAATACTAGTACCCATTCCAGTTTTGATACCATGGTTTATACAAGGTGCATAGGCTATGATTAGAGAAGGACCTTTATAAGCTTCTGCTTCTGTAATTGCTTTAATGGTATGGTTCATGTTTGCCCCCATGGCTATTTGAGTTACATATACGTATCCATAAGTCATGGCCATCAAACCAAGATCCTTTTTCCTTATTTTTTTACCGCTGGCAGCGAGCTTCGCAACTGCTCCTGTAGGAGTTGATTTTGACGATTGACCACCAGTGTTTGAGTAGACTTCTGTGTCCATAACAAATATATTTACATCATCGCCTAAGGCAAGTACTTGATCTACACCGCCAAATCCAATGTCATAGGCCCATCCATCACCGCCGATTAGCCAATGAGATTTTTTGATTAAATAATCTTTCTTCATAAATATTTCATTTAAAATACTATTATTTTTTAAACTTTCATTGTTCAGGATTTTTAGTATTTTTGCAGAAGCTCTTTTTGAAGTATCTGCATCATTGAATCCTGCAAGCCATTCTTTAAAGGCTTCTTTCAGTTCAGAATTAATGTCCATTGTCATGGCTGTTTCCATCAAATCAGCTAATAGTTCTCTCATTTGTTTTACACCAAGGAACATTCCATATCCGTATTCTGCATTATCTTCAAATAATGAATTACCCCAGGAAGGACCTTTGCCAAAATTATTTGTAGTGTAGGCTATTGCAGGTGCACTTGCTCCCCAGATTGATGAACAGCCTGTTGCATTTGCTATCATCATTCTATCTCCATAAAGTTGAGTTAAAAGTTTAATATAAGGAGTTTCTCCACAGCCAGGACAGGCACCGTTAAATTCCAGGAGTGGCCTTGCAAATTGACTTCCTTTTACTGTATGCAAATCCATTAATCCTTCTTTAGGAGTAATTTTCATGGCATATTCAAAATTATCAGATTGTTCTTCTATTTCTTCTTTTGCAGGTTTCATTATCAAAGCTTTTCCTGGAGCAGGACATATATCTGCACAATTTCCACATCCGGTACAATCGAGTGGACTTATTTGAATACGATAATGTAAGTTTTCAAGGTCTTTACCAACAGGTTTTTTTGTTAGAAAATTTTCAGGAGCATTTTCTTTTTCTCTATCATCTAGTAAGCAGGCTCTTATTACACTGTGAGGGCAAACATAGGAACATTGATTGCATTGAATACATTTGTCAATTTGCCATTCAGGTATGAAAACTGCAATCCCACGCTTTTCGTAGGCTGTTACACCAAGTGGGTAAGAACCATCTTCCATTCCATTAAAAGCGCTGACTGGAAGTTCATCTCCTTCATGTCTTGCCATAGGTTTTTCAATTTTATTTACAAAATCAGGAAATTCTTTTTTTGGCATATCTGGATCTTTAGCATTTTTCCAGGATTCTGGTACAGTAACTTTATGGGCAGCATTTGCTCCTGCATCTATTGCTGCTTTGTTTGCATTAACTATATTTTCGCCTTTTTTACCATAGGCGTATTCTACAGAGTCTTTTAAGTATTGGATTGCCTGATCTACAGGAATTATATTAGCTAGTTTAAAGAATACAGCTTGCATTATCATATTTATTCTAGAACCTAATCCAACTTTTTGTGCTATTGAAACTGCGTCTACTATATAAAATTGTATGTTATTTTCAGCAATATACCGTCTCATTGAAGCTGGAAGATGTTCATCTAATTCGTTTTCACTCCAAGGGCAGTTTAAAACGAATGCTCCATTTTTCTTCAATCCTTTTAATACATTTATATTGTAAATAAAGGATTTATTGTGACAAGCAGTATAATCTGATTCATAAACTAGATAAGGTGATTTTATTGGTTTATTGCCAAATCTCAAATGAGAAACTGTAC
Source organism: Clostridium ljungdahlii DSM 13528 (assembly GCF_000143685.1). Taxonomy (NCBI): domain Bacteria; kingdom Bacillati; phylum Bacillota; class Clostridia; order Eubacteriales; family Clostridiaceae; genus Clostridium; species Clostridium ljungdahlii. The sequence goes on along the minus strand of NC_014328.1, from coordinate 3,239,859 downwards.
TTCCACCTGATTTTTTACTGTCGTAGGAGAAATAAGCCTGACAATATAAATTTGTTTTATCGCCTATGATCTTAACTGCTGTTTTATTTGCACCTACAGTACCATCTGATCCCAAACCATAGAATTTGCATCTTATAGTTCCTTCTGGTGTTGTATCTATTATTTCTTCCTCAGCCAGAGATGTATTTGTAACATCATCAACTATCCCGATTGTAAATCTATTTTTTGAATTAGGATTTTTAAGATTTTTAAATACAGCTAAAATTTGAGAAGGTGTTGTATCTTTTGAACCCAATCCATATCTTCCACCAACAATTACAGGTTTATCTGCATTATTATAAAATAAATTTACTACATCTAAATAAAGAGGTTCTCCTGTAGAACCAGGTTCTTTTGTTCTATCTAAAACAGCAATTTTTTTAACTGTTTTAGGTAAATATTTAAAGAAGTAAGAAGAAGAAAATGGTCTGTATAAGTGTACTTTTATAAGTCCTACTTTTTCATTATTTTGTCTTAAATAATCTACAGTTTCTTCTACAGTATCACAAACTGATCCCATAGCAACAATTATATATTCCGCATTTGGATCTCCATAGTAATCAAATGGATGATATACTCTTCCAGTAAGTTTTTCTATTTCTCTCATATAGCCTTCAACAATATCTGGAACAGCATCAAAGAACTTATTTGAAGATTCTCTTTGCTGAAAATAAATATCGGGATTTTGAGCAGTTCCTCTAACTGAAGGATGTTCTGGATTTAAAGATTTGTCTCTAAATTTTTGGATTGCATTATAATCAACTAATTTTGCCACATCCTCATGGTCAATTACTTCAATTTTTTGATATTCATGAGATGTTCTGAAACCATCAAAAAAATGTAAAAAAGGAATGCTAGCTCTAATTGCAGAAAGGTGGGCAATATTTGCTAAATCCATAACTTCTTGAACACTTGATGATGCTAAAAGCGCAAATCCAGTTTGCCTTGTTGCCATAACATCCTGGTGATCACCAAAAATTGATAGTGCATGAGTTGCAATTGCACGGGCAGTTACATGAAATACCCCAGGCAGCAGTTCACCTGCAATCTTATACATATTAGGTATCATAAGAAGTAGTCCTTGTGAAGCAGTGTATGTAGTTGTCAGTGCACCAGCAGCCAATGATCCGTGGACAGCTCCAGCAGCACCAGCTTCGGATTGCATTTCAACAAGTTTAACTGGTTGACCGAATATATTTTTTTTACCATGGGAGGATAGATCATCTACAAGTTCAGCCATCGGAGTAGATGGTGTTATGGGATAAACAGCTGCAACATCTGTGAAAGCATAGGAAGCTTCAGCAGCAGCTTGATTCCCATCCATGGTCTTTAATTTCTTTGTCATATCATGCTTCCTCCTCTATAAATAATTTTTAACATATTTAGTATTTACAAAGTATGCCTATTGAATTCATGAATTTAGGTTAAATCCTTAACTATTAATTTTTAATTATATTTTATCCCGCTTGCACTGAAAGCAGGTTTCATGAATGGAATTTTAGGAAGCATGAATATATTAACGTTTTCTTCTAAAATTAAACTACTCAATATATAAATTTTAATTCCACAATATTCATATTCATCATAAATTTCTTCTTTATTAAAATATTTTAAAACCTCAACACTGAGATTTGTGACTTTCGTCATCTCACTTGTTCAGCAGCTTATACAGTTAGAACGAGTTCTAATTAAAAAACAGCCTTGAATTTTTTTAGCATATTTAAGGGCTTTTTCTTGAATAGTTATCATATATTTATCACCTCCATAAATTTTGTAAATAAGTTTTATGTATATACAATTGAAATCTTAAAAAAAGTAACCTATACTATAAAATATACTAGTAGTTAATTAAAGGCAACTATTTATTAATATTCTTATAAATAATATATAACTCAGCTTTTGCAGTTTAAAAATAATGCGAATCAAAGCTTCGCAAGTTAAGAATTAATAATGAAAAATTAATGGTGAAGGATGATTTTTAGCTGTCGCAAAAAATCTTTAATTTATATAAATCAGCAATGCTTCGCTTTAGCGAAACAAGTGATGAAAAGCTTAATCAAAGATTTTTTATAGTGTAACGGAAAAAAATCCACATTAACTATTGATTTTTAATTCTTAACTATTAACTAAAGAAATTTTATATGTGCTAAAGTTGAGTATACAAAAAATAGTGTGGAGGAAAAATGCAGGGAATAAGATATTATTTCAGTGATTATAATGGAAATGTAGAAATAAAAAAATGTGAAAACTCAATACATTCATGTAAAGAACATTTCCATAATGAAATCTCTATTGGATTAGTTGAAAAGGGAAGTTGCAGTACAAAAATGCAAAGTGGAAAATATGAAATCTCGGAAAATACAATTTTGATAATACCACAAAATACAGTTCACAAATGTACTCCTTATAGCTATAAAAATTGGAATTTTAGAATGATTTATATAAATGAAGATTGGTTTAAAACTGTATTTAATAGAGATAACTTAGGTATAAAATTTTCATATATAAAATTAAATAAAATTGCATTTAAAAATGCTTACAAATTATTTGCAGACATTGAAAATAACATAATGAATATTGAAAATGAGACTAAACTTATAAATTATATTTCCTTTTTAGAATATGACAGGGACAAAAATTGGAATGAGCAAGCCGTTAAAGTTTCCAATCTAGCTGAATTAGAAAAAATTAAAAAATACATAGATAAAAATTATCTAAATAATTTAACGTTGAAAGATTTAGCTGAAATGTCACATATGAGTAAATACTGTGTAGTTAGACAATTTGAGAATTGTTATGGAATATCACCACACAAGTATATAACTAATCTAAGGATAAATTATGCCAAAAGGCTTATAAGAAAAAATAGAAGTTTTACGGATGCAGCGCTGGAATCTGGATTTTATGATCAAAGTCATTTTATAAAATATTTTAAAGATTATACAGGAGTTACACCAGGTATGTATAAACAATAACTGCAGCCTATAAATGGTGCAGTTATTGTTAATGAAATTTTTTTATTTTAATGTCGGCAAGCTTCCGGTTAAGCTTGTAATTGTTTTTTTACTACCATATAAACAAATTCCGAGATAGTTTAATTCTGATGAATCAGTGCAAGATAATCTTTGTATGTAATCATCGTATATTTTGCATTTTTGAGCTATGTCATTAAAGTCAATTATGGTTATTTCTTTGCTGTATTTTTCTTTTACTATAGTATATAAATCCCTTATTTTATTTTTGGTTGATGATAGTATTGGTATTGGTATTTTTACAATTCCCTTATGTGGAAAGTTGCCTATATCAGAAACATCTTCACCAACAATACTCCCTATAGATTTACCTAAGGTACAACCTAAGATAGCTGAGGTGTTGGCAATTAATCCTAAAGGCAGTTCTTTATCAATTATAATAACGCATTTTTTATCAGTACAGTTCATGTATAAATCCTCCTAAGTTTTTTTATAGTATAATATAATCATTTACTTATATATAGTAAAAAATTGCAGAGGTAAATTTAAAGTTTTATCAAGTGGAAGATTACATTGGAAGGAGCTATATAAGCATGAAAAAATATTTAACTATTGCTTTTTCAGTTATACTTTCAGATGCTGGAGAAGCAACGCGTGCTCTTGAGATAGCAGATGGAATTAGGAAATTTTGTCCTGAGAACTATGAAGTAGACATAGTTTTTTTATCTACAGGGAGTAGGTTTGAAGAAAAAGTAATTTCTAATGGATTTAAAATTTATAAGTGTAATCCTAAACTTCCTGGAATAGGATTTCATCAAGATTTTAAACCTACTAGTTTTAATTTAATCGGTGATAAAAAACTTGCTTTTGAATTGATTAAGGGAGAAATTGATGCACTTAATGAATTAAAGCCTGATGTAGTTATACATGGTTTTTACCCAATAGCAGGTATTGCACGTAGAATGCTTAATAAACCAGTGCTTGGTATTTGCTATCTTCCAATACCTTTACATGAAGACACTCTTAATAAATTGATGAAAGATATTCCGGACATGGTAAGGCCTCTAACATATCTACCATTAAAGCTTCGTAAAAAAATAATAAAATCTATACCAAAATCTTTAATGTTAAAAAATCCATCATTTGTACAAACTAATATTAGAGAAGCTTTTAGAAAATTTAATTACAAGGGACAATCCATAAATAATTTATTTGATATGCTGAGAGCTGACCTTACAATTGTAAATGACTTTGAGGAATTTTATAAAGGTATCACGCTACCAGATACTTTTAAAATTGTAGGACCATTGTATGCATCTTCTTTAAATGATAGAGTAGTAGATGAAAATATTTTTAAAATTTTTAACCATAATAATAAAAACTTAAAAATTTTTTGTACTCTTGGAAGTTCAGGAAAAAAGGAATATCTGTTTGAGGCTATAAAGGCGTTAACTCAAGGTATAGGCAAGAAATGGAGTGCAGTAATTTTAGCTCCTAAGGCAGTATGTCCAATTGATGAAGCAATTGCCTGTGCAAAAGATAGCTCAAATATTTATATAACAGATGCATTTGTACCAGCGCCACTAGTTAATTCACTTGCAGATGTGGTTATATCTCATGGTGGACAGGGTACAATACAGACTGCCATTGCAAGTGGAACACCTATTGTTGGATTTGCCATACAGCCAGAACAGCAGATAAATCTTGATAATGTAGCAACTAGAGGTGGAGCAATAAGAATTCCCATACACAAATGGAATGCAAATAACATACAATCTGCAGTAAAAACTGTAGCAGGAAATCCCTCTTATAAAGAAAGTATAAAAGAACTGAAAAAAGTTTTGGATAGGGTAGATGGTAAGAAGAATTCTGCTGTTGCAATATGGAAATATATATTAAAGAACATGTCTTATAGTGTTTAAAAAAGCGGTAAATTAAAATGAAGTTTTAGAAGGGAGATTTGTAATGGAAATAGTAAATGGTGAATACATATTTACAGATAATGTTGATAAAATTAAACTAGAAGAAGTTTGTAATTTACTAAGACAATCTCATTGGGCTAAAAACCGACCTGCTGAAGTTATTGCTAAGACAATTAAGCACTCCCTTTGTTTTGCAATTTATCATAATGATATACAAATTGGGTTTGCAAGAGTTGTAAGTGATTATGCTGTTTACAGCTTAATATTAGATGTAATTATTGATGAAAAGTATAGAAGAAGAGGATTGGGAAAAAAGCTAATTGAATTTATAAATAAATATCCGGCTATAAAAGATACAAGTAAATTTCTTTGGACAAAGTATGCTGAAAAAGTATATTTGAAATGCGGCTTTAAGGAAGAAGATTGTTATAAGTATATGTTTAACAGACCTTTAAGTTTATGAAATAATATAGAAAGTGGAGACAATTATGAGATTTTTAATACAAATGTTAATTAGGACCTGTATAGAAACAGTGTATTTGACAGGCATAATAATACTAGTTGGAATGCTACTTGGAATTATGAGAAACTACACTATAAAAAATTTTGCTAGAAGTTTTGGCATGAAATCCATAATGATAACGGGATTTATAGGGGTTCCAGTACATGAAATGAGTCATGCAATATTTGCAGCTATTTTTGGACATAAAATAACTGCTGTAAAGCTTCTGCAAAAGCCTGATGAAAATGGGGTAATGGGATATGTAGAGCACAGTTATAATCAAAATAGTATTTATCAGCAGGTAGGAAATTTTTTTATAGGAACTGCACCTATATTTGGAGGTATCTTGTCTGTAGTTGCGCTAATGCGTTTTATGATACCTAGAGCTTATGATGAATTTATAAGTATTTTAAAGGTAAATTCCCATGTAACTGTTATAAACAAAGCTGTAGCTGTACATATATTTAGTATGTATAAAGTTTTGATAAAAAATATATTTTCTACTGCTAACTTTCACAATATATACTTTTACATGTTTTTATTTATAGCAATCTGCATATGTTCTCATATATCATTGAGTTATGCGGATATTAGGGGGGCTTCAGGAGGATTAATTACTATATTTTTAGTATTGTTAATGTTTAATGTTGTTGGGTGGACAAAATATTTATCAATTGAAAACATAGTTAAATATAATGTTCTCATAACGGTTTTTTTGAGTTTAGCTGTATTGCTTTCTGCAATAACATTTTTAATAAGTTTAGTTTTAACTGTAATAAAGCATTGATAAACAGAGTTCTTGGCATCAGATGGAGTTTTTTGACTCCACCTGATGCTTAGAAATCGTTATCCAGGGACGTAGCTGCTCTTTACTACCACTTGGAGAAGTGGGAGTATTAGAGCAGGTAGTCATCGGACAAAAAAATAAAATTAGGTATTTCAATTTTAAATATGGTGAAAATATAATGTAATATTTGCATTGAAAGGAGGCATAAAATTGGAACGATATGTTCTTGTATGTACTATAGGTGGTAATGCACTAAAATTTCATGAAAAGTTGAGAAATGATGTATGCTATAAATTTAAAAAGAGGAAAGCTAAATTACCGGCTCATTTTACAATAAAGGCACCTTTTGAAACGGATAAAATTGAAGATATGTTGAAGGTTTTACAAGAGTTTCAAAAAAACAATCATAAGACCCAAATAAAAATCCAGGAATATGGTAAGTTTAGGAAAGATGTAATTTATATGAATGTGAAGGTGTCACCTGAGGCAAAGAAAACACATGATGAACTTATAGATGAACTTAGCAAAATCCCATGGATAAATTTTAAATCCAACGAGGGTAAAAATAAGGTATTTCATTGTACTATAGTGTCAAAGAGGATACAGGACAAATTTAAAGAAATATGGGATTATGTGAACAAATATCCCTGTGATTTTGACGAGTATTTTGATAATATATCCCTTTATATGTGGAATAAAAATACGTGGATATTATTAAAAAGATATGATTTAAAATAAAAAGACTCATTCACTTGCCATATAGCACTTGTCACTATCCACTAAGTAAATTGATTAATTTACAATTTTTTTATGTTAAGTAAAAATTTTATATATGAGAGAGTTAAGAATTAATAGTGAAAAGCGTAAGAAAATCATCCATAACTATTAATTCTTAACTACCAATTCATAACTATTTCTTATTTGCCATGTTACTTAATGTGTCTGCTACTACGGAAACTTCCTGGACATTAGCAGATACTTCTTCTATTGCAGATGTCTGTTGTTCTGTAGTTTCAAAAGTGGAACTGGAAGTTTCTAGTGCCTTATCTACAGATTCCTGTATTTTTTTAGTAAGATCTGTTATTTTAGAAGCAGTTTCTTTAGAATCCTGAGATAGTTTTCTTATTTCTGCAGCTACTACACTGAATCCTTTTCCAGCTTCTCCAGCTCTAGCTGCTTCTATAGAAGCATTTAAACCAAGCATTTTTGTTTGATCTGCAATACTTTTTATGGAATTTAATATAGAATTTATATCCATAGATATATTTTTAACTCTGCTTATTTCTTCATTTAAAAGATGTTGATTGTTGCTTACATTTACAGCTGAAGCAGCTAGCTCTTCCATAGTTGCTGAAATTTGGCCGAAATTTTCAGATAAATTTTTAGTAGATACACCAAGTAAAAGTGCCTCATAACCTATTTTGGAAAGTGCATTTGCCACGATAAATAAAACTTCAGCAGCTGCTCTTACGCTTTTTTCACTTACTGTATAGACTTTGTTCGATGCATCTACATATCTATCAGCGTTTATACCCATTTCTGCGGCATTTTTTCGAACGACTGATTCATCTACTTTAGAATAAGCAACTTGTCCACCAAGTATTGTTCCTATTGATTTGCCTTCTATTATTATAGGAGCAGCAAAATCAATCAAACCCGCATGGCAAGTATAAATATATGGTTTGCCAGTCCTTGTTGCTTCTTCACCTCCCCTGCGGTGTGACTCTGCACAGCGGGAAGTTCCTTTGGAAGTTGATTGGGTGAGATTTAAACAAAAGTCAGTGTAAGAGCTTGGTTTTGTTACAGGGTGTCCATTTTTGTCAACTGTAACACTTGCAATATTCATACTATCAGCAAAGTTATCCTGAAATTTTTGAAGTGTATTAATATCCAAAACATCCTGTATTTCTAATGAATCTAAGTCAATTTTATCATTATCGGTAAATTTTATCATAAATAATAGCCTCCTATGTTATATAATGTAATAATAGTTTGTTAAAAAGTAATTAAACCATAGTCTATAATACTATATCGTATATAAAAAGCAAGGATTTAGTGATTATTATATGGAACTGACGCTAATTATTAGTAAATGTATACAACTGTAAAACAAAATGTTATAAAAAGTGAACAAAAAGCTGGTTATTAAATAACCAGCTTTTTAACATATAAATCTTTTTCTTTTTTTAAATCAAGGAATCCATTGTCATCAAGTAAAAGAGGATTTCTCAAATCATTCATGTCAACTTGGATGACTTTACAACATTGCTCATTATTTAAAAGTACATTTTCACCCATATAGTAGTTTACTATGTGATTTAAAAACATAGTACAATATTGGCAATCGAGTTTCCCAAGGCTTTGCTGTTGAATAATTTCTAAAGCTTCAAAAGGACCGCTTAGTTCTTTACAATATCTATTGGAGCTTAAATCATCAAACAAATCTGCAATAGCTATTACTCTAGCAAATTTATGAATTTTATCTTCTTTAATACCTAATGGATACCCAGACCCATCCATTCTCTCATGATGCATTAATACACCATAACTTACGGAAGAATCTAAATAGGGGATCTCTTTTACAAAATTATAACCTATGGCAGGATGAGTTTTAAAAATTTTATATTCTTCTGGGGTGAGATTTCCCTCTTTATTTATAACATCCTTACTTATCTTGATTTTTCCAAAATCATGTAGTACTGCTGAGTAAGTTAATAAATTTATATCCCTTTTGCTAAACCCCAACCATTTTCCAAGTATAAAACTTACAGCTGCTACGTTTACGCTGTGTCTGTAAATGGTATCATTGCCACTTCCGTGGAATACTATATTTTTAATAACTAGGCCTGTAGAGTTAAACTCTTCTTGTATTTTTTCTGAAAAAGTTCGTACTTCCTTTATTTCAGGAGCTTTTAAATTAGATATGGTATCAAATATATTTTCCAAGTTGTAAGAAAATTCATTAAAAGTATTCTCAAGTTCTTGTACCGTTTCTATTTTAGCAGTTAAAGGATCCTCGGAAGTATCTTCTACGTAAATTTCTACTTCGTCCACAATAATATTTTGTTTTAGCTTTTCTATAGCCGATTCCGTAATGGCAATATCTTTAGCTAACAGCATTTTATTTTCAAAGGTTATATCACTTGCTGATATCATTCCTGGTTCTAATTCGCTTATTCGAACTAATTTCTTTTTTGACAACATACTATCTCACCTCATATAAATCATTAGAATAGCAATATATAGTAACTATGTATATGTTATCGTAGTATTATTGTATTTCTAAACATGTTTACAATAAAATTAAATTTTATTTATACCTATATTTAAATTTGCATTCAACATTAAAAATATATGGGGCTTTTAAGTGGAAAATCTAATTCTTAAAGCTGTGAATTGGAGCAGGAATTCTTCCACCTCTAGCTATGAAACTTTCACTTGAAAATTTACTTACAGGCATTATAGGTGCTTTTCCGAGAAGTCCTCCAAAATTTGCTTCATCTCCGACATTTTTCCCGTAAACAGGGATTACCCTCACGGCAGTTGTTTTATTATTAATCATTCCAATAGCAGATTCATCTGCTATTATGGCAGATATAGTGGATTCAGGAGTATCACCAGGTATACCTATCATGTCAAGACCTACAGAACATACACAAGTCATTGCTTCCAATTTTTCAAGATTAAGAGACCCTGAATTTACTGCACTTATCATACCCTCATCCTCACTTACAGGTATAAACGCACCACTTAATCCACCAACTTGAGATGCTGCCATTATGCCTCCTTTTTTGACTGCATCATTTAATAATGCTAGAGCAGCAGTAGTACCTGGGCACCCACAACTTTCAAGGCCCATCTCTTCCAGAACTCTTGCAACACTGTCTCCTACAGCAGGTGTAGGTGCAAGTGATAAATCTACTATACCAAAAGGAACACTTAATCTTTTTGAAGCTTCTCCAGCAACTAATTGACCCATTCTTGTTATTTTAAAAGCTGTCTTTTTTATTGTTTCTGCAACTACATTGAAATTTTGCCCCTTAACTTCTTCTAGAGCACATTTTACAACGCCAGGACCACTAACACCTACGTTTATTATGGAATCAGCTTCTCCAACTCCATGAAATGCTCCTGCCATGAAAGGATTATCTTCTACTGCGTTTGAAAATATTACTAACTTTGCACAACCTATACTCTCATTTTCTCTAGTGAGATAGGCAGTTTCCTTTACTATTCTTCCCATATCTTTTACTGCATCCATGTTTATTCCTGCTTTTGTAGTTCCTACATTTACAGAGGAGCAGACTTTTTCAGTAACAGCTAGAGATTCTGGAATGGACTCTATAAGTATTTTGTCACCTTTAGTATAACCTTTATGTACAAGTGCTGAAAAACCCCCAATAAAGTCAATACCTAAAGTTTGGGTAGCTTTATCTAAAATTTTGGCATATTCTACATAACTTTTATCAGAGCTTGCCTGGGCTATCAGTGAAATAGGTGTAACGGATACTCTTTTATGTATTATGGGTATACCATATTCCGTTTCAATCTCATTGGCAGTTTTTACTAGGTTTTCAGCTTGTTTAGTTATTTTATCGTAAATTTTAGTTCTTGCTTTTTTTCCATCACTATCTATACAATCTAAAAGAGAGACACCCATAGTTATGGTTCTTATGTCTAGGTTTTCTTTGTCAATCATGTTTATGGTTTCCATAATGTCTTTAGTATTTATCATTTAACTCAACTCCTTAGTTTAAATTTGGTGCATAGAAGTGAATATGTCTTCTCGTTGAAGCTTAATGACAACTCCTATTTCTTTAGCTTTGTTTTCAAGGTGATTTTTTAGTTCTATAAAATCTGTTTTCATTTTTGATAAATCAACTAGCATTACCATTGTAAAATAGCCTTCTATGAGAGTTTGGTTTATGTCCAAAATATTTATGTTATTTTCAAATAGTACAGAAGTTACCTTGTAAATAATACCAGTTTTGTCTTCTCCAAGTACAGTTATAAATGACTTCATTTTATAATCCATCTCCTTTAAATAGTTTGTATTGATTAATTCTATTATTAGCAATTATAAAAAAAAAGACCAAATTAAATTAGTCTCTGGAAAATAAGATTTTAAACAATAACTATTAATTAAGTCAATAATTATCATTTTGTATAAAATCCTCTGTCCCTTGTACCTGAGAGTTTCACCCAACTTTGGCTTTCCCCTTCGGTGCTCATAAGAGTCTCTCCAGAGGTTCGTCTAATAACGGTTTAAAAATTTAATCCCATTATTTTCATCCGACCCTTTTAAATTATCACAATTATATCATATTAAAAAAGCCAATTCAAATATATTATTGTAAATTTCATTGGAATATCCATGTTGGTTATCATAGGTTAAATTTACGTTAAAAAAAGTTCTATTTAACAACAGCTTAAAAATACCACATTAAAATAAAAGATATGATTAATGTAAATTTATATACTGGAGGAATTTTATGTTAAAAAAATTATTTTTAAGTGCCTCAAAGTTATTTTTTGGTAAGAAGAAAAAGTTTAATCTATCTTTTTTAAACAGTGTGGGAGTGAAAATAGTTTGTGAGATTGGAATACTTATAATATTCATATGCAGTATATTAGGAATAACATCTTATTACAGTGCTTATAGAGCTATGGAAGATAGTATAAAATTTTCGCTTGAAAGTAGAGCAATAGAGTCTTCTAAACTCATAGATGCAACTTTAAAACAGGATGTTAAAGCAATTGAAGAGTTAGCATCAAATGATATTATAAAATCCATGAATACTTCAATACAGACACCTCTTCTTAAGATGAGAGCAAAACAATTAGGATATGTGAACTTAAATGTGATGGATTCAAGTGGTATGATTTATATGCAAACTGGTGAAAAGACTAAAGCTAATTTAGAGGACACCAAGAATTACTACCTTAAAAATGCGTTAAGTGGGAAAATGTCTATTTCAGATCCAGTGATGAATACGGATGGGCAGCAGATAATGGCGGTGGCAGTTCCAATAAAAGATTCTTATGAAAAAGTTGTAGGAGTATTATTTTCAAATGTAAGTATGGAAAGTTTAAATAAATTAGTTCAAAATGAAAAACTGGGTAAAAGCGGATACTGTTTTATAATAAATAAGGAAGGGGTTAAGGTAGCACATAAGGATTTGAAACTGGTGCTAAATAAAGATAATACTATAGAAGATGAAAAAAAAGATCATTCTTTAAGTGAACTGTCAATTTTAGAAAAAAATATGATAATGGGTAAAAGTGGCTCGGGATACTATAAAAAAGATAATGAAGATATGTTTATGGCCTATGCACCAATAGCTGACTTAAATTGGTCGCTGGGGCTTACTATAGATAAGAGTGAAATATTTAGTGAAGTAAATATGTTAAAATACAAAATAATTATGATAACTGTTCTATTTATTTTGATAGGATTCTTTATAGGGTTATTTATAGCTGGAACTATAAAAAAACCACTTCATAAAATAAGAAAGTATGCCCTGGAATTATCAAAGTTTAATTTAAACTACAGAATACAAATTGACAAAAGAGATGAATTTGGAGATACGGCTTCAGCATTAAATTATGCAATGAATGAAATAAAGTATATTATAGAACAAGTAAAACTAAAAAGCGGAGAAGCTTTGGAAGCTGCGGATAATGTAAATAAAATGTTTGAAAAATCGCATTCGGAAATAAAGTTGGTTTCAGATGAATCTTCACAAATATGTTCTAATATGCAGGAGAACTTATCTTCTATAGAAGAAGTGAACCAAAAGATATCAAATATAAAGCATGAAATAAAAAACTCAGCAAAAGAGGCAAATCAAGGCTTGGCTCTTGCAAAAAACATAAGGGAAAGGGCTTTAAATATTAAAAAAGATACGGAAAGCTCAAAGCATGACTTTGAAAATTATTATACACAGTATAGTAATGAATTAAGACATGCACTGGAAAATGTGAAAGTAGTAAAAAATATTTCTATAATGGCTGAAGAAATAAAAACTATATCAGATAGAACAAATATATTAGCATTAAATGCCAATATAGAAGCCGCAAGGGCTGGCGAATATGGCAGGGGATTTATGGTGGTGGCAGAAGAGGTAAGAAAATTAGCTATGCAATCTTCTGATATGGTAAGTAATATACAATTAAATGTAAAAAGTGCTTTAAAATCGGTAGAAAAACTCTCCAAATCAGCTGAAAGTGTATTGAAAATTTTAGAGAAAAATATTTTGTCGGATTACAGAAAAATGGTGGACATAAGCAAAGATTATGAAGAGGATGGAATGAGATTTGAATCTGTATTAAAAAAGGTTTGTGGGCTTATGGAAAATATAGATGAGTCTTTTTTAGTAATAACTAAAATAATGTGTATTATAGTGGAGTCATCAAATGATGGAACTAAAGCATCCGTAGATATATCAGATAATATAGATGAAATAGCAAATGAAAATAGGGACATATCTTTGTATACTATGAGAAATGCAAGTGGGTCTGAGGAGCTTCTTCACATTTTAAGTAAATTTAATGTATAATATTAATTGAAAAGTAAATTTTATGTTAATGTAGGAAGGATAAAATCATTATGGAAAATTTAGGCGGAAAAGTAGCAATAGTAACAGGAGCTTCTAGAGGAATAGGAAGAAGTATTGCTATAAATTTAGCAAAATGTGGTGCAAATGTAGTAATAAATTATAAAAAAGATGAGAAAGAAGCCTATAAAACCTTGGATATGATAAAACAAGCCGGTTCGGTAGGAATGGTAGTACAGGGGGATGTTAGTTTATATAGTAATGCTGAAAGAATAGTGCAATATGCATTAAGTAAAATGGGGAAAATAGATATACTTGTTAATAATGCAGGAATTTCTAAAATAGGACTTTTTGTAGATATGAAAGAAGATGAGTGGAATTCTATTATAGATGTGAATTTAAAGGGTGTACTTAACTGTTCTCACTCTGTATTAAAACATATGATTTCTAAAAAATCAGGATCTATAATAAATATTTCTTCTATGTGGGGAAATGTAGGTGCTGCCTGTGAATCCATTTATTCTGCATCTAAAGGAGCTATAAATCTTTTTACAAAATCTATTGCAAAGGAAATGGCACCTTCGAATATAAGGGTAAATGCAGTTGCACCAGGGGTAATTGATACGGAAATGAACTCCTGGTTAAAAGAGGATGAGAAGAAAAGTTTAATCGAAGATATACCTATGGGTAAATTTGGACAATGTAAAGATATAGCAAAAACTGTATGCTTTTTGGCAGGTGATTCATCTGCCTACATAACAGGACAGATAATAACGGTAGATGGTGGAATGATATGAGAAATGAACCTTTAGTGTAATATACATATAAAATAATAGTAGTAGTGGACGATAAATAGAATATGGAAAAATTAATTTTAATAAAAGGGATGGTTAAAATATTGATGTTATAGGATGAATAATTATGAACAAAGTTATAATATTAGATGATATGATATATGTAAGATATAGGGTGAGACGCGTATTAGAAGATGCTGGAATTGGGGTATATGAATGTGGAAATTCCTTTGAGTTCTTTAATAGGTTATATGATAAAAAAGAAGAAATAAATTTGATAATACTTGAGGTGGGATTAAGCACTGAAGATGGATTTGAAGTACTTAAAAAGATAAAGGCTAAAAAATTAAACATTCCTGTAATGATACTTACAAAATTAAATTCTAGAGAAGCATTTATAAAAGGCATAAAAGCAGGTACTTCAGAGTATATATTAAAACCTTTCAATAGTAAAAATTTAGTTAAAAGAATAATGAAACTCATAAAATCTAGTAGAAATTCAGATAGACCAGAAGAAATAGTATACTTGAATTTTCAGGAGTATATTGCCAGACAAATCATGAAATGTGGGTCACAAAATAAAAAGCTTTCAATTATTATGGTAAGCTTAGTAAAAAAATACTATACAGAACAAGAAGAGAAAATAGAAGTAAAAGACAGTTATCTTATTTTACTTGATTTGGTTTATGAAAAGTTGAGAAGTCTTTTTAAGGTACCAGATTTATTTGAGAAATACGGATTATCTACGTTTATAAGTGTAGTTCCAGACTGTAATTACAGAAAAGTTGTTTCAGTTGTTCATCAGATGGAATGTGTTTATAATAAAATAAAAATTATGAATGAAAAGTATAGTGAGTATGATCTTAAATGCAGCTATGTTATTTTTCCTGATGATGGAACAGATAAAAATTATTTAATGAATAAATTAAATATTAAAATGAAAATGAAAATAAATAAAGAAAAGTAATGTTTTTCTGGCAATAAAAAAATAATATTGTGTAGATAGTTCTACACAATATTATTTTTTTATTTTATCCGATCGCTACCATTGCTAACACCCCCATCGCACTCTGTGAAAGCGACTATCACCAAATCAAAGATTTGGGATATCTGCTTTTCTTCAAAGTGGGGGATAAGCACTGCTACGCGCCTGGATAAGTTCTTCCCCTAAAGGATAACGTATTCTAAAGTGCTAAAGACACTAAGAATACTGTTAATAAGGTTCAGATGCAGAAAAGGTATTCCTTATAAGAAAACTCCACCTGAACCTAAGAATCACTTGATGTAATCTGAATGAACATATCCTGTTAAGGAACCAACAGTTACTTTATACCAACGCCCATCTGTGCCTGTTATGGTTACTTTGGTTCCAGAAGATAGAGTGGATACAATACGACCAGTCCAAGGGTTACTTCGTAAGTTTAATACTGAAGACTTATTACTTAATGTTACAGTACCAGTTTTCAAAGTTGTAGACTGAACGCTTGCAGCAGTTGCTACTATGGACTGTGAATTACTTATATAGCTAGAAGAAACATATCCTGACTTTCCGTTTGCAGTTACTTTATACCAACTTCCACTAGTTCCTAATATATTTACAGCAGTACCATTAGCAAGCGATCCTATTACAGAACCTCCTGGAGATGTTCTTAAGTTTAAAGATGATGAACTGTCACTAAGCTTAACATAACCTGATTTCGCAGAAGCTGGAGATAAATATTGTGCTTCCGAATTAGAAGAAGGCTGACTACTAGGACTAGCTTGTGAGCTTGCACTTATAAAAGAAGAGCTCACATATCCGTAAGAAGAATTATAT
Organism: Clostridium ljungdahlii DSM 13528; assembly: GCF_000143685.1. Lineage (NCBI taxonomy): Bacteria > Bacillati > Bacillota > Clostridia > Eubacteriales > Clostridiaceae > Clostridium > Clostridium ljungdahlii. Next base: position 3,223,471 of record NC_014328.1, on the reverse strand, counting down.
TTAATTTTATACCAACTTCCAACTGATCCTACTATAGCAACGGATTGTCCTTTCTTTAATCCTCCTATAACGCCAAAGGACGTAGCTGCCCCATTCCTTACATTCAATGTGGAACTGCTATTTGAAATGTTAACAATTCCTGTTTTGGAAATATTAGTAACAGGGGCTGAATTTGAACTACTGTTATTGCTAGGCGAAGGATTGCTAGCTGGAATAGACTTTCTGCCATCGCCTACATATATGTATCCTTTAAGGTACAAATTTCCTCTATTTTTTATAGCCTCTTTTGAAAGCGTTTTTTCACTTCCGTCATAATTTCCTCTTATATTGAAGTTTCCTTCGTTAAAATATACAGTATCTCCACTTACTTCTTCCACAAAGCCAACGTGTCCATATCCATGTGGACCGCCACCCCATACAACTATGGAATTTGCTTTAGGTTCTGAGCCATAAGGGTATACGTTTGAACTGGCATTTGCATACCACCAGTCTACTGCATTACCGTAAAATTGTGATGGCAGTGCAATTCCTAATTTTTCAAGTACTCTTCCATAAGTAAACCAGGTACATTGCCCGGTGTATCCTGATTTTGCAAATATATTTCCAACAGCAGTATAAGCACTACTGCTCATATTTGGTACATCAGCAGCATATACAGTACTTACCAAGCCCTTACTATTCATAAGAGATGCTGACATAAAAAAAGCAAAGATCAGTTTTTTAGACGTGTTCATGCTCTTTCCTCCTGAAATTATAGTATATTTAAAAATAACATTTTAAATTCACATAAATTTTATATAATATAATTATTTTTAATAATATTAAAAAAATGTTTAATTTAATTATACTATGGTTTAAAATAATTTTCCATTAGTTTTAGCAAAGTTTTCATATTTTATACGATAAAAATAAATAAAATTGGAAACTTACTGTTGACATAAGGAATAAACATGCTATAATTGAGAACAAATAGATTAAGAATTAATTTATAAAATTAGTGGCATTATTTGCAATGGAGGGGAAATTTAATGAAAAACATCATTAGAAAGGAAATAGAAGCAATAAGTGAAAAATATTATTTTAACTTTACTTTTAGCTGGGGCTATTTTTATTTTAGCGCTAGTTACTTTTGCTTCTCAAAAAAATTGAATCCTTTTCTAATGAGTAATATAATTGTAGATACATGATTGAATAATTTTACGTACACAAAATGTATTTGATTAATTTAGGCAGAGCTCATTAGGAGCCCTGCCTTTTTTATATTATTAATTAAAATTTCAAGGTAAATAACTTCTAGAGCTAGCATAGAAGTTAAGATATAAAATTTTAGGAGGTACTAGAAATTGATAGTTATTATGAGACCACAAACCACACAGGAAGAGATAAACATGCTTAAACAAAAAATTGAAAGTGAGAATGACGTAACAGTGAATGTAATAAATGGAAAAGAATGTTCTATATTAGGACTTGTTGGAGATACTACAAAAGTGGATGCAGATAAAATAAGAGCTAATGAATTTGTGGAAAATGTTGAGAAGGTACAGCAGCCTTACAAATTGTCCAATAGGTTATTTCATCCGGATGACACTGTAATAAAAGTAAAAAATGCTTCTATAGGTGGGGATGAGCTGGCTGTTATAGCAGGACCGTGTTCTGTTGAAAGTGAAGAGCAAATTGTAAAAATTGCACAAGATGTAAAAAAAAGTGGTGCTAAATTTTTAAGAGGTGGGGCATTTAAGCCAAGAACATCGCCTTACAGCTTTCAAGGTCTCAGAACTAGAGGATTAGACCTTTTAAAAATAGCAAGGCAGGAAACAGGGCTTCCTATAGTAACTGAAATTATGTCTGCGGATATGATAGACAAATTTGTAGAGGATGTGGATGTAATACAGGTAGGAGCAAGAAATATGCAAAACTTCGAGCTTTTAAAACAGCTAGGTAAAACAAATAAGCCAATTCTTTTAAAAAGAGGACTTTCTGCTACTATTCAGGAGCTTTTGATGTCCGCAGAATATATAATGTCTGAAGGAAATGAAAATGTAATACTTTGTGAGAGAGGAATAAGGACTTTTGAAACTTATACAAGAAATACTTTAGACTTAAGTGCTATTCCTGCCATAAAAAGATTAAGTCATCTTCCAGTAATAGTGGATCCAAGTCATGCTGCAGGACTTTGGTGGATGGTAGAGCCATTAGCTAAGGCAGCAGTGGCAGTAGGGGCTGACGGACTTATGATAGAAGTACACAATGATCCTGCTAATGCAAAATGTGATGGACAGCAATCCATAAAACCAAAAGTATTCGAACAGCTTATGAACGATATAAGCAAAATTCCAGGAAAAACAATTCATAAAGCATATGATACTGTAAATGTGTAAAAATTCTAGGACAGGGGGAATATGGATTGGATGATTCTGATTTTAAACTTAAGGTAGCAATTGTGGGAATGGGGCTTATTGGCGGTTCTTATGCCATGGCCCTAAGGCCACTAAACACTGAACAGGTTATTGGAATAGACAATGATAAAAATACACTTGAAAGTGCTTTAAATATGGAGATTATAGATAGAGGCTACGAGAGAGGAGGAAGTTTCTTAAAGGAAATTGATCTTATAATAATTGCTCTTTATCCTAAGGATACAGTTAAATTTGTAAAGGACAATTTTAAATATTTAAAAAGTGGGGCTATTATAACGGATACATCAGGTATAAAACAGTGTGTGGTGAGTGAAATAAATTCATTCTTGCCAGAGCGCTTGGAGTTTGTACCAGGACATCCTATGGCAGGAAATGAATTTAAAGGTATTGCAGGAGCTTCTAAAGATATTTTTAAAGATGCAAATTATATAATAACACCTACAGCTAAAAATACTTCTAGAGGTATTAATTTAATAGGTAAAATGGCTAGAAAAATAGGATGCAGCAATGTAACTTGTATAAGTCCCGAAAGGCACGATAGAGTAATTACTTTTACAAGTCAACTTCCTCATGTTATAGCTGTATCTCTTATGAATTCACAGGATCAGAATGAAGAAAACATAAAGTCGTTTACAGGTGGAAGCTTTAGAGATGCAACTAGAGTAGCCCAAATTAACACTTCACTATGGACTGAACTATTTACTATGAATTCGGATATATTAGTGGAAGAAATAGAAAAGTTTGAAGAAAGTATTAATTTATTAAAAAAAGCTATAATATCTAAAGATGTAGATTCCATAAAAAATATTTTTGAAAAAGCATCCTCAAGTAGAAAAGAATTAGTTAAAGGATAAGGATAGTGATTTTGATGAATACAATTTCTATAAATATAAATCTTAAAAAGAAACAATATAAAATTTATATGGAAAGAGGAATTTTAACTTCCATAGGAAAAAAATTACGGCAAGTTTATGAGGGGAGAACTTTAGTTGTAATTACGGATAAAAATGTTGAACGATTATATATGAAAGAATTGAAGCAATCTTTTTTGGATAATGGATTTAAAGTAAATGTCATATCTATAGAACCGGGAGAAAAAAGCAAAAGTTTGGATATGCTAAAGAAAATATATGAAAATTTGTGTGAATTGAAGATAAAGAGAAAGGATGTAATAGTTTCTCTTGGAGGAGGGGTAGTTGGAGATTTATCAGGCTTTGCAGCAGCTACTTATTTGAGAGGGATAAGTTATGTTCAAATACCAACATCACTTTTGGCACAAGTAGACAGCAGTATAGGTGGGAAGGTAGCTGTGGACCTTCCTTGGGGAAAAAATCTAGTGGGGAATTTTTATCACCCGGATGCTGTATTTATAGATCCAGAGGTGCTTAAAACTTTAAGTGATAGATTTTTTAGTGATGGAATGGCTGAAGTTATAAAGTATGGTTTTATAAAAGATAAAACTATTTTAGAAGATCTAAATTCCTATAAAAGCAAAGAAGAGGCTTTGAACAATATAGAAAATATAATATATAAATGCTGCAGCATAAAAAAGCAATTGGTAGAAGAAGACGAAAAAGATTTAGGGAATAGGATGCTACTGAATTTTGGACACACGTTGGGGCATGCCGTTGAAAGATATTATAATTACAGTAAATATAGTCATGGAGAAGCAGTTTCCATTGGTATGGCATATATAACAGGAAGAACGGAAGAGCTTTCTATTACTAAAGAGGGTACTTATTCTTATATGGTAAATATTTTAAAAAAGTATGGGCTTCCGGTTTATATACAGGGTGTGGATAAAAATGTTTTAGTAGACACCATAGCACTAGATAAAAAATCTTCAGATAAAAATGAAATTAATTTAATAATGGTTGAAGAAGCAGGAAAGAGCAAAATAAGAAATACTAAATTGTCTGAAGCAGCTAATTTTTTATTTCCTGAAAATCTAATCAAATAAATGGAAAAGGAGCAGTTTATGAAATATGTATCTATAAAGCCTACTAAACTTAAAGGGCAAATACAAGTTCCTCCTTCTAAAAGTGTATGTCATAGGGCACTCATATGTTCTGCCTTAGCCCAAGGGGAAAGCAATATAAAAAATGTAGATTTTTCAGAAGATATAGAAGCTACTTGTAGTGCTTTGGAAGCTTTGGGAGTAGATATTAAAAGAGATAAACATACTTTAAATGTAACAGGAAATTCTGTTATTAGAATGAAAAATTCAAATATACACTGCTTTAAATCTGGTTCTACTATTAGATTTTTAATACCTATAGCTGCTACTTTAGGAGAAAAAGTAACTTTTACGGGAGAAGATAAATTAATAGAAAGACCTTTAGATGTTTACTATGATATATTTGATAAGCAAAAAATTTTTTATAGAAATTTCCAAGGTAAATTACCTTTAACTATAAATGGAAAGTTAAAGCCTGGGGAATATAGAGTAAAGGGAAATATAAGTTCTCAATTTATAAGCGGTCTTTTGTTTGCGCTGCCTCTTTTAGATGGGGATTCAAAAATAGTAGTTACCACAGAACTTGAATCTAAATCTTATGTAGATATTACACTGGATATGCTGGAAAGGTTTGGAGTCTATGTGGATAAAAAAGACTATAGGGAATTTCTAATTAATGGAAAGCAGACTTATAAAAAAAATAACTGTAGTATAGAAGGAGACTTTTCTCAGGCAGCTTTTTGGATGACTGCAGGAGCGCTTGGAGATGGAATTATATGCTCTAGTCTCAATATGAATTCTCTACAGGGAGATAAGGCTGTAATACGGATATTAAAAGATATGGGAGTTGAAATTGAAGAAAAAGGTGATACTTTAAAAGTTAATCCTTCTGAAACTCATGGAACGTACATAGATGCATCCCAGTGTCCTGACTTAGTACCAGTACTTGCGGCACTGGCATCTGTAAGCAGTGGTACCACCGAAATTACAAATGCAGCTAGACTTAGAATTAAAGAATCAGATAGACTCAAGGCTATATCTACAGAATTAAATAAAATTGGAGCAGATGTAAAAGAAAGAGAAGATGGACTTATTATAAATGGTAAGGAAAGGCTCAAGGGAGGAAAAGTTACAAGTTGGAGAGATCACAGAATAGCAATGGCACTGGCTGTTGTATCTTCAAAATGTGTAAATCCTATGATAATGAAAGAAGCTGAATATGTTAAAAAATCATATCCTGGTTTTTGGCAAGATTTTAGACGATTGGGAGGTAATATAGATGAGTGGAATGTGGGGGAATAAAATAAAGTTATCAATTTTTGGAGAATCTCACGGAAAAGCCATAGGCATTGTAATAGATGGACTAAAAGCTGGAACTGAAATTGATTTAGAATACATAAGAAAGCAGATGAAAAGGAGAGCACCAGGCTTTAGTAAACTTTCCACTCCTAGAAAAGAGCAGGATGAATTTGAAATTTTAAGCGGATATTTTAATGGAAGAGCAACGGGAACTCCTCTTTGTGCAGTTATACAAAACAGCAATACTCATTCTAAAGACTATGAAAAAACAGCTTCGCTTTTAAGACCCGGCCATGCTGATTTTACGGGAAAAATAAAGTATAGAGGATTTAATGATTATAGGGGCGGTGGACACTTTTCAGGTAGACTTACGGCACCTATAGTTTTTGCAGGGGCTTTATGCAGAAAAATATTAGAAGAAAAAGGCATATTTATAGGTAGTCATATAAAGAGTATAGGTACAATTGAAGACCCAAAATCCTTTAAATTCACTTCTATAGAAAAAAGTAGTTTAGAAAAACTTTCTGAAAGTAAATTTCCAGTTTTAGATGAAAACTGTGGCGAAAAAATGCAGCAGTATATTTTAAAGCTAAAAGAAGAAGGAGACTCTTTAGGAGGAATTGTAGAAACTGGAGTTATAAATTTGCCACCAGGTATAGGAGATCCTTTCTTTGAGTCCGTAGAAAGTACTATCTCGGGGCTTTTATTTTCTATACCCGCAGTAAAAGGGGTAGAATTTGGAGAAGGTTTTGATATATCAAAAATGAAGGGCTCTGAAGCAAATGATGAATATTTTATATCAGACAATAATGTTATAAAAACTTACACTAATAATAATGGAGGAATTTTAGGAGGAATTACAGATGGAATGCCTCTTATATTTAGAACTTGTATAAAACCTACTCCATCTATATCAAAAGCTCAAAAAACTGTAGATATTGAAAAAAGGAAAGATGCACTTTTAGAGATAAAAGGAAGACATGATCCCTGCATTGTACCTAGGGCGGTACCAGTAATAGAAGCAGCTGCAGCACTTTCACTACTCAATTTAATGGAAGATTAAATTACTTATGGAGGTGATATTTTGGAAGATTTGGAGTATTTAAGAGATGAGATAAATAAAATAGATAAAGAAATGATTGAACTTTTTGAAAAGAGGGCAAAAGTATCTCGCAAAGTAGCAGAATATAAAATGGAAAATTCTATGGATATACTTGATAAATCAAGAGAAGAAGAGGTAATAAAGGTTAACTTAAAAAATCTTAAAGATAAGTCTATAAAAGATGAAACTAAAATCTTTTTGAAGAATGTTATGGAAATAAGCAGGAACATACAAAAAAGAGAATTCAAACAATCTTCTAAAAGTAGTGAAATTAAGCCTAAAGGGCAAAATAGTGATTTATTTAAAATTGGATTTCAAGGAGTACCAGCATCTTTCAGTCATGAAGCACTGTTAGAGTATTTTGGAAATGAATCAGAAGCATTAAACTTTGAAAGCTTTAAAGATGTATTTGAAGCTCTAAAAAATGGGGCTATAAAGTATGGCGTTCTTCCTATTGAAAATTCCTCTACAGGTGGCATCCCACAGGTTTATGATCTTATAGGAGAATATGACTTTTACATAGTTGGAGAAAAATGTATTGAAGTAAATCACAATTTATTAGGAGTAAAGGGAGCGTCTATTTCCGATATAAAAGAAGTTTATTCTCATAGTCAAGCATTTATGCAAAGTAGTAAATTTCTGGAGAAACACAAGAATTGGAAGCTAAATCCCTATTTTAATACAGCTAGAAGTGCCAAATATATAAGTGAGCAAAATGTTAAGAGTAAAGCTGCTATAGCAAGTAAAAATGCAGCAAAACTTTATGGACTTGATATAATAGAAAAAAATATAAATTATAACAGCAATAATTACACTAGATTTATAATAATAGGAAAAAATATAGAAAGTGATAAACAACGTGACAAGATAAGTATATTGATTACTCTGCCGCATGAACCAGGAACTCTTTATAATGTTTTGAAGTATTTCCATGAAAATAACTTGAATATGACTAAAATAGAGTCAAGGCCTATAATAAATAAATCCTGGCAGTACTTCTTTTACATTGATTTTAATGGAAATATTATGGATAAAGATACTAGGTATGCTTTAAATGGTATAGAAGAAGAAAGCGCATATTTTAAACTTTTGGGGAATTACAAAGGAGATTGTTTTTAGATAGTAAATAAAAAGGAGGCGATTCATATGAGCAACTTGCAGGGACTTATAGGGGAAAAGTTATCACACAGTTATTCAGCTGTAATACACAAATTGGTTTTAGAGAAATTAGGTATAAATGGAGAATATAATTTATTCGAAATAGAACCTCAGAACTTAGGTAAAAGTATGGAGGCTTTTAAAGTTTTAGGATGCAAGGGAATAAATGTAACTATACCTTATAAAATTGCCGTTATGAACTATATGGATGATATATCAGAAGAAGCAAAGAATATAGGTGCTATAAATACTATAGAATTTAAGAAAAATAGTTTAAAAGGATATAATACAGATTACTATGGTTTTGGTCTTACTTTAAAAAAGAATCACATAGATGTATTAAATAAAAATGCAGTGATACTTGGTACAGGGGGAGCATCTAAAGCTGTTGTCAGATACATCTTAGATGAAGGTGCCTCAAATATTACTTATGTAAGCAGGCATCCTGAAAAAATTAAGCAAAGTGATTTTGAAATTATTTCTTATGAAAAACTCAGAGAAATAAAGAGTGGAGATATAATAGTGAACTGTACTCCCTGTGGTATGTACCCTAATTTAAATAATTGTCCTATAAATAGAAACATATTGTCCAAATTTAATACAGCTGTAGATTTAATATATAATCCTGAGTATACACTTTTTTTAAAGATGGGTAAAGAAATGGGACTTAAAATTGCAAATGGACTATATATGCTTGTAGCACAGGCTGTAGCAGCAGAAGAAATTTGGCACAAAAAGAATATATCGATAGAAACTATAAATGAAATATATGATGAATTAATTAAAATAGAGTACAACAAATAGGGAGGGATATAATTATGGAGACAGAGACTAAAAACATAGTTCTTATAGGTATGCCTGGATCAGGGAAAACTACTTTAGGTAATCTTTTAGCCTCTAGATTAAATAGAAAATGTATAGATTTAGATGATTATATAGAATCTGAAAATGGATGCAGTATTCCAGATATCTTTAAAAATGGTGAAGAATGTTTTAGAAAATTAGAATCAAAGGCAGTAGAGGAAGTAAGTGTAGAAAAAAATATTATAATAGCTACAGGAGGTGGGGTAATAAAAAGGAAATGCAATATAGAAAATTTGAAAAAGAACGGAATTGTAGTTTTTATAGATAGACCTTTGGAAAATATAATTTCTGATGTTGACATATCAGGGAGGCCTCTTTTAAAAAAAGGAATTAATGAAATAGAAAAAATTTATAATGAAAGATATGATATCTATAAAGAATATTGTGATTTTTCAGTTAATAATATACTGAATCTTGAAGCAATGGTGGAGGATATAGTTAAATCTTGTAATGGATACATTTAATGAATACTAAAATAAATATTTAGTGTTTATCTATATATGATTTTGTAGTAAAAAGCTGAAGGCAAAGAGATTTTGTCGTCAGCTTTTTAGCATATTCTCTGCCTTGCCAGTAATATTATAATATGTACGGTGTATTATATACTTAATAGTATTTTTCTATTTTAAGGTAGGAGAGGATAGCTGTGGAAAAACTAAAATCAAAGTTGAAATCTATTTTGCTTGAAATTTCTATCATAATTATAATATTTTTAATTGTTTGTGTAGCAGCATTTGTAGATATAAGGTCTGGCAGGGAGTATTCCGCCAGTAATAGTACAACTAAAGAAATGTATTTAAGCATTCAGCAAAGCCAAAATGAAATTCAAAATTTAAAAAATAACCTCCAAAAAGAGCAAAATAGTTTAGAAAAATTGAAGAGTCAGGTAGATTCTACAAAGTCTCAAGGAGAAACCAGTAAGTGGAATAATGCAGTTATAGCATATAATACCCAACTTGAACAATATAATACAGACGTGAAAAATTATAATGATAAGTTTAAAGTATATAATCAAAGAGTGGAGCAGTATAAAAAAGTGGACAAGAAAAATAAAAATATAATAGAATGGATTAAGAGTATAATTGGCATAGATTGATAAATTAATGTAAAATATAATAAAAATACTACAAAAGGTAAGTGATGATTATGAAAAAGAAGCACGTAATTTTCCCATTAGTATTTCTGATTTTTGGCATAGCTATAATAGCGACTATTTCTGGGTTATCTATAAAAAGATATATTAGGGAAAATGAATTTAAAAATATTTCAGCTAAAAATAATGTAACTGAAAAAGACGTACAGGCGGAGAAAGGAAAGTTGTTTTTTGAAGCTCCAAAGCAAAAACCGGAAAAGACTTCAATAAAAATTTATAAGGGAAAAAGAGCAATGGAACTTTATGGAGATAATGAATTGATTGGAAGGTTTAAAGTTGGACTTGGAAGAGTTCCCTCAGGTAAAAAAGAAAAGGAAGGAGATTTAAAAACTCCAGAAGGAACCTATTACATATGTTATATAAATCCTAAAAGTAAATATGATTATTTTTTTGGAATAAGTTACCCAAATATAGATGATGCTAAAGAAGCTTTAGATAAGAAAGTCATAGGTAAAATCAATTATGACAGAATAGAATGGGCTATAAATAATAAAGAACAGCCGCCTTGGCATACTTCACTTGGAGGGGAAATAGGAATACATGGTGGTGGTTCTAAATACGACTGGACTTATGGATGTATTGCCCTATCTAATAAAGATATGGATATATTAAAAGAATATGTTGGACTTAAAACTACAGTAGAAATATATCAATGAATCTTACTTAGTGGGAAAAGCAGATATCCCAAATCTTTGATTTGGTGATAGTCGCTTTCGCTGTGTGCAAGCAGATATCCCAAATCTTTGATTTGGTGATAGTCGTTTTTTCCACTAAGTTTAGATGAATTATCTAGGGGCGTAGCTACTGTTAGCTACCACTTTGATAGGAGTGGGAGTGTTACAGTAGGTAGCCATCAGATAAATGAATATATTAAAAATTGAAAAAATGTTATAAATAAGAATATATATGGTAAAAAAGGTGCAAAATAAAATAGAGAAAACATATAATGAGGTGGTGCCTATGACTCATCAGAAATGGTTTAAAGTTTTTTTTATTTTGTTTTTAGTAGTACTTTTTTTAAGCAGTGGATTTATAATAATGCAGTATAAGTCAAGTTCTATGGCTAAAGATCTGGAGGAATATAGATCCTATTATTTTGTAATCACAGGCGATAAAACCATATGTAAGATTGACACAGTTACAAATCAAATTATAAGTAAAATTAATGTAGATGGTAAACCAGAGGACATTCAAATTTCACCAGATGGTAAAATTCTAGTAGTAGTTGCTTCAAATTCCAAAGATGAGGATGGAACAGGGTTCTTGTTATTTTATCAGATTAAGGACGATAAGCTTTTAAAAAAATTAGAGGTAGGTAAGCATCCTTCAAAAATTTCATTTACTCCAGATAAGAAATATGCACTTGTAGCAAACAAAGAGAGCAATGATATATCTTTAATAGATTTTCAGAATTATACCATACTTCAATCTATAGCAGTAGGGAGGAAACCTAAGAACTTTTGTATATCTTATGATGGAAGATACTGTTATGTGGCAAATACAGGAGAGGATACTTTAAGTGTAGTGGATATGAGAAGTTTTAAAAGTATAAAAAAAATAAGAGTAGGTAGATATCCTACTGATGTTACTATAGATAAAGCTAATGGAAATGTTATGGTAACTTTGAGCAGGGAAAAGGCTGTGGCTCTTGTTAATCCCAATACAGAAAATATTGAAAAAGTAGATTTGGATGATAAACCTACAAAAATATATAATTAAATTTGCACTTAAAAATTTTAGGCATATAAAAAATAACTAGTTTATTTTTTATATGCCTTATTTGCGTTAATTATTAAATGAAGTGGGAGTTTACGCTAGGTAGGCATCAGATAAATTTTGTTGACAAGAAGAGCAAATTAAATTATACTTAAAACATAAACATATGAACATATGTTGCTGATAACTGGGAGGTGGATTAGAATGAACAACACTATGGAAGTAAAGTTACAAGATAATAGAAAATCAAAAAATAAGTATATTAAAAAGGAATTTATTCTCGAAGGACTTGATTGTGCACACTGTGCTGCAAAAATAGAAAACAAAATTAATGAAATACCTGAAATAAAGAATGCTTCTGTGGATTTTTTATCTAAAAAGCTTAAATTCGAGTTGTACGATGAAAAAAAGTTTAATAATACTGTGGAAAATATAAAATCTATAGTTAAAAGGTTAGAACCAGATGTAAAAGTTATATATGAAGTTAATGAGAAATCAAGAAAAGTTGAGAAACCTAAGGAAAAAAGTAAAAAAATTGGAGACATAATCTCAATAGTTGGCATTTTGATATATATTACGGGCATAATATTTAAATTTTCATTTCAAGTTGAACTTACACTTTTTCTTTTAAGTTATATTGCTATAGGAAAGGATGTACTTTGGAAAGCAGTTAAAAATATTTCTCACGGACAGTTATTTGATGAAAATTTTTTAATGTGCATTGCAAGTATAGGAGCTTTTACAATTGGACAATTTCCTGAGGCAGTTGCTGTTATGCTTTTTTATAAAATAGGTGAATATTTTCAAGATAGGGCAGTAAATAATTCAAGAAAATCTATAGCAGACCTTATGGATATAAAACCTGAATTTGCAAATGTAAAGACTAAATCAGGATTAAAAAAGATGAAGCCTGAAGATGTAAATATAGGTGAACTTATTTTAGTAAAACCAGGTGAAAAAATACCTTTGGATGGAGAAATTATAGAAGGCAAATCTATGGTAGATACTTCTGCATTAACGGGAGAATCTCTTCCAAAAGAAGTAGGACGTGAGGATGTAGTGCTTGGTGGATATATAAATGAAAATGGAGTTTTAACTTTGAAGGTAACTAAAAGCTTTAAAGAATCTACTGTATCTAAAATATTGGATTTAGTTGAAAATGCTAGCAGTAAAAAAGCTCCTACAGAAAATTTTATTACAAAGTTTGCTAGATACTATACTCCTGCAGTTGTAGCATTTGCAATAGGACTAGCTTTATTGCCACCATTAATGGGAGGAGAAAGTTTTTCTAAGTGGATTTATAGAGCTCTTGTATTTTTAGTAGTTTCCTGTCCTTGTGCACTGGTTATTTCAGTACCTCTTGGGTTCTTTGGAGGAATAGGAGCAGCTTCTAAAAATGGCATTCTTGTAAAAGGTGGAAATTACCTTGAAGCTTTAAATAGCATAGATACAGTAGTTTTTGATAAAACAGGAACACTTACTAAAGGAATATTTAAAGTTACCCAAGTAAAAGCTTTTAATGGTTTTACAGATGAAGATGTTTTAAAGTATGCAGCTTTTGTAGAATCTTATTCTAATCATCCTATAGCTTTGTCTATAGTGAAACAGTACAATCAAGATATAGATAGAAATCTAATAAAGGATTATGCTGAGATTTCAGGAGAAGGTATTAAAGCAGCAATAGATGGAAGAGAAATTATTGCAGGAAATACCAGACTTATGGAAAAAGAAAAAATAAATTATGATATATCAGAAGTTATTGGGACTGTAATTCATGTTGCACTGGATAAGATTTACATGGGTTATATAGTAATATCCGATGAAGTAAAAGAAGATTCTAAAGATACAATTAGAATGTTAAAAGATATAGGAATAAAGAAAACAGTAATGCTCACGGGAGACAACAAAAAAATTGGAGAAGCAATAGGGTATAAATTAGGATTGGATGAGGTTCATGCACAGCTTCTTCCAGATCAAAAAGTAGAAAAATTAAATGACATAATTACTGAAAAGTCTTCTAACAGAAAAATGATTTTTGTAGGAGATGGAATAAATGATGCTCCTGTGCTTGCAAGAGCAGATGTTGGAATCGCTATGGGCGGTATTGGTTCAGATGCTGCTATTGAAGCTGCAGATGTAGTTATTATGACAGATGAACCTTCAAAAATAGTAACTGCCATTAAAATAGCTAAGAGAACTAAAAAAATAGTATTCCAAAATATAGTGTTTGCCCTTGGAGTAAAACTGGTGATTTTAGTTCTAGGAGCTGTGGGAATAGCTAATATGTGGGAAGCAGTTTTTGGGGATGTAGGGGTAGCTCTTATAGCAGTATTAAATTCTATGAGGGCAATGAAAGTAGAAAAAGCTTAAATGCTAAAACAAGCATAACTAAAAGAATTCCTAAACGAAAAATAAACTTATGCTGCGAATATTTTTACAACCACAAGTACGATTAAATATTTTGATAATTCTAAGTAGAAAATTTGCAAAAACCCAAGGACTTTTGAAAACTCGTACCTCAGACAATTCAAAAGTCCTAAGTTTTTTTACAAATTTTTCACTAAGACTTATATGCAAAATATTTAAATGTACTTGTTTATTGTAAAATATTTCTACGCATAAGTTTATTTTCTTGTTAGAATATTTGCATTCATCATGTATATTTTAGTATACTTTTACTTCCATATGTAAGATCAATTATCAAGTGATTCTTAGGTTCAGGTGGAGTTTGCTTATAAGGAATACTTTTTCTCCATCTTGAACCTTATTAACAGTATTCTTAGTGTCTTTAGCACTTAGAATACGTTATCCTTTAGGGGAAGAACTTATCCAGGTGCGTAGCAGTGCTTATCACCCATTTTGAAAAAGATGGGGTTAGCAATAGTAGCAATCGGATAAAATGAATATAAATTGTACCTATAGGAAAACATTTATTATATAATTAATATGGAGATCCTAAGTTGGAACATACTTCAGTATATTTATGAGTATAAGATCAAATTTTACTTAGGATATATATGTGATATTTCTAACTTGAAAAATATTTTATTTAGGAATTTACATATAAACTTTAGAAAAACAGGGGGAAGAACATGATAGAAGAATTACATAAATTGCAAAATGGTACTGATATAAGAGGAATTGCAATTGAAAATCCGGAAAAGAAAGTTAATTTGACTGCTGTAGAAGTAAAAGCCATAGCAGGTGGTTTTATAAAATGGCTTAAAGACAAAAAAAATATAAGAAAAGGAAAAATAAAAATTGCAGTAGGCATGGATTCAAGACTGTCAGGACCTGAAATTAAAGAAGTTATTTTAAATGAACTTGTAAATTTGGGGTGCAGCGTATATGACTGCGGACTTTGTACTACCCCAGCTATGTTTATGACTACTGTACTGGGAAATTATAAATGCGATGGATCTATTATGATAACTGCAAGCCATTTGCCTTATTATCACAATGGATTAAAGTTTTTCACTGAAAATGGTGGATGTGAAAAAGAGGATATAAAATACATATTAGATAGTGCAGTGGAGAAAGACTTAAAATACCCTTCGTATAAAGGAGAAATTTCTAAAGTTGACTTCATTGACACATATTCAAATTTATTAGTTGAAAAAATTAGGAAAGGTATAAATTCAAATGAAGATTACGAAATGCCTCTTTCCAAGTTTAAGATTATTGTGGATGCAGGCAATGGAGCAGGGGGATTTTTTGCAAGTAAAGTTTTAAAAAAGTTAGGTGCAGAAGTTGAAGGAAGTCAGTTTATTAATCCAGATGGAAGATTTCCAAATCATATTCCTAATCCTGAAGCAAAAGAAGCCATGGATTCTATTAGAAAGGCAGTACTTGAAAATAAAGCAGATCTTGGCATAGTATTTGATGCAGATGTAGATAGGGCAGCTATTGTAGATGCTGGAGGCATGGAGATAAATAGGAATTCCCTAATAGCTTTAATATCTTCTATAATTTTAGAAGAGCATCCAGGCAGTACTATAGTAACTGATTCTGTAACTTCAAATGGATTAAGTGAATTTATTGAAAATTTAGGTGGAAAACATCATAGATTCAAAAGAGGTTATAGAAACGTAATAAATGAGGGAATAAGGCTAAATGAGCAGGGTGAAAAATGCTACTTGGCTATTGAAACTTCAGGACATGCAGCACTTAAAGAAAATTACTTTTTAGATGATGGAGCTTATTTGATATCTAAAATACTAGTAAAAATGGCTAAACTTCATAAACAAGGTAAAAGTATAGAGGACTTAATAAAAAGTTTAAAAATTTCACCTGAAAGTTTAGAGTTTAGATTTGATATTTTAAACAGTAGTTTTAAAGACTATGGATATAGAATACTGGGTGATTTAAAGAAATATGTAGAAAAAATCAATGGATGGAATGAAGCACCTAATAATTATGAAGGAGTTAGGGTAAATTGTAATAAACTTAATGGAGATGGATGGTTCCTTCTTAGGATTTCTCTTCATGAACCAGTATTGTGTTTGAATATAGAGTCGGATTCCAAAGAGGGAATAAAAGTGATTATGGATAATTTAAAGAATTTTTTAATAAACTATAATGAACTTGATATTAGTAGTTTTAAATAGGAAAATGTGTTATTATATGCTATACTAAATATGCAATTTGTACTATACATGTTAATAATGATATACTATAATATATTATATAGTATATCATTATTGCTTTTACAAATTAAATAAATTGTATATATTAAAAAGGAGAAAATGACCATGATTTTCTATGATGAGAATAATTTAGATATAATAGAAAAAGATTTAAGATATCTTCAATTATTATCTAGAGAATATCCCACAATATCTAGTGCCAGTACGGAAATTATAAATCTTCAGGCTATATTGAATTTACCAAAAGCTACAGAACACTTTATAAGTGACATTCATGGAGAATATGAATCCTTTACCCATATGCTTAGAAATGCATCTGGTGTAATAAAGAGGAAAATTGATGATGTGTTTGGAAATTCATTGAGAGAAGAACAGAAGGCATCACTGGCAACCCTTGTATATTACCCTGAGAGAAAAATAGAATTAATTAAGGAAAAAGAACACAATTTGGAAGAATGGTATAGAATAAGTTTATATCAATTAATTGAATTGTGTAAGAATGTATCTTCAAAATATACTCGCTCTAAAGTGAGAAAAGCACTTCCATCAGATTTTTCATATATAATAGAAGAACTGCTTCACGACCAGGATGATAAGGTAGATAAACAAGCGTATTATAACGGTATAATAAAAACTATAATAGATATAAATCGTGCACCTGAATTCATCATAGCTATTTCAAATGTAATACAGAGGTTAGTTGTAGACAGACTTCATATAATTGGGGATATATATGACAGGGGACCAGGAGCTGAAATTATAATGGATGCTCTTATGAAACATCATTCTGTGGATATTCAATGGGGAAATCATGATATGCTCTGGATGGGAGCGGCAGCTGGCTGCGAAGCTTGTATAGCTAATGTGCTCAGAATATCACTTAGATATGCTAATTTGCATACTATTGAAGATGGATATGGAATAAACTTACTTCCGCTTGCTACTTTTGCCCTTGAATTCTATAAAGATGATCCTTGTAAGAATTTTATTCCTAAGACTTTAAACAAGGATATAAGTAAAAATGAACTTAATTTACTGGCAAAAATGCACAAGGCTATAGCTATAATGCAATTTAAATTAGAGGCAGAAATAATAAAAAGGCATCCTGAATTTAAGATGGATGATAGACTTCTACTTGATAAAATAGATATAGAAAAATGGGAAATAGATATATATGGTCATAATTATAAGTTAAATGATAGCAAGTTTCCTACTATAGATTGGAATGACCCATATAAACTTACAGATAGGGAACAAGAGTTAATTGAAAAGTTGACTAGTTCTTTTGTAAACAGTGAGAAACTTCAAAGACATATTAAATTCTTATATGGTAAAGGGAGTATATACTTGGTATATAATTCAAATCTTTTATACCACGGGTGTATTCCATTGAATAAAGATGGTAGTTTTAGAGAAGTGAAAATAGGAAAAATAAGCTACAGCGGCAGAGAACTTTTAGATAGGTATGACCGTTTAGCGAGAGATGCTTTTTTCTTTAAAAATAATACTAATAGTAAAAAATATGGTATGGATATGATGTGGTATATGTGGTGTGGAGAGGATTCACCTGTGTTTGGAAAAGTTAGAATGACAACTTTTGAAAGATATTTTATTGATGATAAGATAGCACACTATGAAAAGAAGAATTATTATTACCAATATAGGGATGATGAGAATGTGTGCAAGAATATACTGGCAGAATTTAATTTGCCACCTGAAAGTTCTCACATTATAAATGGTCATATTCCAGTAAAAACTAAGGAAGGGGAAAGTCCTATAAAGGCAAACGGAAGATTACTTGTAATAGATGGAGGATTTTGCAAAGCATATCAGCCTGAAACCGGAATAGCAGGGTATACTCTAATATATAATTCTTATGGATTGCTGCTCACTTCTCACGAACCGTTTGGTGCTATAAAAAATGCTATAGAAGAGGACAAAGATATTTTATCTTCTACGGTGATTTTGGAACATGTAACTAAAAGAAAAAGGGTAGAAGATACAGACATAGGAAAAGATCTGACAAAACAGATAGCTGATTTGGAAAAGCTTTTAATAGCATATAGGAAGGGATTAATTAAAGAAGATAACAATCAAATTGAGTGAAATTGTCAATAAGGGCTTTGTTACGCTAATTAATTAGTGTATCAGCCCTTTTGATGAGTATATATGTTTTTAAATTTTAGGCTATAACAATGAAGAAAATATTTTGCAAAAAGCTTCAAAAGATTTAGTAAAAAGAGATAAATTATCAAAGTATTTAGAACTAGCTATCTTACTGTTTTTAAGATCATGAAAAAACAAATCTTCAAGTTCCATTGTGGTATCCTCATCATATATCATAGCATTTATTTCATAATTTAATTGATAGCTTCTTATATCCATATTAGCAGTACCTATGGTACATATTTTACCATCTATAGATGTGGTTTTAGAGTGAATGAAACAATTTTTGTTATAGAAATAAACCTTAACATCACTTTTAGCTAAATCTGCTAGATAGGTTCTTGAAGCATAGTACACTAATATATGATCATATCTTCCAGGAAATAGTATACGTACGTCTATACCGCTTAAAGAGGCTATTTTAAGTGCATTTAATATACTTTCAGTAGGTATGAAGTAAGGAGTTGTAATGTAAATATGATCCTTTGCCATGCTAATCATCTTTAAAATGGCTTGTTCAATAGCAGGAAATTCAGAATCTGGACCACTCTTTACAAGCTGCATTATTTTATTGCTGTTTCTGCCTGATGAAATTTCAGGAAAAATTTCCTTGAAGTTTCCGTCATAAAAGAAATATTCTTTGTTAGCAGATTTTATTGTAACAAAGTCATCTACGAAGACTGCCTGAAGTCCCAAAACAAAATCACCTTTTACCATTATATGAGTATCTCTCCAATACCCGTATTTACTCTTTCCTATATATTCATTTCCTATATTTATTCCACCTACAAAACCTACTTTTCCATCAATAACTACTATTTTTCTGTGATTTCTATAGTTTATCTGGGTGTTTATGTACTTCAAAATTGGTGCTAGAAAGTAAGAATATTGGACCACGTTAACTCCAGCACTTTTCAAATCACTTATATACTTTTTATCAAGGCCTATACAACCTACTCTATCCAGTATGAGACGTACGTCTACACCACTTAAACATTTTTTTATCAATATATCTTTTATTTCATTTCCAATTTCATCACTTTTTATTATGTAATATTCCATATGAATATGATGTTTTGCATTTAGCAATTCCCTTTTAAGATATTTGAATTTTTCAACTCCGCTTTTGAAGATCTTTATAGAATTGTTTGTAAATAATGGCGATTCACTGTTTTTAGAAAGAAGTTCTATTAAAGGGGCATAAGTAGTATCTTTTATATTTTTAATAGCTTCAGATATTAATTCTTTTATATTTACATTTGTTTCATTGTTAAGTTTATGCTTTTTCCAATTTCGTCCCAAAAATATGTAAGCTATTAAACCAAAAGGAGGCATAACTATAAAAATTAACAGCCATGCAATTGTTTTTTCGGGATTTTTTCTTTCCAACATTATAACAGCTATGGACAATATGGCATTTATTACAAAAATCGAGTAAAAAATATTTCGCATAAAAAGATGGCTCCCTATTAAATTCTATGTTAATTGGTAAATTATCTATAGTAATAGTTTGATTTTTATAGGTAGATAATATACACTTTTTATATGAAACTTATAACATTTTTATAATTTTTTATAAGTGTAATACGATAAAACCTGTGCTATAATAATAATATAAAATATAATAAAAATCCACTATAATATAATTAGGAGGGAATAAATTGTTAAAATGCCAAATATGTGGTAAACCAGCGGATAAGCATCATATAGTTTATAGATCTCAGGGAGGAGTGGATTTCCCTTTGAACTTTAAATATCTTTGTTCAGAACATCATAGAGGAAAGAGTGGACCTCACAAGAATAGAAAATTGGACTTGTTGTATAAAGTGGAAATGCAGCAAAAGCTTGAAAAGTTGCTTTACAAAGAGTTTTATACGTTGGATGAATTAGTCAATCTCCTACAAATAAATAAAGGAATGTTAAAAAAACTTCTAAAAGAATATAAATTATATAAAGAAGGATACAGAAGTTTTGATGTTATATATAGATTAATGGGAAAAAAGAAATACACAGAATACATGCTTCAAGAATATTATGATTTTATAGGAAACTTTTAATAACACAGCCTTTTGAAATAGATGTTTCATACTGTTAAATATCTAGAGATAAGTGAGTAAGTATAAAAACTTGTCATTTATTATAAATATAGATTTTTTAATAAAAATTATCTCTCGATAAACGCTTTATATTAACTTAAGTTTTACGAAATATATTAAAAGGGATAATGGATGTAAGTCGCTTTCTAAAAAAGATTAAGTTAGATAAGGGGGTTATTAACATGAAAGAGAATATACTTATGCTGTTAACGTTGGAGGAAATAAGTAATATAACTAAGGGGCTAAAACTTACTATAGAAGCTGTAAAGAACGATAATGTTGAAATTGATGAAAAATTAGAAGATGATATAGAGGAAGTACTTAAAAAGTTGCTTCAAGTAGAGGCTGAATGTTCAAGGTAGTATTGTGAGGGTCAATTATTATTTCTTCTTAAGATTAATAATTGACCTTGTAACTAAGTTCTTTGATTCTAGGATTGTGTAATTTCAAATTTAAATAGTATATTTAAAATAAAAGTATTAAGGAGTAGAAGGACATATGAATATAGCATTTTTTCTAACACCTAAAGAGGAAGTTGTTTGTGAAACTCCAAATTCAACTATGAGACAGGCACTGGAAAGAATGGAAAGGCATAGATATACAGCAATTCCACTAATTGATAGCTGCGGTAAGTATGTGGGAACTCTGACAGAAGGTGATTTGTTGTGGAAACTAAAAAATACTCCAGATTTGAATTTTAAAAATACCAGTAAAGTATTGTTGAAACAAATTTCTAGGCGTATGCATAATAAACCAGTGAAAATTAATTCTAACATGGAAGACTTGGTATCACTTGCGGTAAATCAAAATTTTGTACCTGTAATAGATGATAAGGACATATTTATAGGGATCATAAAAAGAAGTGATATAATAAACTATTGTTACAGACAAATATTTAATGAAAATGCTAACCCAGCTTATGGTGCTAAATAAAAGTGAAAATACTTATTGACATGAAGAAGAATAAGTGATAACATATACTTAATTTAAAAATAAATCCTTTGACGAGGAATAGTAGCAATATTATTAAAGTTACAGAGAGTTGAGAATGGTGGGATCTCAATACTATTGTGTGTTGTGAATGGACCTAAGAGGAGTAAATTGAAATTCGCAGAGCGAAGAGTAGTGGTTAACGTATTCCATACGTTATAATGGATAGGACATGTTAGTGTCTGAAAAAGAGATACTTTTTTAAAGTATAATTTAGGTGGTACCGCGGATATCTCCGTCCTAGTTTTTAGGATGGAGTTTTTTTATTTTATTAAAAAATAAAGTTTGTTAGAAAGAAGTATAGGTGGTGTATGCTATGTTGTGAAAGAAAAGTAGGAAAAATTTATTTATAGATAATTGTAATAATATCAGTTGTATTTTTAATTTAAAGAATATTCAGATTATAGGGAATATTCAAATTTAGATTTAAGGAGAGTGTAAATATGAACTTAAAAAAGATGATTATAAATTCTATACTACTTGCTATAGGTGCAGTGCTGCATCAGATTGCACCACCACTTATACTTGGAATGAAACCTGATCTTTCTCTTGCAATGCTTTTTATAATACTTATGTTTAACAAAGAATATAAAACTTGTCTCTGTGCAGGTATTGTAGCAGGTATTCTTGCAGCTGCAACTACTACTTTCCCTGGGGGGCAATTTGCAAATGTAATAGACAAATTTGTAACTATAAACATAATGTTTGTGCTTATAAAACCTCTTAGAGATAGGATAAACAATCAAATAACTATTTTATTAGTTACTGCTGTAGGTACAATTATAAGTGGTTCCACATTCTTAATGGTAGTATTGCTTACAGTAGGATTAAAGACAAGTTTTACAGCATTGTTCTTATCTGTAGTTTTACCTGCTGCAGTTATAAATACCATAGCAGGAGCAATTTTATTTAATATAATAAATGTAGCTTTAAAAAGAGGAGCTATAAGACAAGTATAAACTAGATTAAGGGCGTAGTTCAAATATGATGGACATTTTTATTTATAATAATATGGATGAAAAAACAGAAAATTAACCAATTGAAGAAGAAAAGTAATTTTACATTAACTTCAAACAAATTAGTTCTACTATGAAATCTATTATCTAACAAATACCCAATGGATTTCATAGTAGAAAAAACATAAAAAAAGCTCAACCTCTAAATAAAACTAAAAGTTTTAAAGGAGGTTGAACATACCATACATTATTATAATGCTATAAATAAAGATAATTACGCATCAATTAATATAGATAAAAAAACAATTAGAAGAATTATAGTAAGTTGTGATGTTGAATGCAATGGAAGCATTGAAGATATTCAAGCACATCTTGAAAATATATTTGATATTCATATATCTGCAGGAAGTATCTCTAATATTTTAACTGAAGCTGCCGAGAAAGCCAAAGGATCTAACGACTTAATTTAACTTGATAGAATTAAAATTGGAGTGCAAATGTTAAGAAACATAAATTTTTCGATTTTCAAAAAATATTAAAAGCAAGCAAGTTAAAAACAATTACTATTGATATAGATAGTACTGTAGAAAATGTTGAAGGTAATCAAGAAGGAGATATGAAAGGATACACCCCAAGAAATATGGCAATAAATGCTATAATGCTTTGATGTCCTTTTTCTCTTCCTATATTTGTATTGGGACAACCACCTGCTTTTATCTTTTGGAAATTCTATATCAACCTGCTGAATTACACTTTCTAAAGCACCTGCAATTTTTTCACTAACATTACCAAGCCAAAACTTATTGATTTTTTTACTACTTTGTTTTACCATAATATCACCTTATTGCCTGTAATTTCTTTTTCAAATTTATCAAAATCTATGGTGTATACACTGTTTGTGTTTACCAGACCGCTGCACACAAGCTTTCTCCCATTGTTTTTTACAGCGTCCATAAAAGGATGATAATAAATCGAAGTCTGTACCATTATGCCATCCTGTGGCCTTGGCATAATCTGTACAAACTAGTTTATGGCAGGCACTACTCCTGGGGAAAAACGCAGCCACTCTTGGTTTACCTTATAATTATGATATTTTTGCTCCCATTTCATAAAGACTTTCTGATAGGAGACTGGAACCTTATAGTATCCAAACACTCCCAACTTCAGATATTTCTCTAAGGCCTTTTTGTTATGCATCTGGTAACCTTAAAGTCCATATCTGCTATCCACATGCCTTGCAGATTCGCTTCTCCAAACGTTGCCTCTAGATTATCCCACTTATTGCAGTCTGTATTCCTACGATCTACAAATACTATTTCCCTGTTCATTGTCTCATTTTCTATATAAGCATGCTTAATTATATGTACAATAGCTTATAAAAGATAATAATGCAATTTATAGAATTTGATTATAGTTCATGCTGGATAAATTCGAAATTACTATTTTACATTTTAATTTATTATATATAAAATAGTATTAATTAGGGAGAATATTGGGAATTATTAAATTAATGAAATGGAGGCATCTTATGAAAAAAATTGTTACATTACTTCTTTGTGTTGTAACCATGATAGCAATGCTAGCTGGATGTAGCAGCACAGGGGAAAAAAATACCGCATCAGAAAATAAAAAGGAGGACAAGACTATTAATGTTGCTACCTCTGGAGATTATCTTGGCTTTACAGTGTATAATGAATCATCAAAGACCTGGTCAGGCTTTGAGATAGACATGTGGAATGAAATTGCTAAACGTATAGGCTACAAGGTAAAATTTGTACAGGAGGATGTAGCTTCCGCCTTTGGAGATTTGGGAACAGGGCATGTGGATACGGTAGCGAAACAGATAAGTATAACACCTGCCCGTAAGGAGAAATATGACTTTACAACCCCATACTTCTTCAGCCCTTACTGCCTTATGGTAAAAGGCGATAATACCAACATAACCAGCTGGAAGGACATGGCAGGAAAGACTATAGGTCTTGCTGATGGAAGTGCAATGAACGAGTTTGTCACTAAACTTGATCCTAACAACAAGGTAAAGAAAACTACATATGAATCTTTTTCTACAATTCCACAGGAGGTTGTGTCTGGACGTATAGATGCAATGCCTTATGCATATCTGCTGATACCTTACCTGATACAAAAAAATCCTAACTGGAATTTAAAGGCTGTTGATACAGCACATCCTATCTATACTGAGGTAAATGGTTATCCATTTGCACGTACGGAACGTGGTACTAAGCTGCTCAAGCTGGTAAACGGAGCCTTAAATGACATGATTAAAGATGGAACCCACAAAAAATTGTGTGAGAAGTGGTTTAAATATGATGTTATGCAGACTAATGCTGCAAAGGAATACTACAATAAGAATAAATAAGTATATTTGTCAGATGCCCCTATTTGAGAGACACCTGCTGTAATATAACTTTTCAATTAAGGAGACATGCCATGGACTTTAATATTGAATATTTTTTTTCTATGTTTCCCGTTATTCTTAGGGGATTGCCTATAACTGTTGAGGTGGCAGGAGCATCGCTGTTTTTTTCAGTTATACTAGGCTTTGTAATTGCGGCCTTTCGCTATTATAACATACCTATGCTTAAGCAGCTTTCCACTGTGTTCGTATCCTTTTTTAGGAGCACTCCATTTATTGCACAGCTGTTTGTTTTTTATTATGGTATTGCACAGGTATCAAAACTAGTAAAGAATATGCCCAGCTTCTGGGCGACAATAATAGTGCTTTCTTTGAGCTTTGCAGCCTATATGAGTGAGGATATAAGAGGAGCTATAACATCAGTCGATAAGGGTCAGTTTGAGGCTGGCATATCTATAGGGCTTAGCTCTTGGCAGACTGTATATCGTATTATTATTCCACAGGCAGTAAGAGTGGCTATACCAGGCATGATGAACAGCTTTGCAAATCTATTCAAATCTACCTCTCTTTGCTTTATTGTGGGCTTGAAGGACATGATAGCTTATTGCAAAAATGAGGCTAATGTATCCTTCCGTTATCTGGAGGGATATATGGCAGTGCTGATTATATACTGGATAATACTTTCTTCCATATCCTATCTTCAGTCCAGGCTGGAGAGGCACATGAATAAAGCCTATTAACAGAATAGAAAAATGAGGTAATATTATGTTAAAGATTAAAGGTTTAAAGAAAAAATTTGATTCTCTAGAGGTATTAAAGGGAATCGATTTAACTGTTGAAAAAGGACAGGTAGTAGCTATTATTGGACCATCTGGAACAGGAAAATCTACACTGCTGCGGTGTATCAACTACCTTGAAAAACCTACAGATGGTACTATTACTATAGGAGACGTGACACTTAGTGGATGGCATCATAAGCATAAGGACGTTTATGCCTTAAGAAGGAAGACCGCAATGGTATTCCAGAACTATAATCTGTTTAAGAACAAAACTGCCCTTCAGAATATAATGGAGCCAATGATAAAATGCCAGGGTATGAATGTAAAGGAAGCAGAGGCTAAGGCTATGGAGATTCTGACCTCTGTGGGGCTTAAAGATAAAAGGAATGTGTATCCGTCACATATGTCAGGAGGACAGCAGCAGCGTGTAGGAATAGGACGTGCCATGGCAGTAAAACCTGAGGTTATGCTGTTTGATGAGCCTACCTCCTCCCTTGATCCGGAGCTGGTAAATGAGGTGCTGGAGGTTATAAGATCCCTGGCCTCAACACATACAATGACGCTTTTAATTGTAACCCATGAGATGAGGTTTGCCAGAGAGGTGTCAGACCGTATAGTGTTTATGGAAAATGGATTTATTGTTCAGGAAGGAACTCCCGAAGAGATATTTAATAGCAGCAACCCAAGAATACAGAGGTTCGTGGGGTCTATTTCAGTATAGGAGGAGGATATTATGCATAGGTTGTGCAGAATGTATCCTTCATGGATGTAAAATGCATGATATGATGAAGACCATGGAGGACTGTCCGAGCAAAAATGGGGAGATACAGAGGAAAGCAAAAAGAGCTATACAAGGATGAGGAGAACCATAAAATACCCTATATAATGCTGCACTTGTAGAGGCGGAGGACTATGGACGTCTTTTACTCGCATGGAGGAGATAATGCTGTTCATGAATAAGGCTGGTTACTAGAGAATAGGTCTTATATTGTGTATTGGTCTTTACAGTGAAACCAAGGAAGTTGACAGGATATTGACTCATAATGGCTTTGAGGTGATTTCAATAATATGTAAGAATGGTGATGTTCCAAAGAGCTTTATGGGGATAAGGGATGATGAAACGGTGTCAGGCTGTGCAAGGGAAAGCAAGTGCAACCCCATAGGATAGGCACTTCTTATGAACGAGCAGGAAACTGAGTTTAACATATTGCTTGGGCTTTGTGTGGGGCACGATACTCTGATGCTTAAATACATGGAGAAACCTGCAACTGTCCTTGCAGTTAAAGATCGTGTAACCAGGACATAACCCGCTTGCAGCTATATACCTGGCTGAGGGCAAGGGTGTCTGCCGTGAGGCAGAATCTGAAGGAAGCTGATGTTTGGATATGGTACTCTTGAACGTATTCTTGCTAGAGGGAACATGTGGCAAGAATATGATAGAGTTGTATCTAACAAGGGAAGCCATAGCGTTGATAAGATGGATGTTTATTAACTTAACGTGAGTTCGAAAATTTGATGCTATTTATGGATAACATTATCATATTATTCCAGATGGCTTAAATTAAGCTATAGCAACGTATTTGTCTAATTTTAGGGATGGTTTCTTAGGAAGAAAGCTGTATGCTATTAAACCTGAAACTGTATTAACCATAAAATTGCTGACACTCCTGTGTCTGCTGTGTTCTATTTGACATATATTTTTCAAATGGTCATTTATTGTTTCAATTACTGCTCTTTTCCTAAGAAGAATTTTATCTTCCATTAACATTAGTTTATTTTTCATATTTTTTCTCAATTTTGTTATCAAGTGTATACCTTTTGGATATAGAATATCTGAAATTTTCTGCGATAAATAGCCTCTATCTCCAAGTAATTTTCCAAATAAATCCTTTGTTAGGTTTTTTATAACATCTAAATTTCTATCATCTACATTTCCAGGGGTTAAGTAGAATGATAAAATTTCACCTTTTATTGAAATTTTGCATAAAATCCCATCCCTTTGTTTTAGTTTTGTTTGTTTTATCACTTACAATAATAAAACATTTTGGTGGGGTTTTTTATACCTTAAATATTTCCATTTAACTCATCGAACTCACGCTAAATAAGTTGATTTTTAAACCAAACTGCATTACTGTAATTAGCCAAGTGGAAGTAGTTTCTTCTTTACAATTGTCTTGAGTAAAGGTAAAATTATTCATAGGATAATACCTGCCTTTCTTAATTTTTCTCTGCAAAGAAAATTATACTTTAAGGCGTGGTATTATCCTACTATTTATTTTTTGGAAACTACAATATGGAAAATACTAAAGTTTTGTTTGTACAAAACTTAGGTAACTATTAATTTAATATTATTTGTTATATTTTTTTAATATTCCTTCCAGTATTCGTGCATGGCGTCCTTCATCTTTTGAAGCTGAATTGAAAAATTCTTTTGCTGCATCTATTTTTTGTTCTTCTGCTTTTAGAGCATCCTCATGTTTTGCATTGTTTGCAAAAATTTCTCCTTCTAGCATTTGTTTTATATCTTCAAAGCAATCATTTGTTATCATATTGTTCAATTCTGCACAAGTTGCAGCGTGCTCTACTTCTTCTTTTGCAAGGACTTTTAGTATTTCGGCAATATCGCCATATCCCTGCCTTTGGGCCTGGCGTGCTATGGCAGTATATAATCCTGCTTCCTTGGTTTCACCATTAAAAGTTTGTTTTACAGACCTTTCTAAATTAGTTCCCTTAGTATCTCCTAAAGTTGTTTCATAAGATAATTTTACATCTTCCATATTAATACCCTTCCTTTTTTTTAATAATTAATTTTTTGTTATATTTTTATGAGATAAATAAGATTCCTGTATTTTATCTGCTACTTTTGAATTGTCTAATTTTATATCATTTAAGTATAGGAGCACACTGCCATTATAATCTTTTGGGTTTCCAAATAAAATTACTTCGCAGGCACTTCTTAAAATATTTATTATGCAATCTTCATCATGATATGCGTTACAATTTTTACATTGATTTAGTATAAAGCCAACAGTATCTATTACAGAGGATTCATCAAAAACTTTTGTATCAAATAAAGGAATGTTTTCTATTTCATTTTCTAGAAATTGTTCATTAGATTTAAGACAAGCAAGTAGATTTTTTTTACAATATCCTATAATGCAATTGGAAGTATCGCACTTACCTCCGCAGTTTTCCTTCCCTAAACAACAGGTTTCCATGGATGTTATTAAGGAATTAAAATCTATATCAGTTTCCATATTATATCATCTCCCTTTATAATAATAATTATATAATATTTATTATTAGTTGTAAAGAGGTTAACTTAAATTTTCCAAAAAACTCAAGTTAAAATATAACTTATAATAATATTTCCTCCAATGCAAATAATAAAGAAAATAATAATTTTATTTAAGAGGGAAGTATGTACATATTAATTTTTGCTATAGGTTTCATTATAGGAATGTTATTAAATACTGTAATAGAAAGTATCTCATATAATATTGTTAAAAACGATAAAAAAACCGGGAGTATTTTTATACCTATTATTTGTAGTCTATGCTTTGAAGTTTCATTTTTACGATTAGGGTTTACTATTATACTCGCTAAGGCAATAGTGATGATATTAATTTTAATTATAATTTCTTTTATTGATCTTAACTATAGAATTATACCTGATTTTATGGTGATTATAACTTTGATTATGGGAATAATGCTTCCTTTTTTCATTAGGAGTTCATTTATAGATACAATACTTGGAATGATATTTGGAGGAGGAACAATGTTTTTATTATCCCTTGTTCCTAATGTTATGGGTGGTGGAGATATAAAGCTTATGTTTGCTATTGGATCTTTTTTAGGATTAAAGAAAACCTTGTGGGCAATTTTTTTAGCCTTTGTCCTATCTTCGATAGTTGGAATTATTTTAATATTATTTAAAGTAAAAGGAACTAAAGATTATATTCCCTTTGGTCCATTTTTATCACTAGGAAGTTTTATTTCACTATTAGTTTTCATGTGAATTTAATTTGGTTTGGTTGTACTTTAAATGAAGGGAGAATATGATGAATAATATAAACTTGGATGTTAACGCTATTAATAAAATAATCAAAAATGTAATAGATGAGATAAGTTCAAGTAGAGGGCAAGTGCTCAGTATTGTTGATTATATAAGAAAAGATCACGAAGATTTAAAGCTTAAACTAGATAAAGTTAAAAAAGATATTGCTAGTGTTATAGATGAAGTTGACGAATTGGAAGAACAGGATAAGGCTGCTAGAAGAAGATTGGCTCATGTATCTGCAAACTTTAATAAGTATACTGAAGATGATATTAAGAAAGCTTATGAAGCAGCATCTGATATGAGAATTAAGTTTTATACGAAAATAAATGAAGAAAAGTCATTGAGAAAAGAAAGAGATAGCCTGGAAATAACCATAAAAAAGATAATGGATAATATTGAAAATGGTGAAAGGATAATTAATCAAATAAGTATTGCTATGGGTTATTTAGAAGGGGATGTTCTTTCTGCTTTAGAAGGATCAGACAAGAATTCTGAGATGTTTATTGGTATAAAAATTTTAGAAGCTCAGGAAAGTGAAAGAAAAAGAATTGCAAGGGATATTCATGATGGGCCAGCTCAACATATGGCTAATGCAGTTATGAAAGTAGATATATGCAAGATGGTTATTGAAAAGAATTTGGAAGAGGGACTTAAGGAGTTAGAAGATTTAAAGGAAAGTGTTAAGGTGGCATTAAAAGAAGTTCGAAGTATTATTTTTGATTTAAGGCCTATGTCTTTGGATGATTTAGGTTTAAGCCAAACTATAGATCAAACAGCAAATGCTATTTTCAAAGAGTCAAATATTGATGTAAAGATAAAAATGAAGCCAATCAAAATGGAAATAGAACCTATTATTCAAGTAGCAGTATATAGAATTGTTCAAGAAATATTTAATAATATCAGAAAACATTCTAAAGCAAAGCATGCAAATGTAAGAATGGATTTTGGTACAAAGTATTTAATGTTAATAATAAATGATGATGGTGTTGGCTTTAATGTAGAAGAGACTTTAAAGAGGGTAAAGACCAAAGGAGCTTCCTATGGGCTTATTGGAATTTTAGATAGAGTAAAGCAACTTCAGGGAGAAATTGAAATCAAATCCTCTGAGAAAGTAGGCACAACTTATACTGTTAAGCTTCCTATTAATCGAGAGGTGATAAAGGATGAAGAACAAGGTGATTAGAATATTAATTGCTGATGATCATGATATAATAAGGCATGGTTTAAAAAGAATTATAAGTTTTGAAAGTGATATGGATATTGTATGTGAGGCGGAAAATGGAGAGAAGGCTCTGGAATTTTTAAAATATCATGAGTTAGATGTTATTGTATTGGATTGCCATATGCCTATTATGGATGGCATTCAGGTTCTTAAAAGCATAAAGGATAAGGACAATAAAATTAAGGTTATAATGTTAACTGTTGAAGATGATAGAAAGACCCTTAATACGGCTATAAGTATTGGAGCAGATGGCTACATGCTTAAGGATTCAGCTGGAACAGATATTGCAGAAGCAATTAGAAGAGTATATAAGGGTGAAAAATACATTGATAAGTCTTTGGTTTCCACACTTTTTTCTGATATAAAGATTAAGGCAAAGAAAGCATCTAATATTTTAGATAATCTCTCAAAAAGGGAAATTGAAGTGCTTAGTAAAATTTCAAAAGGATATAGCAACAAAGAAATTGGAAAACAATTATATATTTCTGAAAAGACAGTTAAAAATTATGCTACAAATCTTTTTAAGAAGATAAATGTAGACGATAGGGTTCACGCCGCAATTGTTGCAATAGAAAATAATATTGATGAATATTATAGAAGTAAATATGAAACTTAATCGTATAAAAATAGGGACTTTGGTCTCTATTTTTTTCTGACTTTTTTACCTATGATATGTGACTTTTGAAATCTGCCAAGTTAAAAATGGTAGATTTATAATAAAATCAATAGAAAAATAAATTTAAAGGGGATGAATAATATGCTGCAAAAATTTAAAGGATATGCCTTAAATAAGTTAAAAGAAGAAAAAGGACAAGGTATGGTTGAGTATGCACTAATAATAGGACTTGTAGCAATAGTAGTTATTGCCGTATTGGTACTACTTGGACCAGCGATTTCTGCAAAATTTCAGGATATAATAAATGCCCTTCAATAAAATAGAAAAAGTTCTGCTGAGGTTTTTCCAAAATACTCTAATCACAAAAAGGTGGTTAGAGTATTTTGAAAACTAATCAAAAGGAAGTGGTTATATTGAAAAACTTAAAGAATGAAAAGGGGCAGGCTTTAGTTGAATTTGCAATAATCCTTCCAATCCTTCTATTAATTGTAATGGGAATAGTTCAATTTGGAATGGTGATAAATTCCTACATTACTATTGAAAATGCATCGAGAGAAGGTGCAAGGGCAGGAATTATAGGCAGCACTGATCAGGAAATTCAATATTTAATTGTAACTACTTCTCCTAATTTAGATCCTAAGAATTTAACAGTAACTATAACTCCTAGTGAAAGTAGCAGAAGATCCGGAGATAGCCTTATTGTAAAAGTAACTTATAAATATAATCTCACTGTTCCAATTATAAGTAGTCTTTTTAATAATGTAATAGTATTAAATGGGCAGACAACTATGAGGGTTGAGTGAGGAGAGATATAAATGAGAAAGTTAAATGATAGAGGAAATGTTGCCATTATTTCCTGTTTACTCATTACCGCATTACTTGGCTTTACTGCTTACGTACTTGATATAGGTATGATTTATATTGAAAAGACAAAGTTAACAAATGCAATCGACTCAGGGGCCTTAGCAGCTGCACTTGAATTACCTGATAATGAGGTGAGGGCAAGGACTGCAGCTGTAGATTATCTTCAAAAAAATAATGTAGATCCAAGTCTAGCTCTAATAACTGTTGGTGCAGATCATAAGAGCATTCAAATAGAAGAAGTTAAAAATGTAAAACACCTGTTTGCTCAAATAATAGGAATAAACAGCAGCAATATAAAGGCTAAGACAAAGGCTGTGGTTGCACCTGCAAAATCAGTAACAGGTGGGATAAGGCCTTTTGCTGTAGAAGTATATAAATTTTCGTATGGGGACTTAGTAACACTTAAAGAAGATGCAGGAGATGGATATTCAGGAAATTATGGTGCAGTTTCGCTTGGTGGGTCTGGTGGAAGTGTTTTTAGAGCAAATGCACTGTATGGTTACAGTGGAACAATATCAGTAGGCGATTATATAGATACTGAACCGGGTAATATGGCAGGAGCTTGTAATGATATAAAAAATTATATCAACTCTGAACACAGCACTTTTGATAACTTTCCTAGAGATTCCATAAGGCTGTGGATAATGCCCTTAGTAGATTCTTTAGCTGTAAGTGGACAAAAGTCAGTATTAGTAGTAGGATTTGCAGCGTTTTATGTAGAGAATGTAACTAATAATTCAGGGAAAATAGAAGTTAAAGGAAGGTTTGTTAGATTTGTTTTAAATTGTCCGGTTGATACAAATTTAAATGACACAGGGTTATATGGTGCAAAATTATCAAAATAAATAGAATTACTAATATGGGATGAAGGAGGATAGTGATGAAAGGCAGAGGACAAAAATTGATATTGATATCTTTTATTTTAGCACTAATAGCTGCAGTGGCTGCTTTTGCATATTTACAATCTTTGAAATCGTCAAGTGAAGCAGCTAAAAAAACAACGATTTTAGTAGCAGCTGAGACAATATCTCCAGGAACCCTTATAGATAAGAAAATGATAAAAAAGATACAGGTGCCTTACAATCCTATTTTTGATAACTATATTAAGGATTCTTCGAAAATTGCTGGAAAATATACAACTGAAACAATTTCAAAAAATGAAGGGTTTCATATTGATAAACTTTTGGAGAAAGGTGGAGATGAACTTAACTTAAAAATAGATAATGATTATAGAGCAATTTCCATTAGTGTCACAGGTGATTCAGGAGTTTCAGGATTGTTAAAACCAAAAGATTATGTGGATATCATTGTGTATACATCTGAAAAAAGAGATGGAATAAAAGTAGTTAGACCAGATGAAGCAAAAATTGTATTACAGAACATTCAGGTATTAGCAGTAGATAAACAGATAAGCAGAGACAATAAAGAAAGTAATAGTAATAAAAGCAGTGATAATGGAAAAGCACCAACAAATTTTTTAGTAACCCTATCAGTTAAAGTATCAGATTTGGAAAAGGTAGTACTTGCTCAAAGTATAGGAAGCATCAAGCTAGCTCTTAGACCATTAAAAGATGAAATAACTACACAAACAAATGGAACTACATGGGAAGATATGTCTGTTAATACGGATGAAAAGACCTTCAATAAAGAAAATAATTTAAATATTACAAGTAGTGAAAATTATAAAAGTTATACAGTGGAACCTGGGGATACTTTAAAAAGTATTAGTAGGAAAGTTTATGAAAATGAAGATAAATATACAGCTATAAAAGAAGCAAATAATATACAGGATGAGAATTTAATATTAACTGGTGAGACAATTAAAATTCCAATACTCGGGCAGTAGGGGGATGAAACAATGAATAAGATCAAAGTGCTAATTGCAGATGATATTGAAGAAACTAGAAATGTAATAAAAAAAATATTGAAGTTAGATAAAGAAAATATTGAAGTTGTAGGAGAAGCGGATAATGGTGAAGAAGTATTCAAAATTATACCAAAGGTAAAGCCTGATGTGGTTTTGATGGATATTAATATGCCTGTTTTAAATGGCTTAGAAGCTACTGAAAAAATAACCACGGAGTACCCTTCTGTAATGGTAATCATTATGTCTGTTCAGGCTGAAAGTGAGTATTTAAAAAAGGCAATGTTTCATGGTGCTAAAGAATATATAATAAAACCTTTTAACTATAACACCTTAATTGAGACTATAACAACAACTTATGAAAAGTGCAGGGAACGACAGGTAAAGCTTACAGGAAGTGCAGAAAAAGTGAAAGATGCAAAAACTATAGCTTTCTTTAGTTCTAAAGGTGGTGTGGGAAAATCAGTTTTAGCGGTTAATACAGCTATTGTTTTAAGTAAGGAATCCGATAAAAAAGTACTCCTTATGGACATGGATTTGCAGTTTGGGGATATATCCATGTTGGTTAATAAGTATAATGAAAAGACTATTCTAGATGCAGTGGAGGATGGACAAATAGATTCTTATGAAAATATAAAACCTTATTTATATAAATATAATAATAATCTTGATATATTCTTTGCTCCTCAAAAACCAGAAGCAGCGGAATATATAACAAAAGAAACTATTGAGAAAATAATGAAGGATGTAAGAAAGGAATACGACGTAATTGTTGTAGACACAGGTATTAATTTTAATGATAGTACCCTTTATATTTTAGATATGGCACAAAAAATACTTATGGTGTCAACTATGGAGATTATGGCTCTTAAGAATACTAAATTGGGTCTTAAAGTTATGGAATCCGTTGGATATGATAAAGACAAAGTTAAGCTTGTTATAAATAGATTTAATGTAAAGTATGGAATAAACAAAAAAGAAGTGGAGGAGGCTTTTAAGGATGGTGTCTTTGCATTTATACCAGATGAAGAAAAGACTGTTATTGTTTCAGTAAATAAAGGGATTCCTTTATGTCATGATGACAAATACTATAAATTAAAAGTAGGAAAGGCACTGGATGAAATGTGTAAGAGCTTGATTAAGGCATTTTGAAAGAAATAACAAGTCACTATGGGAAGAATATTTGACTTGTTATTTTTTTAAGACTTAAGTAGGAGGAATTACTATGTCTCTTATGAAAAGACTGGAAGAAATAAATGTAGATAAAAAAGCCAATAAATCTGTTAGGGAAGAAATAGATCCTTATTATGAATTGAAGATGAAAATTCAAAATAGGGTAATCGAAGAACTTGATATAGATTTTGATGAAATTTCTGAACATAATCAGGAACTAAAGCAAAAAATTGATTATATTGTCACCAAGCATATTGAAATGGAATCACTAAATATGACCAATAATCATAAGAAAAAAATAAAAGAAGAGCTGTTAAATGAAATTATAGGATTTGGTCCGATTACAGGATTGCTTTCAGATAATAGCGTTACTGAAATTATGGTTAATGGTCCAGAGCATGTATATATTGAAAAAAACGGAAAGCTGGTGCTTACAGATGCCAAGTTTAAAGATGATAATCACGTACTTCATGTTATAAAAAAAATTGTAGCACCAATTGGAAGGAGAATAGATGAAAGTTCACCTATGGTAGATGCTAGGCTCCCTAATGGCTCTAGAGTAAATGCTATAATATCTCCCTTAGCCATTGATGGTCCCTCTATCACTATTAGAAAATTTGCAGAAGATCCATTTAAAGTAGAGGATTTGGTTAGCTTTGGAACAATGACTCAAAGCATGGCAAAACTTATAAAATATTGTGTAGAAGGAAGATTAAATATAGTTGTTTCAGGTGGTACAGGAAGTGGTAAAACTACTACGTTAAATGTTCTTTCATCATTTATACCTGAGAATGAACGCATAGTGACTATTGAGGATGCAGCAGAGCTTCAGCTTTCTCAGGAGCATGTGGTGAGGCTTGAGACGAGACCGGCAAATGTAGAAGGAAAAGGGGAAATTACTATAAGGGATTTAGTTAGAAATAGTTTAAGAATGCGTCCTGACAGAATTATTGTAGGTGAGGTTCGTTCTGGAGAAGCTTTGGATATGCTGCAAGCTATGAATACTGGCCATGATGGATCTCTTACAACAGGTCATGCTAATTCACCAAGAGATATGTTATCTAGAATTGAAACCATGGTGCTTATGTCGGGAATGAATCTTCCAATTAAGGCTATCAGAGATCAGGTGGCTTCTGCTATTGATATAATAGTTCAGCAATCAAGGCTCATGGATGGAAGTAGAAAAATCACTTATATAACGGAGGTTCAAGGCATGGAGGGGGATGTAATTATACTTCAGGATATATTTAAGTTTGAGCAAAAGGGCGTTGATAATAGGGGAAAAGTAAGAGGAGAATTTGTTTCTACAGGTATTATGCCCAAATTTGTACAGAAGCTTAAGGAGAAAGGTATAAATGTACCACCAGATATTTTGAGATAACTTCTTATTTTCTTTCAAATGCCTAAAGCAAAATCAAGGAGGAGGGCTTATGATATATGTTATAGTAACAGCGATATTTTTAATGGTGTGGCTTTTTATAAGCACTGTATTAATTGCCTTATTTAGTAAAGATAAGCCTATTCGTAAGCTTAAATATTTTGATGAAGATTATGCTATTTCCCAAAAGTATAAAGATAATAAGAAGGACAGGATAAGCATATTAAAAACTCTATCAACTTTAATTCCTAAGATCTGGTTAAATAAAAAGAAAGATAAAAAGCTTGAGATTGAACTTATGAAGGCAGATTTATCTATTACTGTAGAGGAACTTCTAGTTATAAAAATACTATTTTCCTCTGCTTTTGCTTTTCTTGCATTTGCAGTTTTTAAAAATTATTTTATTATCATTTTAATTTACATTCTAATATGGAACGTTCCCCAATTTATAATAAGAAAGAGGAAAAAAGATAGAATAAAGCACTTTGACAGTGAATTAAATGAGGGTATAACTATAATTTCAAACTCCTTAAAAGCAGGATATTCTTTCTTACAAGCTATAGCTGTAGTATCAGAAGAAACCAGTGATCCTTTTTCAAAGGAATTTAAGAAATTACTCAAAGAGATGAGTCTTGGGATTTCTGAAGAAGATGCTTTAAAAAATTTGCTTAGTAGAGTTGAATCAGAAGATCTCAGACTTATAGTGAATGTTATTTTAATACAGAAAGATATAGGAGGAAATTTATCTGAAGTACTTGATAATATATCGGAAACTATAAGGGAAAGACAAAAGATAAAAAGTGAGCTAAAAACACTGACAGCTCAGGGAAGATTATCAGGCATTATTTTAATGCTTATACCTATTTTTTTAGGAGTAACGATTTATCTTTTTAACAAGGAGTATATACTTTTGCTATTTACAACTTCTATTGGCTTAATTATGGTAGCGGCTGCTGTCTTAAGTGAGTTTCTTGGATTATTAATAATAAGAAAAATTATTAATATAGATATGTGAGAAAGGAGAGAGGTACATGCTTTATTTTGCATTTTTTATCTTCTTTTTATCAATTTTCTTTCTTTTCTATGGAATACTAACAGCTATAAACAGTGACAAAATAAAAATTAAAAAGAGATTTACAGAGCTTAATGAGCTGGATAAGTTGAAAGAAGAAGAAATTGAGAATAAGACTTTTTCAGAAAGAATGATAATGCCCTTTTATGAAAACTTTAGTAAGGTTTTGCTTAGAATAACGCCTCATCAAAAAATTGTAATGCTTAACAAAAAGTTAGAAAGAGCAGGAGTTTTAAAAAATAGCACTGTTCAAAAATGGATACTTAAAAAGAGCATGATTATCTTGATTTTTTCTACAATTCTAGGAGTACTGGTGCTAATGGTTGATTTTAATATAATGAAAGTTATTGTTTTTACAATACTTGTAGTGATAACTATTAATGTCTTCTTTAATTTTTATCTATCAAGAAGAATTCAAAATAGAAAAAACAAAATTTTAAAGGACTTACCTTATACTTTAGATTTAATTACAGTTAGTGTTGAGGCAGGTTTGTCCTTTGATGGTGCTATAGCTAGAGTTATAAGTAATATAAGGGGAGAACTTTGTGACGAATTTGCAAAGAGTCTTAAAGAAATTACTATGGGAATAGAGCGAAAAGCCGCCCTTAAGAATATGAGTGAACGTTGTGATGTAAAGGAACTTTCCATGTTTATTAGTTCCTTAATCCAGGCAGATGAATTGGGAGTAAGTTTAAGCAAAGTGCTCAGAATTGAATCTGCAAATTTGAGAGAACATAGGAGACAGGTGTCTAGAGAAAAGGCCATGAAGGCTCCTATTAAAATGCTTTTTCCATTAATCTTTTTTATTTTTCCTACCATATTTATAATTATATTAGGTCCTGCTGTTATAAGGATGATTACTATATTTGCTAAGAGGTGATAATGTGGTCAAGATTTTAGTGTATGAGTCAAAGGTTATAGCTGAAATATT
This sequence comes from Clostridium ljungdahlii DSM 13528, assembly GCF_000143685.1. Taxonomy (NCBI): domain Bacteria; kingdom Bacillati; phylum Bacillota; class Clostridia; order Eubacteriales; family Clostridiaceae; genus Clostridium; species Clostridium ljungdahlii. Next base: position 3,184,618 of record NC_014328.1, on the reverse strand, counting down.
TATAGCGGATAGTTTTGTTAAAAGATTTTTAGGGTTTATGTTTCGGAAAAAACCACATCATGAGGGAATTTTGATTAAGCCTTGTAACAGCATTCATACATTCTTTATGAAATTCTCTATTGATGTTTTGTTTGTAAGTGAGGACATGAAAGTGATAAAAAAAGTAGAAGACCTGAAACCAGGGAAGATTATAATGCCCCAGGGAAAAGCTAAAATGGTTATAGAAGGAAGCACTGGAACATTTAAAAATGTTGAAGAAGGAAAGTTAATAGAGATTCGTAAAAAAATTTACATAAAGTAAAAGAATGCAATTTTTTTACGATTCAGAATAAAGCTTCATGCCTTCAATGATACTTTTCTTTTTTATGTATGAAATAAAGTTATGAACAGCAGGAGGAAAAATTCTATTTTTCTTATAAGCAAGGTAAATTTTCCTAGAGTATTTGGGATTAGTAATTTTTAATTTTTTTATTTTTGCATGTTTTAATGCAGGTGCTTCTGCTATGATAGATATGCCAAAGCCTGCAGAAACTAGTGCAGTAATTGCATATTCATCTGCAGCTTCACAAATTATTTTAGGTTTTATGTTTATGCTCCTCAGTAAGTTAGAAATAAATTTTCCAAGACCAGAATCTCTGTCATATCCCACTAAAGGATAAGATTTGATATCAACAAGATCAATATTATTAAGTTTACCAAGTGGGTGGTTTAGTGGAACTATAACAAATAGCTCTTGTTCAATAATTGGAACAAAAGTTATATCTGGTTCCTCTTCTACATAAGATGAAAAAATCAAGTCATATTTATCACTTTTTAAACCTTTAATAAGTTCATTTGTAAATCCTTGGTTGAATGTAAAAGTAACATTTTTGTTATCTTCTAAATCTAAAAAGTTACGTACTGTATTTGGAATGTAATGATGTGCTAGTGGAGAAATATATGCAATGTCAACATGACCTGTATCACCGCTGGCTAATTGCTGCATCTTTTTTTTGGCATTTTCCAATTCATTAAGTATTCTTTCTACATCTTTTAGAAATATACGACCATATTTTGTCAGTGTGACATTTCTACCTTGCTTTTCAAATAAACAAAGACCAAGTTCTGATTCTAAATTTGCCATTGAATTACTTAAACTTGGCTGAGAAATATTTAGTTCAGATGCTGCTTTTCTAAAGTGTTCAAGTTTTGCAACAGTTCTAAAATAGTATAATTGATTTAAATTCATATTATGGCTACCTCCAATATACATTAAAAATAATATACCATAATTCATAGAAAAAAACTATCAATAATCATAAAAAGATGTATTAGAATTATGGAAGATAATGAATTATAATGTAACTAAGAAATGTTAAAAAAATAACTATTATGTTGTTAAAAATAATACGATTTTTGTGAATTAAAAAATTACTTTTATTAAATTATAAATTTAGTTAAAAAATAAAAAAGATTGACGTTTAATTTTTTTATGAGTTACGATAACGATTACTATAAAATCGGAAGGAATGAAAATATGAAAAGTATAGTAAAAGTTAAAAATGTAAAATTAGGAGAAGGAATTCCTAAAATTGCAGTACCTTTTATGGGAAGAACTAATGAAGAGTTAGAGGATGATGTAAAATACTTAAAGACAATTAACCTTGATCTTGTGGAATGGAGAATTGATTACTACAAGGATGTAGAAGACATTGAGAAGGTAAAAGAAATTTTAACTAAGATTAGAGTTCAATTAGGTGACATTCCACTATTGGTAACTTTTAGAACTGCAAAGGAAGGTGGAGAAAAAGAAATTACGCCAGAATATTATGTTGAGCTCAATAAGGCAATTGCGGCGACTAAGAATGCAGATTTAATTGATGTTGAATTATTTATTAGTAATAGCAAAATAGTAAAAGAAATTGTTGATACGGCACATGAAAATGGAGTAAAAGTAATTATGTCAAATCATGATTTTCATAAGACTCCATCAAAACGAGAAATAGTATCTAGATTGTGTAAGATGCAGCAGCTAGGAGCAGATATACCCAAGATAGCAGTTATGCCTTCAACTCCTGATGATGTACTTGAGCTTTTAAGTGCAACTAATGAAATGAGGCGTGATCACGACCAAACTCCAGTTATTACTATGTCAATGGGACCTCTTGGAGTTATAAGCCGTTTAGCAGGTGAAACTTTTGGCTCAGCACTTACTTTTGGTTCAGCTAAAGCAGCATCAGCACCAGGGCAATTACAAGCAAATGAATTAGATAAATTACTTAAACTTATAACAGCAACTAAATAGTAGAATATAAGTAAAAATAAATATAATGTGAATGGGAGAGGTTATTATGACAGAAAGAATTACAGGACATACAGAACTTATAGGATTGATTGCATATCCCATAAGACATTCAAGTTCACCAGCAATGCACAATGAGGCATTTGCAAAATTAGGACTTGACTATGCTTATCTTGCATTTGAAGTTGGAAATGAAGAACTTGAAGATACAATAAAGGGTTTTAGAGCAATGAAAGTACGAGGAGCAAATGTATCAATGCCTAATAAAACAGTAGTACATAAATATCTAGATAAATTGTCAGAGGCAGCAGAACTTTGTGGGTCAGTAAATACAATTGTAAATGATAATGGTGTTTTAACTGGACATGTTACAGATGGTATTGGATATATGCAATCATTAAAGGATAATGATATAGATGTAATAGGAAAGAAAATGACAATAGTAGGTGCTGGTGGAGCTGCTACAGCAATTGAAGTACAAGCAGCACTAGATGGAGTAGCAGAGATATCAATATTCAATAATAAGGACAAATTTTTTGAAAGAGCAAAGAAGACAGTAAAAGATATAAATGAAAGAACTAAATGCAAAGCTAAATTATATGATTTGGCTGATCTTGATAAATTAAAGGAAGAAATAGCAGATAGCTACTTGTTTGCTAATGCAACAGGAGTAGGAATGAAACCTTTAGAGGGTAAGACATATATTCCAGATAAAAGCTTTTTGAGGCCAGATTTAATTGTAACAGATACTGTTTATGCACCAAGAGAAACAGTACTTCTAAAAATGGCAAAAGAAGTGGGATGTAAGAAGACAATGAATGGACTAGGAATGATGTTGTTCCAGGGAGCAGCAGCTTTCAAATTGTGGACGGGAAAAGATATGCCTATTGAACACATGAAGAAAGTATTAGACATTGAATATTAAAATAGAAATTGTATTTTAGTATTTTTGCGAGAGGTATTGAGCTTTAAGCTCCTTACCCTTGCTATGTTGTTTTTTAAAGATAAGTTTCGGAAAATTCTGTATTTTAACTGAATATGTTTTTTTGTGTGCACTTGAAAGCATCAGATTTTTTTTAGCATATACTTTTATCATATTTGCTAAAAGCAAGGTAGAATATAGGAAAATGGAGGAATAGAAAATGACAAAATATAAAAATATTTTTAGTTCACTAAAAGTGAAAAATATGATATTAAAAAATAGAATAGTTATGCCGCCAATGGGTACAAATTATGCAGCAGAAGATGGAGAAATCAATGAAGAACATATTAAATATTATGAGCAAAGAGCTAAGGGTGAAACAGGATTAATAATTATAGAGAATGTAGCTGTTGATTTCCCACTAGGTTCAAATGGAACAACACAACTTAGAATAGATCAGGATAGTTATATGCCTGGACTGTATAAATTAACTGAAAGATTACACAGATACGGTGCAAATGCTGCAGTACAAATCAACCATTCAGGTGCATCAGCAGTTCCATCTAGAATAGGTTGTCAGCCGGTTTCTTCTTCAAATATACCTTCTAAAACTGGAGGAGCTGTTCCAAGACCACTTGAAAAAGATGAAATATTAGATATAGTCCAAAAGTATGGTGATGCAGCAAAGAGAGTTCAAATAGCTGGATTTGATGCGGTAGAAATACATGCAGGTCATTCATATTTGATAAGTCAATTTTTATCTCCTCTCTATAATAAACGTACCGATGAATTTGGAGGGAGCGTTGAAAATAGGACAAGATTTGGAAGAATGGTAATTGATAGTGTGAGAAAAGCAGTAGGTCCTAAATTTCCAATATTATTGAGATTTAGTGCAGATGAATTTTTAGAGGGTGGTAATACTCTAGAAGATACATTAAAAATATTAGAATACTTAAATGATGAAGCTGATATATTTGATGTATCTGCAGCTTTAAATGATTCAATACAATATCAGATAGACAAGGCAGATCTTAAAGATGGATGGCGTTCATATATGTCTAAAGCTGTAAGAGATAAGTTCCATAAACCAACAATAACAGTAGGGAACATAAGAGATCCAAAAGTAGCTGAAAAAATACTAGCTGATGGAGAAGCAGATTTAATAGCAATAGGTCGTGGATTAATTGCTGAACCTAAATGGGTATCAAAAGTTAAAAATGGACAAGAAGACATGCTTAGAAAGTGTATATCATGTAATGTTGGATGTGCAGGACATAGAATAGGTTTAAACAAGCCAATAAGATGTACAGTTAATCCGGACATTATATATGAGGATACTTATAAAAAAAGAAAAGTTACAAAACAGACGAATGTAGTTGTTATAGGTGGTGGAACTGCTGGACTTGAGGCAGCTTGCACAGCAGCAGAATTAGGGTGCAGCACATTTTTATTTGAAAAGAAATCATATGTAGGTGGACTTGCAAGAGAAATATCAAAATTCCCAGCTAAGTACAGAATAGGTTATTTTCCTAGTTATCTAATAAAAAGAGCTGAAAACTTAAATAACCTAACAATATTTACAAATACCAAAGCTGATATTAAGAAAATAGAAAATCTTAATCCGGATTTAATAGTAAATGCAACTGGATCAAAACCATTACTTCCTCCAATAAAAGGGCTTGAAGAAAATATAGGTAAAGAAGGAGGAAAAGTAGATTCAATTTTTGGTGTATTTAGTAAAATTAGTGAATTTGAAAAAATGGATCTTACAGGTAAAAAAGTGGTTGTTATAGGTGGTGGAGCTGTAGGCTTAGATGTTATAGAATTTTTCTCAGAAAGAAAAGCAAAGACTTCAATAGTTGAAATGCTTCCTATGCTTGGCAAAGATTTAGATGTAGTATCAAAATCAGCTGTAAAGGAAATGCTGAAAAAATATGATGTTGATGTAAATACAAGTACAGCTCTTGTGGAAGTAAATGAAGATAACTTCAAGGTTAAAAAAGATGAAAAAGAAGTAACAATGAATTTTGATTATGGTTTCGTATGTCTTGGAATGAGATCACAAATTGAAGGATTAAAAGAAATTCAAGAGTACTTTGGAGAGAAGAATGTTGAAGTAGTAAATATAGGTGATAGTGTTAGAGCAAGAAAAATAATTGATGGCGTTAGAGAAGGAAGAGATGTTATTCTCGCATTAGAAAAAATAGGTGTACTGTAAAGGTTTTATGATAATTGAGCATATTTAATAACAAAATTTTTGATGGAAAGAGGAATGTATCATGACTAATGAATGCAAGAAAAGTACTTGCAAGCCACCCATCACAGTAAGTTCATGGACATTAGGTGATCAATGTAAATTTGAAGAAAGAGTTAAAGCTGCAAAAGAAGCGGGTTATGACGGAATAGGTCTTCGTGCCGAAACATATGTGGATGCGTTAAACGAAGGTTTATTTGATTCTGATATTTTGTGTATTCTCAAAAAATATGATATGAAGGTTACTGAAGTTGAATATATTACACTTTGGGCTGAAGATAATCGTTCTTATGAGCAAAAATACAAAGAGCAAATATGTTTCCATATGTGTGAATTATTTGGTGTTCAACATATAAACATTGGTTTAATGGAAACTTATAGTGTAGAACATACCGCACAGAAGTTAAGAGAATTATGTCAAAGAGCAGGCAAATATATTATTGGTGTTGAGCCTATGCCATACAGTGGTATTCCAGATATCAAAAAAGGTTGGGAAGTAGTTAAAGGCGCTGGTTGTGATAATGCCAAACTTATCTTGGATACATGGCATTGGGTAAGAGCAAATCAAGAAAATGATATTGAATTATTAGAAGGTATTCCAGCTGATAAGATTGTATCTATACAGATTAATGATGTTTATGAAAGACCTTATGCAAAATCCATATTAAGAGATGAATCAATGCATGACAGACTTGCACCAGGTACTGGAATTAATGCAACAGAAGGCTTTGTTCGTATGATCAAAGAAAAGGGAATCAAACCTGTATGTATTGGTGTTGAAGTAATAAGCGATGCTATTTTATCAAAAGGTGTTGCTGAGGCAGCTAAATTTACATATGACAATGCTAAAAAAGTGCTTGACAAAGCTTGGCCGGAGCTTTCTCCAAAGACAAAATAGTAAGTGCAATCAATCTTAAAAAGTGAAAGGATGATTTATCTTATGATATTTAAATCTATGTTTACACCAATAAAAATTGGTCCTATAACAGTTCCAAATCGTTTTGTAGTTTCGCCTATGGGAAATAATTTTGCAAATACAGATGGGTCTATGAGTGATAAGTCTTTGGCATATTATAGTGCTCGTGCTTGCGGCGGTTTTGGATTAATTACTTTTGAGGCTACTGTTGTTGATAAGAAAGCTAAGGGGGGAATTCGTAAACCCTGCTTATATGATGATAGTACTATAGAAAGCTTTAAACGTGTTATAGATGCATGTCATGAGGCTGGTGCAAAGATATCTATTCAACTTCAACATGCTGGAGCTGAAGGAAATGCAAAAGCTGCTGGGTATCCTTTAAAAGCTGCCTCTGCAATTCCAGCAGCAGTAGGTCGTGATATACCTATAGCTATGACAAACAAAGAAATTTATGAATTAATAGAGATATATGGAGATGCAGCAGTACGTGCAAAAAAAGCAGGAGCTGATGCAGTTGAAGTACACTGTGCACACGGCTATTTGGTTAGCAGTTTTATTTCTCCAAGAACAAATAAGCGTGTGGATGAGTTTGGCGGATGTTTTCAAAATAGAATGAGGTTATCCCGTCTTATTATTGAAAATATACTTAAAAAAGTTGGACATTCTATGGCAATTATTTGTCGTATAAACAGTTCAGATGAGATGGATGGAGGGTTAGATGTTCACGACAGTGCAGCAGTTGCTGCTTATTTAGAGGAATGTGGAGCAGATGCTATAAATGTTTCACGTGCGATACATCTTCATGATGAGTATATGTGGGCACCTACGCTTGTACATGGAGGATTTAATGCCGAATTAGTTACAGAAATTAAAAAAGCGGTAAATATTCCTGTTATTGCTGTAGGACGTTTTACAGAACCATATTATGCAGAATTATTAGTTCGTGAAGGAAGATGTGATTTGGTAGCATTTGGACGTCAGAGTCTAGCTGATCCAGAAACACCTAATAAAGCTGCAGCTGGACGTTTGGATGAATTAAGTCCATGTATTGCTTGCCTTCAAGGATGTGTTTGTAACATGTATCAAGGAAAGCCAATAACTTGTCTTGTTAATCCGCTGCTTGGAAGAGAAGCTGAACTTAAGAAAGCAGATACTAGTAAAAAAGTAGTAGTTGTGGGCGGTGGAGTTGGCGGTATGCTTGCAGCATGGATATCTGCTAATAGAGGACATGATGTAACATTATTTGAAGCAACTGACACACTTGGAGGACAAATGCGTTTAGCAGCTTATCCTCCAGGAAAAGGCGATATTACAAATTTAATACGCAGTTATATTACTAAATGTAAAAAGTATGGTGTAAAAGTTCGTTTAAATACAAAAGTAACTCCTGAACTTATAACTGAAGAGAAACCGGATGCAGTAGTTCTAGCTACCGGAGCAACACCACTTATATTACCTATACCAGGAATTAATGAATCTGGATTAATTCATGCAGTTAACCTTCTTGACGGAAAAGATTCCTGTGGCAAAAATGTTCTTGTTGTAGGTGGTGGAATGGTTGGATGTGAAGTTGCTGATTTCTTAGCTGAATTAGGCCACGATGTTACTGTTATTGAGCTTCGTGATGAAGTTGGAGCTGATGTAATTTCAGAGCACCGTAAATTTTTGATGAAGGACTTTGATAAATACAAAATTAGGACTGTTACTGGAGCTAAAGTTGCAAAGTTTTTTAAAGGTGGAGTTTCATACACACTAGCAGATAATAATGAATACAAGTTAGAAGGATTTGACTCTGTTGTTCTTGCTATGGGATCACGTAACTATGATCCATTAAGTGAAGAAGTTAAAAAAGTTATAAAAGAAACTTATGTTGTTGGTGATGCAACAAGAGCACGTAGAGCAATAGATGCAACAAGAGAAGCATTAGATGTAGCACTTAAAATATGATAACAGAAGGTTGAAGCAGTTTTAGGAGGCTTATATTTTAAATAGTTTTTTAATATATGCACTTAAATTTTTTCGTAAAGGCTTTAAGTTGGGTTGGATTTTGTGTCCAACCTAACTATTAGAGGTAAAAGGTTAAGAAATTAACAATAAAGTAAAAATTACCAAGATGATAGATTTATATGCATTAAATAGATGAATACATTAAGAAATAACCTTTCCTTGAGAGAATGAAAGGAGAAAGTAAATGAATAATAAAAAATATTATCCGACGGCTTTGGCATTATATTTAGCCTATTTTATACATGGTATTGGAGTATCAATTTTAGGACAGTACAAGCAAAACTTTGCGGGTGTATGGGGTGCGAAAACATTAGCTAATGGTACTTTTGATGTAAGTGTAGTACTTGCTGTTATTGCCGCACTTGGATTAGGACGTCTTATTGGATATCCTTTTGCTGGACCTGTTTCGGACAAGCTTGGAAGAAGGGTCTCTGGATTAATTGGTATAGTTTTTTATATCGCATATTTTGTAGGTATTATAATAGCACCAAATATGTATGTTGCGTATATATTTGCACTAATCGGTGGTGCAGCTAACTCGTTTTTGGATACATGTATCACTCCATCATGTTTGGAGATTTTTGTAGATTCAGGTGATGCTGCCAATATGTTTACAAAGTTTTCTATATCATTAGGACAACTTTTGCTTCCATTTGGGATAGGTTTTGTTTCAGCAAGCCATATGTCGTATAAAACAATCTTTATTGTAACGGCTATTTTACTTGTTATAGATGGTATTTTGATTGCAACTATGCCTTTCCCACCAATGAATAATAATGCCAAGGGTAAACCTAAAGAAAAAAGGATGAAATTTACAGTGACTAGTATTGCATTAATTTGTATAGGTTTTACATGCACTTCTACATTCCAGTTATGGTTAAATTGCAACCAAGAATTAGGAAAGTTATATGGACTTGCTAACCTGGGACAAATTCAATCATACTATGCAGTAGGATCAATGCTTGCTGTATTAATAACAGCAGCTCTTGTAAAAGGATTTCTTAAACCAGTTAGGGTACTTGTTCTATATCCTTTAATTTCTACAATTATGCTTATAATTATATATTTTATACAGACACCAACTATTTGTTTAATAGGTGGATTTGTAATTGGATTTACAGCAGCAGGTGGAGTGCTTCAGTTGGTCACATCTACAGCAAATGCAATGTTCCCAGCAAATAAAGGTAAGATTACTTCTATAGTCATGATTGCATCTAGTATAGCAAACTATGTTATTTTAAATATTGCAAGTGTTATAACAAAATCAGGTGGCGCAAATGGGCCAAAATATGTTGTATTATTCAATGCTGTAATCACTATTATAGGAGTCTTACTTTCAGTATTTGTAAATAGGCAATATGCAAAATATGCAATAGAACAATAGGAATAGAGTCTAATAAATAAGTTCAATTACAGTTATTATAATACATGAAATTAAATCACATTTATTTAAAAAAATAATTGTTTGAAAATTTTTAAAACTTTAATTGCGAAAGTTAAAATTAATTTAAATAAATTTAATGAAGGATGGAGGAATAACAATGCGATAATATGACACTAATAGTTTAGAGAAAAACAACTAAAGAAAGGTGGTTTACATGGTTTTTTAAATGTTTGGATGTTAAGTGAGTATTATGGTTATTGGTACAGACTGTATATTAATTTTAAAATTATGTTAAATCAATAGTTAAATTAAATAATTTTTTATAAAGGAGGAATATATCAATGGAAACTTCAACAAAAAAAATACCTGGAGCAAGATGGCTGTATATTATGCCAGTATGTTTTATTACAACTTTTTTCTATTTTATAGACCGAAATATTATAAGCATAGCGTTGCCAGGAGGTCTTCAGAAAGGGCTTGCGTTAAATTCTACAATGGCAGGTTTAGTAGCAGGGGTATTTTCAATCGGCATATTGTTTCTTTCTGTACCAGCGGGGCAGATGGCTCAAAAAGGAAAAGTTAAAAAATTTGTTTCATTTTGTATTGTTGGATGGAGTGTATTTACTATACTTACTGCATTCGTTCAAAATGGATGGCAGCTAGTGGTAGTTAGATTTATTATTGGATTTTTTGAAGGTGCATTCTCTCCAGCAATAACTACTATATTTACATTTTGGTTTCCAGATAAACATGGGGAACGAAATAGGGCAAATTCAACTTATTTTACAGCTATTTCAATAGCAGCAGTTTCTATGGGACCTATTGGAGGAGCTCTCATACAATTTTATGGATGGAGAAATTTATTTATCATACTTGGTGTATTAAGTTTAGTAGGTTTTGTTTTATGGCAATTTCTTATATTTGACAGACCTGAACAGGCAAAATGGTTGAGTAAAGAAGAAAGAGATTACATAGAAACAACTATACAGCAAGAACGTGAAGAGGCTAAAAAAGTAGCAGGGGATGTTGAAGTAAAAAGTGAAAAGTTGCCTTTAGGGCTTCTACTGCGTAACAAATATGTATGGTGTTTATGTATTGTAGGTTTTACTGTAAATATTGGCCAATTTGGATATACAATTTGGATGCCTACTATGATTAAAGCTATTACAAAAACCAATATTTTAAATGTAGGTTTTATATCCATAGTACCAAACATATTTACGGTAATTGGGCTTTGGCTGTGGACTTATCTTGCAACTAAGATAAAGAGCAGGAGACTTACTACAGGTTTACCACTTATTATGTTTGCTGTATTTTTGGTAATAGCGAGTTTGCCATTAGGACTAAACCCAGTAATTAAAATTGGATTATTATGTCTTGTCAGTATATTTGTACAGGGGCATATGCCGAGTTACTATTCAATACCATCTCTTGTATTGGTAAAAGAGCTTGATGGACCAACAAGAGGTTTGATGGCTGCTGCTATGGGGTTAGGTTCATTTGTTGGACCATATGCAGTAGGTTATTTTATTACACTAACTGGATCATCAAGTGCTGGAATGTACTTTTTAACAGCTATGCTTGTAATAGGAGGGTTGTCTACCCTAATGCTACCGAAAAATATGGTAGCAGGTTCTTCAGAATCTAAATAAGTATAAAGCTTAATGATAACGTTTGTAATTTGTTGCCAAGCTTTAATTATTAAGCGACGATTATATTTTGTAATATTTATCCGATGGCTACCATCCGTAATACCCCCATCGCACACAGCGAAAGCGACTATCACCAAATCAAAGATTTGGGATATCTGCTTTTCTTATAAAGTGGGGGATAACGGTTGCTACGCCCCTGGATAACGATTTCTAAGTTTCAGATGGAGAAAAAACTCCACCTGAAACAAAGAACTCTGTTTATTTGCTGCGATAAGTATACAATAAAAATATTACTACAATTAGGAGGAGATTGTTATGTTGAATAATAATGATGGAATTGGCGTGGAAGTATCAAATGAGGCATTAATAATGTTAGATGTAGAAAAGGTTTTTAAAAAAACTTACTTAGATATTCCATATGCCAATGAAAGTAAACATCAGAAAATGGATATAATTATTCCAAATGAAGGAGAAGGGCCATTTCCAGTAGTTATTAATATTCATGGAGGTGCATGGTTCTTTGGAGATAAGAGAAATGTGCATACAAGGTCAGCAATTCAGTTAGCTTTTGAAGGATATGCTGTTGCAACTATTAATTACAGATTAAGTGGTGATGCAAAGTGGCCTTCACAAATATATGATTGTAAGGCAGCTGTAAGGTTTTTAAGAGCAAATGCTGCTAAGTATAATATAAAAACAGATAAGATTGCAGTGTTAGGCAGTTCAGCAGGAGGTCATCTTGCTGCGATGCTGGGGGTCACAAATGGACGCCCTGAGTATGAAGATTTATCAATGGGTAATTCAGAATATTCTAGTGATGTACAAGCTGTAGCAACATGGTTTGGAGTTTTTGATTTTGTTAATACAGAAAATCATAAAAGACAGCTTGTTAGAGAAGGAGAAACCTATAAGTGTCAAGATGATGGTGTTGCAGATCGTCTAATGGGATGCAGCATGGAAGAAAACAAAGATAAATATATTTCAGCATCTCCAATTTATCAGATGAGAAAGAATATGCCCCCAATGTTAATTCAACAGGGTACATCTGATAAAGTAGTACCATATCTTCAAGCAATAGAGTTCTTTAATAAGTATATAAAGATTTGTGGAGATGAAAATGTACACATTGATTTGCTTGAAGGGGCTGGTCATGGTGATAATGCCTTTAGAACTGATGAAAATATGTACAAAGTTCTTAGGTTTATGGATAAATATATTATGGGAGTTAAAGATAGGACATATGGTCCAATTCCTAAGATACCAATGATTAAATCAAGTGATTCTTAGGTTCAGGTGGAGTTTGCTTATAAGGAATACTTTTTCTCCATCTGAACCTTAGAAGAACTTATCCAGGCGCATAGCAGTGTTTATTCCCCACTTTGAAGAAGATGTGGGTATTAGCAATGGTAGCGATCGGATAAATATTGGAAAGTTATTATTTAAGGAGTGACATATAATGAAAGTAAAATTACATCCTGGATATGAGGTGCTAGAAAATCTTCCATCTGATGTAAAAGAGGCAAATAAATTGATTGAACCATTTAAGCATTGTGATATACCAGATGATATTGAAATATATGATTCAAAAGTTCCTGGCATAGATGGTGAACCTGATGTGTCAATAAGGGTTTATAGAAAAAAGGGAAGTTCTAAGGCTCCATTGATTTTAGGCATACGTGGAGGAGGATTTGTAGCTGGAAATATTGACAATGACAATGTACGTGATATAAGTTTTGTAAAAAATGTTCCCTGCACTGTTATTTCCGTAGACTACAGATTGGCGCCTAAACATCCTTATCCTGCACAACTCAAGGATTGTCTTGCTGCATTAACTTATGCACATGACCATCCAGATGAATTTGGTATAGATCCTGAAAGAATTGCAGTATTTGGAACGAGTGCAGGTGGCGCAATTGCAGCAGGATTATGCTTGTATTTGCGTGATCATAATGGTCCTAAAGTTTGTATGCAAATTTTAAATTTTCCTACTGTTGATTATTTAGCTAATACAATGTCAGCTGCGCAAATGTTTGATGATGTACCTATGGTTAAAGGTAATGGTTTATCTGATGTATGGAAATTATATCTTGGTGATCATGGATTTAATGGAACTCAACCTCCATATTATGCAGTTCCTGCTTTAGCAAGAGATTTATCTGGTTTGCCAGCTACATTTGTTGTTACATTGGAATATGATCCACTTCGTGATGAAGGGATAGATTATGCTAGAAGATTGATGGAGTTTGCAGTACCTACAGAATTATATAGCCTGCCACGTGTTTGTCATGGTTTTGATATGGTACCTGCTAATTTGACATTGTGGATAAGGGAAGGTATGTATAATTCCCTTAGACGTGAATTTAATATGCTATAAGTATACAAGCTTAAGAAAAGTATATTTAGAAATGATTTAAAAGATAAAACTACTTTAAAAAATAAGGTAGTTTTATCTTTTTTGTGTAAATACAAGTTATATCCATTGCTTTTTAACTATATAAATAATATAGAAAATTAAAAGGTAGTGTGATAGGTAAATGAATGCTCGAAGCAAGGTTATATGTCCTTTAATCGTAGATAAGGAACGCAGTTCAAAGGCTTTTACTAGTGAAGCTATAGATTTAATTGAAAGGAGAAAGACGAAAAAATTAAATGCTATATGGCTTGAAGTAACAGGATGTTCAGGAAATATCATTTCTTTTTTAAATAGTGAAAATCCTGGACTCGATTATATTTTGGAAAAACTCATTAATTTAAAATACAACAATACTCTAATGACTTCAGAAGGGGAGTATGCCTTTAAACAATTCTTAGATACATTGAATACTGAATTTATACTATTAGTAGATGGAGCAGTATCTACTGCCCAGAACGGTTTTTATAATATTGTTGCCAATTATGAAGGAAACCCTGTTACTGCACTTGAAGCTGTAAAAATGGCAGGAGAAAAAGCAAAGCATGTTCTCTGTGTAGGAACTTGTGCATCCTATGGTGGAATTTCTGCCGCCAGGCCAAACCCTTCAGAAAGCAAAAGTGTTAAAGAAATACTAAATCGTGAAGTCATAAGACTTCCAGGCTGTCCATGCCACCCGGATTGGGTAGTTGGAACTTTAGCACACTTGGTTGCTTTTGGAAAACCACAATTGGATAAAGAAGGAAGACCTCTTCTTTTTTATGGAATTACCATTCATGATAGTTGTACAAGAAGAGGATTTTTTGATAACAGAATTTTTGCAAAAAAATTTGGAGAAAATGGATGCATGTTTAAACTTGGATGCAGGGGGCCTGTAACTAAAACAGATTGTCCTAGGAGAAAGTGGAATGGGTACGTGAACTGGCCTGTTGAAGACAATACCAACTGTATAGGATGTGCAAATTCTAGATTTCCAGATGGTATGGAACCATTTGTAAGGTATTAGTGAGGAGGGTGCTATGAAAAAGAAAATTACAATTGATCCAATTACGAGAATAAGCGGTTTTTTGGAAACTAAAGTGCAAGTAGAAAAAAATATTATAGTAGATGCTGAAACTAGTGGATTGCTTTTTAGAGGATTTGAAAAAATGTTAAAGAACAGAGAGCCGCTGGATGCAGTATATTTTACAGAAAGAATTTGTGGAATATGTTCAACAGCTCATGCCGTGGCGGCTGCTACAGCTCTTGAAGATGCTTTGAAGATAAAAATTAGTGTAAATGATTCGTATATGCGTAATTTAATACATGGTTTTGAATTTATACAAAATCATATAAGACATTTTTATAATTTGACCATACCAAGTTATGTGAAGATGCCCGATATAAATCCTCTTTCTTCAAATCAATATGAAGATTATAGATTGCCTTATAACCTAAATAAAAAGATAAGTGAAGATTATATTGAAAGTATTAAATACAGCAGGTTAGCCCATGAAGGGTTGGCTATCCTTGGAGGAAAAGCCCCCCATAATCATGGAATTTTTGTTGGAGGAGTTACCATAAATATAGATCCATATAAACTCACAAAAGTTAAATCTATTATTTCTCAAATTAATAAATTTGTAAGTAGTGTTATGTTAGAGGACATGAACATAATTTCAAAATACTATGCTGATTATTTTAAAATGGGAGGAGCTTATGGAAACTTTATGACTTATGGAATTTTTGACAAGTATGCTGATCCTGAGATAAGTTATGTAGGACCTTCTGTATTAATAAATGGACGAAAGTATAATTTCAATAGTAATAAAATTACGGAAAACATACTCCACACCTGGTATACAAGCGATGATGAAACGATAAATTTATCTAAAGAAACAGGTTACAGCTTTATAAAATCGCCAACCTATAATGGATATTCTATGGAAGTAGGACCTCTAGCAAGATTGATACTTTCAGGTGAGTATACTGGTGGAAGTTCATGTATGGACAGAAATGTTGCCAGAGTACTTGAAACAAAAAAGATTTTAGAAATTATGCAAGGACTTGCAGATAGAATTAAGCTTATTCCAGCAGAACAAAGAATATATCAAATACCAGATAAAGCATTTGGTGCAGGATTAATTGACACAACTAGAGGATCCTTGGGACACTGGATAAGTATAGAAGATAAATTTATAAAGCATTACAATATTATAACTCCTACAGTGTGGAATATGGGGCCAAGAAATCAATCAGGTGCGCTTGGAATTGGAGAAAAATCTTTAGTTGGAACGAAAATAAAAGATATAAAGCAGCCTATAGAAGTTGGGAGAATTATGAGATCTTTTGATCCTTGTGTTTCCTGTGCAACGCATCTTGTAAGTGATAAATATGAACCAGTGGATGTACAGGTTATAGTATGAAAGCAAAAGTTATTGCTCTAGGAAACATATTGATGGAGGATGATGGCATTGGAATTAGAATACTGGAAAATATAAAGGAGGAGCTTACGCATAACAATGTTGAATCTATAAGTGGAGAGACAGATGTGGAATATTGCATTTCCCAAGTAAAAGATGGTGATTTTATATTTATAATAGATGCTTCTTATAATGGAAAAGTTCCAGGTACGATAACAGTTGCCAGCTTACAAGATTATAAGTGTAAAAAGAAATATTATACTCAGCATAGCTATAGTTTCATAGATTTGATAGGAGTTTATTACAAATCCTTAACTGGATTTATTATTGAAATTGAAGCAGCTAGTATAAGCTTTAAATTGGGACTTAGCCATAATTTACAGAATAAGCTTAAGTCTATTTCAAAAGATGTATTGAAAAATATTTTTCTGAGATTGAATGATAGAGCATGGGAGGAAAAATAGTTGGATTTTTATTTAATGAAAAGGCTGAAGATAATTAGGAGAAAAATTACTTTTTATAAAAGAAATAGTATGTTTGCTGTATGTCCTTTTATAAAAAGCCATTATAGACATCTCATGAATATTCAAATAGGGGAATTAGAAAAACTAATGAATACAATGAACAAAGATATAGTAAGACAGGAAAAACAATTTACTTTGGAAGAACTTTCAAAATACAATGGTGCTGGTGGCTCTCCGGCGTATGTTGCTGTAAATGGAATAGTGTATGATGTGAGTTTGTCTCCTGTATGGGGTGGAGGGACGCATTTTAGTCTGTATGCTGGAAAAGATTTAACTTTACAATTTAAGGCATGTCACAGTGGAGAAACAAAGATATTAAATGGTCTACCTAAAGTGGGAGAGTTAAAAATTTAATAACAAATTAGTTTTGAAAAAGGGGTAAATAATAAATGCATGATATGATTTTATTGAGTAAAATATCTAGGACTTTAAGTGAATGCTGCAGTTCAAATAAGATTTTAAAGATAGGTAAAGTAGTTATAGCTGTAAATAGTTACAGTCATGTTAATGAAAATAATCTTTATGATTATTTGAGAAACTATAATGAAGACATAACTGATGAATCAACAGAAGTTAAAATTGAAATTGAAAATTTGCCTAATCAAATGGCAATAATTAAAAATATAGAAGGTTACCAATATGAAGATGAAAAGTAGAAATGATATTAGCAATTTGGATGGCATAATTGAAGAGGTTATTTGTGCTACCGTAAAACTATTTTTATAATCAAAAGTTGACAGGAAAACATAAAGCAAATTATACTTATAATGAAAAGATGGTGAAACATATGAAAATATTGCTTATGAAAATTACCTTGAGAGCGTCCTGGGTTCATTCATTGAAAGAAAAAAGAATGGTAGTAAAAAGCATAGTTCAAAAGTTAAAAAATAAGTTTAACGTATCTGTGGCAGAAGTTGATGAACAGGATGTTCATCAAATGATAGTTATAGGAGCTGCAGGAATATGTGGAACTTCTGCACAAGTAGATTCGACAATGGAAAATATCATAACTTTTGTAGAAAACAATACTGACGCGGAAATAATAGATATTCAAAAAGAAGATGTTGAAGGTATGTAAAGCAGTGTTTAAATAAAAAAGTTACAACTATTTTACAATTGTGATAACTTTAAGATACAGCTACAGGATAAAATAGGTGTGAAAGTCAATTACTTAAATAATAAGGGGTGTACATATGAGAAAAAAATTAATTAGTTTACTTTCTGTTTTTATGTTTGTATTTATATTTTTTGGAGTGAGAGCTAGTGCTGCTTCACCGGAATCTATAAGATTAGGTGGACAAGATAGATATGGAACCTGTTCACAAATAGTAAATCAGGGTTGGAAGAGTTCCAACTATGCAGTTATTGTGAATGGATATAACTTTCCAGATGCCTTAAGTGCGGCAACTTTAGCTAAAAAATATAATGCACCAATACTTTTAAATGGCAGTGATAGATTAGAGAATACTACAATTGAGCAAATAAAGAGATTAAGTGTTAAACAAGTTTTTATTGTAGGAGGTACTGGAGTTATAAGCAATGAAGTTGAGGATGAGCTTCATGGGATGAATATATCAACTGAAAGATTTTCTGGACTTAACAGAACTGAGACCTCCGTATCAGTGGCAAATCAAATAGGGACATCTAATGGAATAATCTTAACTACAGATAGTGATTATACTGATGCACTTTCTATAGCTTCTATAGCTGCAAAATTGCAAATGCCAATTATATTAGTACCAAAGGATTCAGTACCAGATTCAGTAAGTCAATTGGTAGAAAATAAAAATATACCGGTAACTTATGTATTAGGTGGACAAGACATAATAAGTGATGCTGTGTCATCTAAGTTCCCAAATGTTAAGAGGATTTCTGGCAGCGATAAATATGAAAGAAATATAAATATAATAAATGCTTTTTCTGATAAATTTGATTTTAGTTCGATTTGTCTGGCTTATTCAGAAGACTTTGCAGATGCACTAAGCGGATCAGCTTTTGCTGCATTAAATTCAAATCCAATAGTTTTGGTAGGAAGCAGTACAGCTCCTGTAACACAATGTTTTATAGAAAATAAAAGCTTTAGTAAGTTATATGTATTTGGTGGTGAAGCTGGGATAACTGGAGACATAGTGGCAACTTTGACAAATGGCAAAACGTCAGATAAGCCTCAACCATCACCTGAGCCACAACCGCAGCCGCAGCCAGCACCAGCTGACCCATCATCTGAGCCAACTACACCAACAGATACTTCTGCTTCCCATTCTGAATTGCAGAAAAATCTTTATAATTATCTTAGTGATGAAGATCATAGACAATCAGTTTTAAGTAGAGCTATTGAACTTCACGGTGGTGACACAAGCAATAACTGTGTATATTTTCAAAGTGAAGCTTTGAGAAGATCAGGGCTTACTGATTTGCCAGAGTGGGTATGTAATACTGTACAATTTACATCACAACTTTTACAAAGAGGGTGGACTAAGTGCGAGGATTTAGCACAACTTCGACCTGGAGATATATGTTTTACAACGAATGGTCCAAGCCATACCTATACTTTTATGAAGTGGTGTGATCCAAAAAGTTATGATTATGCTTATATATGTGATAATCAAGGAAATGAGTATGGAGGAAATGCTTATCATAAGAGAAATGTAGATTTTGCTACATCATTAAAAGATGCTATTGCTTATTTTATGTATGAAAACTAGGTTCATGGTGTTTCTAAGTAAAAAATCGACTTATACTTCGGATAGTTTTTACAATAATTAATTTCCAAATCACCAATTGCAACTAATTAAGTCGCATGCTTGACATGAAAGAAATATTGTGAGAAAATTGCCTTAAATAGTTATATATCATAATTAGAAAAGCAACTATTGACAAAAAAATATAAAAAAGATATAGGTGCATTATTATGCTGAAAAGGGAAGCCAGATGGAAAGTCTGCACGGTCCCGCCGCTGTGAAAAGAGGAGTCCTTATTATATGTCACTGGGAAACTGGGAAGGCTATAGGGATGATGATCTTAAGTCAGAAGACCTGCCTATGTTGTTTTAGGAACCATTAAACTCTACGAGTGATAGGGGGGTGACCTTTGTTATAGTATATTATTTCAGTTATTATAATTTACCCTTCCTAGGTTTCTAGGAAGGGTAAAATCGTTTACGAAAAGATTATTAAAAATTGGACGTCATGTAAGGTGATGAATAAGTAGGTGCTTTTGTGACTAATTTTGTGCAGAATTGATAGTTGGATATTACTGGGGAAAGATGTTCAGCAAATTAAAATCAAAGGGGAAGAATAAAATTATGGAACTAGCTTCATTTAGAAAAATGTATGATAAAAATAGTTTTTTACATTGTTTAGATGGGAGAGTCAAAACGGTTTTGTTTTTAAGTGGTATTATCATTGCTACTTTCCTTTCGCATTGGTATTTGGTAACTTTTTTATGGGGACTATCTTTATTTGGGTATTATACAGTACATTTGCCATGGAAAAGGCTTGTAAAAAGATTACTTATACCTTTTGGAATAGCGTGGATTGTATTTATAAGTATGCTTTTTACTAATGGTAGTCATGTTTTAACCTATATCCCATTTGGAAGTTATCATTTAAATATTTATAAAGAAGGACTTGATCTTGGAATTTTACTTATGCTTAGAATAATGGCAGCTGTTACCTTAGCTTGTGTACTATCTTTTTGTACGCCTATGATTGAAATACTCGAAACTCTTAGAATATTTAAAATGCCATCTATAATAGTAGACTTGGCAGATATGATGTATAGGTATATATTTATTATAGAAGAGACGGGAAAAAGTATGAGACACGCTCAGTTGAGTCGTATGGGATATAAGGCTAGTTGGTTTCATCAGGTTAAAGATACTGCAGAAATAGCAGTCTATGTTATAATACAATCTTTAGATCGAAGTATAAGAGTTTATAATGCCATGCTGTCAAGGGGATATAATGAAGATAGTATAGAAGCTAAATTTTTTACATATCCAGTACCTTCTAAGGATTTTGAACTTGGTGTAGTAGGTGTGATTTTATTGGTTGTTCTAATTATTGCAAATGTATTGATTTAAAGGAGAATGTTTATGGAAATTATTGATGTGTCTCAAGTTAGTTATGCTTATGGTGATGGGAGTATGGCGCTTAAAGATATTAAAATGAAAATAAAAAGTGGGGAAAAAGTAGCAATACTTGGCCCAAATGGTGCGGGAAAGTCTACGCTTTTTCACCTATTTAATGGAATTTTAAAACCTACATCTGGAACTATCACTGTAAATGGTATGGAAGTATGTAAAAAAAATTTAGTAGAGATTAGGCGCAATGTGGGAATGGTATTTCAGGATTCTGATGACCAGCTTTTTAACCCTACAGTCAGGCAGGAAATTGCCTATGGACTTTTAAACATGGGAGTTAGTGGAAAAAAGTTAGAGAATACTATAGAGTGGGCTTTAAAAACAGTGGGAATGTCAGGGTATGAAGATAAAAGCCCTCACAATTTAAGTGGTGGACAAAAAAAGAGAATTGCACTTGCAAGCGTACTTGCTATGAAACCAAAAGTTATGGTATTGGATGAGCCAACCGCAGCACTTGATCCACGAGGAGTACACAAATTAATTAGGCTTTTGGATTCTATAAATAAAGAACTTGGAATTACTCTAATTTTTGCAACACATGATGTGGATACAGTTCCACTTCTTGCAGATAAAGTTTATCTTCTAGATAAAGGAAAGGTCGTAATGGGAGGAACTACTGAAGAAGTATTTAATCAGAAGGAAGTTATCCGTAAGATTAATTTAAGACTTCCTAGAGTAGCACATTTAATTGAGATTTTAGATAGAGATGGAATTTTAAATGCTGATGATTTGCCACTTACTATTGGACAAGCAAAGGATTTTTTAGAAAAAAATAAGTCTCAAGTGTAATTTTAATTGTAAAAATATTTTTGCGGACAACCTAAGAGTAAAGATTGTCCGTATTTTTGTGCCTTTTAAATTTTAGAAATACTTTTAGAGAATTTACGAGAAAATATAAAGCAGCTTAAAATTTAACTTTTTTGTTATTAATTCAATAGAGTATTAATTTTGAAATTGCACAAAATTTAAATACACAACTAATAAGTACTTCAATAAAAATCTATCAAAATCCTAAAGGGGGAATTAATTATGGCAAGTAGAAGTAATAGAGCATTAGTTCCAGAAGCAAAAGAAGGTCTGGATAGATTTAAAATGGAAGCAGCAAGAGAAGTTGGAGTAGATTTAAAAGATGGATATAATGGTGATATTACAGCAAGAGAAGCTGGATCAGTAGGAGGACAGATGGTAAAAAGAATGATAGAATCCTACGAACAGAATTTAAAGTAGAATAAATATTAAAAAATAGACCGGGCGATTGAAAAATCTCCCGGTTAATTTTTATATGAAATGTTTTGCGGTGGTATAATATATATATTTGAAAAATAGTAATTAATTAAAATTAAATTAAAGGAGGGAGATGGGTTTATGCCTGAAAAATATTGGCCTGAAACGGTAGTATTATGGGGAGCTGGTGCTACTAAAAATTTGGGACTTCATCCTACAAGTGAGTTAATACAATTGGTTCTAAAAATCAGTAAAAATGATTTTTCATTTTTGGAAGATAAAGACGAAAAACTAGCAAGCGCTTTTAAAAAATTAGTAACAGAAGATCTAATTAAGGACCCTAAATTGTCAAAAGTCTATGACTTTAAGGCCCTTGAAACTATAATAAGTACAAATACTAAGTTTAATATGCATGAATTATTTACTATGTTAGATCAACTTATTGATAATAACATGGGCTTTAATGCATTTTGTGATGGAAAGAGGAAATTTTTAAGAGTTGAGAGAGTACAGGCAGCTAAAAGATGTCTTATACTTCTTATTGAAGAATTAGAAAGATTAAGTATACAAAAGGTACCGGGATGTATGGATGAAGAAAAAATGGAACCTTATTATCAATTTGGAAAAATTCTTGCTGAGCTTATGGTAGAGGAGGCAAAAACATTTGAAAGCAGAGGGTACAAAATGGATACAAGGAGGTTTTACCTTTATTCCTATGCTATAATATCTTTTAATTGGGATCCTGTAATACTTTGGAACATATTTAATGTGCACAAAGAAGTGAACAGGAATCCTACCTATTTAAAAAATGGATTAAAGCTTCAGCTATATGATGATTTTGGAACTCAAATAGCTTCTGCTGGATTAGACGAAAATGAATGCGAAATACGGTATACTACCAATGAATCCCAGTGCAAGGTTATAAATGATTATAGCTATCCTTCTAGAACAATGAGAATAGGTAAAGTATTATTTCCTCATGGAATGTTTGGATCAAGGATTTGTCCTGAGTGTGGGAAATCTATAGTAACTTTTGCGGAAAAATGGGATAGATTATCTTCAGAAATTTTTGGACCCTCCATCTTAAAACCTTTACAAAAAAATTGGAAGTATAGAACACCTAAGGAAAAGTTAAATAAAAGAGGAGCAATAGAATGTCCTTATTGTGGACAGATAACCTATCCCTATGATATGACACTTATAATACAGAGCCTTTCTAAAAAAAAGAATATACCTGCTTTAGAAGAGTTAAAAACCGAGATGGGACTTCTTATAAAAAATGCAAAGCATATAATTTTTGCTGGATATAGTTTGCCTATAGATGATATTATGGTTAAAACTTTTTTTATGTCATCTATATCGGGAAATGATAAAGAAAAATTGAAATGTACAGTTATAAACTATGATGACAAATATAAAGGGGCTGATTGGCTAAAGGGAGAAAAAATAGATGAGTACATAAGAAAATCTAAAAATAATTCTGTTGTAGAATGCATAAAAAATGTATGTGATATATTTCCTAAAGGAAATGTACGGGTTTATTTGAAAGGAATACCTGATGTATTTATGAAAAACGGAAAATGCAGTAGGGAAAAGGTAATAAATTTACTGTATCCTAAGGAATGTTTTAAAGATGGCTTTCCAATAAAAAGAGATTAAATTCTATATTTATGATTTATATATTGAACTTTTGGTTAAACATGATAAAATTAAATCGTCAGTATTTATTGGAATAAAACTGAACTAAATTTTATAAAGGAGGATCCGTGCTGTATCTACATAAGGCATTTTCTTTTAAATGGCCAAGAACAGCAACGGAAAAAATTATGGAAAGACAAATAAAAAGTCATTCAAAGTTTGGAATTAGACAGATTACTGTAATTGGAATGCTGTCTGGAATTTCTATTGTACTTGGAATTACAGGACTGGGGTTTATACCTATTCCACCGGTGAAAGCCACCATAATGCATGTACCTGTCATAATAGGTTCTATTTTAGAAGGACCTATAGTTGGTGCCTCAGTAGGGCTTATTTTCGGTATATTTAGTGTGATTCAGTCTATAACTGCACCTACACCAGTTTCTTTTGTATTTATGAATCCACTGGTATCAGTTTTACCTAGAGTACTCATAGGTATAATACCTTATTATGTATACAGGTGCTTTAGTATGAAGAAAAAGATTATTCCTATAGGAATAGCTTCAGCAGTAGGCTCATTGATGAATACTATTGGGGTTTTAGGAATGATATATATTATATATCTTGGATCTTATGCAAAGGCTTTGAATATAAGTTCAAGTGCTGCCCAAAAGGGAATTATAGCTGTAGGTGTTACAAATGGTATACCTGAAATGATTTTATGTATACTTATTACAATATCTGTAGTTACTGCAGTTACTAAGATAAAACACAAATAGATGCAATTACGTTTTATCTTA
This sequence comes from Clostridium ljungdahlii DSM 13528, assembly GCF_000143685.1. Lineage (NCBI taxonomy): Bacteria > Bacillati > Bacillota > Clostridia > Eubacteriales > Clostridiaceae > Clostridium > Clostridium ljungdahlii. The sequence continues at coordinate 3,160,060 of NC_014328.1, read as the reverse complement.
AATTGATAATATAGAAATAAACCCTAAGCTTTTAGCTTAGGGTTTTGATATAGGAGGAAAAGGTGAAAGAAATAACATTTAATAGCATAGAAGGAATGAGAATAGGAAATTCTCAAAAGTTAAATGGACCTACAGGTTGTACTGTACTTGTGTTTGAAGAAGGAGCAAGCGCTGGAGTTGATGTAAGGGGAGGTTCTCCAGGTACAAGGGAAACTGATCTCTTAAATCCCGTAAACTTAGTAGATAAAATTCATGCCGTAGTACTTGCAGGAGGAAGTGCTTTTGGACTTGATGCAGCAGGAGGAGTAATGCAGTACTTAGAAGAGAAGAGTATTGGTTTTGATGTATCAGTTACAAAAGTGCCTATAGTTTGTGGAGCTGTTTTATTTGATTTGAATATAGGAGATTTTAGAGTAAGACCAGATAAGACTATGGGATATGAAGCCTGTAAAAATTCAGAATTGAATTTATGTGAAAATGGAAATGTAGGTGCTGGAGCAGGTGCAACTGTAGGAAAAATACTTGGAAATGAACATGCCATGAAGGGCGGACTTGGAACTTTTGCAATTCAGGTTGGAGAACTTAAGGTAGGAGCTGTAGTTGCAGTTAATTGTCTTGGAGATGTAATAGATAGCAAGAGTCAGAGTATAATTGCAGGAGCCTTAAATGAGGATAAAAAATCTTTTGCAGGCACTGAAAAAGTAATGCTTAAAAGATATTCTGAAAAGAAGAATTTGTTTAGTGGAAATACTACTATTGGGGCTGTGGTAACTAATGGAAATTTCACAAAAACACAAATGAATAAAGTTGCTTCAATGGCACATAATGGCTATGGAAGAGCAATAAGACCTGCCCACTCTATGTTTGATGGAGATACTATTTTTGCTGCGTCATGTGGAAAAATAGAAGCTGATTTAAGTGTAGTTGGATTTTTAGCTGCTGAAGTTATGGAAAAAGCTATTGTAAGAGCTGTAAAAAGTGCAGATTCAATTTTACAATATAAAAGTTATAAAGACCTTTAAGTATGTATAACTACATAAACAGAGTTCTTGCCATCAGATGGAGTTTTGACTCCACCTGATGTTTATTAACAGGATTCTTAGTGCTTCAGCACTTAGAAGGCGTTATCCTTTAGGGAAAATCGTTATCCAGGGACGTAGCTGCTCTTTACTCTTACTTGGAGAAGTAGGAGTATTAGAGCAGGTAGTCATCGGATAAATGTAACTTTATATAGCATTTGTGATAGAATATAATTGTTAAAATGATATAGTGATTTTAAGTAAAAATTAAACTATAACTATAACAGAATGGGAGATGGAATTTAATGGGCAATGATAATGAATTAAATTCAATGAACGAAGTTATGGATCAAATTGATTCATCTATGAAAAATGTGAGAAGTGGAGAAGTAGTAAAAGGTAAAGTAATTTCTGTAACCGATGAACAGGCCATGGTAAATATTGGCTACATAGTTGATGGAGTATTACCTAAAAGTGAATTATGTAAAGATGAAAATGTAAATGTGGATGAAGTTCTAAAAGTTGGGGATGAGATATACGTTTATGTAATTAAAACAAATGATGAAGATGGAAATGTACTGTTGTCAAAAATTAAAGCAGATAGAGAAATATGTTGGGACAGACTTACTGAGGTGCTAAAGGATGACAAAGCATTTGAAATAGTGGTAAAACAAGTAGTAAAGGGTGGAGTAATCGCTGATTTATATGGCCTTAGAGCGTTTATACCAGCTTCACAACTTTCAGTTAAATATGTTAGTGATTTAAACGAATTTTTAGGAAAAACTCTTTTGGTGAAGATAATAGAACTGGATAAAAGTAAATCAAGAATTGTGTTATCTAGGAAAGAAGTAGAAAAACTAGAGTTTGAAAAGAAAAAAGAAAAACTTTGGAGCAGCATATCTAAAGGAGATAAGGTTAAAGGAGTAGTAAGCAGGCTAACTGGATTTGGAGCTTTTATTGATCTAGGTGGTGTAGAAGGGCTTGCACATATTTCAGAACTTTCCTGGAGAAGAATAAAAAATCCTTCTGAAGTAGTATCTGTTGGGGATTGTGTAGAGGTATATGTGCTGAATGCAGATAAAGATAAAAATAGAATATCACTTTCCTTAAAGGATACGAAAAAAAATCCATGGGATAATATGGATGAAAAGTATAACGTAAATGATATAATAGAGGGAACTGTAAGCAAGATTATAAATATAGGTGCATTTGTAGAAATTGAACCAGGAGTAGAAGGACTTGTCCATATTTCAGAAATATCTGAAGAACATATTGCAAAACCATCTGATGTATTAAAAGTAGGAGATAGAGTAAAAGTAAAAATATTAGATATAAATACAAAAGATAGTAGAATATCCCTTAGTATAAAAGATGCAGTGGATAAGCCTAAAGATAATTTTAAACAGTATTTAGATGAAGATGAAAGTGGAGTTACCCTGGGGGATTTACTAAAAGATAAATTAAAAAACATAAAATTTGAATAAAAGTGTTTTCAAAATGATGAAATGATTATATAATTTAAAGACAATATGCAAATTTATTAACACTTTCAAGTAAAGTTTTGCAATATGATTATAATAGTAAAAATTTAGATAGTAAAATATATTTTACAATTCCTGTAAATAAATGAGGATGAAAGTTGGTGCCCATATGGCCTTTGTATTAGCTGATATGATAAATATATCCGAACTTAAAAATTTAATGGAAAGATTTTATTCTATAACTTCAATAGCTTGTTATGTAAAAGATATAAGTGGAGAAATACTTAATATAAATTCACAAAAATACATACATATATTTGATAAATTAGGCGATAACAAAAAAGAAGAATATATATTAAATCAAATTAGAAACGAAAGTAAAATAGGAGTTTTCAAGGGATATGGTAATTTAGTTTACATAGGTATACCAATTACCATAAACGAGGAGCATATTGGCACAATTTTTTTAAACCCTGTTTTTATTGAAAAGTCTGATAAAGATTGTTTTAAAGTTAAATTTGAAGAATCTAACTTTGATGAAAGAAAATATAAGCTTCTAATAAAAAATACACCTGTTATTTCGGAAAGGTACATTGAAAAAATTACCCAGTTTTTTCATTATGGGTTGATACTAGCACAAAAGACGGAAGATGAATTTATCATGGATTTGGATATAAATAAAAAGCTAAATCAAAGTTATGTAGAACTTTTTGGTATATATGAACAATTATGTGCATCAGAACGGCAGCTTAGATCTAAATATGATGGGATAAAAAAATTAGCCTATTATGATCAATTAACTAACTTACCTAATTGGAATCTTTTCAAAAAGGAAGTTGAAAAGAGAATAGAAAAAAATCAGGGGATAATTTTTCTATATTCCAAATAGACTTGGATAATTTTAAAAATATAAACGATATCTTTGGATATGAGTATGGAGATAAACTGTTAAGAAAAACAGGAGAGGTTTTAGGCCAATTGCATTTGGGGATGGTTGCAAGGATGGGTGGAAGTGAGTTTTTAATTTTAAAAAATGGATATGATAATAAACAGCATTTGGAAAACATAGCTCAGTGTATAATAAATACCATAAGTGGACTTTGGAATATAGATGGAACGGAAACCTTAATATCGGTTACTGTAGGAATAACTGTATATCCTAGGGACGGAGAGGAAGTTGCCACTTTACTTAGGAATGTAGATATAGCGTTAAATAGAACTAAATTGCTAGGTAAAAATTCTTATAAATTGTTTGAAAAATCCATGTACAATGAAATTTTGAAAAAAGTTGAGATGGAAAAAGAGCTGAGAAAGGCAATAAAAAATAATGAATTTATTCTATACTATCAACCTCAAGTGGATATGGAGAATACAAAAGTAGTAGGTTTTGAAGCCTTAATTAGATGGAATAGTCCTAAGTTAGGATGGGTTATGCCTTTAGAATTTATAAATTTGGCAGAGGAAACAGGGCTTATAATACCTATAGGAGAATGGGTTTTAAAAACTGCTTGTTCTCAAAATAAAATGTGGAAGGATAATGGATATTCTTATGACTTTATATCCATAAATGTATCGCCAATACAACTTAAAGATGATAATTTTGTATATACGGTAAAGAAAGTTCTGGAGGAAACTGAATTAAAACCAGAATACTTGGAAATAGAGATAACTGAAAGTGTTATGATGGAGTCTCTTGAAAGTAATCTTAAAGTGATAAATGAACTTAAAAATATGGGAGTAAAAGTTGCACTTGATGATTTTGGAAGTGGATATTCTTCTTTGAACTATTTAAAAAGTATTCCAATAAATACGCTTAAAATTGACAAGACTTTTATAGATGGTATATGCAGTGATTATTATGAAGATATTATAACGGAAGAGATAATAAAACTTGCTCATAGAATGAAATTGGAAGTAGTAGCAGAAGGTGTTGAAGAAGAAAATCAGATTAAATCTTTGAAAGGTAAAAACTGTAACAAAATTCAGGGATATTATTTTGGAAAGCCAATGCCTTCAGAAGATATAAAAGATTTTTTAAAAAAACAGCTTTAATGTAATAAGTACACTCGTATTTATTACATTAAAGCTGGCTTACCTTCTGGTAAGTCAATGATTTAACGTATATTTTTAACTGTTACAAATAGTCCCAACACCAAAATCAGTATTATTCCAAAGTACTTCTATATTTTTTTCTTCATCCAAAAAGGAATAATTTTCTTTAAACCAATTTATCAATTTTTCATCTCTTTCTATGCTTGTGGAGTTTTGTGTAAATATATTTACACATCCATATTGAAAATATTTAAGCAGATACTCTATATCTTTTTTTATCATTTCAGTAGTCTGTCCTTTTATGCCAACTAAAAGGCATATGGACTTAAAATATTTGGCAACTTCAGCTGGACCAGAAAAAACAGCACCTTTACGTAATACCTTATTTCTAAAATTATGGTCAAAGGTTTCGATACCACATTTAAATATTATAGGTACTTTAAAAAAATCATCCATTTCATGAAGCCTGTCTTTGTAAAGCCAGTGGCTTTCAAAAAATAACTTTTTTATGTGTTTTGAAACTACTATAGATTTAATGTATTCTAGTGTTTCAATGGGTAATTCAAAGCAGCTTCCTGAATTTATGATCTCTAGAGTTTTATATTTTCCTGTAACTTTTTTGAGAATGTTCTCATTAAAAAGTATATTTGAATTAATGTCTGTGCTGTTGTCATCTATGTAATCACAAAAACTACAGTGCCCCCATATGCAAGGAGAGGCTTTAAGTAAAACAATCTCCCTGGGATTTTTTTGCGTTACTAAGCTATATCTTATCATATTAAAATCCTCCCTACACTTAGTGCATTTATCTAAAATATGTTCAGTTGTTTTGTTAGAATTTGTTATTTGTTATTCAGTTTAAAGATTTGCGTGTTTATAATACTACAAAATTAGTAAGGATGTAAAGAAGAGTTATTGGCATGGTTAGATATTTACTAATTGTAAGTTTTTGACTGCATTTTAAGTAACATTTATCTAAAAAAATAATTTTTTAGATAAATGTTACTTTTTTATAAATTGAGGGAGGAAAACACAATATATTGTAGAATATATAAAATGAGCTATATAATTACAAAATTTTTACTAAAGGAGTGTATGAAATGAAAAATTTAAAAAAATCTTTACTAAGTAAGACAATGAAGGTAGTAGGTTCATTATCCTTATTTTTGGCAGCAATAGTTATAGTACCAACATCAACAGGTGGTGCTTATCAACCAAAATGTCCTGATGAATTCTTAAAGTAATTACTTAGTTTTTTTACAAATACTGCTGATTAAAAGTTTTCAATCAGCAGATTTGTAAAGTATCATAAAACAAAGGAGGAATTCATACGTATCTTATTATAAGAGAAATAATACTAGATGTTATAGAAGCAGTACTTCTTTTGAAAATTTTTGAGTCATTATGTGACGAAAAAAAATTTATAATACAGAATAAAATTAAAGCAGGATTATTTTGTATATTGTTTACTTTTGTAACTTATTGGAGCACATTTCATGTGTCAGCATCATATCATTCGTTAATTCCTATAATATTTGATATTTTATTACTCTCATTAACTGTAAAAATAAGGATTTTTGATTCTACAATTATAGTATGCTTATTTATTACAATAATTTTTACCACGGAATTTCTTGTTCAGACCATTGAAATGTTTGTGTTTAACATAGATCTGAATCAGATTTTTTTGAATTCTAAATATCTTTGGATTTTTATAATAGTTTCGAAAGTGTTACAAATATTTACTGTATCAATGATCTTTAAATTCAACTTATGTTTTACTAAACTTAAATTATTCGAAAAAGAAGGTCTTATCTTTGATAATTTAATAATTGAATTAGGTGTATTTGCTCTATTTGTATTTTGTATTAATTATGGTATTTTTAATATAGGCAATATTCAAATCTATAATATTATTATTTTTAGTATTTATTTTGTATTTTTAATAGCAAAGTTTAGAAGCTTAAAGGAAAAACAGACCCTTGTAAACATAAATGCTAAGTATAAAGTTCAAGAAAGCCAAATTAAAAATATGGAAGAAATAATTAGTATAATAAGACAGGAAAAACACGATTTTGCCAATCACATAAATGTCATACAAGGGCTATGCATGTTAAATAAACCTAACACTGTTGAAAAAATAAACGACTATGTGTTAAAAATTTCAGATACTGTACATTCTTCTTTTAAGTACTTAGATACAGGAAATGATTACATAGATGGGCTATTGTCTATCAAAAATAACTATGCTATGAAAAATAATATAGATTTTGAAGTGATGATTGATGAACCTTTTGATTTGATAAAAATTAGACAGGATGAGTTGATAAGCATTATAAGTAATCTAGTAGACAATGCTTTTGAGGCATTCCAATCTAAATCATATACGGATTATAAAGAAATAGCTGTAAGTACTTTTAGAGAGCATAAAGATTTTTGCATTGAAGTAGCTGACAATGGGGAGGTTATTTCAGAAAATGCGAAAAAAAAGATTTTTGATAAAGGCTTCTCTACGAAAACTAGCAAAAAAAGTGACCATGGTTTTGGATTATATATTATTAAACAACTAGTTGAAAAAAACGATGGAAGTATATGTGTGGAAAGTAGTCCGGAAATTACTAAATTCACAATAAGATTTAAGATAGAAGGATAGATAAATGGATGAACTTATAGGAGCTATAGTAAAAAAAATTTCTGAAACAAATCCTCAATTTTCTGATTTAGAACTAAAAAAGATGGAGTATGGATTGCTTTGTATTTTTGATGAGATAACAAAGATTATTCCATATTTTATTATATTTTGGCTGTTTTCATTGCATCAGTATTATATAGTTATTCTTATATTTTTTTGCCCAATTAGGATATTTTCAGGAGGGTATCATGCAAAAACCTATTGGGGATGCTTTTTCATTAGTTTTATTGCATTTTTATCTATAATAATTGTTGGAAAATATATTTCATTTAATACATACATATTGTTGATGCTGCAGTTTATTTCCTTTGTACTTATTTGTATTTTTTCTCCTGTAGATAATATTAACAAAAGAATAAAAAGTAAAGAACGTAGAATGAAGCTTAAATATGCTTCTATAATAATTACGTCCTTTTTAATTATATTATCCTACTTTTTACCACATAAGTTTTTTAATACTGCAGTAATATCTATTGTTAGTGCAGCAGTATTTATGATTGTTGGTAAATTTAAATAATTGATAATTTTATTTAGAACTGGTATTTACCAGTTCTTATTTTTTTACTTTTAAATACAATTAGTCAATACTATGGTGGTATTCCCAATAGATTAATATTTATAAGAAATTCCTTCCTTTCTATACTAATTTGAGAGAGGAGGGAATAATATGAGCGAAATTGAAAGAATATTGCAAAAAATAACTGAATTAAGAAAAGAACTAGAGAATTTAATTGAGCAAAAGAAAAATTTGCTCGATCCAGAAGTGATTGTTGCAAGTCAAATGTTGGATTCAATTTTAAATGAATACAATAAAATAATTAAAAACAAAACAGGCAATTAACAAAAGAGAGAGACAAAATGTCTCTCTTATCTATATAAAAGTTAACATACTAGGAAATAATAAAGGGTAACAATTATTAAAACAAAAAAACTATTGACATTATATTTGTTGTGTTTTATAATATATCTTGCAGTTACAAAAAATTCCCTAGTTTTTATAGGTAGAGGAATAAATTAGTACACTTAAGTATATAACCTGTAAATTAATGATTTCTATAGTGTTTTTGCTTTATGGATACTTATTCATATATAAGAAGAAGGAAATCTGTTTAACGTTGGGGTGTAGCCAAGTGGTAAGGCAATGGACTTTGACTCCATCATTCGTAGGTTCAAATCCTGCCATCCCAGCCAATGGTTTACTAGCTCAGTTGGTAGAGCACATGACTTTTAATCATGTTGCCCGGGGTTCGATTCCCCGGTAAGCCACCAATTCAATCGAGGTTGTAGTTTTGTGGTAAAGTTGTAACGTGGAAAAATCCTAATATTTATTTTTTATATATGCAGGTGTGGCGGAATTGGCAGACGCACTAGACTTAGGATCTAGCGCTTTACGGCGTGGGGGTTCGACTCCCTTCACCTGCACCATTGATTTACAAGAAGGTTCAAGTTATATTCAAGTTATAAATGATAAGAATGGCTTGTAAGTTACACACAAGTATAATAAAAGGATTTTATTGCAGGAATTAGACTTATCATCTAATTCCTATTTATTTTATTATCTAAAAAATAGATGAAAGGACGATTGTGGGCATGGATGTTACCTGGCAGAGTATAATATTCGAACTTATGTTGTTATTAGTACTCACGGTGATTAATGCATTTTTTTCAGCCATAGAAATGGCTATAGTTGCTTTAAACAAAAGTAGAATTAATTATTTAGCAGAAGAGGGGAATAAAAAGGCAAAGAGGATATTGAAATTATTAAAAGAACCAAACAATTTTCTAGCTACTATACAGGTGGGAATAACTCTTGCTGGATTTTTAGCTAGTGCGTTTGCAGCTACTACCTTATCGGAGAAGTTTTCATTTTTTTTGGGTAAACTTCACGTTCCCTATAGTGACAAACTGTCTGTAATTATAATTACAGTGCTATTATCTTATGTTACTCTTGTATTTGGAGAATTATTTCCAAAGAGAATTGCACTTCAAAAATCAGAAACAATATCAATGGCATTAATAAATCCAACTTTGTTTATAAGTAAGTTGATGCTACCCTTTGTAAAATTACTTTCAGGTTCTACTAATGTCCTTTTAAAAATATGTAATATAAGTACAGAAAATATTGAAGATGAAGTATCTGAAGAAGAAATTAGATCAATGATAGAACTTGGACAGGAAACAGGAGTTTTTAATCAATCTGAAAAGAAAATGATAGAGGGAATATTTAAATTCGATGATAAACTAGCAAAAGAAGTTATGACTCCTAGAACAGAAGTATTTGTTATAGATATAAATGACATAGATTCGGGTACTATTGAAAGTATTATTGAAGAAAAATATTCTAGAATACCTGTTTATAGAGATGATATAGACAATATAATAGGTATATTGTATGTTAAGGATCTATTTGTGAAGCTTATGAAAACTTCTGCAGATAATGTAGATATAGAACCACTGCTCAGAACTCCTTATTTTATACCGGAAAATAAAAATATAGATGTACTTTTTAAAGAGCTCCAAAATACTAAAAATCATATGGCAATTTTAATTGATGAATATGGTGGATTTTCTGGAATTGTAACTATAGAAGACTTGATTGAAGAGGTAATGGGAAATATCTTTGATGAGTATGATGATAATGACCAGTATATAAATAAAATTGATCAGGATACTTATCTAGTAAGTGGATTAGTATCAATAGATGAAGTAAATGAATTTTTAAATTTAGAATTGGAATCAGATAATTCAGATACTATAGGTGGTTTTGTAATAGAACTTTTAGGAAGCATTCCTAAAGAAGGGGAAGAAAATACAGTTGAATATGAAAATATAATTTTTAAAGTGGAAAAAGTAGATGAGAAGAGAATAGAGAGCTTAAAGATATATATTCCAAATGAAAGTCATAGTAATGAAAATTAAATGTGTGATTGTTGTGTAGTATATATCTATTTTAAATATAGTTTTATTTTTCAAGAAAGGAAGATATAAAGATATGGGATTAGATAAAATATTTTTTAGAAAATTTTTACAAAGTGCCTTTTCGGACACTGTAGCAGTTAAGTATTGGGATGGTTCTGAAGAAAAGTATGGAGAGGGAGACATAAAATTTAAAGTATGTATGAATAAGCCCATTTCTGAAAAAGACATATTGCGAGATCCTTTTCTTACTCTAGGAGAGGCATATATGGACGGGATTCTTGATTTTGAAGGAAATATTAGAGAAATATTAGAATCAGTATATAAGAATAGAGAAAGCTTTTTAAATAAAGCGGATATATTTTCTAAAGTGTACAAAATACTTCCAAATACTTTAAAGAGAAGCAAAACTGATGTACAGTATCACTATGACCAGGGAAATGATTTCTACAGTTTATGGCTTGATAAAACAATGAGTTATTCTTGTGCATATTTTAAGCATGAAAATGATTCCCTTTATCAGGCACAATTAAATAAGGTAGATCATATATTGAAAAAGCTTAATTTAAAAGAGGGACAAACACTTTTAGATATAGGATGTGGATGGGGAGAACTCATTCTCATGGCTGCAAAAAAATATGGAGTAAAGGCTGTAGGTATAACTTTAAGTAAGGAACAGTTAAAAAAGGCAAATGAAAGAATAGAGGAAAATAATTTGCAGGGAAAAGTTGAAGTTAAACTTGCAGATTATAGAGAACTTGCAGATAAAAAACAAAAATTTGATAGAATAGTAAGTGTAGGAATGATTGAACATGTGGGAAGAAAAAATCTGTCCACTTATATGGAAGATGTAAGAGATATGCTAAATCCAGGAGGAGTATCACTTCTTCATTGTATTACTGCACAAACAGAAGGAGAAGTGAATGAATGGATAAAGAGATACATATTCCCAGGAGGATATATACCATCTATAAGAGAGTTAGTTAGTTTAATGGCAGATAATGATCTTCACCTTGTGGATGCAGAAAGTTTGAGACTTCATTATTTTAAAACATTAAAATGTTGGGCTGAAAATTTTGAAGGTGCTATAGATGAAGTTAAAAAAATGAAGGATACTAGATTTATAAGAATGTGGAGACTTTACTTAAATGCCTGTGCTGCTTCATTTCATTACGGGGTAGTAGATATACATCAGTTTGTATTTACAAAAGGACTTAATAATGAATTGCCAATGACAAGAAAATATTTGTATGAAGATTAAAATTATTGTAAAATCAGGGTTATAGACCCTGATTTTTTAAGTAGTATAATTACTCATTAAAAAAATTAATTTAAAAAAGTGGGTGATGAAAATAAAGTATGAAGAAATAAGAGAAATACTTTTTAAAAATGATTTCCAAGGAAATAGTCTTGTTATAGATGGAATAAGCGGCAGTGGCAAAACTACTTTAGCACAAGAAAAATATAGACATATGATTGAATCTCAAAAAATTAAAAGTGAAGAGATTTTAATATTTGTTATGAATTTAAATCAGATAATAGCATGGAGGAGGAATATTTCTTTTAATTTTTGCGGTCAGTGTAAAATAAAAACTTATGCTAATTTTGTAAAAGAAGAAATTATAAAATATTGGCCAATTATTGAAAAAAGCTGTAAACTTATAGGAAAAAGTGAAATACGACCTGAATTTGTAAATTATGATACTTCAAAGTACATGATGAAAATGCTAATTGATTATTATAGAAAAAGAAAAGGATACTTTTTAGATGTAACAGTGGAGTCTAAAAAAATGGCTGGCATTTTCGTTTCAAACATGAGTCAAGCTGCATGTTCATTAATTGATATGGATAAAATAGGACACAGGTTATATAATTCTTTAAAATTGAAGAAAAATGTAAATGCTCAGAATTTTGATAAGATGGATGAAGTAATAATGCATTACGCAAAAAGTTTTTTGAATTCAGGAACTATTGATATAGCTATGGCAATACAACTTTATAACAAATATTTACTTAAAGATGAAGGTTATTTAAAAAAGCTTCGGAATATAAAATATGTACTGGTAGATGACATGGATGAAATGTGTGCTGCTGAACTTAATTTAGTAGAAGTAATTTCTAAAAATGCACATAGGTGTTACTTTTTTTCTAACATGGAGGCAGGGTTTTGCAATTCCAATGGTTCAGATATAGATTTTATAAAGAAAAGTAAATTTTTTAACGGTAAACTTATAAATTTAGAGGAACATTTTTTATGTAGTTCTGAGTTTTGTCACATTTTAGAAAGTCCCAATAAATTCAAATACTCAGATAATATTTATACGGATATAGGCGCCTCCCTAAGAAGTGAAATGATTGAAAAAATCGGAGATAAATTAAAGGAGCTTATAGATGATGGGACGTCTCCGGAAGATATAGCTATTATATGTCCTATAAATGATTTTGTATTGAGTTATGAATTACAAAGTAGGTTTAAAGATGCACCTTTTGAAATCAATAATTTAGGAAAGAAAAACAAATTGATGGATAATGCATATGTTCACTGCATTATGATGATTATATGTATGTGTATTGAAGACATAGAATATGACTTTACAATGGATGATTATAGAAAGTTTTTTTCAACGCTTTTAGTTACAGATGCAAAAACTTCATGGATTTTATCTAATGAAGTTGTAAATTTTCGAAAGCTAGGGGATTTAACGGATACTCAAAAGAACATTATGGGAGATGAGAGAGCCTCTAAATATAACTATATTGTAAATTGGATAAGAAACTGCAGCAAAAATATTAGAAGTGATAGTATAGATATGCCAGAGCTTATAAGACTAATATTTTTAAATATTATGATAGAACTTCCGGATTCAAGAGAAAACATAAGTATATGTGAAAATTTAGGTGAATTGGCAGATAGGTTTATAAATACTCTTGATAAATTTAAAACGATAGATAACCCATCACAAAAATTCGTAGATTTTGCAATAAACGAAGCTGAAAGTTTTTGTTCCTTTAGAGACATAGAAAATATGTATTTTGAAAAAAAAGGTATAATTTTAAGCAGTGCCTCTAATTTTCTAACCAGTAATATGAAAAGTTCTGTACAAATTTGGACTGATGTGACGAGTAATTTGTGGAGTCCTAGAAATATAAAAAAATTTTCAAATGACTGTGTGTTAAAGAAGAGTTGGAATGAAAATGTTGTGTATACAGAGGAAATAGAAACAAGAAATAGAAAGAAAAATTTATATAGTGTAGCCAAAGCACTTTTAAGGAAATGTAGTGGTAGAATATATTTATATGGAAGTGAATATTCTGAAATGGGATATGAACAAAATGGAGGATATATGGATATATGAAATTTAGAGATGATCAGCTGCCTATAATGCAATATAAAGGAGGTACTATGGCAGTTTCTGCAGTGCCTGGGGCAGGGAAAACCTTTATTACAGCACAGCTTGTTTGCAAAATAATAGAAGAAAAATTAAACAAGCCTGGAAAAGTACTTGTAGTTACATACATGAATAGTGCTGTAAATAACTTTAAAAATAGAATTTCTCACATGCTTGAGGAGAGAGGAATAGATTCAAATAGCGACTATGAAGTTATGACAATACATGGCCTTGCAATGAAAGTATTACAGGAGAGGCCGGATGCAGCAGGGTTAGATGAAAATTTTAAGGTCATAGATGATTTACAGAAGATCTTCTATTTAGATAATGCTGTAAAGATATGGAGAAAGCTTGGAGGAGAAAAGATATACAGAAGTCTTTTAAGTGAGTATGGCACTAAAAAATATGATGAAAAAAGTGAGAGATGGTGGAAAGATTTTTTACAAATATCAGACGTGCTTATAAGTGAATTAAAATTAAACGGAATAACTCCTGAAAAAGTAGAAGAAAACAGAGAGCTTTTAGGAAACAATAGCATAATTTATATTTTAAATTATATTTATTTCAGATATGAGAAAATGTTGAATCTAAATGGATATGTGGACTATAATGACATACTTGTACTTGCTTATAAGGCACTTATTTCAGATGAGGATTTGAGAAAAAAGTTTCAACAAAAATATAGTTTTGTATTTGAAGATGAATGTCAGGATTCAAATTTGGTGCAGTGCGATATACTGTCCATTATTTCTGAAAGGGTAGGTGCAGATAATAAGAAGAGAGAATGTAATTTGGTTCGGGTAGGAGATTTAAATCAAAGTATAATGGGAAGTTTTACATCTTCAAATCCCATATATTTTAAACAATTCTTAAGAGAAGCAGATAAAAACTATGTAATGAACAGAGCAGGCAGAAGCACAAGAAATATAATGAATTTAGCTAATTCTTTAGTTGAATACACCGTAAAAAATCATCCAGAGAAAAGATGTAGAGAGGCACTTAGATATCAAAAAATACATCCTATAGAAGATGTAGAAGATTTGAAAAATCCAGAAGTTGATGAATACGGCATCTATGCATACAGCATGAGTTCTTGGGAAGATGTGAAAAAAAGGACTATAGAAGTGGTAAAAAGTTTTAAAAGCAAGCATTCAGATATGACACTTGCCATATTGATTCCCTTTAACAGCCATGTAAAAGAAATAGCAGAAGAGCTTAGAAAAAATAAAATAGAATGTGATGAACTGTCAAGCACATCTTCAGAGAGGCTCAAAATCATAAATATTTTGGGGAAAATATTAGGCTTTTTAGGAGAACCGGACAGCCCGGTGAAATTTAGAGATTTGATGTATGAAATTATAGAGGGGGACAATGAAAAAAAGAATGTTATAATTAATAATATTACAAGTTTTAAAATTGAGGACATAATAAAAGAAAGTGTATTTAAGACTACGTCTGTTTGTAAATTAGAGGAGATAGACAAGAATATATTTGAAGATTTTATATGTAAATTAAGAATGGTAAAAGATATATTGGCCAATTTGAATATGCCTTTGCAAGAATTGATTCTATATATAGGTTATGAACTTAAATTAAATAATGAAGATAAAGCTATTCTTCAATATGTAGCATCTTATGTAAGGCATAAGAATGCTGAAAATAATTCTATGACTTTGGATGAAATTTCACAGGAGCTTTTAGATGTAAGAAGTTCTGCATTTACACATAT
This sequence comes from Clostridium ljungdahlii DSM 13528, assembly GCF_000143685.1. Taxonomy (NCBI): domain Bacteria; kingdom Bacillati; phylum Bacillota; class Clostridia; order Eubacteriales; family Clostridiaceae; genus Clostridium; species Clostridium ljungdahlii. Next base: position 3,144,782 of record NC_014328.1, on the reverse strand, counting down.
ATGCAATGTAATTTATGACATAAGAGGATATGAGCCAGTTCCAGAGAAAGTCACGGTTACAACTTATCATAAATCGAAGGGATTAGAATGGGACTGCGTATTTTTGTTGTATTTAAATAATTACATATATCCCTATAGTATTAAGGGAAAATTTAGATCAGAACACTATTACTTTAAAGATGAATTTAAAAATCCCACAGCTATAGGAAAAGCAGAAGTGCAAAAACTACTTCAAAATGATGTTTGCTACAATCCTATTATAAAGGCTAGGGAAGAAGTGATATGTGAAAAAATACGACTTTTGTATGTAGCTATAACCAGGGCAAAGAAATACTTAATACTTATGGCCCACTATGATGAAAACAAAAAAGATTGCCCATCTAAGTATTTTGAAATCATAAAAAAGTTCATTTGTGAGAATAAACAGAGTTCTTAGCATCAGATAGAGTTTTGGCTCCACATGATGCTTATTAACAGGCTTCTTAGTGCTTCAGCACTTAGAAGGCGTTGTCCTTTAGGAAAAATCGTTATCCAGGGATCTAGCTACTCTTTACTTCCACTTGGAGAAAAGCAGATATCCCAAATCTTTGATTTGGTGATAGTCGCTTTCACAGAGTGCGTGGAGTATTAGAGCAGGTAGTCATCGGATAAAATTTAGAATGTATAAGTGGTGAAAGTTTTGGATATAAGGAAATTGGAATATTTTTATTACAGTCAAAATTCTATAAATGCATTTATAAAATGTCCTCTTAAGTTTAGGCTAAAGTATTTGGAAAACTTGTCTTGGAAGAGGGAAGGTTCCATAGAAGAAAATTATTATGAGAATATAAAGCAGGGTCTGGATTTTCATTTAATATGTGAAAGGTATTTTGCAGGGATTCCTTTAGGAAAACTAAATAATGATGATTTAATAAAAAAAGTAAATTCTTTAAAGGACACATTTAAAATAGACAGAAAAAATGATTATTTAGTAGAGTATGAAGTGAAGATGACAAAAGATGTCATGAGACTTCAGGCAAAGTATGATTTGATACTAGTAACACCAGATAAAAAAATTCAAATATGGGATTGGAAGACGGAAAATAGAAAATTATCTATAGAGGAGATGAAAAAAAGAGTTCAAACTTTAGTATATATGTATGTATTAGCTGAAAATGTTGAAAATATGTTTGGCTTTGAATGTAAACTGGAAGATATAACAATGAACTTTTGGCAGCCTCAATATGAAAATAATATTATAACTATAGGGTATAGCAAAAAGGCTCATATTGAAAATGAAAAGTACTTGAGTAAAATAATAAAAAATATAAACTCCTATGATTTTTATAGTGTTAATACCAAACTTTACTCATCTCATTGTAAGTTTTGTGAGTTTAATTATCTTTGCAATAATCAAAAAATTTATTAATCGTAATATATGGAAATAAATATATTTATTATGGATAATGGGCTTATAAGTAGGGTTTTGAGTACTATATTGTGAAATTTCACAATATTGCGTATAAACATAAAAAATCACCTTTTTCATGTATAATAAATCAGGTATATTACGAAAAAGGGGATAAAATTATGGATATAAGTAACTTTGTTGTTTTGAAGGAGCATAAAAACGGGGACTTTGAATATGGAATAAAGCTAATACCAAAACGTGCAATGGACAAATTTGTAGATAGCATTTTTATTTCTAATGTGAGCAATGCAGGAGGATGCAGCAATTATAAAATTTCTTTCCAAAAAAGGTGCGGCTTTAATACTGTACTAAATGATTTTAAACTTGGAGAAAAAGATTTTTTAAGGTATATAGAATTTTTAAGTGAATTTAAAAGTTCTAGTTTTAAAAGCAGTAAGTTTAAAGTACGCAATTTTGGAGAAATGGAATTGACTTACTTGCAGAGTGATATGATAAAGATATCTTCAACAAATAACTGTAATAGATTGTTTTTTACCATATCAAAAGAAGAACTAGCATATTATATATGGATTTTAAAGAAAGTCCACAGGGAAAATTTGGACAACTCTTTTGATCTTTATAAAAATCCTACTATGAACCCTATAACTAGTCTGGATAAAAGAAAATTGTATACTGAAATTTTGTATATTTTGATAGATGAAGCTTTGGACAGCAATAATAAAAAATTATTTTACTCGTTGTGTAACAAGTTGAAAAAAAGTTGCTGGAAAGTTAACTAATAGTTGACTTCCTGGCAGCTTTTTTTAATGTATAATTCACTATCTCTTCACTCTAAAGTGATATTCAGGGGTGTTTTCTGTAATTGCTTTGAATTCATATCCCAATTCTTTGTAGTGTTTTATTATTTTAGAGAGTACCACACAGGTGTTTTTATTTTGACCGTCACAATGAGCAAGTAAAAATATTTTATTTGGATTGACACACTTTCCAGTACCTTCCCTGTATAACTTGTCAACTGATGTATTGTAGTCAATGCCATCGGACAAAGACAAATTCCAATCATATATCTTATAGCCTGAAGAATGAAGTTTTTCAAGAAGTGAATTGGTTAAGTGGCCATTACTTCCTGTGGGAAATCTTATTATTTTAGGTGCAAATCCTACTACTTTTTCAACTTCGATGCCGGTTTTATTCATTTCATCGATAAAAGAATCAGAATTTGAATATATTTTACTTGATTTATGAGTATATGTATGGAGACCTATACTGTTACCTTCGTTGAATATTCTTTTTACTATATCCTCTCTTCCTTGAATTTTACAGCCTATTAGGAAAAAAGTGGCCTTTACGTTTTCTTCTTTTAAAATATCAAGTATTTTTGGTGTAACTTCTGTACTTGGCCCATCATCGAAAGTAAGATATATTGTTTTATTGCAGGAAATTTCTTTTGAGGTGTTTGGTGAAGATGCAAAAACTGTAGAATTTAAGCTTATACATAAAATATAGAATATGGTTAATAAAAAATATTTAACTTTCATTAAAATGTCCCTTCTATTCCTAGTTTTTATCTATAATAGTATGTGCTCTTATAAATTTTTTTATCCGATCGCTGTCAGTGCTAATACACCCATTTTTATCAAAATGGGTGATAAGCACTGCTACGCGCCTGGATAAGTTCTTCTAAGGTTTAGCTTGAGAAAGTTATTCTTATAAGCAAACTCCATCTGAACCTAAGAATCACTTGATAAGTTTATAACAGGAAAATTGTAAAAATAGATTTTGTCTATAGCATATAAGTGTGATAATATATGTTATATTGGCTTTTTATGATATTTTAATTATTTTTATGTATACGAGGTGAAAGATAGTGGAAGTTTATTTTGACAACAGTGCAACAACTAGACCTTATGATGAAATAATAAATTCAATGGCAGAAACTATGAAAAATTATTATGGAAATCCCTCTTCTTCTTATTCTCTAGGATTGAAAGCAGAGTTAAAGATGAATGAAAGTAGAGATATAGTGGCACATACCTTAAATTGTAGTAGAGATGAAATAATATTTACTTCCGGTGGCAGTGAAAGCAATAACTTTTTAATAAGGGGTTTTATAAAACCTGGGCAGCAAATTATAACTACAAAGATAGAACACCCCAGTGTCTTAAATACCTGTAAAGCTCTTGAAAGAGAAGGAATAAAGGTTATTTATTTAGATGTAGATGATAGTGGGAAAATAGATCTTGAAGAACTTAAAAGAAGCATTAATAAAGAAACTAGAATAGTAAGTATAATGCACACTAATAATGAAATTGGAACGGTACAGGACATAGAAACTATAGGAAAGATTATAAAAGAAAAAAATAGTGGAGTAAAGTTCCATGTAGATGCAGTTCAAGCCTATGGAAAGTATGATATTGATGTTAAAAAATGCAATATAGATTTGTTATCTGCAAGTGGACACAAAATACATGGACCAAGAGGAATAGGTATTGCCTATGTAAAAAAAGGTCTTAGACCTGAACCGCTTATATATGGAGGGGGACAGGAAAAAGGGTTTAGATCGGGCACTGAAAATTTAGCAGCTGTTGTTGGATTTGCAGAAGCGGCGGAGAAAGTGTACAAAAATAGAAAAGAAAGTTTTAGTAAAGTAACATGTGTAAAAAATTATTTTATAGAAAAACTTAAAGCTATATCCAATATTAAAATAAATAGTGATGGAAGTGACTATTCACCTTATGTATTAAGTGTATCTTTTATAGGTGTAAGAGGAGAAGTATTACTACACTTGTTGGAGGAAAAAGGTATATATGTATCTACAGGGTCTGCATGTTCTGCTAAAAATAATGAAGATAGTCATGTGCTTAAAGCTCTGGGATTGAAGAAGGAAGAAACCAAAGGAACTATAAGATTTAGTTTTGATGAAGATAATTCAAAAGATGAAGTTGATTATACCTTAAATGTATTGAACGAATCTTTAAAATTTTTAAGGAGTGTGGGTAAATGAGAAAATTGCTACTTTTAAAATATGCTTCAGAAATATTTTTAAAGGGATTAAATAAAGGCAAATTTGAGAAGAAGTTAAAGGATAATATAAAAAATGTTCTTGGAGAAACCAAATACGATTTTGTGGTAGATGAGGGAAGATGGTTTATAGGCTGTGATGATATGGATGAAGCTATTGCAAAATTAAAAAAGGTATTTGGAATAGCTGAAATTTGTATAGTAGATGAAGTAGAACCAGATATGGATAGTATAAAGGAACAATGCCTTAAAAGTATACAGCAAAATTCAGGAACTACTTTTAAAGTAGTGACTAAGAGGGCAAATAAGAAATTCCCCCTTAATTCTATGGAGGTAAGTAGGGAAGTTGGAGCTCATATTTTAAAAAATGATGAAAATTTAACAGTAGATGTAAGAAAACCAGATTTTTTTGTAAATATAGAGATAAGAGATAGTGCTTATGTATATTCGAAAAGGATAAAAGCCATAGGTGGAATGCCTTATGGAACAAATGGAAGCACAATGCTTATGCTTTCAGGAGGAATAGATTCCCCGGTAGCCGGATATATGATGGCTAGAAGGGGAGTCAGATTAAATTGTGTATACTTCCACAGCCATCCTTATACTAGTGAAAGAGCTAAGGAAAAAGTTAAGGAATTAGCTAGAATATTAAAGGGGTATACAGGAAGCATAAATCTTTATGTAGCACCTTTTACAGAAATACAAATGCAGATAATTAAAAATTGCAGGGAAGACGAACTAACTATAATAATGAGACGATTCATGATGAGAGTAGCTTGCAAGTTAGCGGAGAAATACAATGTTGATTCGGTAACTACAGGTGAAAGTGTTGGTCAGGTGGCAAGTCAAACCATGGAAGGGTTAATTGTAAGCAACGACGTAGCAGATAGACCAGTCTTCAGGCCTCTTATTGCCATGGATAAAGTAGACATAATGGATGAAGCAAGAAAAATTGGTACTTATGAAACTTCAATACTTCCTTATGAAGATTGCTGCACTATATTTGTGCCAAAGCATCCTAAAACTAGGCCTAGAGTTTCCGAAATAAGAAAGGCTGAAAGTGTTTTGGATATAGAAAGCTTGGTAGAAGAAGCAGTTAAAAATACGGAACTTTTCAATTAAAAAAAGGAGGACAGCTTTACCTATTGTAGTGGCTGTACCTCCTTTTTTAATTATTCTTCGCATCCATGACAGCTGTCACAGCTGCTGCAATTAGAAGTCTGGGGCTTGAATACAGGCTCTAAAGTAAATCCTCCAAGTCCATTTTCACTTCCACACAGCAATATAAAACCGCTAAATTGTACAAACAGATCACTATCTACGATAAAAGTTATGTCTTTTACTTTTTGAATCAAATCATGATCTTTTTTTTCATCTACAGATATGTTAAAAGATGGTCCATGGCAGGTCATGCCAGCCAAATATATTCTTATTGCACCAGAAGTTGCGTTATTCTCATCTAAAAATTTTTTGAATTCCTGGTAGGCTATATCACTTATTTTTAAAAAATCCATATAAAAAACCTCTCTTAAAATTATATTTTGTATACTCATTGTATCAAAAATCTTAAATTTATACCATTAAAAATTGTGATAAAATATAACTTGTAATAATTCAAAGTGAATTTTTAATGAATTGGAGAGATAAGTATGAATAAAAAGGATTTGGCAAGTATAAGGAAAGAGTTTAAACTAGGAAGTTATGTACTTCCTATTAAAGAGGTATACAGTGTGTATTTAAAAAAGGATAATGGAGAAATAATAACTAGGGAACTGGAACATTTTGAGATGATGGAAGTGGAAAAAAGAGAGTTGTATTTGAATAACTTTAAAAAAGTGCTTACGGGAACTCTGGATTCTAAAATATTTGAGTTGGACTTTAAAGAAAGCAGCGGCGATGAAGATGGTGAGCACACTCAAAATATATTATATCAAGCGCTAAATTCTGGACAAAGTATAGCTGAATTTGGAGATAAAATAGTAGATAAAGTTTCTAAAAATTACACTTATGATACAGATGTAGTTATAAATTTTATAAAAGCAGAATATTATAATGCAGATAAGAAAAAGGGAAACGAGGATTCTCCAGAGGAATATGTACATGCTATAGAATTTATATTGTGTAGTGTAAATAAGGTGGAGATTCCCAAAAAGGTACTAAAATTTGATTATGCTGAAATGAGATTTAAACCAAATTCTGCACTGGATATGGTTATAAATTTAAATTCACCGCTAGATGGATTTATGTTTCCAAGTTTTTCTTCCCAGTATGTAGATGTAAATAAAGTTATATATTATTCTCAAAAGGCAAAACAAATAAACAGTGCTTTTGTACAAAAAGTATTAAATTGTACTATAAAGCCTACAGCGGTAGAAGAAAAAGAAAGTTTTAATGCTATATTAGGTACGGCAGCAGGAGGCAAAATAAATTCCGATACCATGCAGGAAATATATGAAAAAATGAATGAAAAACTAAGTGAAGAAGAAGAGGATGAGGAAGAAACTACTTTAGATATGAAACAAGTGACGGAAGTGCTTGGAGAAAGCGGTATAGAAAATCCACAAGTTGTAAAAAGCGCATTTGAGGAAGTATGTGGGGGAGACTATGAATTTAAAGTTAGAAATATAATTCCTGATTTTAAAAGTAAATCTATAAAGATAGAAAATGAAGATACAAGTATAACTATAAATCCTCACGACTTAGGAAGTGTAAAACAGGTAGTAAATAAAAGTGGTAGAAAGTGCCTACTCATAGAATTAAAAGATGATATGGTGGTAAATGGTCTTAAACTTGAAACTGAAAAAATGGAAGATTATATATAAGTTTTAGTATTTGGTCTACATTTAAGTGCTTAAAGAACCATAGTATTATGAGAAATACTTATATAGGTTTATGACAAAGTATGATATAATAAATTAAAAAATTTTTCTGATTTGATTTTCCGTAAAGAAAATATTACTTAGAAATTAAGTCATTAAAGAATAGTGTAGATTTAAGGCTATAGGGTAAGCAATTTAAATTATTAATTAAGGGGAGTGGGCGTATTGGAAAATGCAATATACATGCTTCAGAAAAAGTTAAAACAATCAAATATTGAATTTATATTTTCAGGAACATTTTCTCAAGGACTAATAGAAGAACTTGGAATAGCTCTAAAACAGAGAATGCAGCTTCAGCAAGCTAAAAAGAGGAAGATTAGCTCGGCTTTTTTTACTTTTGTTGAACAAACACAAAATATTAAACAATATGAAGTATCAAAAGAAAATACAGAAGATTTTTTGGCTATAGTTGGATCTGGTGTAATAGCTATTTCAAAAACTGATTCAGGATATTGTGTAAACTCAGGTAATACTATATTAAACACAGATATTTCAAGTTTGAAAGAAAAGCTAGATAAAATAATATCTATGAATGATGAAGAGCTTACTAATTATTTTAGAGAAGTATCAAGAAGAGAAGTCGATATGAATAGGGGAAGGTGCGGGCTTGGTTTGATTCAAATTGCAAGAAAAGCCACTAAAAAAGTTGAATATAACTTTGAGAGAATAGATGACAGTTACTCTTATTACACATTAACTGTTACGGTATGAGGTGAAAAATGAATAATTTTATGGTTGAAAGTACCAAAAGTACTCCCTATGTAGAGTTTAGTCCAGAATATAATGAACTGATTTTCAAAGGAGAGTCTTATCCAGAGAATGCCTATAGCTTTTATGAACCCATTTATAAATTAATAGATGAATATTTTATTAATTTTCAAAAGTTAACTGTAAATTTTCAGCTTTCATATATCAATACTAGCAGTATAAAGTGCTTAATTATATTGTTTGATAAGCTCAATACTAATTATAAAAATGGAAAAGAAATTATTACAAACTGGTATTATGATGAAGATAATGGTTTTGATTATGACATGGGACAAGACTTTAAAATGGATATAGATATTCCTTTTAACTTTATTGCAATTAATGATGAGGAATAAGAAATGAAGAAAAAAGAGTCACCTAAAGAATTTAGCCGATCTTATATAAAAAATATTTTTAGAATAATTTTTATATCTGGTATAATTATATCTTTTGCAGTAATTGCTACAGCCTTTTTAGGATATATAAATATAAAAAATTCTCTTATAGCTAAAGCTAAGTCTCAAGATATTGTTTTTATGGTAAAATCAATGGCATCTAAGATAGATGGACGTATTAGCAGAGCTGTTGAAACTTCTTATATTTTTGCAAGAGATCCCTTGAATGTAGAGTGGGTAAATGGAGAAGAAAAGGATCAAAAGGTTGGAAAATTGGTTCTAAGTAATTTGGAAAGTATTGCAACTTCCTATGATTACAATTATTTTTTTATAGCAGGAGTAAAAACAAAAAATTATTATTTTAGGCAAAGTTTAAATAAAAACGATAAAAATTTTATAGTGTTATCGGAAAACAATCCTGAGGACAGATGGTTTTTTGAAACTCTTAAATCTAAAAAGCAAATGAGTTTTAATGTAAATTATGATCGTGTAATGGATGATACTTTTCTTTTTGTAAATACAATTATGGGAAGTGTAGAAAACCCTGTTGGTATAACAGGTGTTGCTTTAAGTCTCAACAACATAACAAAGGAATTTAAAGAATTTAAAGTAGGTAAAAAAAGCAACCTTTGGATGGTAGATGAAAAAGGTGTAATTAAACTGTCTGATAAAAGAGAAGATGTAGGAAAAAAAGTTGAAGAGTTTTTACCAAAAGATGTTGTTAAGCAGATTCAAAATCGACCTCTAAATGTTAAAGTAGCACAATATTATGATTCTAATGATGAAATTATGGACTATGCTTACTGTAAGTTAAACTCAACTGATTGGACTCTATTTTATGAAATTCCGAGAAAAGAAAGCATTTCTCTTATTAACTCGCTAAAAATTAATACTGTAATAACTGTAATCTTAGTTTTGTTATTTTTTATGCTTTTATATTACTTTATTTCTAAAAAAATCGCCAATCCATATAAACAGGCTATGATGATTAATGAGGAACTTGAAAATAAGGTCAGTGTGAGGACCCGAGAGCTTCAGGAGTCTAACGAAAAAATAAAAGATAGCATTGAATATGCTAAAAGACTGCAGGAGTCTATCTTGCCTTTAGATAAGGAAATGAAAAAAGTTTTTATGGATAGTTTTGTGATTTGGAAACCTAGGGATATAGTTGGAGGAGACTTTTTCTGGCTAAGAGAAATTAAAGATATGATTATATTAGCAGTAGGGGATTGTACAGGCCATGGTGTTCCAGGTGCACTTATGACTATGACTGTAAATGCAATATTACATGATATAGTAACTACTATAAATAGTGATGATCCTAGTACAATTTTAAAAGAACTTCATGTAAGGCTTAAGGAAACTTTAAATAAAAGTTCTAATCCTCAAAGTATAGATGATGGGCTGGATATAGCATTATTTTGTATAGATAAAAAATCTAATGTGATGTATTGTGGTGCTAATTTGGATTTATATATTAAGCGTGGTAAAGAAGTAAAAATTGTGAAACCTCAAACTAGAGGAGTTGGATATGATTATATAGAATTAAATCAATCTCTATGCAGTGAAGTTATATCAGCTGAGGAAGGAGATATACTTATTGTTAGTACAGATGGTTTTATCCACCAAAATGGAGGATCAAAAAACTATCCTTTTGGAAAGAAACGTTTGTATAATATGATACAAAAATGTGAAGCTCAAGATTTGGGTTCAATGAAAATTGAATTTGAAACAGTATTGCAGAATTACATGGGAAACAAGGAACAGAGAGATGATATTACTGTTTTTGCATTTAAATTAAAATAACTATAGATGTGGGGGGAAAGTAATGCCAGGTGATTCTGATTTTTTCGAAGCTGAAAAAGCATTGATTAAAGAAGCTCGAGAATTAATTAAAGGTGAAAAGTGTGATAAAAAAACTTTATTGAAAAGTTTTACTATTCTTACTGAACAGTTTGATAAACTCATAAGAGATGTGGAAAAGATAATAAAAATTAGTGATGGTCAACAAGAATACCTTCATAGAATTCAAGGTGATTTGAAAAAGGAAATTGAAGATAGAATAAGAGCAGAAGAAAAACTAAAATATTTTGCAGCTATAGATTCACTTACAGGATGCTATAATAGAGGTATGGGATTAGCATTTTTAGATACTGAATTGAATGCTATAAAGAGAAATAAGAGTTTCTTTTCTATATGTTATATAGATGTAAATGGATTGAAATATGTAAATGATAATTTTGGACACTTCGAAGGCGATGAACTTCTAGTAATGGTTTGTAGATTTATAAAAAAAGTTATAAGAAGTAATGATATTTTATGTAGATTAGGAGGAGATGAATTTTTAATTATTTTTTCAAATAGCAAAAAGGAAAATGTAGAAAAAGCTATAGAAAGAATTAATTTTGACATAAATTCAGAAAATGAAAAGAAGCTGAAGCCTTATTCTGTTTCATTTAGTTATGGGATATTCCAAGTGGATTATGGTAATAGTTTAAGTATTGATGAAATTATACAAAGGGCAGATGCAAAAATGTATGAAAATAAACAAAAATGTAAGAAATTAGGCTAAACTTAAAATTGAGATCCATATGGGGTTTCTAGCTTGAAAGTTAACTTATACGAATCATGTAATGACAAATTTCATCACGTTAAAAACTTTAATAAGTCTAAAGCTCGGCATTTTGAAAATCTAAGAAGCTTAGCTAAACTCATACTTCAAACATATCTAAGTTCCTAATATTTTCTAAAATACCTCGCTAAAATTTATTGAAAAGTTTTCAAATGTGCTTTCAATTTTGTCATTACATTTTATGTATAAGTTGATTTTTTTGATTAGAGACTCTATAGGTTATTTATAAATGAGGAATATTCAGCATGTAATTTTAATTTATCCTCTGCGCTGGCAAACGAAAAGTTTATTCCGTTTTCCGTAACTTTTTTAATATCTTCAATATCAAAATTTTGATATTTTACGAGACATTCGAGTTCCTTAGTTATAGTAGTATTTGATACAGTTGTATTATCTGTATTTACTGTTACAGCAAGTCCATAGTCCAAGTATTTTTTTATAGGATGTTCTTCGTAAGAATTTACAGCAGAAGTATTTACATTACTAGTTATACACATTTCTAATGGAATTTTATTTTTTGCCAGATATACGAGGGTATTTTTATCTTTATAGGCATAAGTTCCATGGCCTATTCTTTCAGCATGCAATAATTTTATAGATTTCATTATATTTTCTACTATACCCGTTTCACCAGCATGTACCGTACGGTGAATATTATAGTCCTTAGCTAAATCAAAAGGCTTTTTGTGTATTTCAGGTGGGAAGTCTGCTTCATTTCCTGCTAAATCCAGAGCAACTACTCCTTTACCTGCATATTTTTTGGCTGAATGGATAAGTTTTAGGGCTTTTTCTACAGGTTCATGTCTTAAAGCACATATAATTAAATTTGACATGATGTTTAGGTTACTTCTTCCATAATCCATAGCAGAAAGCACAGTTTCTATAACTTCATCTAAAGTTAATCCACCATCTAAATGGTTTAAAGGAGCAAACCTTATTTCAATATACTTTATATTTTCTTTTAACGCATCTTCTAATAATTCTAGAGTAACTCTATATATATATTCTTTTTTCTGCATTATTTTTATAGGTAGATAGAACTTATTCAAATATTCTTTTAAGGAATTACATTTTCCTAATACTTTAACTTCTTTCTGAAAGCTACTTAAATCATCATTTATAGTAGAAATATGTTCTTTTTTTGCAATATCCAAAATGGTTTCAGGTCGTATACTGCCATCTAAATGACAATGGAGATCTGTTTTTGGAATAAGTTTAATAAGTTTATTTAAGTTCATGAGTGTCCTCCTATTTTCCATTTTACTGGAATATTTGTGGAAATTTTATATTATAATACCATTATTAATAAAATTTTTCAATATAAGTACCATATTTTATAGTAATTTATATAAAAATATATTTTTAACAAGTATTGTAATTTATTAAAAAAAGTAATACAATAAAAAATGTTGTTAAAAATTTTTATGAGGATGGTAGAATTATGGAACAAATGGAAAAAATTAGAAAAGAATTAAATGAATTAGTTATTTTAAGTAATGATTTGTGTAGGGGAGAAGTATTAAGGCTAAGTCAGGAATTGGACAAGTTGATTTATTTACATTATAGAAATATGAATAATTGTAGAGAAAATATGAGATCATCTCTAATTTCTTAGGGGCTGAACAAATTTTTCATATTATGTTACTAAAAACTTATCCAGGTGTATCTGAACATGATATTTGTAGAAATGTATTAAAAACGGATGAAAAAGTTAGATAACTTATTTAAGTGAAGAGTAGATGTTCTGTATTTATTACTTTATATGATATAATAGTTTTTGTTCCGTTGGAACATGACAGCAAGGTTCAATTATTTAAAAATGAATTTATAAAAATTAATTTTTAAATAATGTTGACAAGATAAAAAAGACGTGATAAACTATAAAAGCTGTCGAAGTGAGACGGCAAAATGATCCTTGAAAATTAAACAGAGGAAGATATAAGTACAACTTATTTAGAATAAACCAGCAATTCTTTTGAGCTGCGAGAGCAGCTAAAAAAGTAATTTCGTAAGAATAATGTATTATATTTTGCTAACAAGCTGAAATGTAATATATTAAAATCAATAATAACGAGTAGTTCAAGGAAAGCCTTGAGTGAGGAGCGGAGTTTACTTAAGTAAATGAGCACCACAGCGAAAGGTTTGACGCAGAAATGCGAGGTTAGTATTGATTTTCAACAGAGCCATATAAACTTTTAAATTAAGAGTTTGATCCTGGCTCAGGACGAACGCTGGCGGCGTGCTTAACACATGCAAGTCGAGCGATGAAGCTCCTTCGGGAGTGGATTAGCGGCGGACGGGTGAGTAACACGTGGGTAACCTACCTCAAAGAGGGGGATAGCCTCCCGAAAGGGAGATTAATACCGCATAATAATCAGTTTTCACATGGAGACTGATTTAAAGGAGTAATCCGCTTTGAGATGGACCCGCGGCGCATTAGCTAGTTGGTAGGGTAACGGCCTACCAAGGCGACGATGCGTAGCCGACCTGAGAGGGTGATCGGCCACATTGGAACTGAGAGACGGTCCAGACTCCTACGGGAGGCAGCAGTGGGGAATATTGCACAATGGGCGAAAGCCTGATGCAGCAACGCCGCGTGAGTGAAGAAGGTTTTCGGATTGTAAAGCTCTGTCTTTGGGGACGATAATGACGGTACCCAAGGAGGAAGCCACGGCTAACTACGTGCCAGCAGCCGCGGTAATACGTAGGTGGCGAGCGTTGTCCGGAATTACTGGGCGTAAAGAGTGCGTAGGCGGATATTTAAGTGAGATGTGAAATACCCGGGCTTAACCCGGGCACTGCATTTCAAACTGGATATCTAGAGTGCGGGAGAGGAGAATGGAATTCCTAGTGTAGCGGTGAAATGCGTAGAGATTAGGAAGAACACCAGTGGCGAAGGCGATTCTCTGGACCGTAACTGACGCTGAGGCACGAAAGCGTGGGTAGCAAACAGGATTAGATACCCTGGTAGTCCACGCCGTAAACGATGAGTACTAGGTGTAGGAGGTATCGACCCCTTCTGTGCCGCAGTAAACACAATAAGTACTCCGCCTGGGAAGTACGATCGCAAGATTAAAACTCAAAGGAATTGACGGGGGCCCGCACAAGCAGCGGAGCATGTGGTTTAATTCGAAGCAACGCGAAGAACCTTACCTGGACTTGACATACCCTGAATATCTTAGAGATAAGAGAAACCCTTCGGGGCAGGGATACAGGTGGTGCATGGTTGTCGTCAGCTCGTGTCGTGAGATGTTAGGTTAAGTCCTGCAACGAGCGCAACCCCTGTTGTTAGTTGCTAACATTTAGTTGAGCACTCTAGCAAGACTGCCGCGGTTAACGCGGAGGAAGGTGGGGATGACGTCAAATCATCATGCCCCTTATGTCCAGGGCAACACACGTGCTACAATGGGCAGTACAGAGAGAAGCAAGACCGCAAGGTGGAGCAAACCTCAAAAACTGCCCCCAGTTCGGATTGCAGGCTGAAACTCGCCTACATGAAGTTGGAGTTGCTAGTAATCGCGAATCAGAATGTCGCGGTGAATACGTTCCCGGGCCTTGTACACACCGCCCGTCACACCATGAGAGCTGGCAACACCCGAAGTCCGTAGTCTAACTTAGGAGGACGCGGCCGAAGGTGGGGTTAGTAATTGGGGTGAAGTCGTAACAAGGTAGCCGTAGGAGAACCTGCGGCTGGATCACCTCCTTTCTAGGGAGTCGAAAGATAGAGTATAATCTATCTTATAAATTGATGGTTTAAGTAAGTTAGAAAGTCTACTCTGTTTAATTTTGAAGGATCAGATAGATTCTTCCTTCAGTTTACAAGCAGTTAGGAATGTAAATTGAAAAATTGTCCTTTGAAAATTGCACAGTAAACAAGAAATAAAGTAAAGCTAAGGTTATAATATAACCTTTGTAGAATAAACTTTAGTATCATTTTAAACATTTAGAATGATATAAATAAAGGTCAAGCTACAAAGGGCGCATGGAGGATGCCTTGGCACCAGGAGCCTAAGAAGGACGCGATAAGCTGCGAAAAGCTCTGGGTAGGCGCAAATAGCCAGAGAACCAGAGATATCCGAATGGGGAAACCCACCTAGACAACGCTAGGTACTGCAAACTGAATACATAGGTTTGTAGAGGCAAACCCGGGGAACTGAAACATCTAAGTACCCGGAGGAAGAGAAAGAAACATCGATTTCCTAAGTAGCGGCGAGCGAAAGGGAAAGAGCCCAAACCAGGAACTTGTTCCTGGGGTTGCGGATAGGTCATAAAAACTGTGAAGTGTTAATTGAAGAGAGCTGGAAGGCTCCGCCGGAGAAGGTAAAAGCCCTGTAAATGAAAACAAAGAGCAGTCAGATCTAATCCAGAGTACCACGAGACACGAGAAACCTTGTGGGAAACAGGGAGGACCACCTCCCAAGGCTAAATACTACCTGGTGACCGATAGAGAAGGAGTACCGTGAGGGAAAGGTGAAAAGAACCCCGGGAGGGGAGTGAAATAGAACCTGAAACCGTGTGTCCACAAACAGTCGAAGTACGTAAAGTACGACGGCGTGCTTTTTGTAGAACGAGCCAGCGAGTTACGATATGCAGCAAGGTTAAGTACTTAAGGTACGGAGCCGGAGGGAAACCGAGTCTGAAAAGGGCGAAAAGTTGTATGTTGTAGACCCGAAACCGAGTGACCTATCCATGGCCAGGTTGAAGCGGAAGTAAAATTCCGTGGAGGACCGAACCACGTTGGTGTTGAAAAACCATGGGATGAGCTGTGGATAGCGGAGAAATTCCAATCGAACTCGGAGATAGCTGGTTCTCCTCGAAATAGCTTTAGGGCTAGCGTCGGAAATGAGTAATGGAGGTAGAGCACTGAATGGGGTAGGGGCTGACAACAGTTACTGAACCTTATCAAACTCCGAATGCCATATACTTGAATTCCGGCAGTCAGACTGCGAATGATAAGATCCGTGGTCAAAAGGGAAACAGCCCAGACCACCAGCTAAGGTCCCAAAGTGTAAGTTAAGTGGGAAAGGATGTGTGATTTCTAAGACAACTAGGATGTTGGCTCAGAAGCAGCCACTCATTTAAAGAGTGCGTAATAGCTCACTAGTCAAGAGATCATGCGCCGAAAATGTCCGGGGCTAAAACTTACCACCGAAGCTGTGGACTCGAAAGAGTGGTAGAGGAGCATCCTGTATGAGTAGAAGTCGTACCGGAAGGAACGGTGGATTGTACAGGAGAGAGAATGCTGGCATAAGTAGCGAGAAATAAGTGAGAATCTTATTGGTCGAAAACCTAAGGTTTCCTGGGGAAGGTTCGTCCGCCCAGGGTAAGTCGGGACCTAAGCCGAGGCCGAAAGGCGTAGGTGATGGACAATCGGTTGAAATTCCGATACCGCATAAAAGCGTTTGACAAAAGGGATGACGCAGGAGGATAAGGTGTGCATACAAATGGATGTATGTCTAAGCATCGAGTCAGGTATACCAGGAAAATCCGGTATATCAATGATGAGGTGTTATGGGGAACCCGCAAGGGGAAGTACCTGATTTCACGCTGCCGAGAAAAGTCTCTATGGAGTTTTTATGTGCCCGTACCGCAAACCGACACAGGTAGGTGAGGAGAGAATCCTAAGACCATCGGAAGAATTGTTGTTAAGGAACTAGGCAAATTAACCCCGTAACTTAGGGAGAAGGGGAGCCACGCAAGTGGCCGCAGAGAAAAGGCTCAAGCAACTGTTTATCAAAAACACAGGTTTCTGCTAAAGCGAAAGCTGAAGTATAGGAGCTGACGCCTGCCCGGTGCTGGAAGGTTAAGGGGAAGACTTAGCGCAAGCGAAGGTCAGAACTTAAGCCCCAGTAAACGGCGGCCGTAACTATAACGGTCCTAAGGTAGCGAAATTCCTTGTCGGGTAAGTTCCGACCCGCACGAATGGCGTAATGATTTGAGCACTGTCTCGACAACAAATCCGGCGAAATTGAAGTGCAAGTGAAGATGCTTGCTACCCGCGATTGGACGGAAAGACCCCGTAGAGCTTTACTGCAGTTTAGCACTGAATTTCGGTATTGTCTGTACAGGATAGGTGGGAGACTAGGAAGTAGTGGCGCCAGCCATTACCGAGTCGATGTTGGGATACCACCCTGATAGTACTGGAATTCTAACCGGGCTCCATGAAACTGGAGACGGGACAATGTTAGGCGGGCAGTTTGACTGGGGCGGTCGCCTCCTAAAAAGTAACGGAGGCGTACAAAGGTTCCCTCAGAAGGGTTAGAAATTCTTCGAAGAGTGCAAAGGCAGAAGGGAGCTTGACTGCGACACAAACAGGTGGAGCAGGGACGAAAGTCGGGCTTAGTGATCCGGTGGTACCTCGTGGGAGGGCCATCGCTCAACGGATAAAAGCTACCTCGGGGATAACAGGCTGATCTCCCCCAAGAGTTCACATCGACGGGGAGGTTTGGCACCTCGATGTCGGCTCGTCGCATCCTGGGGCTGAAGTAGGTCCCAAGGGTTGGGCTGTTCGCCCATTAAAGCGGCACGCGAGCTGGGTTCAGAACGTCGTGAGACAGTTCGGTCCCTATCCGTCGCGGGCGCAGGAAATTTGAGAGGAGCTGTCCTTAGTACGAGAGGACCGGGATGGACCGACCGCTGGTGAACCAGTTGTTCCGCCAGGAGCATAGCTGGGTAGCCAAGTTGGGAAGGGATAAACGCTGAAAGCATCTAAGTGTGAAGCCCACCTCAAGATAAGATTTCCCATAGCGTAAGCTAGTAAGACCCCTCGAAGAACACGAGGAGATAGGTCAGAGGTGTAAGCAGGGCAACCTGTTAAGCTGACTGATACTAATAGGTCGAGGGCTTGACCAAATAAAAACGAAAGAAAAAAAGTTTACTGTGCAATTTTGAGAGGACAGAAAGTTCTCTTTAAAAATTAATATAAAAGAAAATTGATAGAAATAGCAATTTTCGATGATAATCTGGTGGTAATGACGTGAAGGTAACACCCCTTTCCATACCGAACAGGAAGGTTAAGCTTCAGGGTGCCGATGGTACTGCAGGGGAGGCTCTGTGGGAGAATAGGTCGCTGCCAGGTAAGTAAGATACCCATTGTATAGAACATTCTATGCAGTGGGTATTTAAGTATATGCTTAAAAGTAAAAATTAAAAAAGAAATGAAAGTAGATTAAGCTACTTTCATTTCTTTTTTAATCACAAATATATTATTTTTGTTTAACAATTCTTTCGATCCTATCTTTAGTTTCTTTAGGAAGCTTTATATCATAGTATCTTATAGAAGTGTTGAAATCCATATTAAGTGCTATACTTGCCGCAGTTTTTGTAGACAATATATTGTTGCTGCCAGGCATTTCACGTACAGCCATAATCTTATTTATTCTTTTTTGAAGTAATAATAATTTATCAAAATCTTTATTCATAAAGGTTTTATAAGTCTCGACCATTAATTTTGCTTGAGTATTAGTTTGAGTTCCTACAATACCATTTCCACCTATTATAAGGTTTGGTATGAGGTATTCATCGATTCCAGAGAAAACAGCAAAGTTTTTATGGACACTTTTAACCTTTTCTACAAAATTTCTTACATTAGCTAGGGCTGGAGTAGTATCTTTTACGCCGCCATTTGCTATATTTTCATATTTGTTAGCTAATTTTAAGACTAAATCTGGAGATAAATTTACCTTTGTATTTTGAGGAATATTGTATAATATCATAGGTAAATTTGTATTCTCTGCTATAATGGAGAAATATTCAAAAACATGATTGTCATCTAACTTAAAGTAAAATGGAGGTAAAACCAATATTGCATCTGCATTATTTTCTTCTGCAAATTTACCCAGTTCAATAACTTCTTTTAAATTGGTACTACCTGTGCCAACTATTAATTTAACTCTTCCATTTATAACTTCTAATGCAAATTTTATATACTGTTTTTTTTCTTCAAAAGTTAAATTAAAAAATTCACCTGTAGTTCCTAATATACATATTCCATATATTCCATCAGAAATTAATTTTTCAATCATAGCTTTATTTGATTTATTGTCAAATTGACCATTTTCATCAAAAATAGTTATCATTGGTGTAAAAACACCTTTTAACATAATACAATTCCTCCCAAGTTTTAGTATAATATTCCTATGAAATTAGAAATATTAACCTTTTTATATTATAATTATAATAACATTAATTCTAAATGAATAACCTTACAGAATCATTATCGTATTTATCGGAGTATATAGCAATGTTCAATTGCACAAATATTAATCGTTATCAGTTAAAGCTTTTTATTTATGTGCACATTGTAGCAGAATAAGATTTACTCTTATTATATAGTCAGGGGGAAGATTAATGGACATTAGCACCAAATTGGCTGAAGAAATAGTGGATAGAACTATGAAAGCGGTGAATAAAAATATTAATATAATGAATAAACAGGGTATTATAATAGCATCTGGTAATAAAGATAGAATTGGAAGCGTTCATGAGGGTGCAGTTCTTGCAATTGGAAGAAAATCTGAATTCAGTATTGATGAAAATCAATGTAGAAAGTTAAATGGAGTAGAACAGGGTACAAATATAGTTATTGAATTTGAACATGAAATTGTAGGAGTAATAGGTATTACTGGAAAAAGAGATGAGGTTATAGGATATGGTAAGCTTATCAAAATGACTGCAGAAATGATAATAGAACAAGCTTATGTTATGAAGGAACTTGAATGGAGTAACAGGGTTAAAGAGGATATGATACTTTCACTTATTAAAAATGATCAGGGATCATTTCGTTTGCTTGAAAAGTATACTAAAAAATTTAAAATAGCTTCTAATTATCCTATGACTATTTTTATTATACAGGTTAATTTTAAGCAGATTTCAAATAGAAAAGATTTGGATATATTAAAAAATATAGTGTCAATTTTAGAGGGTACTCTTAAAGAATCATTAGTAGCAGTTATTGACTCAAAGACTATTGTTTTATTATATAAGTGTCCAAATATAAAATATAAGGCTATAACTTGTAAGGATAGAATAGATGGGATTTATGAGAAAATACAAAATCAAACTAATACTGATGTAAAAATATCTGTTGGAAAGGTATATACTAAATTAAGTGATATACATAAATCCTATGAAATAGCCAGAGAAACACTTTTGTTTGGAGAAAAAAGCCATCCTGATAATAACGTGTACATTTTTGATGTAATGAAGTACGAAATGTTATTGTTTCAGGATAATGCACAATGGAAGATCAATGAATTAAAGGATTCTTATGGACTAATTGAACTAAATGATAAGAATGGTGAATTAAGAGAAACACTAAAAGTTTTCATAGAAGAAAATGGAGAGTTAAATAAAGTATCAAATAAATTATTTATACATAGAAATACCCTTAATTATCGTCTTAACAAAATATATAAGATTACTAATATGAATCCTAAAAATTATATTGATTTATTTTGGCTGTACTGCTCTATTATTAATTTTGAAACTAATAAAAATTAGTGGTTATAATTATGCAAAGAAAGGGATTGATATTTTGAGTTTAATAAGTGATGAAGAGATAGAACAAATTAGAAACATAAATCAAAAAAGACTGGTAAAATTGCCAGATGGAGCTTTAGTACCAGCATTAGGACAAGGCACATGGTATCTAGGTGAAAATTCACAAACGAAAAAAAGTGAGATAGAAACTCTTAGAATGGGAATAAAGCTTGGAATGACACTTATAGATACGGCAGAAATGTATGGAGATGGTGGTTCTGAAGTTTTAGTAGGTAAGGCAATAAAGGGCATTAGAGACAAGCTATTTATTGTATCTAAAGTATATCCACACAATGCAGGACTTTCAAATATAGTTACTGCTTGTGAAAATAGTTTAAGAAGATTGAATACAGATCATTTAGATTTATATCTTTTGCATTGGAGAGGAAGTGTGCCTTTTGAAGAAACGATAAAAGGCATGGAAAAATTGAAAAAGCAGGGAAAGATATTGAGATGGGGAGTATCAAATCTAGATACAGAAGATATGAAAGAATTTTTAAGTTGTAAAGATGGAGAAAATTGTATGGTTAATCAGGTATTATATCACCTGGGATCAAGAGGAATTGAATTTGATTTACTGCCATGGCAGAGAAAGCACAACATGCCAATTATGGCGTATTGTCCAATTGCCAAAGGCGGTAAACTGAGAAGACAGTTATTAGATGATCCTATTTTAATAAATATGGCGAAAAAATATAATGCAAAGCCATTACAGATACTTTTGGCCTGGAGCATAAGGACAAAGGATGTGATTGCAATTCCTAAAGCTTCCTGTGAGGAACACGTAATAGAAAATGCAAGATCTGGATCAATTGTTTTATCTAAAGAAGATTTAATTGAACTTGACAGGATATTTCCAAAGCCTACTAGGAAAGTAACTTTGGATGTACTTTAAAAATTTTTATTTGGGTTAATCTTTGAAATACATCTTCGTTTTAGTTATAATTAATCGAGTAAAACTTTATTAGATATATAAATATTTATCATAACGGAGGGAGTATTATGAAAATAAATCAATTACCAAAGTATTTCAAAGAAGTTGATGGCGAACTGTGGTTTGAGGAGTTTGAGGTTGAGAAAAAAAATTTAAAGATCACTTATAAAGTTAACAAGGTACTTTCTTATTTGAAATCCCCCTATCAAGAGATAGCTTTGATTGACACTGCGGCATTTGGACCATGTCTTGCACTAGATGGAATAATGCAGTCCACTTCTGCAGATGGGTTTATATATAATGAGATGATAACTCATATTCCAGTACTTACACATAAAAAACCAGAAAAGGTTTTGGTAATTGGTGGAGGAGATTGTGGGGCAGTGCGTGAACTTTCAAAGTATGAAGAACTTAAAACAATTGATATGGTTGAGTTGGATGAAATAGTAACAAGAGAATGTATAAAGTTTCTTCCAAAGATAAGTGGAGGAGCAAATTTTGATAAAAGGGTGAATTTCAAATTTGGAGATGGAGTTCAATATGTAAAAAACACAGATATTAAATATGATGTAATAGTAGTTGATTCACCAGATCCAGAGGGACCTGCCAAAGATTTATTTGGAGAAGAATTTTATAAAAATGTGAAAAAAACATTAAATTCTGACGGAGTAATGGTATGTCAAAGTGAATCTCCAATGCTGCATCGTGATATAATTGAAAGTACGAGAAAAATATTAAAGGATAATTTTAAAATTGTAAAAACATATGTAGCTTTTGTTCCTACTTATCCTGGAGGATTGTGGAGCTTTACAATGGCATCAGATGTCTATGATCCTTGCAATATAGATGTAGATAGATTGCCTTTAAATACCCGTTATTTAACAAAACAAATTGTAAAGTCCTGTTTTGACCTTCCAAATTTCATAAGTGATTTAAAATAAAGAAATAATAAATTTAGCTAACATTGTTATGTTAGCTAAATTTATTTGGGGAGGATTATATGGTAAATAGTTTAAATTTCAAGGCAATTAAATTTAATTCTTCAGTTAAATTAAAACCTTTACTAATATCAATTTTAATTGGAGTAATAATTTGTTTTATACCTAAACCCAATATGGTACCTAGAAATGGATGGTACCTCTTGGCAGTGTTTATTGCTATTATAGTTGCCTGTGCTTTAGGTGCTGTATCACTTGGACTAGCATCCTTTATAGGCATATTTATTTTAACTTGCACACACATTATTACAGTAAAAACAGCATTTTCGTCCTATGCAGAAGGAGTTATTTGGCTGATTGTATGTGCTGATTGCCTTTCCATAGGGATAACTAAAACAGGACTTGGCAAAAGGATTGCCTATAATCTTATTAAGAAGATAGGTAAGAGAACCATAGGTGCAGGATATTCTTTGGTTATATGTGAAATTATATTGTCTATGTTAATTCCAAGTTCTGCTTCTAGGTCTTGTGGAATAGTATTTCCTATTGCAAAATCTTTGTCAAGAGCTTATGGATCAAAAGTTGGAGATGGAACTGAGAAAAAAGCGGGAGAATTTTTAATGCTTACGGCACTACATAGTAATCTTATTTCATCTTCTCTATTTATGACATCTTCGGTTGTAAATTTACTAGCAATTACTATGGCTAGAGATTTGGGAGTAAAAGAAAATATAACTTTTGGCATGTGGTTTTTAATGGCATTACTCCCATCATTGGTAGCTTTTATAGTTATACCTATAATCATTTATTTTTTATGTCCTCCAGAAATAAAAAAGATGGACAATGTTAAAGAATTGATGGATAAAAAATTAGAAGAATTAGGACCTATAAGTAAATCAGAGAAACTAATGATTTTTGTATTTGCAATAGTAGTTTTCCTTTGGATCATTGGTAATAAGATAAATTTAGATGTTACAACTGTAGGAGTCTTAGGGCTCATAATACTGATTTCTACAGGAATTGTGTCTTGGGAAGAATTTACTGGCAAAAAAGAAATATGGAATTTACTCATATGGCTAGGAGCATTTATGATGATGGCAGGTCAATTAAACAAATTGGGAGTGATTAAATGGATAAGTAGTATAGTAAGAGACCACATATATACAAAATCATGGATGCTTACACTAATTATAGTATGTATTATAATGTATTATTTGCATTACTTGTTTGCAAGCAATACAGTACACTTTACTGCCCTATTTTCAGCCTTTTTAACTATATTACTAAGTGCTGGAGCTCCAACAATAGTATCTATGTTTTTATTAGTTAACATATCAGCTTTAAGTTCTGGACTTACTCATTATGGATTAGCACAAGGAGGAGTTTATTTTTCAGAAGGATATGTTAAGCAAAAGAAATGGTGGTTTGTAGGTTTTTGTGTTTCAATAGCACATCTTTTAATTATCATTGGAATTGGAATGTTGTGGTGGAAATTGATTGGAATATATTAAGATATAAAGTTTTTTAAGTTCTAAACCTCTGCTATGAGAAATCATATATTTTTAAATAAGGCACTATGCAATTACATAAAAACAAGAAGTGATAGCTATAACTATTTATGCAATTGAATATTGATATTACTTTAAAAAAATATGATGATTATATTGGAAGAGAGTAGAGGAGGTATTAGAATGTGTAAGGAGAATAGTATTGGACTTATCAGTAAATACATTCAAACTTCTGGTGGACTTGAAGCTGTTGGAAGAGAAGTCAAACAATTTGGAAAACTAACTGGTATGGCATCATCCCTAGCTAATAGCGGAAATCAGTTGGCAATTGCACATTATTTTTATAATTGCATAACTAAATTTTTTAAAGAACAACAAGCTAAGGTTTTTCATGGAGAATTAGTTTCTTTAGGGTTATCTCTTCAGATGAAAATTAATAGATGTCCGAATGCTGATATTGAGCAATATAAAAGTCTTTTACGATCTATTAATTTGCCGACTATATTAAGAGATATACAATTAGGTGCTACAGAGAAAAATTTAAGTATTATTGGTGAATATATTTCCAGTAAAATAAAATGTGGTGAAGAGGATAAAAGGCTAATTTGGAACAGTATGCAATCTATGTGGTAAGTTTAGAGTCATTAACAGGAGGTACTCGTATAATCAGCATTTATCCAAATGAAATACCTTATTATCTGCACTTGTGATAATAGCAGGAAAACATTTATGCATATATATAAAAAAGTAGTTATGATAACGATTGAAATTTATTCAGATGAACATTGAAGGAAAAATAAAAAAATATGATAATGTAAATGAGTTATATTTTATAGAAATACAGAATTTGGAGGAGACTTAATATGATTAGTAAAGGTACACCTATTGTAACAGATATGAAGGTTATTCCAGTAGCAGGATATGATAGTATGTCATTAACATTAAGTGGAGCTCATGCACCATTTTTTACAAGAAATATAGTTATTATAAAAGATAATTCAGGTAATACAGGGCTTGGTGAAATACATGGAGGAGAGCATATTAGGAAGGCTTTGGAAAATTATAAGCCATTTGTTATAGGCAAATATATAGGTGATTATAAGGGTATAATATATGAATTAAAAAATAAGACTTGGGGTGCAGATCAAAATAATGGAGAAGGTATTCAAGAACTTGATTTAAAAAACTTGTGTTTTGTAGTTCATGCTGAAACTGCTGTTGAATCTGCATTACTGGATTTATTAGGACAATATATGGATCTTCCAGTAGCATCTTTACTTGGAGATGGCAAGCAAAGAGATGCTGTGAGGATGCTGGGTTATTTATTTTACGTAGAAGATAAAAATAAAACGAATTTATCATATATTGATGAAAGCAATAGCAAGGACCAATGGTTTAAAATAAGAAGAAAGAGAATGGTAACTGTAGAAGATATTATCGAAGAGGCTCATGCAGTAAGAGAACGTTATGGGGTAAAAGATTTTAAATTAAAAGGAGGGGTATTTGAAGGAGAAAAGGAGATAGAAACTATAAAAGCTTTAGCTAAAGAATTTCCAGATGCTAATGTCAATATAGATCCTAATGGGGCATGGTCTTTAGAAGAAGCTATAAGGCTTTGCAAGGATGCTGGTACAGCTTTATCCTATGCTGAAGATCCTTGTGGACCAGAAAAAGGTTTTTCAGGAAGAGAGATTATGACTGAGTTTAAGAGAGCTACAGGACTAAGAGTAGCAACAAATATGATAGCAACAGATTGGCGTCAGTTTGGTCATTGCCTTTCATTAAATTCACTTGACATAATTTTAGCAGACCCTCATTTTTGGACAATGAATGGTGCAGTACGTGCGGCGCAAATATGTAATGAATGGGGATATACTTGGGGGTCACATTCAAATAATCACTTTGATATATCATTAGCAGTGTTCACTCAAGTTGCTGCCGCAGCCCCAGGAGAAATTACATCAATGGATACTCATTGGATTTGGCAGGATGGACAATACTTAACTAAGACTCCATATAAAATATCTAATGGGTTGATAGAACTTCCTAAAAAGCCGGGGCTTGGTTTGGAGGTTGACATGGACAAGGTTATGAAAGCTAATGAATTATACACTAAGATGAGTTGTGGGGATAGAGATGATTCTATATCCATGCAGTATTTAATAAAGAATTGGAAATTTGATAGTAAAAAACCATGTATGGTAAGGTAAATTATAAATATATAGAGAAAGAGTTGTATTAGTATAAAATGAAGCCTTTGTTAAGGATATTTTATACTAATACAGCTCTTTTTCTTAATCTTTTATATAGTAAAAATAAAAGAATTAATGCAATATAGTATATGTTTTTTTAATGGGATATTCAGAGAAAAATTAAAATTTTCTAAAAAAATATTTATGCATATAGATGAAAAAATGACTATGATAACGATTAAAATTTGTGCAGGTGAATATTGAAGGTAATATAGAAAAATATGATAATAAAACTACAAAGTATTTATAAGAGTTCTATAGTACTCAATTTTAAGTATTTCAGTATATCATATGATTAGTCCAAGGTTGTATTAAAAGTAAAGTAAATGTTTGCAATAAAATAATTTGATAAAACATGATTAAGGAGGAGTTTTACATGTCATTAGTTATAGTTGGTATTGGAGTAATACTACTT
This sequence comes from Clostridium ljungdahlii DSM 13528, assembly GCF_000143685.1. Classification (NCBI taxonomy): domain Bacteria; kingdom Bacillati; phylum Bacillota; class Clostridia; order Eubacteriales; family Clostridiaceae; genus Clostridium; species Clostridium ljungdahlii. The sequence continues at coordinate 3,118,110 of NC_014328.1, read as the reverse complement.
TTGGTATTGATGATACCTTGTAAACTTAATGGATTTATTTCTTTGATATTGGTTTCGTTGGTAGTTGGTGTTCTTGAAGGAATGCCGTTAGGAAATGTTACTAAATCTATGTATAAGGGTATTGGAGGCCAGCTGAATAGTTTAATACTTATACTTGCATTTGGAGCAATGCTTGGTAAACTTATGTCAGATTGTGGAGCTGGACAGCGTATTGCCACTACCTTGATTAATAAGTTTGGAATGAAAAGAGTTCAATGGGCTATGCTGGTAACATCAATTATTGTAGGAATCACAATGTTTTTTGAAGCAGCATTCATTTTATTAATACCAATTATTTATAGTATAGTTAAGGAAACAAAGTTACCTTTAATCTATGTTGGATTTCCAGCTGTTGTTGCATTATCAGTAACACACAGTTTTTTACCACCTCATCCTGGTCCAACCCTTGTAGCTTCTGCGTTTAAAGCTAGTGTAGGAGGAACACTTCTTTTAGGACTAATTCTTGCAATTCCAGGGGCTATAATAGCAGGAATTTTATTTTCAAAAACAAGTATTGTAAAAAATGCTAAGACGCATATACCAGAAGGTTTAACTACAAGTAAGTTGTTTACGGATGAGGAAATGCCTAGTTTTGGAAAAAGCTTATTTACAGCAATTGTACCTGTAATTTTAATAGCTATTTCCGAATTTAGTGGAATGTTTCTTCCTAAAGGATCTTCACTTTTAAAATACATTAAGTTCTTTGGAGATGCACCTATAGCATTGATGATTACAGTAATTATTGCAATGTTTACTTTTGGATTTGGATGCAATAGAAGTTTAGACGATATAACGAAAAGTATGAGTGAATCTGTAAAAGCCATTGCAATGATTATTCTTATAATTGGTGCAGGAGGAGCTTTTAAACAGGTATTAGTTGATTCTGGAGTAGGAAATACAATTGTTTCTATAACGAAAGGATTAAATTTTTCACCAATAGTATTGGCATGGTTTATTGCAGCAATTTTGAGAACAGCACTTGGATCAGCTACTGTAGCGGTAACAGCTGCAGCAGGATTAGTAATGCCGCTGGCAGCTTCATCAGGAGTTAATACTAGTTTAATGGTACTTGCAGTTACTACAGGAAGTATATTTGCATCTCATGTAAACGATCCTGGATTTTGGATGTATAAAGAGTACTTTGGACTATCAGTGGCAGATGCAATAAAAACTAGGACAAGTTATACGTGTATTCTTTCTGTTATTGGTTTAATTGGTGTTTTAATATTAAATATTTTTGTACATTAGTCAATTTAAAAGGTATCTGATTCACCAGATGCCTTTTAAATTATATATTACATTTCCTTATAAAAGAAGAGTTCTACTGCTGATTAGTGTAAAATTGACAAAAACCATATCTAAAAAATATATATTAATATGATGAATGAAATAGAAAAGGAGAGCTAATATGGAAATAAAAAAAGGTGGAGTAGTATCTAAGTTGCTGGAAAATGTATATATCCCAAAGATGTTTAAGGTAAGGCAGATCTTCCCACGACCTATTATTGAATCAAAAAATATACCTGAAGTAGTAAAAAAAGAATTAGCACAAAAGAAATTTTCTGATAAGATTAAACCGGGAATGAATATTGCTATTACAGCTGGCAGCAGAGGTGTTGCTAATGTAGCTATTATAACAAAATCTATAGTAGATTTTGTAACATCTAAAGGAGCAAATCCATTTGTTGTTCCTGCAATGGGTAGTCATGGTGGAGCAACTGCTGAAGGACAACTCGAATTATTAGCAGGTTATGGTCTTACAGAAGAGTATTTGGGATGCCCAATTAAATCTTCTATGGAAGTCAAAATGATAGGACATACAGAGGATGGAAGAGAAGTGGTAATAGATAAAAATGCTGCATAAGCTGATGGTATTATAATTTCATGTCGTATTAAACCTCATAATGCCTTTAGAGGTAAATACGAAAGTGGAATTATGAAAATGATGGCAGTTGGTTTAGGTAAGCAAGCTGGAGCAGAGCATGTTCATGAACAAGGAATGCAAAATATTGCAAAGAATATACCTATTATAGGAAATGCAATTATTAAACATGCACCAATTCTCTTTGCCATACCGTGTATAGAAAATGCTTTTGATGAGACATGTAAGATAATAGCAGTTAACAGCGATGAAATTGCAGAAGAAGAGCCGAAGTTATTACAAGAGGCTTTTGCTAATATGCCTAAGATTATAGTTGGAAGATGTGATGTACTTGTTGTTGATGAAATAGGGAAAAATTATAGCGGAACAGGTGTGGATCCTAATATTACAGGAACATTTTCTACAAAATATGCATCAGGTGGTGTAAAAGTACAGAGAACGGCAATGCTTGATATAAGTAAAGAATCTCATGGAAATGGTTTAGGTGTAGGACTTTCAAATGTTATAACAAAAAGACTGTTTGATAAATTGGATTTAGAAAAAATGTATCCTAATTGTATTACAAGTACAGTACTGGAATCTGCAAGGATACCCTGTGTTGTGGCAAATGATAAAGAAGCTATACAGCTTTGTATTAGAACATGTGTGGGAGTTAATAAAAAGGCGTCAAAGGTAGTAAGAATACCTAACAGTTTACATATTGGTCATATTATGTTATCAGAGGCCTACTATGATGAAATGAAAAACTATCCTGATCTAGAAGTGGAAAGTGAACCGGAGTATATGAAATTTAATGAAGAAGGAAACTTGTGGTAAAAGGTTTATCTGTAATTTAATTGCAGCTTGAAGGGTATTATGCATATCTATAAAAATAAGTTGACGTTAAAGATTAATATATGTGCAATTGAACATTGAATAGAAAATTTTAAAGTATAATAATTATATTATAAAGTAATATAAGTTTTATTGAAAAACAAAGGAAAACGTTATTATGGAGGTTAGAATATGAATGACAATAAAAATATGATAAAGAATACACCTGTTGTTACTGACATGCAAGTTATTCCTGTAGCAGGACATGATAGTATGTTATTTAATTTAAGTGGAGCACACGGACCTTTTTTTACACGTAATATTGTAATTTTAAAGGATAATGCAGGAAGTACTGGTGTTGGAGAAGTACCAGGAGGCGAAGCTATACGTAAGACAATAGAGGATTCAAAGTCGTTAGTTGTGGGACAAAGTATTGGAAAATATAAATCAATAATTAGAAATGTAAAAGAAACTTTTTCATCTAGAGATGCTGGTGGACGTGGACTCCAGACATTTGATTTGCGTACTACTATACATGCAGCTACTGCAATAGAAGCAGCATTACTTGATTTAATGGGAAAATTTCTTAATGTACCAGCCTGCCAATTATTGGGTGAAGGTCAGCAGAGAAAATCAGTTAAAGTTTTGGGATATTTATTCTTTGTAGGTGATAGGAGAAAAACAAATTTACCTTATGTAAGTGAACCTGATTCAAAGGATGATTGGTCACGATTGCGTATTGAAGAAGCAATGACTCCAGAAGCTGTTGTAAGACTTGGAGAAGCTGCACAGGAACGCTATGGATTCAAAGATTTTAAATTGAAAGGCGGAGTTTTAAGTGGAGAAAAGGAAATAGAAGCTGTAACAGCTTTGGCTAAACGTTTTCCAGATGCTCGTATAACTCTTGATCCAAATGGATCATGGTCATTAGATGAAGCTATAAAGTTGTGCAAAAACATAAAAGGCGTTTTGGCTTATGCCGAAGATCCTTGTGGAGCTGAAAATGGTTTTTCAGGGCGTGAGGTCATGGCTGAATTTAGGAGAGCTGTTGATTTGCCTACTGCTACTAATATGATTGCAACGGACTGGAGACAGATGGTACATTCTCTTCAGCTGCATTCAGTAGATATTCCATTAGCTGATCCACATTTTTGGACGATGGAAGGTTCAGTGCGAGTAGCACAAACTTGTAGAGATTTTGGACTTACTTGGGGTTCACATTCAAATAATCATTTTGATATTTCACTTGCAATGTATGCTCAAACAGCAGCCGCAGCCCCAGGAAATGTAACTGCAATTGATACACACTGGATATGGCAGGATGGTCAGTATTTGACTAAAGATCCATTTAAAATTGTAGGTGGTATGATAGATATTCCAGACAAACCAGGCTTGGGTGTAGAGATAGATATGGAACAAGTCAAGAAAGCTAATGAATTATATACAAAAATGTCATTAGGGGCACGTGATGATTCAGTTGCTATGCAATTTCTGATTCCAGGTTGGAAGTTTAATAATAAACGTCCTTGTTTAGTAAGATAAAATATGCTTTCGTTTAGGACTGTTGCACTAGCTATTTAGTGTAATAGTCCTAAATTTATATATGCATATTTAAATCAAAAATAAGTTATGCATATAGATGAAAAAATGCCCATGATAACGATTTAAGTTTGTGCAGCTGAACATTGAATGAAATGTCGAAAAATATGATAATAAACTTGTAAACATTTATAAAAGTCTTAAGGCATTAAAGTAACCTAGGTAAATAATAAGTTATTTATTAAATAATCGTGGAGGAATGAAAATATGTATATGGAAAAGAAACCTACAAAAGTACGTTTTTTGATATTGCTAATGCTTTTTGTGGCTGTTGCAATAACATATCTTGATAGAGCTAATTTATCAGTTGCAGGTACTGCAATTCAAAAACAGCTGAAAATAAATTCTACCCAGTTAGGAGTTTTATTTTCGGCATTCACGTGGTCTTATGTTATAGTTCAAATACCAGTTGGAATGATATTAGATAAAATTGGGGCAAGATTCTTATATGGTGGAGCTATGGTATTATGGGGATTTTTCACATTTATTATGGCATTTAGTTCTCAGGGATTGTTTGCAGGTATTGGTGCTTCATTTATGGTACTTATAGTTTGTAGAATATTAATTGGAATAGCTGAAGGACCTGCCTTTCCGAGCAATACAAAAATAGCAGCACTTTGGTTTCCAAGTAATGAAAGGGCTAGGGCAATAAGCATTTATTCATCTGCACAATACATAGGATTAGCAGTATTTACTCCTATATTGGCTATGATGGTTGCTAAAATAAGTTGGGAATCAGTATTTTATCTTTCTGGTGGAATTGCAATCGTTTTTGGTATCATATGGTTGGCTGTATACAGAGATCCTAAAGACAGTAAAAGCATAAATCAAGAGGAATTAGATTATCTTAAAAATAATGGTGCTTACAATCCTAATGAAATTGGAGAAAAAAAGGAAGATAAGATTTCATTAGATGAAATTTTATATGTAATAAAGCAAAGAAGAGTGTGGGGAATATTTATTACACAATTTGCTATAGCATCTACTTTATATTTTTTTATGACATGGTTTATAGTTTACCTTCAAAAAGGATTGAAATTACCAATACAAAAAGCAGGATTTATGGCAATATTACCTTATATGATGGCCATGGCAGGAGTTCTATTTGGAGGATTTTTAAGTGATTATTTATTGAAAAAAACATCATTGACTGTAGCTCGTAAAATACCAATAGTTGCAGGCTTACTTTTTACATCCATTCTATGTTTAGCAAATTTCTTTGAAAAGACACCTATTGTAGCTGTAATTATTTTATCAATTGCATTTTTCGCAAATGCAGCTTCTAACTTAGGATGGGTAGCTCTAAGTGATGTCTTACCTAAAAGTATGATAGGTAGAGTTGGAGGTGTACTTAATCTTTGTGGAAATTTATCTGGTATAGTTAGTCCAATAATTTTTGGAGTTTTGCATCAAAAAACTGGTAATTTTCATTTGGCTATGGATTATACTTCTGCAGTTGCTGTTGTTGGAGCTTTGGCTTTCCTGTTTATAGTAGATAAGGTAGAACCTGTTGATTTAAGTAAAAAGTTTCATGTAAGCGAAAATGTGAAAGTTGTTAAGTAACAATAAAAACTTTTATTGCAGTATAGGATTTGACACTAAATTCAATGCCAAATCCTATTTTATATATAAGAAGTAGGATCAAAAATAAGTTATGCAAATAGATAAAAAGAAAATATTAAAGACAAATGATATTTGTGCAACTGAATATTGTTTCACTTGTAAAAAAGTACAATAATAAAATAGAAATAGATGATGAACAGTAAACGCTTTTAATAGAAACATCTAACTTTAATATAGAATTTAGATATATTAGAAAAGCTAAGTTCTTGAATAGATTTTAGGCAACAGGAGGGTTTAAACATGAAAAAGGATTTTAGTATTTTGCTGGCACCAGATTCCTTCAAAGAGAGTATGACTGCAAAAGAAGCTTGTGAAGCTATGGAAAAAGGAATAAAAAGAGTAAATAAAAATATTAAATGTATACAAGTGCCTATGGCTGACGGGGGAGAGGGAACAATGCAATCTCTTGTTGATGCTACAGGAGGATATATATATAAATTAAAAGTAATTGGACCACTTGGAGATGAAGTAGAAGCTGAATATGGTATTTTAGGAGACGGCGAAACAGGTATTATAGAAATGGCTAGCGCAAGCGGAATAGGTTTGGTGCCAAAAGAAAAAAGAAATCCGCTCATAACAACAACTTACGGAACAGGACAATTAATAAGAGAGTGTTTAAACCACAATATAAAAAAATTGTTAGTTGGCATAGGGGGAAGCTCTACTAATGATGGTGGTGTAGGTGCAATTCAAGCTCTAGGAGGAAAATTTACGAACAGATATGGAAAGGAAATTGGATTTGGCGGTGGTGAGTTAAGTAAAATAGAAAAAATTGATTTAACAAATTTTGATGTTCGTTTGAAGAATGTTAAATTAGAAGTAGCTTGCGATGTTACTAATCCTCTTTGTGGAAAAGAAGGGGCTTCTAATATCTTTGGACCACAAAAAGGAGCTACTCCCGAAATGATTAAAGTATTGGATGATAACTTAAAGCATTATGCTAAGATAATTAAGGAGCAAATTAATGTAGATGTACTAAACATACCTGGAGCAGGTGCGGCTGGTGGATTAGGAGCTGGACTTATGGTTTTCTTAAAAGGAGAACTTAAAAATGGTATTGATATAGTTATAGAATATTCTAAGTTGGAAGAAAAAATTAAGCAAGCAGATATAGTTTTTACCGGTGAAGGTAGTATAGATTTCCAAACACAATATGGAAAAACTCCAATTGGAGTAGCTATGATAGCAAAAAAATATAATAAGCCTGTAGTAGCACTGGCAGGTAGTGTTGAAAATGGTATAGATGTATTATATGAAAAGGGTATAGATTCAATTTTTAGTATTGTTAGAGGTGTGACCACATTAGACTGTGCTCTAAAAAAAGGCAGTGAAAATATAGAGAAAACAGTTGAAAATATAGTAAGATTAATGAATGTAAAATAGTTAAAATCACATATAAGGAGGTTAAAGTTAAATGGATAGTAATCAATTAAAACCTTTGTATATTAAAGTTAACCCTGAAGACAATGTAGCTATAATAGTAAACAAAGATGGACTTAAAAAGGGAATTACTTTTGAAAATGGATTGAAATTGCTGCAGGATATACCGCAAGCTAATAAAGTGCTTTTAAAAGATATTTCAAAGGATGAACCTTTTATTAGGTATGGAGAAATAATTGGATTTGCAAAAAAAAATTTAAAAAAGGGAAGTCGGGTAGCACACGATGAAGTTAGACTACCTAAGGCACATTCATTAAATGAATTAAAAAGCGGTAAAATGATTGATAAATATGAACCTTTACAAGGTTACACATTTATGGGATATAAAAATGAAGATGGCAGCGTTGGAACTAAAAATATACTTGGAATAACTACAACAGTTCAATGTGTACAAGGTGTTGTCAATGTTGCAGTAGAGAGAATCAAAAATGAGCTTTTACCTAAGTATAAAAATGTTGATGCTGTTGTGGCTTTGAATCATCTATATGGATGTGGTGTTGCAATACATGGTGATAATTCTGAAATTCCTATAAGGGCAATAAGAAATTTATCCCAGAATCCTAATTTTGGTGGTGAAATGCTGACAGTATCTCTTGGATGCGAAAAATTAGTACCTACATTACTTTTTCCTGAAATAAAAGATGAAAATCTTGTAATACTACAGGAATGTTTTGGATTTAATAAAATGATTGATGAAATTATGAAAAGAGCAGAAAAAAAACTTAAAAAGTTAAATTCAAGAGTTAGAACCAAATGTCCTGTATCTGATTTAGTAGTTGGACTTCAGTGCGGTGGAAGTGATGCTTTTTCAGGAGTTACGGCAAACCCAGCAGTAGGATTTGCAGCAGATTTATTAGTTAGATCAGGTGCAAAGGTAATGTTTTCTGAAGTGACTGAAATTAGAGATGCAGTTCATTTGCTGGCACCTAGAACAGTTAGTGATGAAGTACTTGCGAAACTTGTTAAGGAAATGAAATGGTATGATAAATATTTGGACGAATCACATGTTGATAGAGATGCAAACCCTTCACCAGGAAATAAAAAAGGTGGCCTTTTAAATGTTGTAGATAAAGCACTTGGATCGGTAGCTAAATCAGGTAGTACAAGCATAGTGGATGTATTATCTCCAGGAGAGCGTATTAGAAAAAGAGGTATGACCTATGCTGCAACACCAGCAAGCGATTTTGTTTGTGGGACAATGCAGTTATCATCAGGTATGACTTTACAAGTGTTTACTACTGGAAGAGGTACTACATATAATTTAATGATTGCCCCTGTTATAAAAGTTTCAACTAATACAGCACTTAAAGAAAAATGGAATGATTTAATAGATCTAGATGCAGGAAGAATTGCCACAGGTGAAAAGACAATTGAAGAGGTTGGTTTAGAACTTTTTAAATTGATAATAGATATAGCTAGTGGAACTAAAAAAACTTATGCAGATGTACATGGAATTTATAATGCATTATCAATTTTTAATCCTGCACCAATTACATGATAATTGACTTGATGACAAAATAGTAGATTGTAAAATGTTATGCATATATATAAAATAGTTTACTAGTAATAAATTATTTTTGTGCAAATGAACATTGAATGATAAATGCAAAGGTATGATAATATTATTATAAAATAGAAATACAGGAGGATTGACTTATGAAAGTAGGATTTATCGGACTTGGAATAATGGGAAAACCAATGTCAAAGAATTTAATAAAGGCAGGTTATGACCTTGTAGTTTATAATCGCAGTAAGGCATCAGAAGAAGAACTGGAAAAAGCAGGAGCTGAAAGAGGAGCTTCACCAAAAGATGTTGCAGCTAAAAGTGATGTTATAATAACGATGCTTCCAAATTCTCCACAGGTTAAAGAAGTTGTCTTGGGAGAAAATGGTGTTATTGAGGGAATAAAAAAGGGTTCCGTATTTATTGATATGAGCTCCATAGCACCACTTGTTTCTAGAGAAATAGCTAAAAAATTAGAAGAAAAAGGAATTGACATGTTGGATGCTCCAGTAAGTGGTGGAGAACCAAAAGCTATTGACGGAAGTTTATCTATGATGGTAGGCGGAAAGAAAGAAGTTTTTGAAAAATATAAAGATTTACTTTTGAAGATGGGTACAAGTGCAGTACTATGTGGTGATGTTGGTGCAGGTAATGTAACAAAGTTAGCAAACCAGGTAATTGTTGCATTAAATATAGCAGCTATGTCAGAAGCATTTGTACTAGGAACTAAAGCTGGTGTATCTCCAGAATTAATTTACAATGCTATTCGTGGAGGACTAGCTGGAAGTACTGTATTAGATGCTAAAGCTCCAATGGTACTAGACAGAAATTTCAAGCCAGGATTCAAAATTGACCTACATATAAAAGATTTAAAGAATGCTGTTGAAACTGCAGCAGGAGTAGGAGCACCACTTTTCCTTACAAATCAAGTATTGGAAATGCTTAGAAATTTGCATTTAGATGGAGAAGGACAAAGCGATCATTCTGCTCTAGTAAAATTCTATGAGAAATTAGGAAAAGTTAAAGTAACTAAATAATTTTGTAGGAATCTAGTTTGAAATTTGGCTAGATTCCTTTTTTATATATTTTCCAATTTTAAGATATATGCATATAATTATAAAAAATCATTTCTATAGTAAGAAATTAAAATATCCACTTGTATTTTAGAACAGAAATAGAGTTATTGAATATAATAACTAATGGTAGTAAATAAAAAAGGAGCGTATATATATTTGAATATATATGTAGTCCGTCCAGGAGACTCTACATGGTCTATAGCTAGAAAATTTGGAGTTTCTCCGGACAGTATAATAAAGGCCAACGACCTCAATCCAAGGGAAAGTTTAGTAGTTGGACAATCAATTGTAATTCCATCAAGGGAAAGAGCCTATAGGGTTAAAGCAGGAGATTCGCTGTGGTCTATAGCTCAAAAATTTGGAGTTTCCGTAAACAGCATACTGAGTTTAAATAACATGTCAAGTTCTTCCGCTATTTATCCAGGTATGACACTTAGAATACCTGAAAAATCCAAAAACTATGGAACTATTGAAACAAATGGTTTTATACAACCTTCTACTGATGAAAAAGAAACTAGAATTGTAATTGATGCAGCACCATATCTAACTTATATAACTCCTTTTAGTCATCATATTACTGCAGAAGGGGGATTGACTCCGCTTAGGGATGAAACAATTATTGCGGTTGGAAAAAATAATAGGGTTGCACCGTTACTTTCAGTTACAAATTTATCTGAGAAAAACTTTGATACTGAGCTAATAGGAAAGTTCCTTAATGATGAGAAAGCTCAAAATAATCTTATAAATAATATGATAGATATGATGAGGAGAAAAGGTTATTATGGAACTATAGTAGATTTTGAAAGGATTCAACCAGAAAATAGAACGAAGTATAACCGCTTCCTTGAGAAATTAGTAGCAAGACTACACCCACTGGGATATGTAGTTGGAACTGCATTGGCACCTAAAACATATGATGTAAAAGCTGGTGCATGGCATGGAGCTCATGATTACAGTGCTCACGGCAGGATAGTTGATTTTGTAATAATAATGACTTACGAGTGGGGGTGGTCAGGTGGCCCACCTATGGCCGTTGCCCCAATTAATGAAGTGAGAAAAGTAATAAGCTATGCTGTAACTGTAATACCTCCTAATAAGATAATGATGGGAATGCCACTTTATGGATATGATTGGACACTTCCATACACTCCAGGAGGAGAATTTGCAGAAAGTGTGGGAAATAGAGAAGCGGTGGATAGAGCAAGAAGATACGGAGCTGTCATAAGGTATGATCAAAAAGCACAATCACCATATTATAACTATATAGATGAAGAAAGACGGCAGCATGTAGTTTGGTTTGAAGATGCAAGAAGTGTAAAGGCCAAATATAAACTTGTAAATGAATATGGACTTCGAGGTGTTAGCTACTGGGTTTTAGCAAAGCCGTTCCCAGAAAACTGGCAGGTACTTGATAATATGTTCAATATTGAAAAAGTTATACCGGCTAGGTGATATGAGTAGAATACAATTGTGAAATTAGTTTTTTCCTCCATAGTTTAATTATTAAAAACTGTTTAATACTGTTTAAACTGTACCCTGTAGGGTAGACATATTAAAAGAGGTTGTGTCTAATCTTACAGGGTACTTTTATAGTTTGTGCTAATTATTTTTTTGAGTTAGAAGTTAGGTATTCAGAATGGTGTTTCAAATACAAATGATAATAGATGGATTAGATATAATGGAACAATTACTATGTATTATAAGGACAGGCTGTTATTCTGGTAACTAATGATGGAGAGAAAATAGTAAAAGTAAAGCAGAGCCAGATGATAAATAGGTATAATAAAACAGATAAATTTAAATTAATAGTTGTATGCCTTGAAAGCCAATATGGAAAATTTAAAAGAGAGCTTGAAAATTTAATAATAAAAACTGTGCCAGACAGTATACTGTAAAAACCATACTACTTACATATAGTATTAAAATAATACGACGATAATTACATGATATAATTTTTTATGAGGAAGGTGAGAAAATAAAAAATGAAGGACAAGTATTTTGATGAATTGATAGAGGAAGGTGAAAAAGATATTGATAAAAATAGTAATATAACTATAGATTTGAATAATAAATGGAACTGTGAACTAATAAAGCATTTGTTAAAGGCTGCTTATGAGGATGGATTGGAAGAAGGGAAAGGTATAAGAGGCCAAGAAATTATAGATATGCTAAGTAGAAGATACTGCTAAAATAAAAATGAACACAAAAGGTAAAACGAATGCAATACTAGTCATGTAAGATAATAAAAATAAAAAAGGAAGGATACTATGAAAAAGATAAAAACTGTTTTTATCATTGCTGCATGCATTGCCCTTAGTTCACAGGTATATTTTAATTTATTTGCACCTGGTTTTACAATAACATTATCTGTAATTGTGCTGCCTATTCTTCTCTATTTTAATAGGGAAATTAATCCTCTTTATTTAACAGCTATAGTTGGAATAGCTTCACCACTTTATAGAGGACTTATTATGTACATAAGTAATACTAGTTTACATCAAATAGTTAGTCCAGTTTTTACTGATATTCTATTTTATTTTACATATGGAATGGTATATTATTTTTTATATTGGAAGAAAATAGAGGCAAATTTGACTAATTTTTTTGTTTCAGCTGTTTTAAGTGATTTTATTGGTAATGTTTTAGAACTAAGTGCACTTATGGCTTTCAAAGGATATAAGTATATTATGTTTCAAGACCTCGTAATTATAGCTTTTATAAGATCTACAATAGCAGTAGGTGTAATATTGTTATTTAGATATTATAGTTTTTTACTTGTAAGGGAAGAACATGAGAAGAGATATAGAAAGCTGATACTTATTACTTCAAAAATTAAAAGTGAAGTATATTTTATGAATAAAAATAAAACAGATATTGAAGGTGTTATGAAAAAGGCTTATTATCTTTATAAAACGTTGTCTGAAAATAATTATCCAGTTGAATTTCAAAATGCGTCTTTAGATGTTGCAAAGGATGTTCATGAAATAAAGAAAGATTATGCAAGTGTTATAAAAGGTTTAGAAGAGATATTTGATAAAAAATATGATAATGTTAAGATGAACATTAAGGATATTATGGATATTGTTGAAGCAGATGTAAAAGAACATATAAGAAGAAATAAGTTAAATGTATACTTAGATTTTAAGATATATGATAATTTCAGCGTAGAGAAACATTATTATCTGGTTTCAATTATAAGGAACTTAATTTACAATAGTATTGAATCTATGGAAAAGAGAAAAAATGGCTATATAAGAATTGTTATTAGTAAAAGACAAGGTGAATGCATTTTTGTAGTGTCAGATAATGGATCAGGAATAAAAAAGAAGGATTTAGCTTATGTTTTTAATCCTGGATTTTCAACGAAATTTAATAAAGAAACCGGAGATATATGCAGAGGAATAGGTCTTACTCATGTAAATGGAATTGTAACTGATATTTTTAAGGGCTCAATATCAGTTGTTTCAGAAGAAAAAAAAGGCACAGAGTTTACTATAAAAATAAAAGAGGAGAAGATAGAAGGCGATCAGGATGAGATTTTATGTTGTAGATGATGATATAAGCATAGTTAGAATATTAACTATGATAATAGAAGAAGACGGCAATTTTGAAGTTGTAGGAAGTTCATGCAATAGTGAAGATGCTTTTAATGACATACTTTTATTTAAACCTGATATTGTACTTGTAGATCTTCTTATGCCCGAAATGGATGGAAATGTTCTTGTAAGAAAACTTAAAAGCTTGGATTCAAGCATTTGTTTTATTATGATATCTCAAGTATTAGATAGTGATTTAAGAGCAGAGTCTTATGAAGCAGGAATAGAATTTTTTATAAATAAGCCAATAAATAAGATTGAGGTTAAAAAAGTAATTTCAAAAGTGACAGAAAGGGTAGAAATGGAGAATATGCTGTCTAATATAAAGAAAATGCTTAAAACTTCAAATAAAAGTAAAAAGGTTGACAAAACTGAAAATGAAAATCTGGTCAAAGTAAAGCATATTCTAGGTATGCTTGGTATGCTCGGAGAGAAAGGTACAAATGATATAATCAAGGTAAGTTTATATCTTATGAAGAATAATAGAAATTTTGTAGAATGCAATTTAGATGATTTGAAAAACTATCTAGGAGATAATGCCCAAGTTGTAAAGCAAAGGATAAGAAGGGCAATAAAAGTAGGATTTACTAATACAGCTAATATGGGTATAGAGGATTATGCTGATGATACTTTTCATACATATGCAAATACACTTTTTGATTTTACCAATGTAAAAGCTGAAATGGATTATATAAATCATAAAAGGAAAACAGGAGGAAAAGTTTCTGTAAATAAGTTTTTTGAAGGGCTCGTACTTAAATGCCAGGATGAATAAAAAATAGCATAGTATTAAATTAAAAGTTCTTAAAATTTTATCTTGAGAACTTTTTTGAATTATCTTGATTTATTTTGAAACTTACATTTTATCATAAAATATGATTAATTGTGACATTTGAGAAAACGGTTTATTTTTGATGGTTTATAAATTAAATTAAGGAGGAAATAATATGGATGCAAATGAAAACGATATAGAAGAGGTACTTGATAAGTCAAAAGGTCTTGAAAGAAGTATGGCAAGCAGACATATTCAAATGTATACAGTTGGCGCAACAATAGGGACGGGCATTTTTTTAGCTTCTGGAAACGTTATCAATAAAGCCGGCCCAGGAGGTGCTGTAGTAGCATATATAATTGGAGCATTGATAATGTATTTAATGATGTCTTGTCTTGGAGAGCTTGCAGTAGCAATGCCTGTTTCAGGAAATGTACAAGCATATGCAACAGAATTTATTAGTCCTGCAATGGGATTTACGGCTGGTTTTATGAAATGGATAAGCTGTGCAGTTACAGTTACTGCACAAATAGTTGCCTCATCTATTATAATGAAAAATATCTTTCCAAATATTAATCCTATAATTTGGATATTATTGTTTACTATATTGTTAGCAGTTCTTAATATTCTTCCATCTGGAAATTTTGGAGAAACTCAATTTTGGTTTGCGAGTATTAAAGTAATAGCTGTAATATTATTTGTTATAACTGGAATTGGAATAATTACAGGTATTATAGGAGGAAAAACTATTGGATTTACAAATTTTATTTCTGATGGTGGTGCCTTTCCTAATGGCTTTAATGCAATATTAGCATCGATGTTATCTGCTATTTTTGCATTTGGTGGTTCTGATCTTATTGCAACTGCAGCTGGTGAGAGTAAAAATCCTGAGATAGAAATGCCGAAGGCCATAAGAGGATTTATAATTTTAATAACTTTATGTTATGTTACATGTATTTTCTTAATTGGATGTGTACTTCCATGGAGACAGGCAAATCTTGCAGGAAGTCCATTTGCATATATGTTTAAAAGTGCAGGAATTACATCAGCTTCACTTTTAGTTAATATAATTGTTGTAACGTCAGCATTATCATCAGCCAATTCTTTTTTATATGCAAGTATAAGAACGCTCTGGTCACTTGCAAAACATAATCAAGCTCCTAAAATACTAGCTAAAACAAATAAAAAAAAGGTTCCAATATATGCACTTATTATCTCTCTGTCATTTGCATCATTTGCAATTATTTCAAGTTTTATAGCAGCAGATACAGTTTATCTTTTTCTTATATCTTTACTTGCTAGTATTGATATATTTATTTATACAATCGATTGTATATGTCAAATGCGCTTTAGAAAAAATTTTATGTTAGAAGGAAATAAAGTTGAAGATTTAAAATATAAAACACCATTTTATCCAATTACTCCGATTGTAGCAATTATATTGTATGTGGTAGTAATAATAGCAATGATAATTGACCCTACTGAAAGAATGGCTATTTATACTGGTGTTCCTACAGCTTTGATTTTGTATATAGGATATGTACTATTTTCTAATAAAAATAAGAAGAGGAATATTGAGAGAGCAAGTTAATTTATATCAATTGTTTCAAAAAAAAAAAAGACACAGAGTTTACTATAAAAATAAAAAAACATGAGATAGAAGGTGATCAGGATGAGATTTTATGTTGTAGATGATGATATAAGCATAGTTAGAATATTAACTATGATAATAGAAGAAGATGTTAATTTTGAAGTTGTAGGAAGTTCATGCAATAGTGAAGATGCTTTTAATGACATACTTTTACTTAAGCCTGATATTGTACTTGCAGATCTTCTTATGCCTGAAATGGATGGAAATGTTCTTGTAAGAAAACTAAAAAGCTTGGATTCAAGCATTTGTTTTATTATGATATCTCAAGTATTAGACAGTGATTTAAGAGCAGAGTCTTATGAAGCAGGAATAGAATTTTTTATAAATAAGCCAATAAATAAGATTGAGGTTAAAAAAGTAATTTCAAAAGTGGCAGAAAGGGTAGAAATGGAGAATATGCTGTCTAATATAAAGAAAATGCTTAAAACTCCAAATAAAAGTAAAAAGGTTGACAAAACTGAAAATGAAAATCTGATCAAAGTAAGGCATATTCTAGGTATGCTTGGTATGCTCGGAGAAAAAGGTACAAATGATATAATCAAGATAAGTTTATATCTTATGAAGAATAATAGAAATTTTGTAGAATGCAATTTAGATGATTTGAAAAACTATTTGGGAGATAATGCCCAGGTTGTAAAGCAAAGGATAAGAAGGGCAATAAAAGTAGGACTTACTAATACAGCTAATATGGGTATAGAAGATTATGCTGATGATATTTTTCATACATGTGCAAATGCACTTTTTGATTTTACCAATGTAAAAGCTGAAATGGATTATATAAATCATAAAAGGAAAATAGGAGGAAAGGTTTCTATAAATAAGTTTTTTGAAGGCCTTATATTTAAATGTCAGGATAAATAAATTATTCTTATTAATAAATCTTGCTTGTTGGAAGAATCACCACTAGAAAAATAAAATAGATTCTTTAATCTATATGGAAATATAAAAAATAAATAAGCCTATAGCAGTTCTTTAACTAGTTATAAACTTATTATACGAGGAGTGCAATTTATGAGAAGTATCAAATACAATATAATATTAGTTATTTCATCTCTATGCATATTAAGTTTAATAATATTAGCTTCAGTAAGTTATTTTATTTCTTATGATTTAATAATGAAGGAATCCAAAAGCAAAATTATCGCAGAATCAGATAAATATTCTGAAATAACTAACGAATGGATTGGCGAGCAGGGAAAAGTAATCAAAGAAATTGGAGATTGTATTCAGCAAATGGACACAAATGATAATAAAAAAATTTTAACATACCTGCAAGAAAAAACAAAAGACAATCCTAATACAGGGGGAATATATCTAGGGTTTAAAGATAAAAGATATTTAGATGGAACTGGGTGGATACCTGATAAAGATTTTGATTGTACTCAAAGATATTGGTATAAAGATGCTGTCCAAAAAAATAAATTAGTTTATTCTGAACCCTATTTAGATGAACTTACAAAAAAAATGACAGTTTCGATATCTGAACCTATTGTAAAAAATGGTGAAATAATCGGTGTTGTAAGTTGTGACTTTAAATTAAATACAATTAAAATCATGCTAGATAAAGTAAAACCTGTGAATAATAGTTATACATTTCTATTAGATAATAAAAATGATTTTATAATGCATCCCAATAAAGATTTTCAACCTACAAAAAATGAAAATAAAAATGTTAATAAAATTATGAATGGAAAATTTGCTAAGATATTAAATAATAATATAACTCTATTAAAGGATTTTGATGGTAAAGAAAAATATTTTGTTACTTCTAAGGCTAACTGTTGTAATTGGCTTGTTGGTGTTGTAGTACCTAAAAATGAATTGGAAAAACCACTTCATTCATTATTGTTAGGATTCATTTTGGTAATAATTATAATGTTAGTGCTTTCAATCTTACTTTCCTTATATATTGGAGGTAAAATTGGAAATCCAATAATATCTGTAACAAAGTTAGTAAAGAAAACTTCCAACTTTGATTTAACTTCTGATACTAGCTGTGATTATTTATTAGGAAGAAAAGATGAAATAGGACAGCTTGCTAATGCTACAATTTCAATGAAAAGTTCACTTATAGAATTAATAGGAGCTATACTAGAAGAATCACGTACAATAGAAAATGTAGTAAACACTATAAAAGATAAAATGTCAAATTTGAATGAAGATGTAAAAAAAGTATCTTCAAGTACAGAGGAATTATCGGCAGGTATGGAAGAGACAACAGCGTCTGCTGAAGAAATGTTAGCTACATCACAGGAAATAGGTAGTGCTGCTCAGTCTATAGCAGAAAAATCACAGACAGGTGCACTGCAGGCCGGAGGAATAAATAAAAGAGCAGATAAAACTAAAAAAGTGTACAAGCATCTCAGGAAAAAAGCTATCAAATGTTTTTAAGTACAAAAAAAGAACTTGAAATTGCTATAAAAAAGTCCAGCGTAGCCAAACAAATAAATGTGCTTTCAGATACTATCATGCAAATAACGGAACAAACAGGCCTTTTGGCATTAAATGCAACTATTGAAGCTGCAAGAGCGGGAGAAGCAGGAAATGGATTTTCAGTAGTAGCTGAAGAAATTACAAACCTTGCAGGACAATCAAAAGATGCGGCTTCTGAAATACAAAGTATAACCAATAAAGTAATTGAAGCGGTAAATAATCTCTCACAAAGTTCCAGCAGTCTTTTAGAGTTCATGGAGAAGGATGTAAATAAGGACTACAAATCAATGCTTACAGTATCAGAAGAATATAGTAAAGATGCTAAATTTGTAGAGAGTTTAGTAGTAGATTTTAGTTCTACATCAGAGGAACTTTTAGCATCTATTAGTGATGTGTTAAAAACTATAGACGATGTAACACAGTCAGCAAGTGAAGGTACAAGTGAAATATCAAATATTTCCGATAGAGTACTTGAAATTAATGATAAGTCAGATTATGTATTAGATGAAGTAATTAAAGCAAGTGATTGTGCTAATAAATTGAAAGCTCAAATTTCTAAGTTTAAAATTTAAACAAACTTTTAATAATTTCTGGTATACGTGAAAAAATCCTACATACACCAGGGATTAAGGAAAAAAGGTGTGCAAATTATTTTATGTATTCTCCTCTCTTTACACAAATAATTATTGAAAAGTAGATATTTGTATCTACTTTTTCTCATTTATAGTCTTATAATATATCTTAATCATCTTAATTTTTCTAGTACAAGTCATATAGTATCAACTCTATATTCTATACTTATTATCTCGTATATATGATTATTATATCTAATTCATATATGTTCATCAGTTCAAGTAGAGGCAAATATTTAATAATATGATTAAGTTATGGTAATTTCTATAGAAACAACCTTTTACATATTGTTTTAATGATTTAACCTATTCATTTTCCTATGCGTAAATCATTCTATGCAAGTACTGTATTGAAGATAGTAAATTTTAAAAATTTATTTTAAGAACTTTTTGAATTATCTTGATTTATTTTGAAACTTACATTCTAGAATAAATCATAATCATTATAGGAGGTAGTTAAATGTACAATTTAAGAAACAGAAATTTTTTAACACTAATGGATTTTACAACAAAGGAAATAAATTTTATGCTTGATCTTGCTAAAGATCTCAAGAGGGCAAAGTATGCTGGAACGGAGCAACCAAAACTTAAAGGAAAGAATATAGTTCTATTGTTTGAAAAGGATTCAACTAGGACAAGATGTGCATTTGAAGTTGGAGCAAAGGATCAAGGAGCAAATGTAACATATTTAGGACCAACTGGAAGCCAAATGGGAAAGAAAGAGTCAGCAGCAGATACTGCAAGAGTACTTGGAAGAATGTTTGATGGTATAGAATATAGAGGATTTGCACAGGAAACAGTTGAAGATTTGGCTAAATATTCAGGAGTCCCAGTATGGAATGGCCTTACAGATGCTGATCATCCTACTCAAGTATTGGCAGATTTCCTTACTGCAAAAGAACATTTGAATAAACCATATAACAAGATGGTGTTTGTATATTCTGGAGATGGAAGAAACAACGTAGCAAATGCACTTATGATTGGTGCATCAAAAATGGGTATGGATTTTAGAATAGTTAGTCCTAAAGAATTATTTCCATCAGAAGAATTGTTAACTAAATGCAAAAATGTAGCAAAGGAAACAGGAGCAAAGATCACAATAACTGATAATATTGATGAAGGTGTAAAGGATGCAGATGTTCTTTATACAGATGTATGGGTATCGATGGGAGAACCTGATGAAGTATGGGAAAAGAGAATAAAGCTTTTGAAACCATATCAGATAAATAAAGAAATGATAGAGAAGACAGGAAATGAAAAGGTAATATTTGAACATTGTCTCCCTTCTTTCCATGATTTAAAAACTAAAGTGGGGAAACAGATACATGATAAATTTGGTTTAAATGAAATGGAAGTTACAGATGAAGTATTTGAAGGAAAGCATTCAGTAGTATTTGATGAAGCAGAAAACAGAATGCATACTATAAAAGCAGTTATGGTTGCTACACTTGGAGATTAGTTAGAAGGGAGAAGTAAAATATGTCAAAAATAGTAGTAGCATTAGGTGGAAACGCACTGCAGGCTAATCCTAATGACAAATCAGCTGAAACACAACTAAAAACATGTATAGAAACGGCAAAACCAATTGTTGACCTTATTGAAGAAGGGCATGAAGTAGTAATAGCACACGGAAATGGACCTCAGGTTGGGCAGTTGGTTGCTGCATATGAAACAGCTGCAGCAGTAAATGAAAAAAATCCAATTATGCCTTTCCCAGAATGCGGCGCAATGAGCCAGGGATATATAGGATATCAACTTCAGCAGGCAATAAAAGAAGAAATGAAAAAAAGAGGATTAAGTAAGGAAATTGCTACAGTAATTACTCAAGTTGTAGTAGATGAAAACGATCCAGCTTTCAAAAATCCAACTAAACCTGTAGGGTCATTTTTTACAGAAGAACAAGCAAAAAAACTTATGGATGAAAAAGGATACGTTATGAAAGAAGATGCAAACAGAGGATGGAGGAGAGTAGTTCCTTCACCACTTCCTAAAACTGTGATCGAAGAACCTGTAATTAAAACTCTAGTTAATGCTGGACATGTTGTTATCACGGTAGGCGGTGGCGGCATCCCTGTAGTTGATAAGGGAAATGGAAATCTTGAAGGAGTTCCTGCAGTAATTGATAAAGATTTTGCTTCAGAAAAAATTGCAGAATTGCTTAATGCAGATAAATTAGTTATTTTAACTGCCGTAGAACAAGTATCAATTAATTTTGGTAAACCAAATCAGAAAAATATTTTAAAAATGACAGTAGATGAAGCTGAAAGATATATTGAGGAAGGACATTTTGCACCAGGTTCCATGCTTCCAAAAGTTAAAGCTGCATTATCTTTTGTACAATCAAAAATAGGTAGAATAGCAGTCATTACTTCACTTGAAAAAGCTAAAGAATCCATAATGGGCTTGACTGGTACAACTATAACAGTATAATTTTAACGCACAAATGCAATCTAATTAAAATTATATTATATGCTGTAATGTTTGTATAGTATAATGAATATCCAACAAAATTATATTTATTATCTTATTAATAAATATCTATATAACATAGGAAGTTTACTAATAAAGTAAAGTTGAGATAAAGAAATGTTAGGTTATAAAATTACTGCCATATATAATTTATCTGGCAGTAATTTTATAAATGAAAAGGATTTCTAGACATAAAGTTACCGCATATTTTATTCAAAAAGAAGTATCAAATGTAGAAATTTTTATATGAAAGTCACAAAGTTAACGCTTACTTAGTTTCACAAAAGATTATTGATGTTTATAAGGAGGAGTGTTAGTATGCAAAGTGGTATAGAAGGTAGTGTACAAAACCAAGGAGAAGGAAAATTAGGACTTGTACCTTTAATTGGATTAGTAATTGGTTCTATAATTGGTGGTGGAGCTTTTTCTTTTCCAGCAGATATGGCAAAGGTAGCAAGCCCAGGTGCAATTATTATAGCATGGATTATTACTGGAGTTGGAATGTTTACACTTGGTTATGTATTTCAAAATTTATCTCAGCGAAAACCAGATTTGGACTGCGGAATATACAGCTATGCTAAAGCAGGTTTCGGGGAATATACAGGATTTAATTGTGCTTGGGGACACTGGGTTAGCTCGATGTTAGGTGATGTTTCATATTTGGTTATGCTTTTTTGTACAATAGGATATTTCTTTCCTGTATTTGGAAATGGAAATAATTTACCTGCACTAATAGGTGAATCTATATTGATATGGGGTGTTAATGTACTTATATTAAAAGGTGTAAAAACAGCTGCATGGGTAAACGTTTTAACTACTATTGGAAAACTTATACCTATATTTATATTTATAATAGTATCAATAATTATGTTTAAAGTTAACATATTCACCTTGGATTTCTGGGGAAATATGAGCACTAATCTTGGAAGTGTATTGACACAGGTAAAGGGTACAATGCTTATAACCTTGTGGGCATTTATTGGTATAGAAAGTGCAGTTGTATTTTCAAAGCAAGCAAAAGTAAGAAAGGATATCAGTAAAGCCACTATAATAGGATTACTAGGAGTACTTGTTATTTATGTTTTAGTATCATTATTGGCACTTGGTACAATGAAACAAGCTCAATTGGCTGGATTAAAGAGCCCTTCTATGGCATATGCTCTAGAATATATGGTTGGTAAATCGGGTGCTATAGTAGTAAATATAGGTTTGATAATATCATTATTAGGTGCATTTCTTGGATGGACTTTGATATGTTCAGAATTGTCATATTCTGCAGGCAAAGGTAAAGCATTTCCAAAGTTTTTTACAGAAGAAAATGCAAATGGAGCACCTAAAAATGCTCTTTTGGTTACAAATATAGTAACTCAAGTTTTCTTAATATGGGCTTTCTTTGCTAAAAGTTCGTATCAGATACTATACGCTATTGCAAGTTCTGCCGTATTAGTGCCATATTTTTTCAGTGCATTGTATGCTCTAAAATTAACTATCACTAAGGAGACATATACTGCAGGTGATAATACAAGAATTAGAGATATGGCTATATCAGGATTGTCAGTTATATATGCAGTTTGGCTTATATATGCAGCAGGCTTAAGTTATATGCTTCTTCTTACTATATTATTTTCAGGTGGAATTTTAGTTTTTTATAAAGCTAGAAAAGAGGGAAATACAATTGCTTTTACAAATGTAGAAAAAGGTGTAGTAACAATTCTAGTAATTCTTGCAGTTATAAGTGTATATATGATAGTTTCAGGGAAAATTACGATTTAGTTAAAAAATAAAAAGTAGGTAAAATGTTTTTAGGCAGAAAAAAGAAAGGCCGCCAGCAGATTCCATGCTGGTAGGCCTTTCTTCATGCTAAAATCTTTTTATAATTGAATCTGCGAAAATAGAACTATTCTATAATAATTAAGTTGATGAAAGCATGAAGATGAATTGTGTGTTATAATTTTCATATATAGTTAAATTTAGTAGGAGGAAGTATACTAGTGATGAGTAATTTAAAAACAATTACAATTGCATCTTTATTTATGCTGATGTTGCCATTTTATGCATATACTTGTACTTATGCTAAGGAACTGCCACAACAAAATGGTGTATCTATTAATAAGATATGGAATATAAAGTTTAATGAAAAAATCGATAATAAAACATTATATAACAACATAACTATAACAGATTCTAGCGGAAAGATGATTGATACTATTTTAAGTTTGAATAATGACGGCAAAACAGTTACAGTAACTCCTAAAGGCCAATATAAACCTGGTCAGGTTTATAAAATAACTATAAATAAGAATGTTAAGTCATTGAAGGAAAGCGCAGCTTTAGAGGCGGTTAATAAAGTTTTTTCGACTCAAAGTCAGGAAGATATACTTGCCCATCTACCCCCAACAGATTGGAAGCCATTTACAGCTTCGAATGAAGAACTTACATATTATGGCTATCCATCTAGACCTAATGATACAAAACAATTAAAAGAATGGAAAGAAAGTGTTACAGGTGGATGGTATGATCCTGAATCAGATACAATTCCTAGCCATAGCCATACATGTATTCCTTGTAAAATTGTGTGGAATAAACAAGTATATGATGTAGATGTCAGATGTGGACCAATAAATGGGCAGAAAATTGGACAAACCAGTGATGGGGGAGATATATATCAAATACCTGGAGTTAGCAGTTCATATGGCGTCATTTTAGAATTTAGTGATAAAGATGGACATAGGTGCACAAGAATTGATTATAATGCAAGCGATGCTTTATCTATGTTGTTCTCAGATCCAAGTGAAATTTCAGGAAAAGTTGGTAATTTACAATTTCCTCAATCAGCAACTAAGATTAAAACATCTGTTAATGTTGAAAATAAAAGTATACCAGTAGAACTTGAAACAGAAGTAGATGAATCAGATAAACCAATATATATTATTACATTAATTGAAACTTGGAATACTAAAGGATATTATCATAATGGCTGTATCCAAACTGTGAGAAGGCATTATTGGAGGTTTAGAGTACTCCCCAATGGATATGATTATTTAGATCAAGGAGGAGATGTTCCGCCTCAAACTAAGTAAATAATAAATAGTTTACTAAAGCACCGTATTATTCAGAAAATGGATTTTGCGGTGATTTTATGTTTGTAGATCAATAAATTTGAATGTATAGATGCTATTTGATAATTGAATAATGTAGTGTTGAAGATACCTATACTTTTTATATACCTGTGAAAGCATATGAAAAAGTGTGGTACAATTTTTATATCAATTAAATCACAATCGTAAAATATTGCGATGTAATGATACCTATTTAACTAATAGATAAATAGGTATTTGTTTATGAGAGGTACAAGAATATTTTAGTATGAATAGGAGCGACATAGTTATGGAATTTACAAAACTTAAAAATAGCCTCGAATGCTTAGGGTACAATGTAAGTGAATTTAGTCATGCATATGAAGCAACAAAGTATTTGTCTAATCAAATGAGCAATAGAACTATTGGAATAGGAGGCTCAGTTACAGTAGAGGAAATGAAATTATATGATGCCCTAGCATCTCATAATGAGGTGTACTGGCATATGCGATTACCTGAAAACATGAGTGCTATGGAGATAAGAAAGAAAGCAAACTTTGCAGATATTTATATCTCATCAGTAAATGGAATTGCCGAAACAGGAGAAATCATTAATATTGATAATACTGGAAATCGTGTATCTGCAATCAGTTTTGGACATGATAAAGTTTATTTAATTATTGGTGAAAATAAAATAGCTTCAAATTATGAGGACGCTTTAGATAGAGCAAAAAATATAGCAGCACCTCTTAATGCAAAACGTTTAGGAGTAAAAACCCCATGTGCGGTAAAGGGAGATAAATGTTACGACTGTAAAAGCCCACAGAGAATATGTAGAAATTTTTCTGTATTATGTCGAAAACCTACAGGATGTAAATATGAAGTTGTTTTAATTCATGAAAAGCTTGGATATTAGATAAAAATATATGAATGAATTTTTAAATTTTAATTTATCGTTTAGTTAGTTCGCATTTTACTTAAAAGAGGTAGTCAATACTTTTGAAAATAATTAATGGATTATAAGCATGGCTTTGATTGCATGGGTGTAAGCTATTGATACTAGTGAAGAAGCTTTTTAAATTGTGCTGCATATGTAGCAGATATTATATTCTCTAAATTAAGGTATTTTCTCCACCTGCAGAGGTGGGGATTTTTTATAGAAAGGATAGGATGCCAATGTCTACAAAAAAATCAATGATAAGGTAAAAGATTGATTACATCAGGGATTTATAGTATAACCAAATTGTCTAGAAAAATTTAATAATAGAGGTATTGAATATTGGTAAAAAAACATATTTAAGTAGTGTGCTTAGAATTTTTAGAGGAGCTTAAGTCAAAACATAGGAAAGTCTATGATTTTTTAATCTATAAGTAAATTGACACAATTCATCATTAAATATATTTGGACAATTGATAGTAAATTGGGTATACTATAAAAAAGTGATTTGAATTTTAAAGTGTAGTTATATTGCATTATATTAAAAAATCAGAAAATGTCCATATTGGAGATGAAAATTTGAATAAGCACATGAATTTATTTAATGAACAGATACAAAAAACAAAAATAGAATATGGGACTAGTAGTTTACCTGTAAGTGATGTACTTAAGATACCTATTTTTAAAGGATGTAAATTAATTTCAGGTGAAAGTGGAATAAGTAAACAGTGTAAGGATTTAACTATACTTGAAACTCCTGATGGTGTTGATTGGCTAAGAGGGGGAGAATTTTTGGTAAGCTCTGGTTATGCATTTAAGGATAATAAAGAAAAATATGATGATATTATATATAAGCTTCATCAAAAAGGAGTATCAGCATTTGGAATAAAGAGAAATAGATATTTAAAGATAATACCGGAAAAAATGATTGAACAATCTTGTAAATATTCACTGCCCCTTATTCTTTTACCATTTGAATTAATATATACAGATGCAGTATCGCAATTTTATGAGGCACTTTTTTATAAGAAGAACAAATATCTTTTAGAACAAAAGTCAATTCTTGAAAAATTTAATAATATAATTATAAATGGTGAAAATACACAGCAAATTGTAGAATTTATAGCAATGCTTACCGATTCAAGTGTCTTAATATTTGATTGTGTGTATAATCTTATATCAAAAAGTGTAAATAGCTCACAGCATGAATTAATAATAGAAAAAATTATAGATAATATAAGTAAGTTCTATGAGGTAAATAGTAATAAACAAATTCAGATAGATAATGTATATATAAATAAGCATGAAATAAAAAATAGAGATAAAACGTTAGGCTATTTTATAAGGATAGGAGATAATCCGGAGGATAAAGTTTTGAGGAAGACGATTAATTATGGATGCTGGATTATATCTTCGAAAATGGTAAATAATGTAGGAGATCATTTTAACAATTTAAAAATTAAAAAAATGGTTACTGAAATTATAATGAATAAGGATAATCTGAGTAAAAGTTTCTTTTTAAATATACGTGAAATTTTTCAATGGACAGATAAAGATAAATTTGTTGGAATATGTTTTCACTTTTTATATAATGATTCAATGAAAAATAAGATTAACGATTATAAAAAACAATTTTATGACATTATTTTAATACGTATATTGGACAAGAATGGTTTCTTAATTACAGAGAAGCACGATAATGTTTTTGTACTTTTTCCATTGAGGGATAATATTTTACAGGACATAAAGAAAAAAGTACAAATTTTATATAAAAGCTGGAAAGATGAAATTAGTATATCCTATGGAATTTCAGATAAATATACTGATTTTATATATATTAAAAATATGTATTATGAAAGTATGATATCTGCAATATTTCCTACTAATAATTTAATTGCTAAAAATGATTCGCTGAGGTTTGCAAAAATTATTGGATTACTTGAAGATAATAAAGAATTGTACGATTCTTATGATAGCGTAATCTCAAAATTAGAAGACTATGATTCTAAACACAATGCTATGCTATTAGAGACATTAAAAATGTATCTAATTTGCAATATGAATAAAAAATATACTTCGGATAAATTGTTTATTCATGCTGAAACATTAAGATATAGGTTGAATAAAATTAAAGAAATTACTGGGTATTCCTTAAACACGTCCGAAGGAATTTTTATGTTATACATGGGTATAATAATTTACGAGGTTCAAAAATCAAATTAGAAATTCAAGTAATTGCGTTTTATGGTATAATCAAATTAATAAATTATAAAAAAGCATTACACATTATTTAACATAAATTAAAAAAAGCCACAGTTTTTATGAATTATCATAAAAAACTATGGCTTTTTTTATGAAGTTGCTTATATTAATTACTGAAAGTTTTTGCTATCATCTAAACAATAAATAGATCAAAAAATTAGGGGGTGATTAAATGAGTAAAATTGTCAATGTAGGGTTGGTTCAAATGAATTCAAAGCTTGGAAATGTAGAGGAAAATGTAAAGAAGGCTGTAAATTTTATAAAACAAGCAAGCTATAAAAAAGCCGATATAGTATGTTTACCTGAACTTTTTGCTACGGGTTATAATCTTGATATTTTGAAGAATCAAACGAACATTTTGGGAGAAAATTATTATGATTTTATAGTAAAGAATATATCTGAGGCCGCAAAAAAATATAAAGTTTTTGTAATTGCTCCTTTTGCAGAGGTAAGAGGAATAAAAGGTGTGTTATATAATTCAGCTGTGTTATTTGATGATGAAGGCAATGTCCTTGGAAGTTATGCAAAAACTCATCTTTGTGGATCTGAAAAACTTTACTATAGGAAAGGGTCAGACTACAAGGTTTTTAATACTAAATTAGGGAAAATAGGAATTATAATATGCTATGACGCTGGGTTCCCAGAAGCGTGTAGGATATTGGCACTTGAAGGAGCGGATATGATATTCATTCCTGCAGCATGGAGAATACAAGATGAATATATGTGGGATCTCAATCTTGCTCAGAGGGCTCTTGAAAATGTACTTTTTACTATAGGTGTAAATAGAGTTGGAATAGAAGGAGATTTGCATTTATTTGGAAAAAGCAAGGTATGTGCACCAAATAGCTCAGTTATAAAAGAATTGCCAAAGGATTTGGAAGAAGTTGAGGTTGTAGGAATTGATCTTAATGATTTAAGTAAATTTAGAAGTGAAATACCATATTTGAGAGACAGAAATCCACTTATCTATAAAAAAATTGTTGAAGAATACTAATGAAAATATATTAAAAATTGAGGAGTGATTTAAATGTCAAAAGAAAAAGCAGGAGACGATTATGCATTAAG
This sequence comes from Clostridium ljungdahlii DSM 13528, assembly GCF_000143685.1. NCBI lineage: Bacteria > Bacillati > Bacillota > Clostridia > Eubacteriales > Clostridiaceae > Clostridium > Clostridium ljungdahlii. The sequence continues at coordinate 3,089,240 of NC_014328.1, read as the reverse complement.
TAGAGTGCCCAGTAATGTAAGAAGACCTATGTGGGAGGTACTTGTAATAAGACTTGGTTGTTTGGCATGTGTTTCACAAGTTATGCTTGGAGCCGCTCTTGGTTATGGAATGACATTTTGGGGTGCTTTCTGGGCTACAATGTTTGGAAGTGTTATCCTCCAGGCGGTAAGTTTCGCGATAGGTGCAGCTGCTGCTAAAGAAGGGCTTTCTACAAGTCTTCTTTCAAGATGGTCTGGATTTGGAAAAGCTGGTTCATCAATAATAGGAGGAATTATAGCAATATCTCTGATGGGGTGGTTTGGAATACAAAATTCTGTTTTTGCAGAGGGTATATATAAAGCAACTGGAATTTTTAATATGCAGATTTGGTCTGCTATTACAGGTCTTGTAGTTACAATCATAGTAGTTTATGGATATAAGGTATTGAGTCTTACAGCTGATGTTACTTTACCACTTTTTTTGTGCACCATGGTATATGCTGGATTTAAATTGTTATCGGGACATGATATAGGAAATCTTATAATGACTGCACAACCTGCAGGAAAAATTCTTTCCATGGGTGCGGCAACAACTATGGTTGCAGGAGGATTTATAACGGGTGCAATAATAACTCCTGATTTAAGTCGTTATATGAAAGGACCTAAAGATGTTTTTGCAGCTACTGTTGTAAGTACATTTGTTGGTGAATTAACTATAAATTTGCTTGGTGTTTTAATGGCTCTTGCAGTTAGGACAAGTGATATTGTAAGCATAATGTTGTCTATAACAGGATGGCTTGGTGCAGGTATTGTAATCTTTTCTACACTTAAGATAAATGATATAAATTTATATTCTGCAAGTCTTGGTATAACTAACATGATAGATGCTATATTTAACATAAAATTGAATAGGGCTGCTGCTACCTGGGGAATAGGAATATTCAGCACGATCTTATCCATGTTAGGTATTATAAATTATTTCCAGAGTTTTTTAACTTTACTTGGAGTTACATTACCTCCTGTTGCAGGTATTATTTTTGTTGATTATTATATATTAAAGAGAGATAGAAAATTACTTGAAGCAACAAGGCATGATGAAAATCTTCCGGAGAGCTGTGAAATTATAAATCCTATTGCAATAGTAGCATGGATTATTGCATCAATTATCGGAAAATTCATAAATATAGGAATACCTGCCATAATGTCTCTGCTTGCTGGTGCAATTATTTACTACTTAGTGTCTATCATATATAAAGCTGTAACTAAAAGTGAAAAAATTGAGTTTAAGAGAACTGTGGATATATAACAATAATTATTGCTAGTAAATGAAATTGTTAAAATATTATTTGAAATTGCAATATATGGCTTGATAGGTAGAGAAGACCCGTTGGAAAATACTAGGGAGGAAAGAATATGTCAGATAGTGTATTATTAGACGTTATGAAAAAGAGAAGAAGCATTAGAAGGTTTTCTGAAGAACCAGTTACAAAATCTGAGGTTATGGAATTGCTTAAAGGAGCTGTTACAGCTCCCTCTGGCAGCAATATTCAGCCATGGTTGTTTGGAATTATAGATGATCAAAAACAATTGAATAAAATCTTCCCTTTTAGTCCGGGATTGGGTGGGAAGCCATCCTGCATAATTGTAGTTTGTTCTAATCGAAAATTAGCATATGATAAAGGAGGTAAATTGGGAAGAGATGAACTGGCAATAATGGACATTTCTATGGCATCAGAAAATATTATGCTTCTGGCCGCAGAAAGAGGCTTAGGGACTTGCCCTGTAAAGTCTTTTAATGCTCAGGCAGTTAGAAAAATATTAAAGCTCCCTGAATATGTATCGCCAGATTTAATAATAACTCTTGGATATCCTAAAAATGAGACTAAATCGCCTCCTAAAAGAAAGTTAGAGGATGTTCTTTTTTATAACGACTGGGAGGAAAAAACATATGAATGAAAAATTGATTGAGCTGCTTGCTTATATTGTTTCAAGTGCAGTTGGATGTCTAAATGAACCTAAAATATACGGCTCGCTTAGACTTATTGATACAACTCAAAAAATAATTGAACTGTTTAATGAGCTGAATCTTGTTGAAGATGAAAATTTAAATGAAATAGCCAATATAATAAATGAGGAAAAATCTCTATGCATGAGTGATGATGCAGCATTTGAAAAGATGCTTAATAGTGTATCAGATAAATTAGTACAATTAATAGTAAATGAAGGGAAGTAAGGCTATGAGGAAAATAGGTGTTAAAGAAATTGAGGATATAGCAGTTGGAGCTGCAGTATATGGTACAGGCGGTGGTGGAGATCCATACGTTGGCAAACTTATGGCTATTGATGCCATAAAAACTTATGGAGAAGTTACATTACTTGATGTGGATGAAGTACCAGAGGATGCAATTGTTGTACCTAGTTCTATGATGGGGGCACCGACTATTTTAATTGAAAAAATACCTAACGGTAAAGAAGCCTTAAGTGCTTTTTCACTTTTAAAAAATTATCTTGGAAAAGAAATTTCTGCTACAATTCCAATTGAAGCAGGGGGGCTTAATTCAATGATACCTTTTGCAGTGGCGGCAACACTAGGAATACCTGTTGTAGATGCAGATGGAATGGGAAGAGCTTTTCCAGAACTTCAAATGGTAACTTTCAGCCTTGGTGGAGTAAAATCAACACCAATGATATTATGTGACGAAAAGGGAAATGCTACTATGTTTAATACTATAAACAATAAGTGGACTGAAACTTTAGCTAGGGCTGTAACTGTAGTATCGGGCGGCTCAACGATGCTGGCAAGCTATGCTATGACAGGGTCTCAAGTCAAAGAAACTTCAATTAAAGGAATTATAAGCACAACTGAAAAAGTTGGACGTGCTATAAGAATAGCAAAAAGTAATAATACAAATCCTGTTGATGCAGTACTCAAGGCAAGTGGAGGATTTGAATTATTTAAAGGCAAGGTATGTGATATATTGAGAAAAACAGATGGTGGGTTTGTACGTGGAGAAAGTAAAATGATGGGTATTGACGAATATAAGGGAAAATCAATTAAAATTGAATTCCAAAATGAAAATTTAATGGCACAAACTGATGATGGAAAAGTACTAGCTACAGTGCCAGATCTCATTGTGGTACTTGATATTGAAACGGGACATGCCATAACAACGGAAACACTTAGATATGGAAACAGAGGAGTGGTAATCTGTATACCTTGTGATGAAAAATGGAGAACTGAAGCGGGAATTAAGACTGTAGGACCAAGATATTTTGGTTACGATGTAAATTATGTTCCTATTGAACAAAGAATTAAAAGCAGAATGGGGGAATTTTAAAATGAAATATAGGATTGGTATAGATGTTGGTGGGACCAACACAGATGCAGTAATTCTTGATGAAAGTTTAACCCCTGTAGCAAAAATAAAAACTCCAACTACTTTAGATGTAAGTTCGGGAATATACAGGGCACTTTTGGAAGTTTTAAGAATAAGCAATGTACCAAGGGAAGATATAAAATACGCTATGCTTGGAACTACACACTGTACTAATGCAATTGTTGAACGTAAAAGGTTAAACAAAGTTGGTGTTATAAGGATTGGGCTTCCTGCTACCACAGCAATAAAGCCAATGACAGGATGGCCTGAAGACCTTAAAGAAGCAATAGGTGATTTTAGGTATATGGTTAAAGGTGGATTTGAATTTGATGGAAGTGAAATTTCAACACTTGATGAAGAATATTTGAGAAAAATAGCAAAAGAAATAAAGGGAAAAGTCAATTCTATAGAAGTTACATCTGTATTTTCACCTGTATCAAATGAACATGAGATCAAGGCTGCAGAAATTTTTAAAGAGGAGATGCCAAATGTACCAGTATCTTTATCGTCCGAAATTGGAAGTATAGGTTTTCTGGAACGTGAAAATGCAAACATATTAAATGCATCTCTGGTAGATGTTGCAGAAACTACTGTTAAAGGTTTTATAAAAGCGCTTAAAAATGAAAATATAAATTGTCAAGTTTATATTGGACAAAATGATGGCACACTTATGTCTGTGGATTATGCAATGAAATATCCTATACTTACTATTGCCTGCGGACCAACTAATAGTCTTAGAGGAGCTTCTTACCTTGCAAAACAAAAAAATGCACTTGTTGTAGATGTAGGAGGTACAACTACGGATATTGGTGTACTTATAAATGGATTTCCGAGAGAGTCTTCTACTGCAGTTGAAATAGGAGGAGTAAGGACAAATTTCCGTATGCCAGATCTTGTATCTATAGGACTTGGAGGAGGAACTGTTATACGAAAAGCTGACAATAAAGTTTCAATTGGACCGGATAGTGTTGGATATAAACTTATAGAAAAGTCACTGTGTTTTGGAGGAGATACGCTTACTACTTCGGATATAGTAACCTCACTTGGTATAGCTAAAATAGGTGATAACGAAAAAGTAAAAGAAGTTGACTCAGAAATGGCAAAAGAAGTATATGAAAAAATAATAGATATGGCAGAAGGGGCAATTGATAGAATAAAGACAAATGCAAATGATATGAAAGTTGTATTGGTAGGTGGGGGAAGTGTGCTTCTTCCAGACAAATTGGCAGGGGCATCAGAAGTCATAAGACCCGATTACTTTGATGTAGCAAATGCTATTGGTGCAGCAATATCCCAAATAAGTGGTCAGGTTGAAAAAATATTTATGTTGGATAAGATTGGACGAGACGAAGCTATCGAAGAAGCCAAAAATATGGCTATTGAACAGGCAATTAAAGCAGGAGCTGATCCTTCATCCATAGAAATTGTAGATATTGACGATGTACCACTTGCGTATATTCCAGGAAATGCAACAAGGATAAGAGTGAAGGCTGCAGGAAATCTCTTAAAATAACTATACTTGGAGGAATAAATATGATATTAAAGCAAGCCATTGATATATATGAATTATTGGATGATCCGAAGATAGATGGAGAAAAAGTTGTGGATTTTTTCACAAAAAATGGTGTAAAGGATATTAATAGCACGAGAATATCTGGTGATAAAGGTTATACTGATTTTGTAAAAATAAAGATTCCTGGAATCAATGGAAAATCTCAAGGTGGATATGCGCCTACTCTGGGTGTTGTTGGAAGGCTTGGAGGTATTGGAGCAAGACCAGATGTCATTGGAATGGTGTCTGATGGAGATGGAGCGGTAGCAGCACTTACTGCAGCTTACAAGCTTGGAATTATGAGCGATAAAGGGGATAAATTAAATGGTGATGTAATAATATCTACTCATATTTGCCCTAATGCTCCTACCTTGGAGCATAATCCTGCTCCATTTATGAATTCACCGGTTAATATGTATACTATGAATGAAAATGAAGTTGAATCAAAAATGGATGCTATACTATCTATTGATACTACAAAAGGAAATAAGATTGTTAACCATAAAGGAGTGGCAATATCTCCTACGGTTAAAGAAGGATATATACTTAAGCTATCCTATGATTTACTCGAAATACTAGAAAAAACTAGTGGAGAAAAGGGAGTTACATTTCCAATAGCTATGCAGGATATTACTCCTTATGGAAATGGAATTTCTCATATCAATAGTATATTACAGCCATCTACTGCGACAAGCTCACCGGTTGTTGGGGTAGCCATAACTACAGAATCGCTAGTTGCAGGGTGTGACACGGGTGCAAGTCACATAGAAGACATATCACTGGCAGCAGGCTTTGCAATAGAAGTAGCTAAGGCTTTTGGAAAAAATAATTGCAGTTTTTACGATGAGGATGAATTTAAAAAATTGAATGAAATTTATGGCAGTATGACCAAGTTTCAAAAGTAAGATAAAAATAATTATCAGAAATATAATAATATTGAAACTGGTTGCTATTATAGAAGTGTGTATTATAGCTATTTTATAGGATTATGTAAAATAGCTATTGTATTTTTCGGAGGTAATTATGGGTTTATATAGTGAAATGTTAGATGAACAAAGAATTAAAAATATGTTTCAAGGATCAAAGAATGTTTTAGTAATTACTTGTCCTGGATGTGCTTGTGAAAGTCTCTCTTATTCTGATGATCTGCCTTGCAGAAGCTTAGATCAAAATAAAGATATGGTACACAGTGCCATAGCAGTACATAGGATAAGAGACAAATGGAATAAAATATTAGAAACTATGAACATAAATGTTAATAATATAAGTGTTGCATTTCCATGTGAAATGTTCGACACGGAAAGGGAAGGCATATGGAAAAAGTTAAATGATATTGATACAATTGCAATATTAGCATGCTCTAGTGCTTATGTTGCAATCAAAGGAATTCTTCCTGAATTTAAAGGAAAGTTTATCCCAATGATGAGAACGGTAGGGACCTTTGTTTTTACTTTAATTAAAGACGAAACAGGACTTAATTCTAAAGTTGATCGGAAAACAGCTAAAATTCAAAGATTTTTATCATAAACAAAATTTATAAAAAAGATATATAGAGGTGAGCTTATTTAATTGATTAGAATCTTCTTTATGTAACATAAAATTGCCTATTTGATGAATGGTTTTATATTATTTAATATCATATTGTCAAACACATGTTCTAATATAAATAGATAATATAGTTCACTGATTTTAATAAAGACACTGAATTATTCAAAGTCGTTAATGTAGAGCTGAAAGACACATTAGAGGAATATGTAATCCCAGCTACTAAGGCAGCTATAAATCAAAAAGAATATTTTACAGGTTCATCATTTTTTTGTTGACGGAATAGACATTGGAAAGTTAGCAGAGTTATTGCAAAACTACCTGAATGAATATTAAGTCAAATTTCAATTTATATGACAGGATAAAATGAATATAATTCACATTTTTCATATTCAAGATAACAATTGAAAAGTGAATATTTACTGAAATGCCGTATTATTTTAAAAATTTTAAATGTATAAAAGAACTTACGGTGAATTTTTCAAAACTGACTAATATCTATGGAGATAATGCAACGGGAAAGATTACTATATTTGATGCTTTTATATAGTTTCTCTTTGATAAAGACAGTCAAAACAAAAGTAAGTTTGATGTGCAGCCGTTAGGCAAAAACAACAATGTAGAAAAGATGGTTGAAACAGAAGTTACTGCAGTACTTAGGATAAATAATAGAATTCAAAACTTAAGCAGCAGATAAAAACCACCTGCTTCAAGCAGGTGGTAGTTAAGTTGATATTTATATAAAATTCACACTAAAGCACTGCCATACCTATAAAACCACTTATAATACCAATTACTGCTACAGAGCATCCTACAAACACAAGTACACGAGTTGAAAAAGCTCTTTTTACTAATAATAAGGATACAATACTAACTGATGGTAAAGTTATAAGTAATGCTGCGGCAGGACCTGTTCCAAGTCCAAAAGCCATTAATGTCTGAATTATTGGTACTTCTCCTGCTGTTGGAATAACAAATAAAGTACCAGCAATTGCAAGTCCAATTATAGCAATTATACTATTTCCCCATGCTGGAGTAACAGCTGGGAATATCCATGCTCTTACTGCTCCTAATATTGCAACAACAATTAAATAAGCAGGAATAGTATCTATGGTTAATTGAAAAAGAGCTTTTAGCCAACGGTTAAATAAATTTCCATCTTCTTTTTCTTCTTGTAGCCCAGGTAATTCTATATCATTATTAGTGTTTTCATTTTTTGAAAATTTAACTGCTAAGGATGAAATACCTAAAACTAAAATAAGTCCAATAACTATTCTAAATATTGCAAAGTTCCATCCTAAAACAAATCCCATAAATATAATAGTTGCTGGATTAAGAGTCGGATTTCCTAGGAAAAAAGCTAGTGCAGCATTAACTGATGCTGAAGATTTTCTAAGACCTACTGTAACTGGTGCAGCACAGCATGTACACATCATTCCTGGGAGAGCAGTAGTTCCAGCTGCTACTGTACTTTTAAGTGAATTACTTCCTATAAACTTTCTTATCCAATTTCTAGGTATTGCTACCTGTACCAATGAACCTAGTAATAAACCTAATATTACGGCCTTCCATACAGCTTTAAAATATGCAGACATATATCCTAAAGATGCGGCCAATGAAGGAGCTGGTGAAGCATTAGACTTTCCTGTAAGTATAGAAGCTCCAATAGAATGTTTTGAAGCTGCTACAAATGCCTTAGAATAATAAGGACTCCATTTCACATAAAATAACCCTACAATTGTTACAATTGCAAAAATTAAAATTAGTACTGTGTTATAATTTTGTTTTTTCGTTTCCATTTTTGTGTAAACCCCCCAGTTTTATTTTTATATTTAAAAATACTTAATTTTTCTCCAAAATAATCCTCCCAATATGCAAAATGCATGTCTTATTCCATTTTTCTTTTTTATGTTATCACAGCTTTTATTATAGTAGAAGTATTATTAGATCTTAAAATAAATAAAATTTATCTATAAGTAAAATGTATTAATAAAACACTTACATACAATATTTTAAAAATATGTTCTATATTAAAACATGACAAAATAAAAGAGCAAATACAATATGGTACTTACTCTTTTATATAAAACATTTCATTGCATTTAAAATTCAGCTCTCAGTCATATAGTAATTTTTATCATATCTATTTTAGTTTACACAAACCTGGGGATGTTCTTTTTATTGTTAGATCGACTTAAATTAATTTATAAAAGAAGTAGTTAGTTGTTTAATATACCTTAACATTGTTTCTGAGCACTCTTCAACACTAGAGGTTTGCTCATCATTCAATATTTTATTAAGCATACCTTGATACAAGAGTATGGTCATTTGATTGAGATCATTTAGGCATTCTGGTTTTAAATATCCATTATCTGCTATTATTTTTAGAAGAGCTAGGTTTCTCTCATATAAATTACTCTTTAAAAGCATAGGAAGCAAATTCTCGGAATGATCTCCCAATTCTTCAGGAAAAATTGAGTAGTATTCTTCAATAATATTTGAGATAGAATTGCTGTGCTTCACAAAAAAAATATTATTATATATCTCTGGATTTGAAAAAGAATATTTACAAAAATATTTCCAAATTTCATAGTACTTATCAATATTATCATGAAGAGCGTTAATATATTGAGAAAGACTAAAAGTATATTCTCTTAAATGTCTTATAGAAGCATAAAGAATAAGTTCATCTAAATTTTCAAAGTAGTTATATAAGGTAGCACTATTGTATCCTGCCATATCAGCTACTTTCCTTATTGTTATAGATTGTACTCCTTCTTCATCCATAATTTTAGAAGCAGCATCAATAAAATAACTCATATTTCTGTGTTTCTTAATTGTTTTTTTAACCATATTTATCTCCAATGTTTAAAATATTAGTTTCTATTTAAGTAGTTAGATTAAAAAATAATTGCAATTAATTTTTAATTGCAATTTTACAATTATTCATTATACCATGAAATGCTAGAGTTCACAATAGACTAACTTAATCAAGGTATGTAATTAATTACCCAATATATTCCATACAATCGCGTTTTCAAATGCCACAGTTATTCTGAGAAAACTTGTTTATAATGGATGAACTATTAGATATGATAATATCCCCCATGGCTTATTTACTGCATTTATTAGCATTTGAATATTTAATGGTTAGAAGCTTGTTGTGAACAAGAAAATTGGAATAAGTGGGACATTTTTGTGTGTGGTTCACAATTTTTTTACCAATATATAACAGTTTTTGTTAAACATAAAACCTGTTATAAAAATAACAAATAGAATCTATCAGAAAATTCAATCGCGATTATATTATAAATGCGATTGAAACATAATCATGACGGTGTTAAAATTAAAACAAATAGCGCTATTGTATTATGTAAACTGAGAATAATGTGTAAAGGTATAGATTAATTTATAAAAGGAGGTATAATTAATGAAACTTGAAATTGGAAACTTTCATGTTAAAGATGTCGTTTTTGGTGAAACAACAAACTATAAAGAGGGCATTTTAACAATTAACAAAAAAGAAGCTCTAGATTATGTATTGGAAGATGAACATATTACTGAGGCAGATCTTTTAATTGTAAAGCCTGGAGACAAGGTTCGTCTTGTCCCTGTAAAGGAAGCTATAGAATGTAGAGTTAAGGTTGATGGAACCACATTATTTCCAGGAGTAACTGGGGATGTAGCTCCAGTTGGAAATGGTCGTACACATGCACTTAAGGACTGCAGTTTGCTTGTAGTTGGCAAGCATTGGGGTGGATTCCAGGATGGATTAATAGATATGAGCGGTGAAGGAGCAAAGTATACTTACTTTTCACAACTGAAAAATATTGTCCTTGTTGGAGATACAGATGAAGATTTTGAGAAAAATGAACAACAGAAGAAAAATAAAGCTTTGAGATGGGCAGGACATAAACTGGCTGAATATATAGGAAGCTGTGTAAAGGATTTAGAGCCCGAAGATATTGAAACTTTTGAATTGACTCCTGTTACCAAAAGAGCTGAAGATGTTCAAAAGCTTCCAAGCGTTGTATTTGTTATGCAGCCTCAATCACAGATGGAAGAAATGGGTTACAATGATCTTGTTTACGGTTGGGATACAAACCATATTGTTCCTACATTTATGCATCCAAATGAAATTTTAGATGGAGCAATGATTTCTGGAAGCTTTATGCCAGTATCATCAAAATGGGCAACATATGATTTTCAAAATAATCCTACTATTAAAGAGTTATATGCAGAGCATGGAAAGACAATAAATTTCCTAGGTGTTATAATGTCAAACTTAAATGTTGCTTTGGATCAGAAAAACCGTGCAGCGTTGTTTGTAGCTCAAATGGCAAAGTCCTTGGGAGCAGATGGAGCTATAGTTTCTGAAGAAGGTTATGGTAATCCTGATGCTGATTTTATTGCATGTATTGTGGCACTAGAGGATGCAGGGGTTAAAACTGTAGGAATTACTAATGAATGTACAGGTAGAGATGGAGAATCACAACCTTTGGTTGCTCTTGATGAAAAAGCGGATGCTATAGTTTCTACTGGAAACGTTTCAGAACTTATAGAGCTTCCTCCTATGGAAACAGTAATTGGTGAACTTGAATCACTTGGTAGAGATGGATTGTCCGGTGGTTGGGCAAATGATGAAATACTTGGACCTTCTGTACGAAAAGATGGTTCAATAATTATGGAAAATAATGCTATGTTCTGTGGAGATCAAATTTGTGGATGGTCACCAAAGACAATGAAAGAGTTTTAGGGAGGTGGAATAATATGAAAAAGGCAATTTTATATATAAATCAATTCTTTGGACAAATAGGAGGAGAAGAAAAAGCTGATTTTGAACCTGAAATTAGAGAAGGACAAGTTGGACCAGCTTTGGCATTAAATGCACTTCTTAAAGATGCTGAAGTTACCCACACTATAATATGTGGTGATAACTTTATGGGATCTAATGAAAAGGAAGCAGTAAGCAGAATATTAGGCTTCCTTGAAGGAAAAGAATTTGATATATTCTTTGCAGGACCTGCATTTCAAGCAGGTAGATATGGAAATGCCTGCGGAGTTATATGTAAAGCAGTAAAAGAAAGATTTAATGTACCAGTAATATCATCTATGCATGTTGAAAATCCTGGAGTTGAGATGTTTAAGAAAGATGTATACATTTTCAAAGGCGGAAATAATGCAGGAAGAATGAAAAAAGACATGAAAGCCATGGCTGATTTTGGAAATAAAATATTGAATGGTGAAGAGCTTTTATGGGCAGATGCAGAAGGTTATTACGGAAGAGGTAAAAGACATCAGATATGGCTTGAATCCAAAGAACCTGCAGCTAAAAGAGTTGTAAAAATGCTCATTAAAAAGCTTAATGGTGAGGAATTTGAAACTGAACTTCCTATTCCTAAAAAGGATACAGTAGCTATAGCTCCTGCTATAAAGGACCTAAGTAAAGCTAATATAGCAGTAGTAACTTCAGGAGGAATAGTTCCAGTGGATAACCCTGACAGAATACAATCTGCATCTGCAACAAGATGGGGCAGATATGATTACTCCAAGATGGATAGATTGGAATCAGGAGTATTTAAAACAATACATGCAGGTTTTGATCCAGCTGCAGCAAATGCTGATCCTAATGTCATAGTTCCTTTAGATGCTTTAAGAGCATATGAAAAAGAAGGCAAAATAGGGAAAATTCATGAATATTTTTATTCAACTGTAGGAACTGGTACAACTCAAGGTGAAGCAGCTAGAATGGCCAAAGAAATTGTAGAGTATTTAAAAGGAGATAAAGTAGATGGAGTTATATTAACTTCCACCTGAGGAACTTGTACACGTTGCGGTGCAACGATGGTAAAAGAAATTGAAAGAGCTGGTTTCCCAGTTGTTCAAATGTGTAATTTAATTCCTGTAGCAACAACAGTAGGTTCAAATAGGATAGTACCAACCATTTCCATTCCATATCCACTTGGAAATCCTGCAGATTCTAAAGAGCAGCAATGGAAATTAAGATATCATAGAGTGGGTGTAGCTTTAGATGCCCTTGCAACTGATATTCAAGAACAAACTGTTTTTAAAGTAAAAATCTAAATCATTTACTCATTCGACGAAAGAAGAAGGAGTTTCATGTAACTAAATAGGTCTTGTTAAAATGAATGAGACCTATTTAGATTGATTTTGTGAAGGAGGAAAATTAATTATGTCAGATGAACAAAAGTCAAAAGATCGTTCGGTTCTGTATGTTTCTGCAGGTATAGCTTTGGTATTTGTAGCATTTAGTATAATCCTGCCTTCTCAAATGGCTAAAGCAGCCAATGGTGTGTTAGCATTTTTAACTACTAATTTCGGTTGGCTATATCTTATGTCAGTATTTATCTTTACAGTAGTCATATTTATTATTGCTCTCAGTCGTTTTGGTAATATCAAGCTAGGGGCGGATGATGAAAAACCAGAATTTACAACTTTCCAGTGGTTTACTATGCTATTTGGAGGGGGAATGGGTATTGGAATGGTTTTTTGGGCGATTGCTGAACCAATGACTCATTATATGTCACCACCGGTGGGGCAACCGGGGACTCCGCAAGCTATGCATGATGCTATGCGAATTGTATTTAATGATTTTGGCTTTCATGTTTGGATTATTTATGCGGTTTGTGGTTTAGCTCTGGCATATTTCCAGTATCGAAAAGGTCTTCCATGCTTAATCAGCTCGGCTTTTTATCCAATTCTTGGTGATCGTATTTATGGACCTATTGGTAAAACAATTGATATAATAGCGGTATTTGCTACGATATTTGGAGTAGCAACCAGCTTAGGATTAGGAGCTGCTCAAATTGCCACAGGGATACAATATATCTGGGGAATTACAGCGACACCTGGTATGACTGCTGTTATTATTGCAATTATGACAGCGATATTTACGCTTGCTACTGTATCTGGACTACATAAGGCAATGCAGGCTGTTGCTGATGTGAAGGTATGGCTTTCAATTGGATTTATGGTATTTATCTTCCTGTTTGGTGGAATGGTATTTATACTAAATACTTTCACTCATACGTTTGGTGATTATATTCAAAACTTTATGGGACAGAGTTTGTGGATGGGCAATATTGAATGGACTAAAGCCTGGCCGATATTCTACAGAGCTTGGTATATTGCATGGGCAGCGTTTGTAGGTCAGTTCATAGCACGTGTTTCCAGAGGTCGTACTATTCGCGAATTCATACTAGCGTCAGTCTTCCTGCCTGCAGGTTTCTGTCTTATATGGATTGCAATCTATGGTGGAGCAGCATTTAATCTAGATGCGTTGTCACACGGTGCAATTCAGGCAGCAGTTAAAACTGATATTTCCACAGCTTTATTTGCAACGTTGCAGCATCTACCACTTTATGTTATCACTGCGCCGCTTGCGATTGTACTGATCATTGCTTCCTTTGCTGGAGCTGCTAATTCAGCTACCTATGTACTGAGCATGTTTACATCTGGGGGAGACCAGAATCCAAGTAAAAAGCTATGTGGGTTTTGGGGAATTGCCCAAGGAGCTATCACAATAATGCTTGTTTTAGTAGGAGGAACAGCTGCTATAAAGACACTTCAAACGGCTTCAATTGCCGCTGCCTTTCCGTTTATGCTGATTATGCTTGTCATGTGCTACAGCATATACAAGGCTCTTCGGGAAGAGAAAGTTTAAAGAAGAAATAGTAGTATATAAAAATGGCGAACTAAAAGTAAATTTATATAAGTAGTAAGTAAATATTATTGAAATATTAAGAAAGAAGGTGCAATATGAATAATATTTATGATGTTATTATAATAGGTTCTGGTCCTGCCGGACTTTCTGCAGCCTTATATTCAGCAAGGGCTAAGATGAAAACTTTGCTACTAGAAAGAAGCAAGGCAGGTGGACAGATTGTAATTACAGATGAAGTTGCCAACTATCCAGGGTCAATAAAAGAGGCTACAGGTCCCAGCTTAATTGCCAGGATGGAAGAACAGGTTGAGAGCTTTGGAGCAGAAAGAAAAAAAGATGAGATAAAAGAAGTAGATTTTACTGGAAAAATAAAAAGGCTCAAAGGCATTAAAGAAGAATATCAGGCTAAAGCTGTAATCATTGCAACTGGAGCTACTCCAAGGCATATTGGCTGTCCTGGGGAAAATCAGTTAATTGGTAAAGGCGTGTCTTACTGTGCAACCTGTGATGCAGAATTTTTTGAAGATCTAGAAGTTTTTGTAGTAGGGGGAGGTGATGCAGCTATTGAAGAAGCTCTTTATCTGACGAAGTTTGCTAAAAAGGTTACTATAGTTCATAGAAGAGATGAACTTAGAGCAGCAAAATCCATACAGGAAAAAGCCTTTAAAAATCCTAAAGTTGAAATAATGTGGAATAAAGTAATAACAGAATTAAAAGGTGATGGATTGCTTGAATCTGCTGTATTTAAAGATACAAAAACTGGAGAAATAAATGAATATTTCGCTGATGAAGAGGATGGAACATTTGGAGTATTTGTCTTTGTAGGTTATTTACCTATAAATGGTCTATTTAAAGATAAAATTACAATGAATAAGGCAGGCTATATTATAACAAATGATAAAATGGAAACTAATATTTCTGGAGTATTTGCAGCAGGAGATATTAGGGAAAAGCCATTGAGACAGGTAGTTACAGCTGCAGCAGATGGAGCAATAGCAGCTGTGGAGGCTGGAAAATATATAGAAAATAATTTTGAAGAGTAGAAGGTGGAGTTAAAATGGTAATTTTGGATAAAAATACATTTAAGGATGAAGTCTTGGAAACTAAGGGTTATGTACTTGTAGATTATTTTGGAGACGGTTGTGTACCTTGTCAAGCATTGATGCCTGATGTGGAGGAACTATCAAAGCAGTATGGTAATCAGGTAAAGTTTTGTAAACTAAATACTACAAAAGCTAGAAGATTAGCTATTTCTCAGAGAGTACTCGGCCTTCCAACAATTGTTCTTTATAAAGATGGAGAAAAGATTGAAGAAGTTGTAAAGGACGATGCTAATAAAGAAAATATTGAGGCAATGATTAAAAAGCATATAAATATTTAACATAATTAAGGAGGAAAAGATATGAGTTTATTAGAAGGAAAAAAAGTAATTGCAATAGGAGATAGAGATGGAATTCCAGGTCCAGCTATAGAAGAATGTGTTAAAAGTGCTAAAGGAGAAGCAATATTTGTTTCAACAGAATGCTTTGTTTGAACAGCCGCTGGAGCTATGGATCTGGAGATCCAACAAAGAGTAAAAGATTTAACTGAAAAATATGGCGCAGAAAATGTAATTGTAATTTTAGGAGGAGCAGAAGCAGAAGCATCAGGACTTTCAGCAGAAACAGTATGTGCTGGAGATCCAACATTTGCAGGACCTCTTGCTGGAATAGCATTAGGACTTGGTGTATATCATGCAGTAGAACCTGAAGTTAAAGCAGAATTCGATCCAGCTGTTTATGATGAACAATGTGGAATGATGGAAATGGTTCTTGATGTGGATGAAATTATTAGTGAGGTAAAAACTGTTAGAGACAGTTATTCAAAATATAACAAATAGTCCATATAACATTTAATAATTAGAAAAAATTAGAAAATGGCATGCAGAAATGTATGCTATTTTCCAGCATATATTAATTGAAATTATTAAGGAGGGTTTTTAATGAGTTTTCCAGTAATCAAAAATGCTGCCTATGTATTAGTAAATGCACCGGATATGACAATACATAATGGTACTACTCAAACATTAGAAAGAGAAACGAATCCAGAGTCAGAGTATTTAAAAGAAATGCCGAATCACTTAAGATCATTTGAGGATGTAGTTGGTTATGCACCAAATCAAACTTATATAGGAAACATGACTCCAGAAGAATTAAGTGAAAGAAAAAGACCTTGGTATGATGAAAAAATTGATGGTGCATCAAGGTTTGGTAAGTTTGGAGAAATAATGCCTGAAGATGAATTCTATGGACTAATTAAGGTAAGTGATGTATTTGATCTTGTCTTATTAGAAAAGAATTTTACTGAAACAGTTAGAGAAAAGTTTAAGGCACGTCCAATTTTAAGTAAGAAAGCAGATGAATTAAAGGAAGGTGTTTGTCTAGCTGATATAGAGAAATTGGTAGAAGATCATGTAGCTGAAGGTTTATATTTAAATGATAAACTTGTAGGATGCGTAAAAAGAGCACATGAATTTGATAAAAATTTAACTTCACATATAATTGTTGAAAATTTATCAGTTAAAGCATCAGGAGTTCTTGCTCTAATGCATTTAGTTGAAAATTCAGGAATAGATGTAAATGAAGTAGAATATATGATTGAATGTTCAGAAGAAGCTATTGGAGACATGAATCAAAGAGGCGGTGGAAATATAGCCAAAGCTTGTGGTGAAATTGCAGGAATCAAAGGTGCTACTGGTATAGACATGAGGGGTTTTTGTGCTGGCCCTTCACATTCAATAGTTAATGCAGCTGCATTAGTTAAAGCAGGAGTTTATAAGAATGTCATTGTGTTTGCTGGTGGTTCCACTGCTAAGCTTGGAATGAATGGTAGAGATCATGTTAAAAAGGGATTGCCTGTTTTAGAAGATTGCTTAGGAGGATTTGCAATACTGATATCAGAAAATGATGGTGTAAGTCCTGTAATAAGAACAGATGTTATAGGAAGACATAGTATATCTCATGGTGCTGCACCACAGGCAGTATTGGAAGCATTAGTTTTAGATCCATTAACTGAAAATGGATTAAAGATTACTGATGTTGATAAATTTGCGCCGGAACTGCAGACTCCAGACTTAACTGAACCTGCAGGGGCAGGAGATGTTCCAACTCAAAATTACAAGATGATAGGAGCTCTTGCAGTAAAAAATGGGCAGCTAGATAGAAAAGAACTGCCAAACTTTGTAAAACAACATGGATATCCAGGATATGCGCCAACACAAGGGCACATACCATCAGGAGTTCCTATAGTTGGTCATGGTATTGAACATATAATGTCAGGAAAATTAAATAACTTTATGTTAATAGGAAAAGGAAGCTTGTTCTTAGGAAGAATGACTAACTTGTTTGATGGAATATCAATATTAGTAGAAAAGAATTCTGGTATTGTAGATGATACTAATACGGTTTCAAAAGAAGAAATTAAGAGCATGATAGCTGAAGAATTTAAGAAATTTGCTGCTCAAATGATGGAAGAATAACAAGTAGTCAGTTTTGACATAGAAAAGAAAATTTCTAGTTAAACATTGCAAATTGAAAAATGAATACTAACAAAAAGGAGGGAGCAGCGTGGAGCAAACTAAAAAAGTAATTTCAGAAGTATTTAATGAAATAGCTGATGGAATAATAAGTGGAAGCTTCGGAAAAAGAGTTAAAATTGGATTAACCACTTTTGGTTCAGAACATGGTGTGGACGAGATGATTAAAGCTGCAGCACTTGCCAAGAGCAAATATGGTGATTTTGATATAGTTTTAATAGGACCTAAAGTTGAAGGAGACTTTGAAATAGTTGAGGTTAGTGATGCTGAAGAAGGCCATAAAAAAATGGTAGAGTTGTTAGATAATAAAGTAATAGACGGATGTGTCACTCAGCATTTTGATTTTCCTATAGGAGTTTCAACAGTTGGAAAAGTTATTACTCCAGGGTTAGGAAAAGAAATGATAATTGCTACAACTACAGGAACAACAGCTACCCATAGAGTTGAAGGAATGATTAAAAATACTATAAATGGAATAGCCGTTGCAAAAGCTTGCGGAATAAAAGATCCTAAGATTGGCATATTAAATGTAGATGGAGCTAGAGGAGTTGAGAGAGCACTTAAAGAACTGCAAAGCAGAGGATATAAGTTTTCTTTTAGTGAATCTTTAAGAGCTGATGGAGGTTCAGTCATGAGAGGAAATGACCTGCTGGCAGGAACACCTGATGTTATGATTTGTGACTCCTTAACAGGTAACTTGCTTGTAAAGATATTTGCATCATTTACAACAGGAGGAAATTATGAAACTACTGGATATGGATATGGTCCAGGAGTAGGAGAAGGCTATGATAAGATAATTAATATAGTATCTAGAGCATCAGGAGCTCCATTAATTTGTGAAGCATTAAAATATTGTGCACTTTCTGCAAAAAATAATTTATTGCAGCTTGCTGATATTGAATATAAAAATGCCAATAAAGCAGGTTTAAAAGAAATAATAGGAAAAATCCTTGAAAAGGAAAAGCCTGCAGCTGCAGTAGAAGAAGTTAAGATTCCACCTAAAAAAGTAGTAACTTATGGGATACCTGGAATTGATATTCTTGAGCTTGAAGATGCTTGTAAGTCACTTTGGAAGGAAGGAATATATTCTGAGAGTGGAATGGGCTGCACTGGACCAATAGTTTTGGTAAGTGAAGATGAAAGCGAAAACGCTATTAATGTACTTGTAAAGAATGGATTTAAATAGTATTATACACAAACACGGTGGATAGAATAAATACTTTTCATAAGTCTAAAGCTCAGTATCTTAAAAGTCTAAGAATTATTGGTAAACTCATACATGAAACATATCAAAGATACTAAGACTTTATAAAATACTGAGCTGAGGCTTATGTCAAAGGTATTTAAATATGTCTTTTAGAATGTTAATATATTTCTTTACATAAGTTAAGTGTCTGTTGGGATTATCTATGTATTGAGATAATTCATGTTGTCATAGTTTCAGTAAGAAAGTCTAGCAGGTTTATAGAAAAGTTCTTTATATATAAATTAAGAATAAGGTGATTTTTATGAAAGAAAAAATAAGAATATGGACTAGGCAGGATAAGAATATTCTTGATGTTTTGGAAAAGGAACAAAGATATATTGTAAAAAGAGAATATATAGAAAACAAACTGGAAAACTGTGCAAAATATTATTTTGAAGTGTATTCTTGGTACACTATGAAAGCAAGTGAAATAGTTCCAATACCTAACGACGTAAAATATCCTATATGGGTTTCAATAACTCCTGATTTTATGCTTCAACGAACCCCTGGTACTGTTATATTAGAGCTTTTAGTAGATAAGGATTTGGTCATTGTGACGGATACAGAAAAATGGGGTAGAGTAGTGAATTTATGGTATGTTCCATTAAGTAAGGAAGATGAAGAAGAATACGATAAAAAACTTAATAATTATGGAATATCAAATTGTTCAAATGCATATATAAGCGGTTTTTACCCTCATCTTAAAAGTGAAATAATTAAAAGTTGGAGTAGATTATTTGACAATTCTTATTCATTGTCAAATTTAAAGCAGGGTACAATTTGGGAGGTGAAAAAGGAATGGGTTCAAAAAGTAATAAGGTAATACTATATACTTCCCAAAGTCCAGAGGTTATTAAAGCGTTAATGGAAAATAAGGTATGCTATGTAAAAAGAGAATTCATTGTAAAAAAGTATCAGGAGATTTCAAGAATATTTTTAGAGGCATATAATTGGTATATAAATAAAGCACAAAATATTGTAAAAAAGCCTGAACATGCTGAGTATCCATTTTGGACACATAATAAAATAGATTATGCTGGATCGTATCCAGGCAATTACCTGCTTTCTTTGGAAGTGCCGGTAGAAGAATGTGTTTTTTTTAGAGCTGAAGATTGGAATAAGATTTTAAATCTAAAATATTTAGCTGCTGATGAAAAGGATGAAAGAATTCACAAGGATATGTTAGCAAAGTTTAATATTTCAATTGAGTCAGACATAGTTACCAAGCCTTTTTATCCAAATTTAAAATCAAAAGTAAAAAAAAGCTGGGATAATTTATTTAAATATCATCAGCTAATAAAGTCTGGAGCTATGAAGGAAAAAAATTTACAAGCAGGCTTATGGGAGCTTAAAAAAGAATGGATTATTGATATTAAATCTTCCTTTTAATGAATAACTAAAAAACATTTGCTTAAAGTATTATACAGCAAGAATTAATGAAGCGTACCATAAAATCCTATTTGTGTAAAAGAACAAAAATTGATGAATAATCATGTAATCAGGAGGACATTTTAATGGAGTTTAATCAAATAGAAGCATTTATTAATGTAGCAAAGTTTAAAAGCTTTTCTAAGGCTGCGGACTCAATTTTTTTATCACAACCTGCTATAAGTGCTCATATAGCTAGTTTAGAAAAAGAATTAAAGGTACAATTATTTAACCGAACATCTAGAGAAGTATTTCTAACACCTGCAGGGGAGTCATTTCTAAAATATGCTATAGATATTTTAAATTCCCGTGATAAAGCTATCTATAATCTTGCAAAGTTTAGTGGAACAGTTAGTGGAAAGCTTAGGGTATCAGCAAGTACTGCCCCTTGTAATAATATATTGCCTTCTTTAATAAAAGATTTTCATCAGCAATACCCTGATGTTTCATTTGATGTTGTAGAAGAAAGCTCTGATAAAATAATTAAAGATATTATAAAATTTAATTGTGAAATAGGCTTTGTAGGTAAATTTGTTAATGATGAAAAGATTAGGACTTATAGTATCATGGAAGATGATCTAGTTGTAATATCTCCGTCAGATTTTAATTTCCCTGATATCATAGACATAGACTTTCTACTTAAATATAAATTTATATTAAGAGAACCAGGATCTGCAACTCGTAAAGCCTTTGAAGACATTCTAAAAAAACAAGGAATAGATGTTTCAAGTATAGATGTGTATTTTGAAGTGAACAATCTAGATGCACTTTATAAGTTTGTAAAAAATGGTCTTGGGATATCCATAGTTTCAAAAAACACATTTAAAGATTATATATCATTAGGATTCATAAAAGAAAGCTGTATAAAAAACCTTTCTCTTAAAAGATATATTTATTTAATTGTTAGTTCTAAGAGAACTCTTACTCCTGCTGCAAATGCTTTTTTTAATCTATGTAAGAGGTGTTATAAGTTCTAATAAATATTGGAATTATATGTTAACATATAATATTGTCTTTTATATGTGGTAATTGTTCGTACATAAAACCATTAAATGAATTAGGGAGGTGCAAATGTGAAAGTTTACTTAGATAACTCTGCAACTAGTTATCCAAAACCAGAAGATGTTTATTATTCTGTTTTTAATTATATGAAAAATATAGGTGCAAATCCAGGCAGAGGTGGATATGCTAATGTTTTAGAAGGAGACAGAATTATATTTAGCTGTAGGGAAGCTTTAATGAAGCTTTTTAATTTTAACAAACTTGAAAATGTAATTTTTACGTCAAATATAACTGAATCACTTAATATATTATTAAAAAGTGTCATAAAAGAAGGATGGCATATTATTACTTCATCTATGGAGCATAATTCAATTTTAAGACCACTTTCTAATCTGAAAGAAACTAAACACATTGATCTAGATATAATTGAATGTCCAGAAAGTGGAATTCTCAATATTGAGGATTTTAAAAAAGCTATTAAGCTTAACACTAAGCTAGTAGTTTTAACTCATGCTTCTAATATAATAGGCAGCATTCAACCTTTAAAAGAAGTAGGCAAAATTTGTCAGAAAAAAGGTATTTATTTTATAGTAGATTCTGCTCAGAGTGCTGGCGCTATACCTGTAGACTTTTCTGAAATAGGCTGCAATGCATTAGCTTTTACAGGACATAAGTCTCTTTTAGGTCCTCAAGGGACAGGTGGCTTTTTAATTGATGATGATTTAAATAAAGAAGCTTCACCTTTTATTGAAGGTGGTACAGGAAGCCTGTCAAAAAGTATAACCCAACCTGACTTTCTTCCTGATAAATTTGAAAGTGGAACATTAAACGCACCTGGTATAGCTGGATTACTTGCAGGGATTAATTATATAACTAAAGCAGGAATTTTATCAATCCAAGAAAAAGAACAACAGCTTTGCCAACATTTTATTGATGGACTTTTAAACATACCTTCTATTAAAGTCTATGGTTCTAAAGATGCATCTTTAAGAACCCCTACTATTTCTATAAATTCAACTAAAATTAATAATGCCGAATTAGGATTTATTTTAGATAGAGATTACGGAATAATGGCTAGATCAGGATTACATTGTGCACCTTTAGCTCATAAAACTATAAAAACTCTTGCTGAAGGAACTTTAAGATTTAGTTTAGGGCCATTTAACGACAAAAAAGATATTGACTACACTTTATATGCACTAAACTTAATATTAGGATCTGTCTAAAAAAGATGTCAAAGGTTTCACATCTTAAAATTTTCATAGTGGTAGCTTGTTGAAAAGGCCACATTTACTGTTGACTGATTCTAAAGTTATATTTTTTAATTTTTGGCAATAATTTATAAGTGAAAAAGAGAAGTAAAGTGGATATAAAGTGTGAAATTTTAGTAGGAGGTGTCAATGTGGCTCAAAAAAGACTTACAGAGTTAAGTAAAACTTCAGGATGAGCGGCAAAAATAGGGCCGGAGACCCTGTCAAAAATATTAGGTAAGTTACCTAAAATGGAAGATAAAAATTTAATAGTGGGAATAGAGACCTCTGATGATGCGGCTGTCTATAAGGTAAATGATGAAATGGCAGTTATACAAACATTAGATTTTTTTACCCCAGTAGTTGATGATCCTTATACTTTTGGGCAAATTGCTGCAGCAAATTCTATAAGTGATGTATATGCAATGGGTGGAAAACCGACAGTAGCTTTAAATATAGTGTGTTTTCCAAATTGTTTATCTATAGATATTTTAGGGGAAATATTAAGAGGGGGAGCAGATAAGGTAATTGAAGCAGGAGCAGTAGTTATTGGTGGTCATACGGTAGAGGATGATGAACCCAAATATGGATTATCTGTAATGGGAATAATCCATCCAGATAAAATTCTTAAAAATTTTGGTTCGAAAGTAGGAGAGGATGTTATTATAACAAAGCCCTTAGGAACTGGAATAATAAACACTGCCATAAAAGGAGGAATGGCATCAAAGAAAGCTTATGATGAAGCTGTAAAAGTTATGACTACTTTAAATAAATATGCGAGTGAAATAATTGTAAATTATAATATTTCAGCTTGCACAGATATAACGGGTTTTGGACTTATGGGGCATGGATATGAAATGGCCGAAGCTTCAGGTGTCACTTTTAAATTATATAAGGATAAAATACCTTATATAAAAGAGTCAAAAGAGTATGCAGAAATAGGACTTGTACCAGCAGGAACTTATAATAACAGAAAATATATAGAAGGTAAATTTGAGTTTAGAGATACTCCAGAATGGATGAAAGATATATTATTTGATCCTCAAACCTCGGGTGGGCTTTTAATAACTTGTTCAAAAAAGGAAAGTCCTAAAATAATAGAGGAACTTTCAAAATTGGAATTACCATCAGCGATTATTGGGGAAGTAATAGTTAAGCAAGAAGAGGGCTATATAATAGTAGAATAAGTCTAAGAGGCAGAACAATCAAAGAAAATGGTACTCAAGATTCAAGATGCAATTTCAAAGGCGATGGCTTAAGTGGATAATCTTTCTATTAATTCTAATAGCCTGTTGAACTTAATGTCTAAAAGTGTATATAACGATTATGAAATTATGCTTGAGGTAGCAGATAAATGCAATGAGGATGCAAAATTTTAGAATAGTTTAGAAGGTGGAAATAAAATGGAAAAGAATCAACTGTTAAGAGATCTACCAAAGATAGATGAACTTCTAAAAGAAGATATAGTAAACAATGAACTAAAATTTACAATGAGAACGATTGTTGTTGAGACATTAAGAGAGGCTATAGATAACTATAGAGAGCTTATATTAAGTGGCAGTATAGATGAATATTCAAAAGAGAATATATTAAAAAGCTTTTTAGAACTTTTAGAAGAGAAGAAAGGTTCAAAATTTAAAAAAGTTATAAATGCTGCAGGAGTTATTATACATACTAATCTAGGGAGATCACTATTAGCTAAAAAGGCTTTAGAGAATGTTGTAAATGTGGCTGATAACTATAATAACCTGGAATATGATTTGAAGAAAGGACAAAGGGGTTCAAGGTATAGCCACGTTGAAGAACTCATTAAGAGAGTGACAGGAGCAGAAGCTGCTATGGTTGTAAATAATAATGCAGCTGCAGTTATGCTGGTGTTGAATACTTTGTGTAAGGATAAAGAAGCAATTGTATCTCGAGGGCAGTTAGTTGAAATAGGAGGTTCTTTTAGAGTGCCAGATGTTATGAGCTTTAGTGGAGCAAGGCTTGTAGAAGTTGGAACAACAAATAGAACCCATTTATATGATTATGGCAATAATATAAATGAAAATACTGGTGTTTTACTAAAAGTACATACATCTAATTTTAAAATTCTAGGATTTACAGAGGATGTATCTTTAGAAGAATTGGTTAAGCTAGGGTATGAGAGTAAAATACCTGTAGTAGAAGATATAGGAAGCGGTACATTAATAGATTTTTCAAAATATGGATTTACACATGAACCTACAGTTCAGGAAAGTATTAAAAAAGGTGTAGATGTAGTTACTTTTAGTGGAGATAAGATGCTTGGGGGACCACAGGCAGGAATAGTTATAGGTAAAAAAGTATATATAGATAAAATGAAAAAAAATCAACTTACGAGGGCATTGAGAATAGATAAAATGACACTTGCTGCATTAGAGGGAACACTTAAGTATTATTTAGATGAAAAAGAGGCTGTAGAAAACATACCTACATTGCATATGATACTAAGCCAAAAGAGTGATCATAAAAAAAGGGCACAAAGGCTTAAAGAGGAACTTGAAAGCAAAATTAAAAACTTTAAATTTGCTTTAGAAGAAGATTATTCAATAGTAGGTGGAGGTTCAATGCCTACAGAAAAAATAGATACATATGTTATAAAGGTAGAAAGTGATAAGTTTTCTCCACAAGAATTAGAAAAAAAATTAAGAGAAAATAAAACTCCTATAATAATTAGAATTTCAAATAATGAGGTTATATTAGATGTAAGAACTATTTTTGATAAAGATTTTGATATAATAGTAAATGCTTTTATTTTTTTAGATTAAAAGAGAGGTAGTAATGTATATGAAACATATTATAATTGGAACAGCAGGACATATAGACCACGGAAAAACCACTCTTATAAAAGCTTTAACCGGTAGAGAAACAGATACTCTTAGAGAGGAAAAAGAAAGGGGAATATCTATAAATCTTGGATTTACTTTCTTTGATCTGCCATCGGGTAAAAGAGCAGGAATTATAGACGTGCCAGGGCATGAGAAGTTTATTAAAAATATGTTAGCAGGAATAAGCAGCATAGATATAGTTATTTTAGTAATAGCTGCAGATGAAGGAATAATGCCTCAAACAAGAGAACATTTTGAAATTCTTCAATTATTGGACGTTAAAAAAGGTATTGTTGTCATTACAAAGTCAGATTTAGTAGATGAAGAGTGGTTATCAATGGTAAAGGAAGATATAAAAAATGAATTTAAAGGGACTTTTTTAGAAAATGCTCCAATTCATTCAGTATCTTCTAAGACTGGTGTTGGATTAGATGATTTGATAGGAGATATAGACAAATTTACAGAAGAAGCAGAAGCTAAAGACGTGCAAGGGCATTTTAGGCTTCCGGTAGATAGGGTATTTACGATAAGTGGATTTGGAACAATAGTGACAGGAACAGTTATAAGTGGATCCATTAAGGAAGGTGAAATAATAGAAATTTACCCAACAAAGCTTGTATCTAAAGTAAGAGGAATTCAAGTGCATGATCAGTCTGTAAAGGCTGCTGAAGCAGGACAGAGATGTGCTATAAATATAGCAAATGTAAAGGTAAGTGATGTTAAAAGGGGAGATGTAATATCTGTTGAAAATTTAATGGAACCATCCTTAATGGTTGATTGTAAATTATATTATTTAAAAAGTGCATTAAAACCCTTAGAAAATAGGCAAAGAGTAAGGCTTTATCATGGGACAAGTGAGATCATATGCAGAGTTGTTATATTAAATAAAGATCAGGTGGAGCCAGGAGAAGAAGCATATGTGCAGCTAAGGTTAGAAAAACCTCTAACTGCTCAAAGAAATGATAGATATGTAATACGAAGCTACTCACCTATGAATACTATAGGAGGTGGATCTATAATTGAGCCACTTGCTAAAAAAGCAAAACGATTTGACCAGCAATATATTGAAGAGTTAAAGATAAAGGAAAGTGGAAAGGCTGAAAGTATATTAGAAAATACTATTAAAAACTTAAGTAAGGAATATCCAAGGATCACAGACATATTAAAATCATTGGGGAAAAATGAGGAAAATATTGAGGAAAAGCTAGAAAAATTAATAAGTGAAAATAAAATAGTGAAATTTGACAGAGGAGATAAAGCAATTTACGTTCATAGATGTTTTATTAATAAAAAAATAGCTGAAATAGTTAATATACTTGATAAATACCATAAGGAAAACCCACTTAAATGGGGGATATCTAAAGAAGAAATAAAAAATAAAGTGTTCGGGAAATCACTGAATCAGAAAACCTATGGTCAGATAATGGATTTGCTAGTAAGTGAAAAATTATTACTTATACATGGCAATTTTATTTCACTTCCAGACTTTAGTATAACTTATACTAAAGAGCAAAAATTAATAAGAGAACACATTATAAAATCTTTTAAAGCTGGTAAATTTTCACCTCCTAAATATAATGAACTTGAGACAAAAGAGAAGGATACTAAAAACTTTAGGATGGTATTTGATTCTATAGTGGATGAAGGTATTTTAGTAAAAGTATCAGAGGATTGTTTCTTTTTGTTAGAAGATTACAGAAAGGTTAAAGAATTAGTTATAAATATTATAACTAATAATGGAAGTATGACTTTAGCAGAACTAAGAGATGAGTTAAATACAAGCAGAAAATATGCTGAGGCACTAGCAGGACATTTTGACAGTATAAAGTTAACTAAAAGATTAGGAGATAAGAGGGTGCTTTGTTAATACTAAAGAATTATAAAAAAAGCTACTTTGATTTAGTAAACAGTTTAATTATATTATAGCTGTATCATAAAATGTAATATAATTAATCACATAAAGTGATAAGAAAATAGACGAAAAATGTTGACATAATAAATGGTACATCTTATAATATTTTATGTAATTAAATATGGGAGTAGATAGGTTCTGGTGTTCCTGGCGGTCTTCAAAACCGTTCTGTCGTGCTAAGACCATGACGGGTGGGTTCGATTCCCACATATTCCCGCCATTAATAGAATATCAAGACATCTAGTAAATTTGTAAAGTTTACTAGATGTCTTTTTGTTTTCCAAAAATTGGACAAGTATAAAATATTAGTATAGAAGTGTTAATATTTATAATTTTTTCAAATTTGACGTAATAATAGCAAGGCTGTATAATCAAGTCAGTTATTGTTGAAAGATTAAAAGCCAATGCAAATGATATGGTTTTCATAATATAATTTTAGCATAATAATATTTCATGGAATACTTATATTATTATTTTTTTGTGTAGAATGGAGGAGTAAAATTGATAGTTATAGAGAACCTTAGCAAAAATTATGGAAAATTGAATGTTTTAGACAAAATCTCATTAACTATTAATGATGGAGAAATCTTTGGGTTAGTTGGAAGAAGCGGTGCAGGAAAATCTACATTATTAAGATGTATTAATGGCTTAGAGAACTTTCAAGAGGGAAATGTAATAATTGATAATATAAAAGTTAATTCATTAAATAGAAATGAATTAAGAAAATTTAGAAAAGATATTGGAATGATTTTTCAACAATTTTCAATTCTAGAAAGAAAAACAGTATATGAAAATATTGCACTTCCAATGAAATGTTGGAAATTAGGAAAATTAGACATAGATAAAAAAGTTAAGGAACTTGTAGAATTAGTAGATATTAAGGACAAGCTTTATGTGAAAACTAATAATTTAAGTGGTGGTCAGAAGCAGCGTGTTGCAATTGCCAGGGCTTTAGCAATGGAACCTAAAATATTGCTATGTGATGAAGCAACATCAGCATTAGATCCTCGAACAACAAAAGATATATTAACGCTACTAAGGAAAATCAATGAGGAATTGAAGATCACAATAGTGTTTGTAACACACCAGATGTCAGTTGTAAGACAATTATGCACAAAATTAGCATTATTAGAAAACGGAAGAATTGTTGAAAATGGGGACGTTCGACAAATTTTTACAAGACAGTCAGATGCTTTACAAAGATTATTAGGAACTGAAGATTATGAATTATTGGAAGGGTGCAATTATCAATTAATAACTACAGAATCTGATGAAAATGATGCATTGCTGTCTAAACTGGCAATAGAGGTACAAATTCCATTTTCTATTGTAGATGGAAAGGTAGAACATTTTAGAAAAGAAAAAATGGCAAAATTTGTTATAAATTTTAAAGAACAATATGAAGAAAGTTTTCTTTCATATTTTAAACAACATCATGTTATTTATAAAAAAATACATGCTAAAATGTAGAAACTTAACAATTAGAGAAAGGAAGCAGCAAAATGAGGGATATACCATGGGAAGAAATTATTAATAGAATTATGTTGCCTGCATGTATTGCTACATTAAAAATGCTTGTGTTAGGAGCTTTATTAGGCGGTTTTTTTGGATTTATATTGGCTATGATTATGTATATGACAAGAGAAGATGGCATACGACCGAATAAAACAGTTAATACAATTTCAAATGCTTTGATTAGTGTTATACGTTCCTTTCCATTTATTATATTAATGGTTTCAATTATACCGTTGACACGTTTAATTGTGGGAACCAGTATTGGTTGGCAGGCAGCAATTGTTCCATTAACAGTAGCTGCAACACCATTCATGGCACGTATATTTGAAAATAGTTTAAAAGAGGTAAATCCATCATTAGTGGAAGCAGCAAAATCTTTTGGAGCTTCTGACATGCAAATTATTTTTAAAGTAGTTATTGTAGAAGCACTGCCATCACTTGTATCAGGTTATATCTTATCTGTAATTCAAGTATTAAATTTCACTGCTGTTGCAGGAACTATTGGTGCTGGAGGATTAGGGGCTTCTGCACTTCAATATGGTTATCAAAGCAATAATGATAAAGTAATGTATTCTATTGTTCTAGTTCTTGTTGTATGGGTTATTTTAATTCAAGTAATAGGCGATTTTGTGTATAAAAAGATTAGATAAATGATTGTGGAATTATGCAAACGATTAAAAAGTATATAAAGGAGGAAAATATGAAGAAAAGAGTTTTAAGTGTATTATTGTGTGTTGTCATGTCAGTAGTTATGTTAATGGGATGTGGAAACAAAGGCACTGATAAAAATGGGGCTTCAAAGGATAAAAAGACATTGAAGTTGGCATGTGTAGCCTTTAACTATGATGAGGTGAATGATCCTGTAGCAATAAACAAATTAAAAAAGCTTGGATATGATGTTAAAGTTATAGTAATGGAAGATGCAACAACAATGAATGAAGCATGTATGAAAGGTGAAATTGATGCTTCACTACATCAACATAAACCATGGATGGATGCATATAATAAATCAAAGAAACGCAATATGGTAATGTTAAAACCATATATTCATTACAATGTATTTGGCATCTACTCAAAGAAATGGAAAAATATCAAAGACATTCCTAATGGCGCAAAGGTTTGTTTGGGAGAAGATTCAAGTAATCAAGCAAGAGGACTTTTGATGTTACAAAAAGCAGGAATGATTAAAATTAAAGATGGTGTAACTGTGCCGACAACATTAGATATTGCTCAAAATCCTAAAAATCTTAAATTTACAACTGTAAATGTTGCACAGGTTATGAGTTCACTTCCAGATGTAGATATCTGTTTAAGTGCAAAGATGTTTCAAGTAAGTAATAAAATTAGCCAAGATACAGAAATTTATACTTCAGATGATTTATATAATTTTGGAGTAGGATTTGTAGTAAGTCCTGACAATGCAAATGCAAAATGGGCAAAAGATTTAACTGATGCGTATACAACACCTGAAATGAAAAAGGATATTAATAAAATATTTAAAGGCTGCTATGTGCCAGGTAAATAGTAAGGAGAATAATATGAAGATAACAAAGATAGATGTAATGCTTGTAGACGTAAAGTCTACTGATAATCCTGGATGGTCCCCAATTGTATGTAGAGTTTATACAGATGAAGGTATATATGGTGATGGTGAAGCAGCTATGGCCTATGGGGTAGGAGCTACAGGAGCTTTTGGTATTATTCAAGATCTCTCAAAAAAGGTTATTGGTATGAATCCGTTAGATAATGAAGTTATTTGGGAAAAATTATATAAATCTACATTCTGGGCACAAAATGGAGGGCCAGTAATATTTTCTGGTATATCAGCTATAGATATTGCACTTTGGGATATTAAAGGTAAATATTTTAAAATGCCTTTATATCAGCTTTTAGGTGGGAAAATGCGTAATAAGTTACGATGTTATGCAAGCCAGTTACAATTTGGATGGGGAGATACAAAAGTAGCTGCAGCAAGCATTGAAGATTATGTTTTTTATGCAAAAAAAGCAGTCTCAGAAGGATATGATGCAATAAAAATAGACTTTTTTACTTTTGCTCCTGATGGGACAAGATATAACAGCGAGACAACAACAAGACTTCAATCTCCCAAATATGTAAATATGGTAATTAATCGTTTAAAAGCAGTGAGAGAAGCAGTAGGATCAAATGTAGATATAATTATGGAAAATCATTCATATATTGATGCACAAGTAGCTGTTCAAATTGGGTCACTTGCAAAAGAATATGGAATATTATTTTTTGAAGAACCATGTACACCAAACCCTAAAATGAATAAGTTTGTATGTGATAAATTGAATATTCCTATTGCACAAGGTGAACGTATATATACAAGGTGGGGATATGCTCCATATTTTGAGAATAATTCAATTCAATTAATACAGCCAGACTTGGGAAATTGTGGGGGGATTACAGAAGGGAAAAAAATATGTGATTTAGCACATATTTATGATGTAGGCGTTCAGATGCATGTTTGTGCAAGCCCATTATCCACTGCAGTAGCCTTGCATTTAGAAGCAGCTATTCCTAATTTTACAATTCATGAACATCATGTATATAATTTACATCAATACAATAAGCAATTATGCGTTTATGATTACCAACCTAAAAATGGATACTTTGAAGTACCTGATTTACCAGGTATTGGGAATGAATGGTCCGATTATGTGTTTAAAAATAGTATTCTAGTTACAATAAAGTAATAGATAGTCTTTATAACTCTTGATTTTTAAGCAATTCTTGAAATCCTGAAAATCACAAAAGTAATGTATAATGAGACAATAATGGCATGGAAGCTGACAAAAGAGTTGATTTTAGAATATTTTGACTGGTTTGAAGAAAATAGAGTATGTTAACAATTAGAAATATAGAGAGAAAGTTAGGGGATACAGTAAGATGATTAAGATTGAACATTTAAAAATGCAATTTGGACAATCTGTTATTTTAAAAGATATTAATATTGAGATAGGAAAAGGTGAGGTCATAGTATTGATTGGCCCATCAGGTACAGGTAAGTCCACATTTCTTCGTTGTCTTAATTTTTTAGTAAAGCCTACAGAAGGTAAAATTACAATTGATGGTTTTACTGTGGATGCTAAAACTGCTTCTAAAAAAGATATTTATAGATTAAGGCAAAAAACATCCATGGTTTTTCAAAATTATAATTTATTGAAAAATAAAACTGCTATCCAAAATATTATGGAACCTATGGTAACGGTACAAAAGAAAAGCAAAAAGGAAGCTGAAGAGACAGCTGTTGCTTTACTTAAAAAAGTAGGACTTTTAGAAAAAAGGGATGCATATCCCAAAGAAATGTCTGGTGGGCAACAACAAAGAATAGGAATTGCAAGAGCAATGGCTGTGAATGCAAATGTGATTTTATTTGATGAACCTACATCTTCTTTAGATCCTGAATTAGTTGGAGAAGTGTTAACTGTGATTAAACAATTGGCAGCAGAGCATAACAAAACAATGCTGATTGTAACTCATGAAATGAAGTTTGCAAAAGAGGTTGCTGATAAAATGATTTTTTTAGAGGATGGTTATATTGCAGGAATGGGAACTCCTAAAGAAATATTTCAAAATTGTACAAATGAGAGAATTAGAAAATTTGTAAATACAATGACAGCAAATAGTATGGGGGATAAATAAATGAATTTTGATTTTCAATGGTTTATTAATCTGTTTCCAATTGTTTTACCATCATTAAAATTAACAATTGAAATATCTCTAGTATCATTAATATTTACATTATTGTTATCTGTTGTAATATCAATTATAAGATATTATAAAGTATGGGGATTATATCAATTATTTGGTGTATATATTACATTTTTTAGAGCAACACCACTTGTAGCACAACTATTTATGTTGTATTTTGGTCTTCCTTGTGTAATTCCAGCACTAAAATCTATGACGGCATTCCAAGCAACTGTAATTGCTCTTACATTAAATACAGCTTCTTTTATGGCAGAAACTTTAAGAGCAGCTTTAGAATCTGTGGAAGTAGGACAGCTAGAAGCTTGCTATTCAATGAGTATGACAAAATATCAGACAATGATGCGTGTTGTTTTACCACAAGCATTTGTTGTAGCACTACCTTCTCTTGGAAATCAATTTATCGGCATCATTAAAGGGTCTGCATTAGGATTTACAGTAGGTCTTGCAGATATAATGGCAAAGGCGAAAACGGAAGCTGCATTAACCCTGCGCTTTTTTGAAGCATATTTATGCGTAACTTTAATTTATCTAGTAATTGTAATTTTTGTAGAAAAAATTCAAAGATTAGTAGAGAAAAGAATTCAAAAATTTTGTTAAAAAATGGGGGGAAAAATATGAAAAGTATTAAGAAAATATTTTCACTTGCAGTATGTGCTTGCATGATTTTTGGTATGACTGCATGTGGAAGTACAAAAAATGATTCACAAAAGAAAGAAGAAACTAAAGGTCCTACAAAAATTATTGTAGCATCTGGTTCATCTTCAGTACCTAATTCATATGTAGAAAATGGCGTACATAAGGGACATGAAGTGGATATTTGGAATGCTATTTCTGCTAAAACCGGTATTAAAGTTCAATTTGTAACTGGTGATTTTGATACTTTGTTTGGATACTTGGATTCTGGTAAAGCAGATACAGTAGGAAATACCATTACAATTAATGCTAAACGTAAAGCCAAGTATGATTTTTCAGAACCATATGCATATATTCCAGAAAAATTAGTTGTACATTCAGATAAGACTAATATTAAAAAATTGAAGGATATATCCGGTATGACTTGTGGATTTTCATCAGGTTCAAATGGTGGAAACCTATTTAAACAAATTGCTAAGGAACAAGGAATTAAGATCAACTTAGTTACATATGATAGTTCTGATTTGCTATTTGAAGCTTTTCGTCAAGGAAAAGTTGATGCTATGATTTACTCTGCAGGTGAAGCGGCATATAAAATTAAAAATGGACTTCTTAATGCAAGAATGGTTGAAGAAAATGTTACAGTTGGAGCAAAAGCATACCCATTCGTAAAAGGTAATGCCAATTCAGAAAAATTAAACAAGGTTGTTACGAAGGCTATTCAAGAAATGAAGAAGGACGGTACATTATCAAAGATTTATCAAAAGTGGTATGGACAGGACTTTAGTGAGAAACCGAAGGATGCTAAAATAGCTAATTAATTCTACATGATAGTAAAGATTAATGATGAGGAAGTGTTGCAACTTGTTAAAGTATGTTGAAAGAAAACAAACCGATAGTAAAAAATGGGATGGATTGGAGGCTATGTTTGGAGCTTCAGATCTAATGCCACTATGGGTTGCAGATATGGATTTCAAAGTAGCTGACTGTGTTGTTGAAAAACTTAAAGAGTATTTAGATTTTGGTGTTTTGGGGTATTATAAACAACCTGAGAAGTATAAGCAGGCTTTTATAAATTGGGAGCAAACTTATCACGGATACACAGTTAAGAAGGAATGGCTTCGCTATTCTCCAGGTGTTGTTCCTGCTATTAATTGGTTCATACAGTTACTTACAGAGAAGAAGGATTCTATTATTGTTTTAACACCTGTATATTATCCATTTTTAGATGCTGTAAAGAATAACGGCAGAAACCTGATAGAAAGCGATTTAATTAATGAAGGTGGAAATTACACTATTGATTTTAAAGACTTTGAAGATAAAATCATAGAAAACCATGTAAAGCTATTTATACTTTGTTCACCACACAATCCTGTAGGCAGGGTTTGGAAAAAGGATGAACTTAAAGGTCTCATGAATATCTGCAAAAAACATGATGTAAAGGTAATTTCAGATGAAATTCATCAGGATATTGTAATAGGTGAAAATAAGCATATCCCGGTGGCTACACTAGGAGATTATGACTCTATGCTTGTTACACTTACAGCTGGAACGAAAACTTTTAATCTCGCTTCATGTAAAAATTCTTTTGTTATTATACCAGATTCTCAAATTCGAAAAGCCTTTGATATTTTTGTACAATGTATCCGTATTCCAGATGGAAATGCCTTTGGATATATTGCAGTACAAAGTGCCTATGAAAAGGGAAGAGCATGGTTAGAAGCAGTATTGCATCAAATTGAAGAAAATTATTTATATATTAAGAAAAAGCTTCATGAGGAACTTCCTCTTGCTGAAGTATCTCCTTTAGAGGGAACTTACTTGCTCTGGATTAATCTAGGTAAGTACATAGAGGGCAATGAACTGGAAAGTTTTATTAAAGAAAGATGCAAACTTGCTTTAGATTTTGGAGTATGGTTTGGAGGGGAACGTTTCAATCAGTATGTAAGAATGAATATTGCTACGTCAAAAGAAAATATAATTAAAGCTGTTGAACAACTTATACAAGGAATAGAGAACATATGCCATTGATAATGCCACTATAATCTTATATAGGATTGAATGTATACAAATTTATTTGTGCCTACTTTTATGCTGAAAGGATTAATTAAGGCAACCTTCCTTCAAACATTATCGAATAGTTCTCCGTATACTTTCCTCTGGAGCTAAATAAAGCTTTTAGCAATGTAGAAATGTTAGAAAATATCTAAGTGACTTTCTTAAGAAGTAAACATAAAATAAAAAGTAATCTTAATGAAACAACTTGGAACCTTTGTAAGTAAAGGCTTTAAGTTGTTTTAAATACTAAAATATTATTAGTTTTTAAAGTATTTCATAGGATGTTTATTATAAAAAGTAAAATTTAGAAACAAAGGGCTTTTTAAATAATCATATGTCTACGTAGAAGGAAGCATGCCAGAGATATGATGTAAGTGTCGAGTTCAAAATAGATTTTACTCCTTTGTAGCTTATTTTGTGGTATGTTATTATATTCATAAACTCAGTAACCAGGCCATTTGTTGATGATGTTTATTAATCTGGTCAGGTGGCCAACCTATGACCGTTGCTCCAATTAATGAAGATACAAGAAGTTAGGGGCCAAATATAAACTTGTAAATGAGTATGGACTTCGAGGTGTTAGCTAATGGGTTTTAGCAAAGCCGCTCCCAAAAAACTGGCAGGTACTTGATAATATGTTCAATATTGAAAAAGTTATACCGGCTAGGTGATATGGTTAGAATATAACTGTGAAAGCAGTTTTTCCTCCATAGTTTAATTATTAAAAACAGTTTAGAACTATTTAAACTGTATCCTGTAGTATGGACACATTAAAAGAGGTTGTGTCTAATCTTACAGGATACTTTTATGGTTTATGCTAATTATTTTTCTTGTTCATTATATTGAAATATTATATGCAACTATTTGTATTGCAATGTATAGGTGAAACTAGTAATTTTAAATGTATAATTAAGCCCTATATTGGTACGAAAGAATGAATTTAAAGTAGCTAGAAGATGAAACATCAAAAGAAAGTATATGTGATTGCTAGTTTACTAATAGATTTTTAAGAACTATGATAAACAAAGAAAAAAGTATTAAAGTAAAGATATAGGTTGAAGGGACAAAATTTATGTAAAAGTGCTATATACTATATATAGTCGATAAATAAAAATTAATATATTATATAAACGAAGATAGGCATTGGTTAAAGTTGGTGCTTATTCTTATATTATTTACAGGGTATTCAAAAAGTAAATAAATAATTTACTTGTATGACATTAAACCGTAACAAATACCATATATACTTATAAGTGTCCTAAGGAAATAGCCTTAGCGGAAATGAAAACAAAGTATTTACATATATGAAAGAAAAGTAAAAGTAATTATTCTCCTCGTGTCTGTAGTTGCAGGGCACGTTAAACTTAAGTGCAACTGCCACAAGAAAGTATATAAATTAGATCCCCAATTATTATTGTAAAATAAGCATCCGTCATCTAGGGTGCTTATTTTGCGTAATAAAAAAGATAGATATTGGAGTCAAAGATAAAAAGTGTAGATTTTTTAGTCTTGCATAATAACAGAAATTATATGAAGTTGAGGATACTGAATGGTATGAATCTGAGCAGAGGAAAAGGACGCACAAGCACTTAAGCTGAGATATTTAGAAATTGATTTAAAGGTGTTAAAAGACTGTAAAGTAATATGTAAAATGGAATTTATACGACGTAGCTACTTGCAAAGTGAATATGAACGATGTTACTTGGAAACTGCCATCATACATTATGGATAGGTTACCATAAACTTTACTCTAGTTTCTGAGGACTGACGTCCATTTCTTAGTTGCTTCAAATGTTGCAAGAGGTGCCTTGAGGAGTGCAGTATCACTTGGAAATACGCTTCTTTGACTGTTTGATCTGCGGTATGTGACATTACTTTTTTGACTTCTGGTAAAAATTTGAATGTAGGGGTTATGGTGTCCTAATTTTTCAGCCAGCTTCGCATAGATCCTTGATATATTAAATTTTTGTCCTCTTTTACATGATTGCTCATATGTACCTTGAAATATTTTTGTCCCATCATTAGAAAATACTGTAGCAGTTAAATGTTTACCCTTAAAAGTTTGAATAGATAGTGTTTGTGTACCAATAAGAAGGTAAATTTTATACCAGTTTTCATCATTATCCCCATTAAGCATACAATTTTTTAAAATTTCTTGAGTATATTTAATAGAATCATCAATTGTATTGTAGTTAAGTAACAAAACAGTATCTTTCGATTTGTTTACATTTATTTGTTAAATTTACATTAAAATGTTTTTATGTCATTAATTAAAGATAATTTAATCAATGACGAATATTACTATAAAGTATTTAGTAAGGAGGAGTTTAAATGTTTTCAAAAATAGGATTTGATAGAAATATATATAAAAATGTTAATTTAAAAATGAATGAATTCAATAATTATATATCTAAAATAAGTAATGCATCATCAAGTGCTAATGTAACAAAAAGTGTAAGTAGATTAGTTACTACACCATTAAAACAACTATCGTTTAAAGATAATATTATTGATATAAAAGATGGGTATTATATTGCTAAAACTTTAATGCATGGAAATGCTGAAATATCAGTTAAAAATAATCATTCCAAATTGCTTTTATACGAATTGTATCCTAATCAAGATATTACACATTTGTTTAGTGAAGATGAGTTTAATGATATAACAAAAACTAATGAGTTAATAGATGTTTTATCAAGTGGAAAGCCAATAGATAAAATTGTTGATTTAATAAGAATTTTTATGCCTAATAGTAAAGATGTTGGAGCTAGACTACAAAGCTTAGGAATTGAATCAGGCAAATTTTGTGAAATTGAAGGATATTCAGAAAAATTGTTTTTAGATAATAGTGGGTGGATGTATACGAATGAAGAAATTGAAAATCTTAGAAAAGGCTATAATACAGAAAACTGGTTAAAGCTTGGGTTTGGATTTACAAAAGATTCAGTATTTACAATAGATGGTAAGGAATATCGCTTAGATAATAATGGACATTTAAATCTACCTGAAGGGACTATATGTGTACCTTCGAAGGTTAATATAAGAAAATGAATGATTTAACAAGCTTAAAGTACATGTATATAATTTGACATGTGGTATTAAACTAATAAAACCGATAAATCCCACGTTAAGGATTTTAGCTTTAATAACGAAAGTTCATGGTACTTTTTTTAAGCCTTTAAAATAGTCGATCTATAGCTAGATTTTAGTCTTAAAACTAGTACTAAAATCAAAGTTTTAAAACTGATCTGAAATAACTTTTATAAAACTTTGTTATTCGATATGATTGGCTTAATGTGGGTAGAAACTATGTTCCTTAACAAATTTATGCCTTAGCGTGGATTTAATATAGATAATCTGGAAATGGTGGTTACATCACATATATAAATACCAATATAATTATAATTTCAAAAGATTACTATTTCAATTTGTTCATTCAAATTATAAGAAAAAGGTATTAGAGAGTTATGGTTATGTAGGTAAACCTTTTAAGAGTGGAAGAAGTCACTGGACGTTTAGAAAAATAGGTAGGAATCCAATTAATATACCATATAAAAAACCTATAAGAGCTACATATATAACTTTAATTTGGATAATTATTATCTTGTGATGCAAGAGTAATTTATTGTTCATCGATTCTTTGTGATTTGGATAGTATAATATTATACACAAATTTAAAAATATAAAAGGAGTGTATTAGCATGAATGACAAAAAAGATGTTTTAGATAATGGTCCCTTTTTTCATGGTACTAAAGCAGAACTAAAAACTGGAGATTTATTAGAACCACAACACTTATCAAATTACCAAAATAAAAAATCTAACTACATTTACTTTACTGCAACATTAAATGCTGCAAAATGGGGTGCCGAATTAGCCACATCTAAATCAAAAGAGAGAATTTATATTGTAGAACCATTAGGTGAATTTGAAAATGATCCGAACTTAACTGACAAAAGATTTCCTGGAAATCCAACACGTTCTTATAGGTCTAAATCTCCTTTGAAAATAATAGCAGAATTAGGTTCATGGGAAAGACATTCTGATGAAGAAATAAATCATATGCTTTCATCTTTAAAAAAGTTAAGTGATGAAGGGAAAAATGTAATATACGATTAATCTATAAGAATATTTATATTATCCCATTTCGATGTAGACAATACCAAATATTAATTACTAATGCAATACATGTGACTGCTATGATTTCCAATGCTATAGGCAATGTTATTTTTTGAGAACGCTTAGCAATTATATAAAATATCATCGCATCATTTAATATAACAACTAACACGCTTCTAACAATAAGTTCTTTTAAAATATCATAATAATGTAGTATATTATAGTTAACCTATACTTTAATTAAATTACCAATTTAAAGATTATTTATATAATTATACAAATATAGGTTTTGTTTCTTTTAAATCTATTATTTTTGTATAGGCATGTGTAACATTGGATTTTTTGCTTTTATTGCTGTTTAATACCAACACTTATTTAAAATAGCTTATATAAAGGAAGTTCCTATTGACTTTTTATATGATACGTATACCTCAGAAAATAAAAAAAGAAATTCTAATAGCATTTCTTTTTTAATCAACATAATTTGAAATGTTACTTTAAAATATCCATAATTTGTTTCATGATTTTATTATGATAACATACATCTATTCCCTAAAGCACTATCATAAAAATAGTAAAAGTATAACATAAATTTTACTTATATAGTGTATTTTTTGTCCAGTTTATAATATAATAGTAAATATGTAAGGTTGAGTGGATTGCAGGAAGCTGTATACATTCACAAAACTATGTCATGCATGAAAAAACTTATATGAGCAAGTAGCTTTTAGCCGAAGTTACTTGCTATTTTCTTTTTTAGGTTTATCTACATCGACCCTAACATCATTTAAAACTTTATCTTTTGAAACACTTGTCTTGCTTTCAAAAAACATTTTAATTTTATCTTGCTTATAACAAAATACTGATAAAATACATAGACTTGATACTTCAGTTATGGAAAGCACTATAATGCACAAAAAGAAAAAGCTCATTCATATTACCTCCTCCCATTGTGTCAACCCATTATACCTGCAATCCACTCATATAGCAATTACGGGAGAAGGTAAATTACATAACATGATTTGCTGCTATTAAATACATTATATCACAGTAAACCATAATTATGGCAAAATTAAAAATAATAATTTATGAATTTATTGAAATTTTAAAAATAATTAAATTATATCGAGAAAGATATGCCTAACTGAGGGTTGATCTAAGTTCTATATATAATTATATGCTATTACCTATTGAATAAATTCCTATTTAATACTATCATTTTATTAATAAATCCATATATTGACAAATAATAATAAAACCTGTGCCTTAATTTAGAGTACAGGTTTTATTATTATTTTAAAAAGTAGAAAACGGCTGGAAAAACTTTATGCAAGCTATTTATTACCAGTACTTTTAGGATTATAATAAAAACAACGAATGGCTATTTTACACAGGTTGAACCTTAACATGAGATGTAAATAAGATTAAGCCTTAGTAGGCTTCATCTTTTATTGAGTTTGTTCTAATATTGATTTTTTATAAATAATTTCTTTGAAGTGATCCACTCTTCTTGAGACATTTCTTATAAAGTGGTTGCTGCGGTTATGTGATAGCAGAGATTAGCTATGAGAAACTAATAGATTTTATAAACAAGCTGTAAAATATTAATTTGTAAGATTAAGATTTTGTGACGTAGATGAAATCGAAGAAGTTACCTTAGTTAGTACAGTAGAAGCAGATGTTAAAAATATGAATATAAGTAGAATCTCCTTTAGAAAAGGCACTTTATAAACTAAAAGTAGGTCAAAAGGCAACTGTGACATCTCCTGATGGAAGTTATGATGTGCAGGTTGAAAAATTGTTGTAAAATAAGTGTGTTGAATGTTTTATTTTTATAAATTAGATTGATTAAAATGTGTTGGCAAATAATTAGTGATTTTCTATAATTTATTAAATTAAATATTAAGTTCTTATCAAGAGTGGTTGAGGCACTGGATCTATGAAGCTTAGCAACTTGGATGTAACCCAACGGTGCCAATTCCAGCAGGCATTACCTGAAAGATAAGAAGTAGAAGAATATTAATCTTCTCGTAGGTTTATCTACAGGAAGATTTTTTTGAGTATAAAAATATTAATATTGTATAAATAGACATATAAAATTTAGTCATCATGTAGGATGAACTGTAAAAATATATATGATAAGCTAATATTAACATAAATGTAATTCTTATTAAAGGAGGAAATGTTATGAATACTTTAAAGGAATTGTACAATGAACGTTTAAGCAGAATAAAAAAGGCAATTAAACTGGAAAAAACAGATAGAACACCTGTTATTCCATTTGGAGATTCTTTTTTTGCTAAGGCAACCGGTGTTAAATTATCTGATTTTGCTTTAGATTTGGACATTTCAAATAAAGTTATTCTCGATGGATCAAAACAAATTGGTAATGTTGATGCGGTACCTTGTGCTTTTGCACCTGCACCACTTATGGGATCAATATTTTTTTCTAACTTAAAACTTCCCGGTCGGGAACTTACAGATGATATGCTCTGGCAGATTGATGAGCGTCAAATAATGACAACAGATGATTATGATACTATATTGAGCAAAGGCTTTGAAGATTTTAAAAAGGATTATTTTGCTGCAAGGATAAATGTAGACTCATCAGTATTTTGTGAAATAGTAACTAATGGGCCAAAGTGGAATAAGAACATGAGAGATGAGGGATATCCAATTTATAATAACGTAACAATATCACATCCTATTGATTACTTGAGTGGGGGTCGTACTTTAAGTAAATTTATGATGGATATGAGAAGAATGCCTGAAAAAATACAGGCTGTAATGGATATTATTGCTGATGCTAATATTAAAGAAATGAAGCAAGCTATTAAAAAAACGGTTGATCCTATAAGTGTATTTATAGCTATGGGACGTGGGTGCCCTGATTTTTACAGCACTGAGCTATGGGAAAAGTTTATATGGAAATATTTGAAAAAAATAACCGATGCTATAATTGAGACAGGAGTAACTGCTAATTTTCATGCTGATGCAAACTGGGAACGAGGGCTTGATTATTTTAAAGATTTTCCAAAAGGTACTTGTGTTTTTGAAACGGATGGTACAACTGATATTTATAAAATTAAGAAAAAGTTAGGAGGTAGTATATGTATTAAAGGAGATGTCCAAGCTGCAAAACTTGTTTTAGGAACTCCTGATGAAGTATATAATTATAGTACTCAATTGATAAAAGACATGGGAAATGGATTCATTCTTTCATCTGGATGCTCTATACCTCCAAATGCAAAAGTTGAAAATGTAAAAGCAATGGTTTCTGCTGCTGCTGGTAAGTAGAACAAATTAGCTAAAAATTTAGCAGCATTGACCTGTAGTATGAAAGCTTCACTTTAATGAAAATCATGTATTTGAAAAATAATACAAAATAGTGTTGTTTAATTAGACCTTTTATATCAAGTGATATTACTTATAGATAAAAAAAGAGAACGTACCCACTGATTTACACAAACCTAGGTACGCTCTCTGCTTATGATACTATTGAAACAGTTGCTAAACTTAAATAATTTACTAAAACACTGTATAATTGATGCTGATGTACAATGCTTTTAGTTATTTTTTAAAATTATCTTTCCATATTCAGATATAAAGATAAATAGATACATTTATAGTGCAAAAATTATGTTTATATAGTGTAAATTTGCGATAGGTACGCTTTATTCTTATCTTGTGAAGTATTTATTATTTGTATAACATACAGATAAATGATAAATTTATAAAGAAGATTATATGATAGGTTAAGGAGAATTATGGATAAACTAGTTAAAGATACAATGAATGAACTAAATTTAGTTAAAAATTCCAAAATTAATAAAAAATTCAATGATAAAATATGGAATCGAAATTTTACTTTATTATTTCAAGGGCAAGCAGTATCTATTTTGGGAGATAATGTTTTTAATATTGCACTTGAGTTTTGGGTCCTTATGAAAACAGGTTCTGTATCATTAATGGGTACACTTTTAGCAGTTATCACTTTGCCTAAAGTATTTATTTCTCCATTTGCTGGAACTTTTATTGATAGGCATGATAGAAAAAAGGTGTTGATTACTACTGATGTTATTAGTGGTATAACTATTTTCTTTATTGGAATGACAGCGATAATAGATTCTTTACAAGTATGGATGGTCTTTATATCAGGTATTATTACAGGTGTATGCAGTTGCTTTTTTTATCCAACTATAAATTCTTGTATACCTGATATAATTCCAAAATCTAAATTACTAAAGGCTAATTCTATACTTTCTTCAATCAGTTCAGTAAATGATATGATAGGATATGCTTTTGGTGGTTTCTTAGTCCAAATTGTTGGTGCCCCTATTTTATTTATTTTTAATGGACTTAGTTTTCTATTTTCGGCAACTTTAGAGTACTTTGCTCAAATACCACAAATTAAATCATCCCTGAAAAATATAAATTTTATCGAAGATATGAAAATAGGTATACATCTTGTAAATAAATTAAAAGGTCTTAAGTATATTTATATTACCATTGCTTTTTTGAACTTGTTTGCTTCAATGTCAATGACTCTCACATTACCTTGGTTCAAAATAAATAATCAGCTTGGAGTTGGATTATATGGAATAGCAATGGCAATTAATACTTTTGGAATATTTGTGGGTTATACTATTCTGTCTGTGTTTGAAATGAAAAAAGAAAATAAGTTTTATGTATTTATTATAAGTGGAATTATAATTTCATGTACTATGATTATTTATTCCATGACTTTAAATTTTTATTTTATCGCTGTAATGTTTTTTATTGATGGCCTATGCCTGGCAGTAATGGGTTCCTTATTGCAAACAAGTATGCAAAATTTCGTACCCTCAGATATGAGGTCAAAAGTATTTGCATTTGAAAATGCACTATCTTCTGCTTTAATGCCAATAGGTATGATATTTGCAGGTATATTGGGGACAAGAATACAAATGAATAAAATTATATTTGCAGATTACGCAATATTTCTTGTGCTATTCATATATCTTTCGTTTTTAAGATGTGTTAAGGAAACAATTAATATATAATAGATTAAGACATAATATTCTTGTATT
Organism: Clostridium ljungdahlii DSM 13528; assembly: GCF_000143685.1. Taxonomy (NCBI): domain Bacteria; kingdom Bacillati; phylum Bacillota; class Clostridia; order Eubacteriales; family Clostridiaceae; genus Clostridium; species Clostridium ljungdahlii. The sequence continues at coordinate 3,044,711 of NC_014328.1, read as the reverse complement.
ATTCATCAATTAAAAAGACAATACTACTTTTTTCATTTCTACTTTACCTATGGTTATATGGATGGACCTATTGCCACAATATATACTTATATTTAAAGTTAAAACATTTATTTATCAAACTAAAAACTTCTGTGAAATAGAGGAAAATAAAATGGTGCCAGCACTAAAAAAAGAAAAAGTAAATATAAGCTATTACTTAGAAAGCAACAAAAATATATAGATACTATAAGTAGGTTAAGATTTGTTGCATTTATGTTTAGAGGATATTTACAAATTTGTCTGATAGCATATTTAGGGTATGTGATGATTAAAACCCAAAACATTACTGCACCAGTTATATTTTATACTTTATATGATCGGGAAATATTGTAACTTTATTAATAAACAATTAATTTATTTAATGCTGGGAGGAAATTGGTTTGTATATAAAATTACAGGATGACCATTTTACTATTAATGGGTACATGGCTGATTGTCACTGTAAGTGTAGCCATTGTTTACTCTGCTCTGGTGATAATAAAATTTCTAAAATTGATTTTGAGCATTTAAAAAAATTAGCACTGAAATTCAAAGGAATTGATGAGAAGTATGGATTTCAACCACAATTATGTGTATATAACTGTGCGGAGTATGGGAACTTATCAGAACAGATTAAAGTTAATCAACAGTTATCTGACCCATATGCAGGTTTTGTAAATTTAAATGGGACAAAGATGAGAGAAGGCATTGAGCTTGAGGAGTGGGTAGAAAATTTGAAAAACATCGGAGTGACAAAAGTAAATTTTTCATGGTTTGGAGATAGAGAATTTCATGATAGATTTGTTCATAGAAAAGGTTATTTTGATTATTTATTTGCTCTTTCGGAAGCAGTTTCAAGAAACAATATTCCAAAAGATGATTCAGTATTTCTATTAAGAAGCAATGTTGAACAGATGGATGTGTTAACGGAAAAATTAAAAGCAGTAGGAAGTGAACCCTATTATCGCTTACTTGATTATCGTGGAAATGCAAAGAAAATAATGGACGAGTTTATCAGAGAGCGTGATTTGCTTAAGCTGCCAGGCTATATAAAAGAGTCAAATTCTTTAAATAGATTTAAACCAGAGTATCTATGGATTAAGATGATAGAAAACAAAATGAACCCTCACCTTAGTAAAAGAGGACTTTTTCTTGTGGCTACACCCCAAAACATTGAGACTTATATGGATATATCTGCTGAAGCCATTATTGATATGTTTCATGACTTAGATAACAGATTGCAAAGTTCAATTCCTAGCATAGAATTTCTTGCAAAAGAGTATGGAGATGCTAAAAGTGATATATTGTTTGATTATAAAAGTGTTATATGGAAATGGACTGATATGTATTTTGATAGAAACCCTAACCTGGATAAATCAATTTTATTTTCAGATTTACATACAAGCGTTATGTGGAGATAGCAGATATAATTCTAAGGAAGTGTATCTGTTATCTCTCTATTTAAAGTAACACTTAAAAAGTGGTAGCCTATGTTCAAACTGTTCTTATATGCTCGCTAATTACTAGGAATATTGTCGTTATTTATTTTACCAATCATCATCATTATTACTGCACCTAAAATTGATATTACAGCAGTATTTAAGAATCTATGTGGTATGAAGTAGCATGATACAATTAATAAAAAAGTAATTATTATAGAAATGTATTTAAGCTTCCTTCTTCGTTCCTTACTTTTTATTCTTTTATTAACGTTGTCTACTGGAGCAAAAATGCAAACAAGTATAAATGAAATAATTAATAATGGTATTAAGATAATACTATTAAATGAAATATACTTACCTATAATAATCATTCCTAAAAATATAATAAAGCTAATAAAGAAACATCCCCAGTAAGTTTTTGCATGATATCCACCTGAAAATAATCTAATGGGACAGAAAAATATGAGAATAACTATATAGTATTTTTGAAGTGAAAGTAGCCAGAATATAATAAAATACGGAATAATTTTTGTTATTTCATCAAAAATACAAAGCAATCCATATTCCATCTTTTTTAGTTCCAAATCAGAAAATTGTGGGTTCGTTTCAGAAACTTTCTTTACTATAGATCCTATAAGTTCATCCATTTATTTATCCTTCTATCTTAAATTTTATTAAAAATTTAGTGTTTTCTGCACTGCTTTCCACATATATATTCCCATTATTTTTTTCAACTAGCTGTTTGATAATATATAGTCCAAAGCCATGGTCACTTTTTTTGCTGGTTTTCGTAGAAAAGCCCTTATCAAAAATCTTTTTTCTCATGTTTTCTGGAATGACATCTCCATTATCAGCTACTTCAATACAAAAATATTCATGTTCTCTAAAGGTGCTGACAGCTATTTCTTTATAATCGGTATATGCTTTAGATTGGAATGCTTCAAAAGCGTTGTCTACTAAATTACTTATAATGCTTATTAATTCATCTTGCCTGATTTTTATCAAATCAAAGGGCTCATCAATCATTACATCAAATTCTATATTATTTTTTATGGCATAGTTGTTTTTAATGGACAATAATCCATCTATGTAATCATTTCCTGTATCCAAGTATTTAAAAGAAGACTGTATGGTATCTGAAATTTTCAACACATAGTCGTTTATTTTTTCAACAGTATTAGGCTTGTTTAACAGGCATAACCCCTGTATAACATTTATGTGATTGGCAAAGTCATGTTTTTCCTGCCTTATTATACTAATTATTTCTTCCATTTGTTTAATGTGATGTTGTTGAATTTTATAATTCATACTTATATTTACAGCTAATTGTCTTTCTTTTAAACTTCTAAATTTTGATATTAAAAATATAAAATAAATAATGAAAATAATGAAATTATAGATTTGTATATTTTCTATATTGAAAATACTATAGTTAACACAAAATACAAATGTAGAAAATACACCTAGTTCAATGATTAAATTAGCAAAGACAACTCCTTCTTTTTCAAATAATTTAAGTTTAGTAAAGTATGAGTTAAACTTAAAAGTTAATGCTACAATAAGTATTTGAAGTGTCTTGGAAACTATTGATGTAATCAAAAAATATTTATTAATTGAAATACTTTGATTCAAATTTATGTTGAATATAAGCATTAGAATAACTTGAACAATAAATTCAGTAATGAAAAGTATTGTAAAAAATAAACAAACTATAATTGTAGAATCAAAAATTTTTATTTTTGTAATATAAGTAAGTAATAAAATATCAAATACTACGAGGAAAGGTGTGTGATAAGCTAAGGATATATGAAATCTAGAAAAATAAGTTGTAAAAATACTTAATATAATGAATAATACCGTTTTAAATTTATTTTGTAGTACAAAACTTTTTTGATTATATAATGCTTGAAAAATTACTAAAAGAAGAAGTGCTTCTATAGAATATGGTATTATTTGTGATATTATAGTATACATGTAAGTGCTCCTTTCATTCTAGGATTTTTTATAAATGATGTAGATTAAAAGTTTTCATAAAAAGTTTTAATCACAACATTTATAAAAAATCTAAGCAATTACTTTAAGAGTTCGTCAGGACATTTTGGTTGGTAACAACCAGCTTGACATGTGGGACTCATAGATATCTTTGATAAAAACAAAGACAAGTCACCTACCACTTTCATACTTTTCTTCAATACATTCTCTTTTAAATTTTTCATTTTTTATATCCTCCTAACTAATAAGTATTAATTTATAAGTTCTACAAAATATTGAATTATCCTTCTATAATTTACAATTTTGCAAAAAAAAAAAAAAAAAATAAAACTTAAGAAAATTAAGTTTTATTTACCTAAAGTTTCGGATGTTTTTCAGGAAGGTTTAATGAGGCAAGTTTATAATAAGATACGATAAGCTTGTCCAGTTCTTGACTTACAGATAATATTTCTTCATCAGTAAATTCACCAGAATCTAACATAGTATATAATTTGTTTCTTACTTTTTCTAATGTTTCTTTCATTAACTTTACATCCTTACCAATTTTCAACAACTTAAATAGTATACTATAAAAATATAAATTATTCAAATCAAATTTGAAACTTTTTTGATTTTCAAAAATATATAAGGATAATGTAAAATATAGACTGTAAAATTTTATATCCAAGTGCTAAAATACAATAACCATAATCTTTTTTTATCTTTTAGATATTAGGTTATGTGTTATTATAAACAAGTTTATGAGATGCATTTTATCAAGATGGCCTTTCTACAATAAAATGGACATCTTAAACTTGTAATATCTCTTTATTTCTTAGATTATCATAATTTTTTAATTTTTATGCTGTTTTTGATTTTTTATTTGAATTGTTATAATATTTTTCAGGTGTTACATAACCATTAAAATGTTTATTATAAAATATCTCAACATATTCAAATACGGCAGCACGAGCTTCTTCACGTGTTTTAAAGTGATTTCCATAAAGCCATTCACATTCCATTTTACCCTAGAATGATTCCATAGGAGCATTTTTTCATTCATGATACGGTCATAATTGAATAATAGAAATGTTATTGCTACGAAAGTAGCATCCAAGTTGGTAAAAAATATTGAAAAATTGCAATAATGATATAAAAACTTTTAATAAATATGAAAAAACATGAGAATATTTTTTATTATTAACGTTATATAGAGTGTAAGAGCTTTTACAAAATACCTGTTTATAGGGAGAATTAATATGAAAATAAATGAAACAAACTATATTCAAAAACTAAAAAAAGGTGATGAGAAAGCCTTAGATTATATTGTAGACCAACATCTTCCATTGGTTAAAGGCACAGTACGCAAGATTTTGATGCAATTCAATGATTCAGGACTTATAGAAGAATGTATTAATGATGTTTTTCTTTCTGTGTGGAACAATGCTGACAAATTTAAAGGAAAAGTAGAAGATTTTAAGAAATGGATTTTTACCATATCAAAGTTTAAAGCTATTGATTATTATAGGACAAAGATTAAGGGTGCAGAGGTTGTTTTAGACACCATTGAGATTTTAGGTGAGACTTCTGCTGAAGATGATCTGGTTATTTTAGAAAATAAAAATGAAATAATGAGATTAATAGATGATTTGGAGCCAGTGGATAGAAAAATTTTTGTTCTAAAATTTATTTTAGGGTACAAGTCCACAGAGATAGCTGAAAAATTGAATATAACCAAAGCAGCTGTAAACAATCGAATATACAGAGAAAAGCAAAAACTTAGAAAGAAATTGATAAAATCAAATTTGGAGGTAGTTTAGCATGAAGGACATTTATGAAATTCTAAATGATATTGATATAGATGAAAAAGAATTTGAAGAAGCTTGTGTAAGTAAGGAAGATAAAGCTAGAATTAAACTTAATTTAAGAAAGACTATAACTAAGAAAAAATTAAGCGGTAAAAAGAAGGCAATAATTGCAGCTACTTTAACTTTTATTATTTGTTCTTCCATAATATCAGTTAATCCAGCATTAGCAAATGGAATACCAGTGATTGGGGATTTATTAAACAAGAACTTAATTAGTGTAAACAAACATTACAAAGATTACATTGATGTTATTGGCAAAACAAAATCTGATCAAGGTATAGATGTAACCTTTGAAAGTGCAGTAGCAGATGATAATGAGCTTTTCTTAAACTTTATTGTGAAAAATAACAATAAGGAAATTAAAGATGACTATGTAGATGCTCTTATGATACCTACATCATTGAAGGTAAATGGCGAAAGATTAGATATAGGCAGTGGAGCCTCATGGGAGTTTATTGATAATAATACTGTTAGAGTACTTCAGAAAATTCACTGGTCCCAATATGAGAAAAAGGATAAGATGAATATAGATATGGATGTAAGTGAACTTTATGGCAAGAAAGGAAACTGGGGAGTCAGCTTCTTTGTTGATAAAAGCAAGTTAGTAAAAAATACAGTTAAATGTAGTGTTAATAAAAAAATTGGGATTAATGGTATACAAGGCAAAGTAGATACTGTTATAGTCTCACCTTTAACAGTAGTCATAAAGGGTACGGGAGATATTAATAAATATGTTGAGAAAAAACAATATGTGGATTTTATAGCATTTGATGATAAAGGGTGTGGCTTGTTATGGAATGGAAGCGGAAATGATAATTCAGCAAATTTAAGTAGATGGTCAACAAGGTTTATTAATACAGGAAACTCAAATAGCATAACAGTCATACCAGTATATATCGCGACTAATCAAGAACAAAAAAAGCTTCCTTCTGTAAAATTAGATGTTAGTACAGCAGCTAAACCACTAGTATTATCTATAAATGCGGATATAAGTCTTAAGATAAAGGATTACTTTATTGAAGGTGATTATTTAGTTATAAAGGAAGCTATGCAATACAATGGTAAAGAGAGTCTAAGAAATGTAATTAATATACCAACATATTTGGCTGTTGATGGTAACGAAATAAAGGAAGCTACTGATGATATTGCTAAGAATCTATATAACAAATATAGGAATGACACTCAGCCAATATGTATATATAAAATTGGAAAATCTAGAAATATTAAAATAGGAACATATGACGGTTCCAATTTAACAATTATGAAGGATAAGAGTATTACAGTTAAAACAAAATAATAATTAGATGGTTTAAATAATAATTAAAAAAATTAATAATTTTTTAGAACGCCACATTATTCATTTGAATTTTGTGGTGTTTTTACATCGCATTTCAAATATCCTGAGAATGAAATATTTGCGACACAACTTTTGATACTTTAAACACGAACGATAGCCTTTGATAACTGAATAATGTAGTGTTAAGGATACCTATCTCTAATTATATTTAAACAAAGAATCCCTAGGTAATTTATTATTTTTAATTCATATCCATAGAGTTTTTCATTCCACAAAGAAAAGATTTTTTTTATATATTTTAAATTGAAAATAGTAATAAAATTGTCACATACCTGTTTAAATAAATCAATATGTTTGCAATAATTTGTAGTTTATTCAGAATAATTGCAAAGAAAGTGAGTGAGAGTTTAGTGAAAGTTTCAGTCGAGAATAAAAGGAATAATGCTTGTAATCATAGGTGCCATGTTATGGGGAATATCAGGTACTGCTGCACAATACTTGTTTCAGGAAAAAGATTTTAGTCCAGAGTGGCTCGTGGTGATTCGTCTATTAGCATCAGGATTAATTTTATTATTCCAATTTTATAATTAATTCTTCTTTTTTAGCCTTAATCATTGGGATAACTTTGGTAGGGCTATATTTATAAGTGAAAATACTGTATCATAAGTAAGATTCTGAATATTTTATCAAGAAAACTAAGTTAACCAATAGTTAATTTTTGTGAACAAAAAATGAAAATGCTTCAATTGTTTAAACTATGTAGCTTTGATATGATTTAATTAACAGGGGTTGAAGTTAACTAAATGTATAGATAAGTGAAGGAGTTTATTTTATGAGAATAAGTGAAGTTATTAGAAATTGTAGAAAAAAAGAAAATCTTACTCAAGAACAAGTTGCTAATTATTTAAATATTAGTGCACCGGCAGTGAACAAGTGGGAAAATGGAATATCATATCCAGATATAACGTTGCTATCACCTCTCGCACGTGTTCTGAAAATTGATGTTAATACTCTATTAGCATTTAATGAAAAATTAACAGAGACAGAGGTTAATAAATTTGGGAAAGAAGTTAGTGAAATAGCATCAAGAGAGGGTTTTAAAAAGGCTTTTGAAAGAGGCAGTGATTTAATCAAACAGTATTCAATCAGTGATGAATTAATACTCAGAATATCATCAATATTAAGGTTATTTTTAGCTACACACACATTGGAAGAAAAGGATAAATATGAGGAGAAAATTATTGCTTGGATTGAACTTGCAGCAGCAAGTAGCAATGAAAAGACAGCTTCTATGGCAAAGATATCACTATCTGCAATATATAGAGAGAAAAAAGATTATGAAAAAGCTCAAGAAATATTAGATAAAGTTCCAGATATGGATCTAGACACGGAGAAAAAAATTCAACAGGTACTACTACTTGAAAGCAGTGGAAAATTTGATGAGGCTTACAACGTTTGTGAATACATATTATTTAGAGATGCACATGAAGCATTGGTAGCTTTATCTTTTATAATAAAGATGCTATTAAAAGAAAATAAATTTACTGAGGCAGAAGAATACACAGAGCGTGCAAAAAGTGTAGTTGAGGTGTTTGATTTAGGATTGTATCAGAAAGATGAATTAGATTTATATTTAGCAGTGGAAAAACAAGATAAAGAAAAAACTATAGAGACGATTATAAATATGGTAAACGAAGCAGACAGTATGGATAATATGAAGTCAAAGCTATATAAGCATAGAAAATGGAAGTCATCCAATAGTTGGAACAAAGATAAATATGAAAGGTTAGCAAAAATGAGAATTAAAAAAGACAAAAAACTTGATTTTGTAAAAGATGATCCTAGAATAAAATTTCTGCTGGAATAATACTAAAATTGATATAGAATTTAATCCTACAGCTTTACATATTTCTCTTATGGATGGAGAATATTCTTTTTGGTTAATATACAATTTTATAAAGTATAAATCTTTAATTGATTAGATCCCTTTCTGTTTAACATAAACGCACCCCTTTAGTCAATGGCTTTATAGTATTAAATATTATTTTAACAAACATATGTTCTAATACCGATAAATAATTGGTTCTAGTTAACCAAATAAGGCATGAAATATTTTAAGAAATGTTATATTTTTTGATTGATAGCAAGCTTCTATAATAATATGTTGTATAATAGAATAAATTTGCAGTTGTAAGTTGTTATGACATACAGGTGTCATATTTAATATGTTACTATAATGTATAGATAGAAATTTATAAGCTAATAATATGAAATATTTAAATTATTTGATTATAGAAATGACTTTAGAAAATAATATAATTTGGGTAAAATGGAGTATAATGATATCTTATTGAAATTGAATTTATGAACTATGAATACTTGTAACAAAGGAGTGCTAATTATGTATACGAGTACAGTTGAAAGGTTTATGGATAAGAATGTAATTCCTACGTCTTTAGAAATAGGTGATTTTCTAGGGAAAGAAGCTTATAACAGGCTATCAAAACTTGAAACATTTTTACATGATAGTTATGATTTAATTCGTGAATTAAAATTTCCATTTGGCAACAACTATGGGTGGGGGTATAAATATAGCCATAAAAATAAATTATTGTGTTATGTATTTTTTGAAAGAGGTTCATTTACAGTCACAATAACAATAGGAAAAAATGAATTAAAAAAGCTGTATAAAGAGTTGGATAAAATGATTCCTAAAACAAAAAAACTATGGGAAAATCGTTATCCATGTGGTGATGGTGGTTGGATACATTACAGGGTAGAAAATGATAATGAACTGATGGATGTCCAGAAACTCGTGTGCATTAAGAAAAAGCCTAAGCAAAGGTAATGTGTGTAGGGTGTAATAATTAATTGCCATAGTTTTACTACTTTGCCACTGGTGACATATTTGCTGGTATTACCACTTCTAGGTGGTTTTTATGAAATAAAGCCCGATCACTACATGAAATTGTAATAGTATCATCTACGTTAGCTGAAGTTTTTCTTATGAGCTACGTCGAGATAATTTTGTCATATAGCATAGCTTCAATAATAGCAGTAATTTTTAGTTTGTATAGCTGATTTTTTGTGTGATGTTTAAAGACCTAATGTTTATTTCTGTTGGGGTAAATTGAGATAAATTATAAATACTCATTGATTTAGTATATGTTTCTAAATATGTATTGGTGAATATAGAAATGGGCTAAATTTAACTATTGAAATACTAGATATATAAATTTGAACAATTTAAAGCAAATATCATATATTAGTAACAATATAGAAGTTATATGTAGAAGGAGAAGTTACTTTGAATAGTTCATTATTAAATTTACTTAGGAGTGGAGGATATATATTATATGCTAAGCATGGGGAAGCGACAGTTGGAGAGGACCAGCCTAATTTGAATTTTTATTACTGTAATACCCAAAGAAATCTTTCCGAAGCCGGAAGAAGACAAGCGATTTATTATGGACAACTATTTCGCATTCTGGGTATTCCTGTTAGTTACCCTGTTCTGACTAGCCCCTTTTGCAGAGCCATAGAAACGGGTCGGTTAGCTTTTGGAAGAGACAATATACAAATTGATCCATTTCTTTTTCAAATCTATAGGTTAAGTGGAAATTTGCTCACTGCAGAACAGAAAAGAATATTAGATTATTTTCAATTACAATTAGAAGTCATCCCTCCTCAAGGAAGCAATAAGGTTATTATTTCCCACAGTTTTCCACAGGGAATCGGTTTGGGTCAAATTACAGATATGGGAACAGTAATTATAAAGCCATTGGGACGAGGTAAAGGGTATGAAATCATCACCAAGCTGTCTCTGAAAGATTTGGCTAATTTACCCAGGTGATTTAAAAATGAGTATGTCAGTAACGCCTAAGAAAAAAGGCGTTATTTTTATAAACATTTTACTCAGGTAACCTGCCATCATATATTATTGACAGTTCACCATAAACTTTTAACCTGGCTCTAATTAAGCAAATAGGGCATGGATATTTAAGAAGTATTGTATTTTGATGATTGATAGCAAGTTTATACAATAATATATTGTATAATAAAATAAATAATACATTTGTAATTTAATACGTTCTAATTATATTAAATAAAATTTGTTGGGAAGTGAGGTAATTAATTATAGATGAAATGAGGGATAGGTGAATATATAAGAGCAAATAATATTCTTAATTATGTGATGTAAAAGTAAATTTTTGTGAAGAAGGTGAATTAGATGAATAAAGGCAAATGTATAAAGAAGCAAAATATTTTATATTTAAATATATTTGTTGTTTCAATATTATGTTATTTTTATGCATTATCATTTACAACGTTGGAATTATGGAAACAAGTATTAATTATACTGGCAGCAAATCTTATTATTTTAGTTGTAGAATTTTCAATATTGTATGCATTCAAGAACTATATTAAACATAAAAAGTTCAACTGAAAGTAAATTGGGAATAATAATATTCTTATTTAGTGTCCTATTAAACTAGAGAAATGGTTTTAATTAACGCAGATACAGACATTTTCTTTATCCAATCGTACGGAAAATGATAAAACAGGAGTAAGTAACAGTCAAAATTTAATAGCAACTAGAAATAATAAATCAAACTATAAATAAAGGAATTATTGTTATTTGTGCACATTATGATTGTGAGAGGAACTCCGTAGGAGCAAACGACAATGCTTCTGGGGTTTCAGTAGTTATGGAGACAGCTAGATTATTAAAAAATGTATCAAGTGAGTATGAATTAAGATTTGTTTTTTTTTGGAGGTGAAGAAATAGGAGGATTAGGCTCCAGACATTACATAAAAAATTTGTCACCTGATGATAAAAAGAATAATTAAGAGTGAATGAATTCTGGGACAAGTCAGAGATGAATCTTTTAAAGGCACTGGTACTTTAATGTAGTAACTGTATTACCAAAAGAAGATAGGAATCTGGCAACAGCTTATTCAATGCTGGCTACAAAAGATGTATTAACACTTGATGCCATGTTTGCACGGCTTGGTTATACAAATCCAGCTAAAATGCCTTATGCCATATATTCACAGGCAAGTGACAAGATAAAACCAAATATTGTTATAGGCCTTGGTTCAAAACTTCAGATTTTTCAAAATGAGATAGTTTAGAATTTTCAAAATGAGATAGTTTAGAATTTAATAGCAACAAGTGATATAGATCTAACGGAACCTAAATATGAAAAGGTTGCTTATTTTTGTATAATATTTGATTTTACTAAGAAGATATCTACATTAAGGTCCAGGGGCATAATATGCTTTGTAGTATTTCAGAATATAGCCCAGCTGCAGAATAGATATCCTAACAATGCGTGGCTAGAGATTTTGGGTAATTGTGACAGTCAGCTTTTTTGGGTACATCAGATGATGTGGCAGCAAAGCAGGTTTCTGATCACATGGAAAATTCTACAGTAGAAACTCATTCTGAAAACAGGAAATCAGGAATTGAAGGACTTACAGACTTTGGCTCAAAGAATACATCTTCAAGTAAAAGAAATTTATTGAACCCTGATGAACTTCTTAAGCTTGATAAAAGGATACCTAATTAAGTTTTCTTGACAATTATGGTGCTAAAAGCAGCAGTTCCAAACAAAATAAAGATAATTCCAAAAAGGAAGACAACAGATCATTTTGGTAAATGCAGTTTTATAATAAAGTTTGATATTTAAATTGGTTCTATAATCCACTTGATAGAATTAATATCTATCATATAGTCTTAGTTAGTAAACAAAATTATGGTTTAACTCTTGTAGCACAAGATGTTAATTTAATAAAATTTTTGTATACAAAAAGTAAAAATTCGTATATAACAAAATTAGAAAATAAGAAAATAATAATTTAGTAAGGAGATTATATTATTACTTAATTAAGAGAAAAATCTCAGATTACAATTCCAAAAGAAGTAATAAAAAAGTTAAATTAAAAAATTGGTGACAATATAGATATTTATGCTAAAGATAATAAAATAGTAATTAGACCAGTAGTCGTAGTCCAAAAAGATCAGGTGTGGTTTTGGAGTAAAGAATGGCAGCAGGATGAAAAACAGGCAGATAAAGATATATGGTAGTAATCCTAAAAGAAATATTTCTTATCACTATATCTATTAGTTAGCCCTCTATGAATTGATATTTTATCAGGCAGAATTGGCATTAACAAAATGATTATAATTATAGGTACTATTAATATTAGGATATCTAGTATTATGATTCTTTTATTAAATTTCATTTATAACACCTCTTATATTTATATAATTCCAAATAAGTTACTGTCCTAAACAATCTCAAAAAGCTTATCAGAATTTTTTTAATAGGTTTTACCTTTTATGAAAAAATTCTAAACACATGGTATATAATTAATTTAGAAAAGATATTCATATAAGAATAGTTATTTAATATGGAAGAGGGTATTTTAGTATGAACAAGAAAAGTGCAAAATCAGTTTTTAAAGCTGCACTTATGACCGTGGTTTTAACGACAGCTTTATCAGTTGGATCTGTTAAAGCAGCACAAGGACAACCAACAAGAGTAAGTGGTGATAACAGATATGCAACAGTAGCAAAGGTTGCAACAACAAACTGGACAACTTCAGACAATGTAGTACTAGTATCAGGTGAAGGATATGCAGATGCATTAGTAGCTTCTGCAGCAGCAGAAAAATATTTAGCACCATTAGTATTAATTGATAAAGACGATTAAGATGCAATATTAAATGCTTATAGAATATGTAAGAATTAATACTCTACAAACAACTGATTTAGAGTTAGTGGGTGGACCTGGGGTTATATCGCAAGGTTTTGTAGATGAGATAACACCTATATAGCTATAGCTCCATCATACATTCAGATGACACTTCTTTTTAATAGACAGTCCTAATTATCAAATGGAAAACCCAAAATTGTATTCTCATTTCTTGAGTATTCTCTTTAAACTTCCGATATCTAATAGATTCACTGTTTCAAATTTCCCTTTATAAAACACAGCATAGTTATTAAAAACACAAGGCAATTCCTTTGCTTTTTGTAGTATATCCACTTGAATTAAAGATGCAGGAACATCATTCATTTCACAATACTGTTTTATCTTCTCAATATTTTGATAGATATAAGGGCATTGCATATCATAATAAATTGTTAAATCTCTACATTCAATTTCTTGTTTTTTAGAATTTTGTGTGAACTTTGGTGTTGTTCCATCAAAAGAAAGTGCAAGCAGTTCATATCCATTGTCGGTAGTATCAACAACCTCAAAACCAAACTTCTTTGCAAATGATTGATCAGAAAGCCAATGTTTTTGTTTCTTTGCTCCGAGCATGCAAATGCCTGATTTACCATTTTCTCTTGCATCTGCCAAGCAATACTCCATTAGTGATTTACCATACCCTTTTCCTTTATAACAACCAGAAACCCATAGACAATATATATAGTAATAGTTATCACCAGTTATAGGGACCCAAGCTGTTTCAACAGGGGCATATTCAATAAAAACTGTTGCCTTTTCATTTAACTTTCTAAAAACGTGACCTTCATTTAGTCTATCAGAAAGCCATCGCCTTTTTTTGTCAATACCTTGGTGGGGTTTTTTACTGCGTATAATACAGCATAAATGTTCATTAGAAAGATTTTCTGTTGTTAAGTTAACAAAATCAGTACACATATTTTAATTTTCCTCTCTTATAAATTACTATTTATAATACTTAGTCTTAAGTTGAAATTTGTAAGTCCTATACGTTGTAATTGCCTAATTTACTTATAAATTCCTGTATCTCAGAATTTACCTGTTCTGGATTGTCTCCGTTTGAAAAATGTGCTGCATTATTTATTATATGGAGCGGATATCCCTCTTTCTTTGACCATGCTTGACAATATTGATTTACCTTTCCAGTTTTATCGAATTCGCCAAGCAAAATCAGTACTGGAAAAGAAAAACTAACATCTTTATTTTCCTTTGTAAAGGTACCATAAGCAATATCCATTTGTTCAATGATTTGTGATTTTGTAAATGGTGCAAGCATTTCTATCATCTTGTCATATGAATACTTCGTTCTGGAAACGGATTTTGCCATGCTTTTTCGCAAAGCATTTTTTGAAAAACATTTTGCTAGTAAAGCAATATGTTTTAACCACCAAATATCTAATCCTGAGTAATAGCTAATACCAAAAGGTGTGGTATCAAGTGCTATAAAACCTTCTACTTTTTCAGCATAACGAAACGCGAACTCCTGACTGGGATAACCACCCATAGACATCCCGACCAATATTACCTTATCAACTTTTTCCTGATCCAATATTCTCATTAGATCATGTGCACAATTTTCATATGTAAAATTTGAATATGGGCGTGAAAGACCATGGAGAGGAACATCCCATGTAATTACTGTATATTCTTGTTTAAAGTATTCAACTTGTTTTTCAAACATAGAGTGATCGGCGGTTACTCCATGCGTAAAAACGATACATTTTGTGTGCGGATTTTTGTTACGACTAATCCAATAATAAACGATGCCTCTTCTTGTCTTTAACTCCTTACCCTTCACCTTATATAACCTCGCTTCCGTATACATAAAACATTAAATAACCTTGCAACCATTTCTGATAAATTACTATTTATTGAGTTGTTTTATATTTTTCATAAGCCGCATTGATTTATTATTTTGAATAGCCTTTATTTCAATCTCCAAAAATATCAAATTATAATAAAATTATAACACCAATAAAAGTGAAATTTGAGTCAATAAAAAAATAATTTTATAAACAAGTTTATTTTTCAAATTTTCATTATCATGTAAATGTAGGGTAAAGAAAACAGCTTATCTTAAATATATATCATATCAATTTTAAGCATATCCTTATATCTTTATAGGGGCTTTGCCTTCGAACCCATCCCTTCTAAAGTATTAATAAATAGGAGTGATAGTGTGTTTTATTTATCAAATAGTCATAACATTTGCTTCAATATATTTAGTAGAGACTCCTCCACCCTACCATATAATGTTATTAGCATATCCTTTATTAAATAATTCAACTGCTTTTACAACTCTTTCTCTCATTATAGGAGAAGGTTTTCCATCCTGTAATGCATGAAAGCCTAAAATAATTATCACATCAAATCTATTCATTTTCAATTTTGTTTCGGGAGACTTATAAAATAAAAGTGGATATAAGTTGATTAATACAAGGATTATGATAATAAGAATAAAAACACTTATTGCTATATACTTTAATAAAAGAATAAAAATATTAGCATCCATTTTCTTTTATACTCCATTCATTGCGTATAATTTATTTATATATGTTTCATAGTTCTTTACTTTTATGTATTAAATTATATTTTGGTAAACATATAGTGTATAAATTTCACTGATGGTTGCTATCTCTGATAACTTTCTTAGCCTTTAAATAGAATAGAAGTTCTTTTTTATCTTCTATATTCCAATCTTTAAAGTCCTGGAGCAGATTAATTATGTGAATAAAATCTGCATCATCAATGGTGCTAGAGAATATACTATCCTTTGAATCTTCTATGAAATAAGAAACTGGGGTTTCAAGGGCAGCAGCAATAAGCTTTAGATTTTCAAAGGAAGGATTACTTCTGCCATTTTCAATATCACTTAAAAAGGATATAGATATTTTACCATTAATTTTAGTAGATAATTGTTTTAGTGAAAGTCCAGTTGCTTTTCTAATCTTTCTTAATTTAGTTCCTATTATACTCATAATATAAGCCTCTTTTATTCCGTAAATAACGTAATAATTAGAGTATAAACAAAATCAGAAAGAATGTAAAATAGCAAGAAAAAATTACAGATATTACGCAAATAACATAACTATTGCTTGAATTAATACGTCAAAATCGTATAATAATATTATGGAGGTGGTAAATTTGGACAATATAGGTAAAAAGGTTAAGGAAGAGAGATTGAAAAGAAGATTAAAACAGTATGAGTTAGCAAAGAAGGCAGGTATTTCTAATACATATCTTTCAGATGTTGAGGTTGGAAGAACAAATCCTTCAATAAAAACATTGGACAAACTATCGAAAATTTTAGAAGTGGATATTAGAAAATTTCTCTAATGTTAAATAATTAATATTTGAGGTGATGAAAAATGATGACAATTTATAGTATAAAATAACTGATATTAATAATAGAATTAAATGTGTATAAATAATACATATTATATTTTTGTTTCCTTTATACCAATATACTCCCAAAACTATCCACCATTTTTTATGTGAAAGATAAATAACAAGTAATGCAGATATTAGCAAGATGTTAGGGGACGATATATTTTGAATGAAGTAAAAGATAGATTGATAATTAAAGAAAAGATAGAAAATTTGAGAGAAAAACTTAATAATTATATCATCAAAAATGTAGAATGCAAAGATATTGAAAAAAATAAAGATATATTGGCCGCAAGTGAAGAACTTGATAATGTTATAGTTGACTATATTAAGAATTTTAATCAAGAAATTTGAAGTATTTTATTCGAAATTTATAGAAAAACACAATTTTATTTCATAAAATCAGAGAGGTTCTTATTTTTAATGGGAGTCTCTTTAACTTTATACTGCAAGAAATATCAAATTTTAAAGCAATGTAAATAGGTTGAAGTTGTTGATTGCATTAAATAGAACTTCAGCCATATTGACAGGAGAAAGCAATAAATTTGTTAAGCTTTCATTTATGACAAGTGGCAAACTTGATTTGTTAACTAAGTGTTCTAAAGGAAAGGTAAAGAATTTTCTTTTTCAAATAAGACATCTCCAGTACTTATAAGAAAGAAAAAGAATAATAATTACGCAGGAATTGTATTACCTGTTAGATTGGCAGCGAGGGGAAGAACTAATGTTAAGTGAAAAAGATATAAGAGCTACGGCTAGTAATAAAGCAGGGTTATATAGTATAATAAAACATTTTTTAAGAAGCTTATATTATAGAAGCTTCATATTTTTAGTACAATATAATAACCAATTATGGGCATGTGGAAAATATCTTTAGAAAAAGATATTTTCCACATGCTATTTTTTGAGCTTGTGAAAAAAGCTATTCTGGACTTCATTTTTATGTAAAATATATAATACTATGGGACAATGTTATAACGATTAAAACCATTTTGTAGCGAATTACCTTTATATAGAATTATTTTATTTCTACCTTCATTTTTAGCTTTATATAGAGCAGTATCTGCATCACTAAGTAGATTATCTATATTGTTAGTTAGACTAGGATAAGTTGAAACCCCTATTGAAATTGTTATATGAATAGTAGTTTTATTAGAAATATGAAATGAATAAGCTTCAACATTTTGTCTTATTCTTTCAGCAACTTGGATTGCGTCTGCAGTTGGACAATTTAATAGTAATACAGAAAATTCTTCACCACCATTACGGGATATGATATCAAAGGCTCGGCAGGTGTTGGTTAGAATGTTAGCCAAATTTTTCAATACAATATCACCTGAACCATGACCATACTTATCATTTATTTCTTTAAAATAGTCAATATCTAAAAATATTAATGACAAATATTGAATTTCCTCTTTTTTTTGTACTGCGATGCTAATTCGATGTAAACTTTTATTAAATTGCCTTACGTTATTCAAGCCAGTTAAAAAATCTATTGAAGCTTCAGTTCTAAGGGTTCTATATGCTTCAAAAGCTTTTGATAAATGTTCCATGAATTTATATACAAAATATGTTAAAAGTAAATTATTAAGGTAGTAAATTATTAAAAACTGAACTAGCAGCTGTGTATTTTTTATAAGAATTATACTTCCAATAGAGCTTACTACCAATGAATATAAAGTAGAATAAACCCATTTATTTTTTATTGTTGTTTTAGTATTTGAGATAAAAATAAATCCAATTATTAAAAACAAATTAATCACTAAAAAAAATATAGAAACTATAGAAAACCTGAATATCAAGTAAAATAGAACATTAATTATAACAGTAGTTACAATCGTAGATAAAGTTCCTCCATAAATGGATGATAAAATAATTGGTAGAGCATGAAAATTGATTGATAAATCAGGCATAACTTTTATAGGAAATAATATCAATAATATTTCTAGTAAACCACCAATCATACCAATAAAGAGTTTTTCACGTATAGTTGTTGATGACTTTGAAATTAGTATTTTATCTTTAAAAAAAATACTAAGGACACTTATAGAGGTTATAAAAACACAGGAATTGATAAAAAATTCAATAATCATCATATACACCTCTCTACTCAAAATGATTTTGTTAAATATTAAGTCTATATGATATTCGGATAGTATTATACGGACTTTACATTTAACAGAAACGAATTTACTATTTATTTGTTTAAATATGTCGAAAAAATAATTATTTTTTCACTCTTAGTTTTAATATAATTATATCATTAAAACAATAATGAAATAAATTTATAAATTACTGATATATTTTGATATTGTAAGATTTAAGTAATGTGCTTACTTCTTTTATGAATTATCATAAAAAACTGTGGCTTTTTTATGAAAGTGCTTATATTAATTACTGAAAGCTTTTGTTATCATCTAAACAATAAATAAATCAAAAAAATTAAGAGGATGGTTAAATGAGTAAAACTGTCAATGTAGGGTTGGTTCAAATGAATTCAAAGCTTGGAGATGTAGAGGAAAGGGAAGGGTCAGACTATAAAGTTTTTAACACTAAGTTAGGAAAAATAGGGATTATTATATGTTATAATGCTGGATTTCCAGAAGTATGTAGAACATTGGCACTTGAAGGAGCAGATATGGTGTTTATTCCTGCAGCATGGAGAATACAAGATGAATATATGTGGGATCTCAATCTTGCTCAGAGAGCTCTTGGAAATGTACTTTTTACTATAGGTGTAAATAGAGTTGGAATAGAAGAAAATTTGCATTTATCTGCTTTCAAGCTTCATCCATAATTTTAGAAGCTGCATCAATAAAATAACTTATATTTATATGTTTTTTAATTGCTTTTTTAATCATATTTATCTCCAATGTTTAAAATATTAGTTCTTGCTTAAGTAGCTAAAATAAAATCTATCGGAAAATTTAATCATGATAATAGTTATGCTAATGTCAAAACAAATAGTGCTATTGGATTATGTAAATTGAGAATAATGTTTAAAGGAATTGAAAATAATATGTAAAGAAATAAATTAATTTATAAAAGGAGGTATAAAGGTGAAGTTAGAAATTGGAAACTTTCATGTCAAGGATATTGTTTTTGGTAAAGCAACAAGCTATAAGGAGGGTATTTTAACAATTAACAAAAAAGAAGCTTTAGATTATGTATTGGAAGATGAGCATATTACTGAGGCAGATCTTTTAATTGTAAAGCCTGGAGATAAAGTTCGTCTTGTTCCAGTAAAGGAAGCTATTGAATGTAGAGTTAAGGTTGATGGAACCACGTTGTTTCCAGGAGTAACTGGAGATGTAATTCCAGCTGGTAATGGACGTACACATGCACTTAAAGATTGCAGCTTGCTTGTAGTTGGTAAGCATTGGGGTGGGTTTCAGGATGGTTTAATTGATATGAGCGGTGAAGGAGCTAAGTATACTTATTTTTCACAGCTAAAAAATATTGTTCTTATTGGAGATACAGATGAGGACTTTGAAAAGAATGAACAACAGAAGAAAAATAAAGCTTTGAGATGGGCGGGACATAAACTGGCCGAATATATAGGAAATTGTGTAAAGGATTTAGAGCCTGAAGATATTGAAACCTTTGAATTAGATTCTATTATGAAAAGGCATGAAGCTGTTAAAAAACTTCCAGGTGTTGTATTTGTTATGCAGCCTCAATCACAAATGGAAGAAATGGGATATAATGATCTAGTTTATGGATGGGATGCAAATCATATGGTTCCAACATTTATGCATCCAAATGAAGTATTGGATGGAGCTGTGATTTCAGGAAGCTTTATGCCATGTTCATCAAAGTGGTCAACTTATGATTTTCAAAATAATCCAACTATTAAAAGACTTTATGCAGAGCATGGAAAAACACTTAACTTCTTAGGAGTTATAATGTCCAATCTTAATGTAGCATTAGAGCAAAAGAAACGTTCAGCCTTATTTGTAGCTCAAATGGCTAAATCCTTAGGTGCAGATGGAGCCATCGTAGCTGAAGAAGGATATGGAAATCCAGATGCAGACTTCATAGCATGTATAGTAGCTTTAGAAGATGCTGGAGTTAAAACTGTAGGAATTACTAATGAATGTACAGGTAGAGATGGAGAGTCACAACCTTTGGTTGCTCTTGATGAAAAAGCGGATGCTATAGTTTCTACTGGAAATGTTTCAGAATTAATAGAACTACCTCCAATGGAAACTGTTATAGGCGAATTACAATCTTTAGCTAGAGATGGTTTGTCTGGCGGCTGGGCAAATGATGAAATATTAGGACCTTCAGTAAGAGAAGATGGTTCAATTATTATGGAAAACAATGCTATGTTCTGTGGAGATCAGATTGTTGGTTGGTCACCAAAGACAATGAAAGATTTTTAAGGAGGTGTAGTTTAGATGAAGAAAGCAATTTTATATTTGAACCAATTCTTTGGTCAAATAGGCGGAGAGGATAAGGCAGATTTTCAACCAGAAATAAGAGAAGGGTTAGTTGGACCTGCTTTAGAATTAAATAAACAACTTAAAGGTGCAGAAGTAACTCACACAATAATATGTGGGGATAACTTTATGGGTTCAAATGAAAAAGAAGCAGTAGAAAAAATACTAGGATTTTTGGATGGTAAAGAATTCGATATATTCTTTGCAGGACCTGCATTTCAAGCTGGCAGATATGGAAATGCCTGCGGAGTTATATGTAAAGCTGTAAAAGAGAAGTTTAATGTACCAGTAATATCATCTATGCACATTGAAAATCCTGGCGTTGAGATGTTTAAAAAAGATGTATATATCTTTAAAGGTGGAAATAATGCTAGCAGAATGAGAAAAGATGTAAAGGCAATGGCTGACTTTGGAAATAAAATACTTAATGGAGAAAAACTGCTTTCTGCAGAAGAAGAAGGCTACTATGGAAGAGGAAAAAGACATCAAGTTTGGCTTGAATCAGGTAAACCAGCTGCTGATAGAGTAGTAGAAATGATGATAAAGAAATTAAATGGTGAAAAATTTGAAACAGAACTGCCTATTCCTAAAATGGATAGAGTTCCAATAGCACCAGCTATTAAAGATTTAAGTAAAGCAACTATAGCTTGTGTAACAACTGGAGGTATAGTTCCTGTAGATAACCCTGATAGAATTCAATCTGCTTCAGCAACAAGATGGGGTAGATATGATATATCAAATTTAGACGATTTAGAAGGAGGAGTCTTCAAGACAATCCATGCAGGGTTTGACCCTGCAGCAGCAGATGCAGATCCAGATGTAATAGTTCCATTAGATGCTTTAAGAGCATACGAAAAGGAAGGAAAAATAGGTAAACTCCATGAGTATTTCTACTCTACAGTTGGAACTGGAACTACCCAAGGTGAGGCTGCTAGAATGGCAAAAGAAATTATTGTGCATCTAAAGGAAGCCGATGTAAATGCAGTTGTACTAACTTCCACCTGAGGAACTTGTACACGTTGCGGTGCAACAATGGTAAAAGAAATTGAAAGAGCTGGCTTCCCAGTTGTTCAAATGTGTAATTTGATTCCTGTAGCAACAACAGTAGGTTCAAATAGAATAGTACCAACTATTTCTATTCCATATCCACTTGGAAACCCTGCAGATTCTAAAGAGCATCAGTGGAAATTAAGATATCACAGAGTAGGTGTAGCTTTAGATGCTCTTGCAACTGATATTGAAGAACAAACTGTTTTTAAAGTAAAGATCTAAATCAGTAACTAAATAGGTCTTGTTAAAATGGATGAGACCTATTTAGATTAGTTTTGTGAAGGAGGAAAAATTAATTATGTCAAATGAACAAAAAGCAAAAGGCCGTTCTGTTCTGTATGTTTCTGCAGGTATAGCTCTGATATTTGTAGCATTTAGTATAATCCTGCCTTCTCAAATGGCTAAAACATCGAATAGTGTGTTATCATTTTTAACTACTAATTTTGGTTGGCTATATCTTTTATCAGTATTTATATTTACAATATTTATATCTGTTATTGCCCTCAGCCGCTATGGTAAAATTAAGCTGGGAAAAAATGATGAAAAACCGGAATTTACAACTTTCCAGTGGTTTACTATGCTATTTGGAGGGGGAATGGGCATTGGAATGGTTTTTTGGTCCATTGCTGAACCGATGAGTCATTATATGGCACCACCTGTGGCACAACCAGGAACTCCACAAGCTATGCATGATGCCATGAGGATTGTATTTAATGATTTCGGTATTCATGTTTGGATTATTTATGCGGTTTGCGGTTTAGCTCTTGGTTATTTTCAGTATCGAAAAGGTCTTCCATGTTTAATCAGCTCAGCTTTTTATCCAATTCTTGGTGAGCGTATTCACGGACCTATCGGTAAAACTATCGATATATTAGCAGTATTTGCTACGATGTTTGGAGTAGCAACCAGCTTAGGACTAGGAGCTGGCCAAATTGCTACAGGAATACAATATATTTGGGGAATTACAGCGACACCTGGTATGACTGCTGTTATTATTGCAATTATGACAGTGATATTTACGCTTGCTACTGTATCTGGACTGCATAAGGCTATGCAGGCTGTTGCTGACGTGAAGGTATGGCTTTCAATTGGATTTATGGTATTTATCTTCCTGTTTGGTGGAATGGTATTTATACTAAATACTTTTACTCATACGCTTGGTGATTATATTCAAAATTTTATCGGACAGAGTTTGTGGATGGGCAATATTGAATGGACTAAAGCCTGGCCGATATTCTACAGAGCCTGGTATATTGCGTGGGCAGGATTTGTAGGTCAGTTCATAGCACGTGTTTCCAGAGGCCGTACTATTCGTGAATTCATACTTGCATCAGTGTTCTTGCCTTCTGGTTTCTGCTTCTTATGGCTTGCAATCTATGGTGGAGCTGCATTTAATTTAGATGCATTGTCACACGGTGCAATTCAGGCAGCTGTTAAAACTAATATTTCGACTGCTTTATTTGTAACATTACAGCATCTACCACTTTATGTTATCACTGCACCATTGGCGATTATACTGATTGTTACGTCCTTTGCAGGAGCTGCTAATTCAGCAACTTATGTACTTAGTATGCTTACATCAGGAGGAGACTTAAATCCAAGTAAAAAACTTTGTGGTTTTTGGGGAATTGTTCAGGGAGCTGTTACTATAATGATTATTTTAGTAGGAGGCACTGCTGCAATAAAGACACTTCAGACGGCTTCTATTGCTGCTGCTTTTCCGTTCATGCTGATTATGCTTGTTATGTGTTACAGCATATTTAAAGCTCTTCAAGAAGAGAAAGTTTGAAGAAGAAATAGTAGTATCTAAAAATGTTGAACTAAAAGTATATTTACCCAAGTAGTAAGTAAATATTATTGAAACATTAGGAAAGAAGGTGCTATATGAATAATATTTATGATGTCATTATAATCGGTTCTGGTCCTGCAGGGCTTTCAGCAGCTATATACTCAGCAAGAGCTAGATTAAAAACTTTGATACTGGAGAGAAGCAAGGTAGGCGGACAAATTGTAATCACAGATGAAGTAGCTAATTATCCAGGATCAATAAAAGATGCTACAGGACCAAGTTTAATTGGTCGAATGGAAGAGCAGGTTGAAAGTTTTGGTGCTGAAAGAAAAAAAGATAACATAAAACAAGTTGATTTTACTGGAAAGATAAAAAAATTAAAAGGTGAAAAAGAAGAATATTATGCTAAATCTATAATTATTGCTACAGGAGCTAACCCTAGAAAAATTGGTTGTCCAGGAGAAAATGAATTGATAGGTAAAGGTGTATCTTACTGTGCAACTTGTGATGCTGAATTTTTTGAGGATTTAGAAGTTTTTGTAGTAGGTGGAGGAGACTCAGCTATTGAGGAAGCTATTTATTTAACAAAGTTTGCTAAAAAGGTTACTATAGTTCATAGAAGAGATGAATTAAGGGCTGCAAAATCAATACAAGAAAAGGCTTTTAAAAATCCTAAAATTGAAATAAAGTGGAACTCAGTAATCACTGAAATAAAAGGTGATGGAATAGTACAGTCAGCAGTATTTAAGGATACTAAAACAGGTGAATTGAGTGAATATTTTGCAGATGAAGAAGATGGAACTTTTGGAATATTTGTATTCGTTGGTTATTTACCTACAAATCAATTAGTTAAAGAACTAGTTGATATTGATGAAGCAGGATATATTATAACTAATGATAAGATGGAAACTAATATTGAAGGTGTATTTGCAGCAGGAGATATTAGGGAAAAACCATTGAGACAGGTAGTTACAGCTGCTGCTGATGGTGCTATAGCTGCTGTGCAAGCAGAGAAATATATAGAAAATAATTTTGAAGAATAGAGGATGAAGTTAATATGATAATTTTAGACAAAGAGACATTTAAAGGTGAAGTTTTAGAATCTAAAGGTTATACACTTGTTGATTATTATGGAGATGGTTGTGTACCTTGTCAAGCTTTATTGCCAGATATAGAAGAATTATCAGTTAAATTTGAAGGAAAAGTTAAATTTTGCAAATTAAATACTACAAAGGCTAGAAGATTAGCTATTTCACAAAGAGTACTTGGACTTCCTACAATTGTACTTTATAAAGATGGAGAAAAAATTGAAGAAGTAATAAAGGATGATGCTACAAAAGCAAACATTGAAGCAATGATTGTTAAAAATATAAATGCTTAATTAAATTTATTATATTGAAGGCCTAAATGGCCTTTAACAGATAATTTATGAGTGGGAGCAAATGGGTAAAATTACCCTGTGTTTCCGACTAAAAGGAGGAAAAAGTTATGAGTTTATTAGAAGGGAAAAAAATAATTGCAATAGGTGACAGGGATGGAATTCCAGGTCCAGCTATTGAAGAATGTGTTAAAAGTGCCAAAGGAGAAGTTGTATTTGCCTCCACAGAATGTTTTGTTTGAACAGCCGCAGGTGCTATGGATCTGGAGATCCAACAAAGAGTAATTGATTTAACTGAAAAATATGGTGCTGAAAATGTGATTGTATTAATAGGAGGAGCTGAGGCAGAGGCTTCAGGTCTGTCAGCAGAAACTGTAGCTGCTGGAGATCCAACATTCGCAGGACCACTTGCAGGAATAGCATTAGGTCTTGGAGTATATCATGTAGTAGAACCAGAAGTTAAAGCAGAATTTGATCCAGCTGTTTATGATGAACAATGTGGAATGATGGAAATGGTTCTTGATGTTGATGAAATTATTAGTGAAGTAAAGCCTATTAGAGATGAATATTCAAAGTACAATAAATAGTTATCAACAACTTTAACAGGCTAAAGATGGCATGCAGCAATGCATGCTGTTTTTGAATATATAATAACTGAACATAATGAATGGAGGTTTTAAAAATGAGTTTTCCAGTAATTAAAAATGCGGCTTATGTATTAGTAAATACACCAGATATGATATTGCACAATGGTACTACTCAAACCCTAGAAAGAGAAACAAATCCAGAATCAGAATATTTAAAGGAGATACCAAATCACTTAAGATCTTTTGAAGATGTTGTTAGTTATGCACCAAATCAAACTTATATCGGAAATATGACTCCAGAAGAATTAAGTGAAAGAAAGAGACCATGGTATAATGAAAAGGTTGAAGGCTTATCTAGATTTGGTAAGTTTGGTGAAATCATGCCGCAGGATGAGTTCTATGGTTTAATGAAGATAAGTGACGTATTTGACCTTGTTTTGTTAGAGAAGAATTTCACAGAGGCTGTTAGAGAAAAGTTTAAGTCTCACGCTGTTTTAAAGATTAAAGCTGACGAGTTAAAGGAAGGAATTGACTTATCTGAAATAGAAAAGCTGTTACAAAATCATGTAGCTGAAGGATTATATGATAATGGTAAGCTTGTTGGTTGTGTAAAAAGAGCTCATGAGTTTGATAAAAATCTAACTTCACATATTATTGTTGAAAATTTAGCTGTTAAGGCTTCAGGAGTTCTTGCATTAATGCATCTAGTAAAGAATTCAGGAGTAGACGTTAATGAGGTAGAATACTTAATTGAATGTTCAGAAGAAGCTATAGGCGATATGAATCAGAGAGGCGGTGGAAACATAGCTAAGGCTTGCGGTGAAATTGCAGGAATTAAAGGAGCTACAGGCTCAGATATGAGAGGCTTTTGTGCTGGCCCTTCACACTCAATAGTTGCAGCAGCAGCATTGGTTAAAGCTGGAATTTATAAAAATGTAATAGTTTTTGCTGGTGGAGCTACTGCTAAGCTTGGGATGAATGGTAAAGATCATGTTAAAAAGGGATTACCTGTTTTAGAAGATTGCTTAGGAGGATTTGCAATACTAATATCTGAAAATGATGGTGTAAGTCCGATATTAAGGACAGATGTAATAGGAAGACATAGCATTGGACATGGTGCTGCACCACAAGCAGTTTTGGAAGCATTGGTTTCAGATCCATTAAGTAAGAATGGACTAAAAATTACCGATGTTGATAAATTTGCTCCAGAACTTCAAACTCCAGATATAACAGAACCAGCAGGAGCAGGAGATGTTCCAACTCAAAACTATAAGATGATAGGAGCACTTGCGGTAAAGAGCGGACAATTAGAGAGAAAAGAGTTAGCAAATTTTGTTGTAAAACATGGATACCCAGGATATGCACCAACACAAGGTCATATACCATCAGGAGTACCTATAATTGGTCATGGTATTGAACATATAATGTCAGGAAAATTAAATAACTTTATGTTAATAGGAAAAGGAAGCTTGTTCTTAGGAAGAATGACTAACTTGTTCGATGGAATTTCAATTTTGGTTGAAAAAAATAATGGTGATTCAGATAGTTCGGCTGCAGCAGTTTCAAAGGAAGAAATTAAGAACATGATAGCTGAAGAATTAAAAAAATTTGCATCTAAAATGATGGAAGAATAAACAATGGTATTTATAGACAGTAGAAAGTATTGAATAGATACTAACAAAGAGGAGGGAGCAGCGTGGAGCAAACTAAAAAAGTAATTTCAGAAGTATTTAATGAAATAGCTGATGGAATAATAAGTGGAAGCTTCGGAAA
Organism: Clostridium ljungdahlii DSM 13528; assembly: GCF_000143685.1. Taxonomy (NCBI): domain Bacteria; kingdom Bacillati; phylum Bacillota; class Clostridia; order Eubacteriales; family Clostridiaceae; genus Clostridium; species Clostridium ljungdahlii. Next base: position 3,016,948 of record NC_014328.1, on the reverse strand, counting down.
AAAAGTTAAAATTGGATTAACTACGTTTGGTTCAGAACATGGTGTGGACGAGATGATTAAAGCTGCAGCACTTGCCAAGAGCAAATATGGTGATTTTGATATAGTTTTAATAGGACCTAAAGTTGAAGGAGACTTTGAAATAGTTGAGGTTAGTGATGCTGAAGAAGGCCATAAAAAAATGGTAGAGTTGTTAGATAATAAAGTAATAGACGGATGTGTCACTCAGCATTTTGATTTTCCTATAGGAGTTTCAACAGTTGGAAAAGTTACTACTCCAGGGTTAGGAAAAGAAATGATAATTGCTACAACTACAGGAACAACATCTACCCATAGGGTTGAAGGAATGATTAAAAATACTATAAATGGAATAGCCGTTGCAAAAGCTTGCGGAATAAAAGATCCTAAGATTGGCATATTAAATGTAGATGGGGCTAGAGGTGTTGAGAGAGCACTTAAAGAATTGCAAAGTAGAGGATATAAATTTTCTTTTAGTGAATCTTTAAGAGCTGATGGAGGTTCAGTCATGAGAGGAAATGACCTGTTGGCAGGAACACCTGATGTTATGGTTTGTGACTCCTTAACAGGTAACTTACTTGTGAAGATATTTGCATCATTTACAACAGGTGGGAACTATGAAACTACTGGATATGGATATGGCCCAGGAATAGGAGAAGGCTATGATAAGATAATTAATATAGTATCTAGAGCATCTGGAGCTCCATTAATTTGTGAAGCATTAAAATATTGTGCACTTTCTGCGAAGAATAAGCTACTACAGCTTGCTGATGTTGAGTATAAAAATGCTAATGCAGCAGGTTTAAAAGAAATAATAGGAAAAATCCTTGAAAAGGAAAAGCCTGCAGCTGCAGTAGAAGAAGTTAAGATTCCACCTAAAAAAGTAGTAACCTATGGGATACCTGGAATTGATATTCTTGAGCTTGAAGATGCTTGTAAGTCACTTTGGAAGGAAGGAATATATTCTGAGAGTGGAATGGGCTGCACTGGACCAATAGTTTTAGTAGCAGAAGATGAAGCTGATAAAGCTATAAACGCATTGAAAAAAAATGGATTTAAATAATTTAAAACCGGTATATCAACGAGTTAAGTGGTTTTATGAAAAAATAATTTGATTGAAGATAAGATTGCCTCATTTAGAATTTATAGAGAATGCAGATATGATAGGAATTATACATACTATATATATTAGAACATCTTGATAAGTCTAATGAGGCATCTACTCTTTTAAGAAAGATGGTTAAAGGAGGAGAGTTAGGTTTTAAGAGCAGTAAAGGATTCCAGAACTGGGATCGAGAGCAAGCTAAGTAATCAAGCGAAGGACTAAGAGAGTACTTGTTTAAAGTATTATATAGAAAGAGTTAAATAAGTGCACCATAAAATTCTATCTTGTGTAAAATAACGAAAATTGATGAACAATCATGTAACCAGGAGGATATTTTAATGGAGTTTAATCAAATAGAAGCATTGATATTTCAAATATAGATGTGTATTTTGAAGTGAACAATCTAGATGCACTTTATAAGTTTGTAAAAAGTGGTCTTGGAAGTATCCATAGTTTCAAAAAATACATTTAAATATTATATATCATTAGGATTTATAAAAGAAAGTCGTTAAAAGCTTTAGAATGGTATTTGATTCTATAGTGGATGAAGGTATTTTAGTAAAGATATCAGAGGATTGTTTTTTTGTTAGAAGATCATAGGAAGTTTAAAGAATTATAAAAAAGCTACTTTGATTTAGTAAACAGCTTAATTATATTATAGCTGTATCATAAAATATGATACAATTAATAACATAAAGTGATAAGAAAATAGACGAAAAATGTTGACATAATAAATGGTACATCTTATAATACTTTGTGTAATTAAATATGGGAGTAGATAGGTTCTGGTGTTCCTGGCGGTCTTCAAAACCGTTCTGCCGTGCTAAGACCATGACGGGTGGGTTCGATTCCCACATATTCCCGCCATTAATAGGATAAAAGACATCTAGTAAATTTGTAAAGTTTACTAGATGTCTTTTTATTTAGTAGAAATTTATAACTTTTTTAATCCAAAAAGCATCCATTATATATTTTAATGTGAATGTTATACAATAATAAAATTAACTAAAAGAAAGAACACCCTATTTTAGAAGAAGGATGTTGACAACGAAACAAGAAAAGTATATTAGAAAATGCTGCATACAGAAAGGAACGTCCATCAATAGTGTTGCTAGAAAAACAGGGCATGATTGGAGAACGGTTAAGAAGTGTATAGAGAAAGAGGATTATAATCAAAAAGTCACATTTTACCTTTACTCAAAATAACTGTAAAGAAGAAACTACTTCCACTTGGTTAATTGCAAATGATAAAACTTTTGAGCTAGCTGAAAAAGGCTATTTTGCTAAGAAAAAATTAAAGAGGGTATCAACTAGCTGCTCGCCTTTACCGGTGAACATTCTGAAACAGCAGCAATGTTTTTAGATTCTGGAAACACCCATTGCACTGATCAATAAAGAATACTTAAAAGTAAAATATGATAAACAAAAAATAATTTTATTTGGGCATTTCTGAGGAACTATTTTGAAAAGTATATTTATAAAAAAATATTCGAGAGAAGTAGCATATTACATTGGAGTAAGATAATCTATTTTGTATACAAAATTTATAAGTTGCAAAAACTATACAAAATAGGAGGTGCTTTCTGTGAAAATTGCTATTTTAGGTGCTGGGATGTCAGGCTTATCTTGTGCAATAACATTAGAGAAACATGGAATTATACCAACAATTTTTGAAAGAAGAAATTGTGTTGGAGATAGATTTGTTAATGCTGAGGCAATGTTTAGTTTACTAGATAGACCTATTAAAGATTCTCTGCATTTTCTCTCTAAGAATTATGATATACATTTGAAACCAATAAATGCTGTTAATAAATTAGTTGTCCATTCAAAAAAGCAAATAGGAAGTATTGATGGAAAAATCGGATACACAAATGTTAGGGGAAGGCATGAAAATTCATATGAATGTCAATTAGAGAAACAATTGATGACAAAAATTAATTTTAATTCAACTTGTGAATATGAAGAAGTATGTAAAAATTTTGAGTATGTAATATTAGCAACAGGAGATGGAGAATATGCTTCACATTTAGGAAATTACAAGTGTGATCTTACATTTACATTAAGAGGTGTAACAGTTGAAGGTAAATTTGCTACAGATATTTCGCATGCATGGTTTAATTATGACATCATACCTAAAGGATATGCATGGGTTGTACCATTTTCTGAAAAAGAAGCTAATATTGTTATAGCTTACCCTGACTATCCTGATAATATAAAATTAGATATAAATACAATATGGGAAAGATTTTATAATTTAGTTTGCAAAGATTTAGATCAAAAATTTAGAATAACAGATAAGTTTGAGATTACAAAATATATGACGGGAATATGTAATGTACCCAAGGTTGATAATACTTATTTTGTTGGGAATTGTTTTGGAGCTCTTTCTCCTGGATTAGGATTTGGGCAATTTGCATCAATACTTACGGGGATATATTCAGCTTATGATATATGTGGAATAGGAAAATATGAAAAACTTGTTAAACCCTTATTTAAAAACTATAATCACTCCCTTGTTTTAAGAAGGTTCTTGGAAAATTTAAATGACAAGGATTTGGATTTTGCAATTAAAAATTTAGATAATAAATTATTACATAAAATCATCGATACAATATGTAGTACTGATAGTAAAATTGATGTACTTCAAGGGATGACTCCATTAATGAAATTATGGAATAAGTATAATTTTTAATAAGAAAAATAGGAAAAACTGTTAGCCAGATATCCACATATCTGACTAACAGTTTTTTATGACAACTTATCCACCATATCGTAAATAGAGCCATTTTACTTATATGAATTTATATACTTTAGATTTCCATAAGCTTCTTAAAATCATTTTCAACATCAGTTATTCCACCTATTCCAAAGTTATCCACTAATACCTTAGCAACATTTGCTGAAAGGAACGCAGGAAGCGTTGGTCCTAAGTGAATGTTCTTAACACCTAAGTGTAATAATGATAATAATACTATTACAGCTTTTTGTTCATACCAAGCTATATTATATGATATAGGTAGTTCATTTATATTCTTCAACCCAAATACTTCTTGAAGCTTGAGTGCTATAACAACTAATGAATATGAGTCATTACATTGTCCTGCATCTAATATCCTTGGAATTCCACCAATATCACCTAAATTCAATTTGTTATATTTATATTTAGCACAACCTGCAGTTAATATAACTGTATCTTTTGGTAACTTTGAAGCAAATTCTGTATAATAATCTCTTGATTTTGCCCTTCCATCACATCCAGCCATCACAAAGAATCTCTTTATAGCACCTGATTTAACAGCTTCTACAACCTTATCAGCTAAAGCTAAAACTTGATTATGAGCAAATCCACCAACTATTTGTCCTTTTTCTATTTCTGTAGGTGCACTGCATTTCTTGGCCATTTTTATAACCTTAGAAAAATCTTTTGTTCCATCAGCTTTAACTTCTATATGGCTACATCCTGGCATTCCCGTATCACCTGTCGTAAATAATCTATTCTTATAGGTGTCTTTTGGTATAACTAAACAATTTGTAGTCATGATGATTGGGCCATTAAATTTTTCAAATTCTTCTTTTTGCTTCCACCATGCATTACCATAATTTCCTGCAAAGTGCTTATACTTTTTAAATTTAGGATAGTATTGTCCGGCAAGCATTTCACCATGAGTATATACATCTACTCCAGTTCCTTCTGTTTGTTCCAGTAACATTTCTAAGTCTTTTAAGTCATGTCCTGAAATTAATATTCCTGGATTACTTCTAACTCCAATATCAACGGTTGTTATTTCAGGATGTCCATAACTTTCAGTATTAGCTTTATCAAGTAATGCCATGCCATCTACACCAAATTTACCTGCTTCAAGTGATAAAGCTACTAGATCATCAACAGTTAAGCTGTTATCTATTGTAGCTGACAATGCTTTTGCCATAAATGCATGAATCTCTTCACTATTGTAATTCAAATTCATTGCATGCTTCATATAAGCAGACAATCCTTTTAATCCATAAGTGATAAGTTCTCTTAAGCTTCTTATATCTTCATTTTTTGTTGCAAGCACTCCAACTTTTTCAGCTTTTGCATCAAATTCTATAGTATTATCAGCTGTCCAAACTGCTGCATCTGGCATAATCATCTCTGTGGTTTGTATTCCAAATATCTTCTTGAAAAAGCCACCAGTTACTTTTACTTCTCCAACTTTACCGCCAGCACTAATTACTTTAGATTTTAAATTTTCTCTTATTTTTAAAGTTTCTTTTACCCTGCCTAAAATAAAATCTCTGTGAAAGTTAGCATTTGTAATCGTTGTAAATAAATTTTCTACTATAACTTTATCAACATTGCTGTCTTTAACTCCAACTTTTCTTCCTTCATTGCTTACAATAGCTAATCCCTTAGTTACATATATTAATAAGTCTTGAGCTTTTGCAACATTTTCATTCTTACCACAAACTCCTACTTTAGTACACCCCTTGCATCCAGCTGTTTCTTGACATTGATAACAAAACATTGACATTTAAGGATTCCACCTTTCAACTTAAAATTTATACCTACGAATTTAGTACTTTCTTTGCTATGATTATAGAGTACTAAAATACTGTAATTTAGTCTGTAACAATTGTTACGTAACTGCTAAAAATGATATAATTAAGGGGACTGGTCACTGAGTAACAATTTTCAGAACACCTCATATACTATTAATGGTGGGGTTTTAACTGTATCAATATAAAGGAGTATTATATGCATAATAGACAATTTCCTTATTGTCCTTATTACATGAACCAAGCTGTTAAGCCTTTCTTCAAAGCAAAGGTTAGGAATAAAACACAAAAATTTGCAGCTTTTAGTGGTACTGTTACAAGGATTGAAGATTTTTCCCCTAGCCCAAGTGATGTATCAGAAGGCTGCTATAAATTAATGTCACTTGAAAGTAAAGACAAGGGTCCAGTAAATTTTGTGATATCCCCAGAAACTTACTTTGTGGATCATGAAGTGGTAGAAGTAGGAGATAAGGTAACTGGATTTTATGACGCAAATGCACCTGCCATTCTTATTTATCCTCCACAATATCCCGCAATTGTTATAGCAAAAAATATAGGATATCAAAATGTTACTGTAGACTATTTTAACAATCAACTTATAAGTAGCGATGGAAATTTAAAATTAAATATCACCCTATCTACTAAGGTAATTTTGACAAACGATCAGCTTTTTAACAGATACCCTGGAAATAGAAATCTAATTGTTGTCTATGGTCCTACAACTATGAGCATACCTGCTCAAACTACTCCATATAAAATCATCGTTCTTTGTTAAATCAAGTTATGTTATATTAGTGCATGCAATTTGCTTATAGAAATATCTATCAAAAGAAATGTGACTACAACATGTAACTTTGTTTCAAATATTATGATAAGGAAAATGAAAAATTAAGGAGGTTACTTAATGAGTAAGTATAGAAACAATGACATAAGTGATTTATACACCAATGTGATACATTATTGTCCACATATTGCGAAACAGTATAAATGCCCATTTAGTACTTTTTATAGGCGAGAATTAGTAGGATTTAAAAGACAGCAGCAGCAAGGTCCACCGAAAACACCGCCACCTAATTTTATTCCACAACTATCAGATGTACCGGAGGCAAGTTTAATGGCGGTGGATTCCGGAGCAATAGCGCCTTGTGTATACAGATTCTCATATATTTGGTTAAAGAATGGTCAATCCTTCTGGGCATATCTTGTCTATGTAGGAAAAACATCTACTTCTGGTTGGAGATATAGAAAGGGAAGATGGGAATACTTTGGGGTGGACTTAAAAGAAATTAAAAGCTTTACTTGTTATTAGCATTATTAAAATTTTAATTATAATGTTCTTATTTAACATTACAATAATAGAAACCGAATATTTATATGAAACGCCATATTATTTAAAAAATCTCATGGCGTTTTTATGTTCGGAAAACAAATATTAGGCAAATTAATCAGTAAATCTAGATATATTTATATTATCCCATTTCGATGTAGACAATACCAAATATTAATTACTAATGCAATACATGTGACTGCTATGATTCCCACTGCTATAGGCAATGTTATTTTTTAAGAACGTTTACCAATTATATAAAATATAATCCCATCATTTAATACAACAACTAATACACTTCTAACAATAAGTTCTTTCAAAATATTCATAGTATTAACTCCTTTTTTTTAAAATATCATAATAATTTTATATAGGCATGTGCAGCATTGGATTGAAACATTAAATTTTTTGCATTTACTGCTAATGGTATAGCTATTGACAAAGTAATGCCAATGTATCCCAAACATAACCTATAAAGTATGATGCTGAACACCCTTTTAACGTATTTATTAGCTAACTATGAAAATCCTTTTATTCCACCAGATAGCTTCATTTTCTTCATTAGCTGTTGATTTAACTAAATGTTCAATAGCTAAAATACATCTTCTTTATATGGTTTTATTATAATTATTGTCTGCTAAAAATCTATAATTACTCCATTTTCTATACGAAGCCTCACTTCTACAATTGGGTGTAGTTCACAATAAATAGATGTTCCAAAATTCTTATTTAACGTAACAACTGAAGCGGTGTTTTTTATCTTCACAAAATAATTTAGTGAAGATTTATAAATAACTAGAATAATGTATTTTGAGACCTATAAAATACTTGATAGTATGTCCATAATAAAAGATAACAAAATTTGTTCTAATTTTTAGGTACAAGAAACATGCAATAATAAACAAAATTTAAATACCTCCTGATATAGTAACATGTATTTTGAAGCAAATATTAACTCAATATGGGAGGACTTAATGAGCATCTAAACTTTGTATAACCAAAGCTTTACTGTGTAATGTTTTGAAGAAAGAGGGCAAAAATATGAAATGAGATTTTTACCAGTTAGTTAGGCAAAATTATTCTTTGAAAATTGAATAATACCGTGTATCATATAATTAATGTTAGCTAGTACAGAATAGCAAATTATAATGAATTTAAGGTTTGAAAATTATGAATTATAGAAGGGAAAGGGAATATGCATTATACGGGATATGAGCTTTTTGCTTTTTTTCTGATTTACTCTTTTTTAGGATGGGCAGTAGAAGTCTTAATTGTGAGCTTACGAAAAGGTTATTTCGTTAATCGAGGGATGCTGAATGGGCCACTGTGCCCGGTCTATGGGTTAAGTATTATACTTAGTCTGCAATTTTTAGAGGCGGCGAATGCCAATCCTTTTGCATTGTTTGTCGGGAATGCCGTTCTCGCTACTGTGGTTGAGTATATTGATGGAGGGTTACTAAGACGGATAATCGGAAGACGCCTGTGGAATTATGATAGTCCAAGGTTCTACATTACCTTTGCATTTGCATATAGTGGCGCTTCCGTGCTGGTTATTTCCCTGCTGCAACCATTGGTCTATACGGTAAGTCAGATGATTCCACATTTGTTATTCTGCATTATTCTCTGGATACTCTTTGCTTTACTGATGGTTGACGGTGTTGCCTCATTTGTGGTAGCGTTCCATATTCGTAAACAAAGTAGATTAGAACTAAAGGTAACGGAAGGTTTGAGTAATACAAAGAAGATTATGGGACAACGTTTTTTTGCAAGGTTGCAAAAGCGTATTCACAAAGCTTTCCCTGAGCTGGAGAATGCCAAATTGGAAGTCATTGCTGTTAAAGCTCTAGATCAAAAAAAGTTTGCGGAAGGCATTTGTTTTGAAAAACTGGTATGGATGTTTTTTATCAGTGCACTGGCAGGGGATTTGATTGAAACCGTATTTGTCTGGGTAAAGTCCGGTAAGTTGATGAGCCGCAGTAGTCTAATATATGGACCTTTCAGTGTGGTTTGGGGACTGGGTGGAATAATTGCCACAGTAATGCTTCATAGATTAATTGATAAAAATGACATATATATCTTTCTGGGGGGCTTCTTCCTAGGTAGTACCTATGAATATTCGTGCAGTGTGTTTACAGAAAAGGTATTGGGTGCCCGTTTTTGGGATTATAGTGGCATGCCTTTTAATCTGGATGGTAGGGTGAATCTGCTTTACTGTCTGTTCTGGGGACTACTTGCTATTGTATGGCTGAAAGTGATTTATCCATTCGTGAGTAACTATATTGGTAAAATCCCACGGGTGTTAGGGGAGGTACTTACGTGGTGCATTGTAGTATTTATAGTGCTCAATGCATTGGTTTCAGCTATGGCACTATACTATTATAGTTTGAGGATGGCTGGTATATCTGTGAACGGTAAAGTGGAAATGTTCTTTTCTATATATTATCCTGATACTTTAATGAAAATGATTTATCCAAATGCGGTTTTGCCATAAAAGTGATTTAACTTAATGTGAGGTTGTATTAGTTCGTAACTTTCACAAAAGACGTATCAATCGTTGATGCGTCTTTTTGCTACTTAACGTAATACTTAAAAAGTAAATAATTTACTGAAACGCCGTATTATTTTAAAAATCTTATAGCGTTTTTATGTTCGTAAATCAAAGATTATATTCAGCTCTTTGTATTGAAATATATAGGTAAAATTAGTAGTTTCAAATGTATAATTAATACCCTATATTGTTAAAACAACATAGGGTATTAAGATTATATTTAAAAGGCTTTATCCTTTTATACTTGTTCCAAGACTTGAAATAATTCCTGCAACTGGTTGCACAAGTTGATTGATTTGTGGTGCAGTTAATGGGGTAGAAGAAGTCAGTCTAACACAAGGAAGTTCGAGTGTTAGATTAAGGCCCAAAAGTACGATGTTTATTGGACAAGGAATAGAAATACAAAGTATTTCATTTCCAGTGCAACATCCTGATGGACACGTAGATTGTTGAGGTTCAGCAGTTTGCTTGAGGTCCTCTTTCATAATATCGCCTCCTAATTTTCAATAATTATAATATGGCAATATTGGTAAAGTGTGAATATGTTTGCTTAATTACCTATATGGCAAGTATGCATAAAATGAAAGCTACTGGATAAAGCAAGATTATATTACAAGAATTTTAGGAAGAAGATATACCTGCAGCACTAAGAAATCCAATTGAATGTCCAGACTAGTTCTTTTATTGTTGAACAATAGTTAATTTTATGATATCATGTATATTAATTAAATAATATGATGCTTATTCTTATCCCCGGGTAAGGATGTTAAGAAGCACTGAATATATTCCATTAGGGCCTTTTTAAGGAGGAATAATATTCAGTGCTTTTGTGTTTATTAGAGGAGGTTAAGCATTATATTAAAATCTAATATTATATATATGGAGGTAATTTAATGAATTGGAACATTAAAAAGTTTAATCAATTTAAGGTCGAAGAAGTATACAAAATTTTAGCATTGAGAAATAAGGTATTTATTGTAGAACAGGAATGTGCATACCTTGATTGTGATGATAAAGATTTAAATTCATATCATTTATTTTCTGAAGAAAATGGAGAAGTAGTTGCATACTTAAGAATTTTGGAAAAGGGAGTTTCTTACGATGAAATATCAATAGGAAGAGTAGTCGTAAAAAGAAATTATCGTGGTAAAGGAATTGCAAGAGAAATGCTGTTGAAAGCTATTGAATTTATAGAAAATACTTTAAAAGAAGATACTATAAAAATTCAAGCACAGGCATATTTACTTAATTTTTATAGTAGCCTTGGCTTTAAAGCAGTTTCAGAAGAATATCTAGAGGATAATATTCCACATATAGATATGTTATATAAAAAATAAATTATGTTTTCAAATATAGCTACTATTAATTTATCAAAATTTGAGGAATACTCCTATCTTCTATAAGCTATGCATTGCACACATTAATGGTAATTAATTACCATTAATGTGTAAAAAAACAAACTCATAGATAAATTGAACATTTTATATAGCTTAATTGAAACATACTGGTGTAAATTGATGCTTTAAAGCTCTTTTTACATCTCAAAACTTTATAATTAATCTGCAATTAATTGGTATTAATTTCTTGGCGGATACTCAAAAATCCGTATTCCATAAGGCTTGAACAGCTTACCAATTAAATTCCAAAGTTATGTGCAATGTATAGCCTGAAGAAGTGGGGATTTTTTATCAAGTGAATATCGGCTTTGAATCAATCCATGTCATCCCGAAGTGCGTCAATAATATTTTCTTTCTTTATTTTTCTAATAGAATACAGCATTGTAATGAACACTATAAATAAAACGCCAAATATACTGATTCCGATACTGGCCCACGGCATCACAAAGCTTCCACTTTCACTGCCGTTCATTTCTTTGTGCATGAACCATGAAAATATGATTGCCAGGGGAAGCCCGAAGATCAGCGCCTTCATGCCATAAAAGATACACTCGAAATTCATCATCTTTTGGAAATCGTGGTCGGACATTCCCACAGAGCGAAGCATGGCAAGTTCACGTCTGCGCAGCTTGATATTCGTGGAAATTGTGTTGAACACATTGGCAACTGCAATCAGCGAAATCATAATTATAAAAGCATAAGAGAACACATCGGCAATGAATATCATATTGCGGCTCTGATCAAGCGCTCCAGACATATTCAAAAGGATGTACGGGGTTGTAATTCCCATATCCTGAACTATCTCTTTCATTTTATCCGATGACTTCGATGGGTTCTTTGACTGAAATGTCATGCCCTTAGTTATAATATCTGCAGGAGTACCAGTGGCATTAAACTTTTCCTTGAGTGAATATGGGGCAGTTACATAAATTCCACCTGATTTTTGTTTTATGTCTGTTAAGATAGGAGGTGTATCAGGCGGCATAAAATTGTTCATAAATGTAATACCTACATTATATCCCTGTTTCATCTCCGGCTTGCCATTTGTTTCGGGAAAAATGGTAAAATTGGTGACAGAACTCTTGAACACATTCGGAATTTGGCTGGCCGTTTTCTGATTGTCGTGGCTGTCCACTTTGGCAACGCCGATTAATTTCGCATTTTGTCCGGTATATTTATCTGCGGGCAAACCTAAACTTTTGACAATCTTCAGATAGGTACTGTCATCTAAAAATTGGATTTGCACTGGCAGATTCACCGTTTCGTTCGGCGAATGTGAACCTTCCGACTTCTTGTAAGCGTCTGAAAGATCACTGCCCTTGGCAGCACAGAAATAATTCATAACAACTTGATACGAACTTTCGTCAACACCATCGACGTTTTTTAGTTCATCGTAAAGTTGCAGCATTTCGCTGTCTTTCATATCATGTGTGCCAAAACCGACATCACTATTAGTAACCTCTTTTGCACCCGCCGACACCTGTTTCAAATCTATTACCATGGCACTGGTCGATATAAATAACACTACACTTAAAACAAGTGACAGCACAATGCTGCGATAACGCTTTTTGTTCCTCTTAAAGTTCTTTAATGCAAGAGTTCCCTCCAATCCATAAATACGCTCCACAAGTTTTGACGTTTTCACAGCTTTTGATTCGACTTTGACATCATTCGTCTGGCGAATACACTCCATAACTGGCATATTGGCAGCCTTGCGAGCTGGAATATCTGCCGAAATCAGGATTGTGATCATGCTGGTCACTACTGCTGCAATGATTGCGGGAGCGGACACTGTCAATGTCAAAGGTACATTGGCGAAAAGAACGTTTGCGAAGTTTTTGGCGACAATACTAATCGCAAGTTTGATGCTGGCTATACCAATGATAACACCAATTGGGATACCAATAGCACCAATACAAAGTCCCTCAAACAGCACTGAATGGCGCAGCTGCTTTGGGGTGGCTCCCACCGATGAGAGAATCCCGAATTGGTGTGTGCGCTCGTTCAAGGAGATGTTGAATGAATTATAAATCAGAAAAATAGAACCAATCATAATTATGATGAGTACAATGGCACCGGCTGAGTACAAAAATGCATTGAACACCTTATCGCTTTGATCGTTTGAAAGAGCAATGAAACGCAGCACATCACTATTAAAGATGTAAGCATGACCTTCAGCTGCATTTTTTGCATAAGTATGAGTCTCAAACGGTTTTTTTAGCGTGACAAACAAGCTGAGATTGTTTGCTGTGTCTGCTGCATCTGCAGTTGTAATTGCGGTATATCCAGGTGCAGAATCTTCATCAAAGTGAGGCGTTTCGCAGAAACCGACCACTGTATAAGTTTTCTCTGTTTTGGGCACAAGAGTTTCTTTCCCGGAAATGTAAGGGTCATGTTGACCAAGACTTTTGTTTCCATTCATGCGGCTTCCAATAGCAAGGGTAAGCGTGTCACCCACACGTAACTTAATGCCATCTTTTATTACAACTCTCTCAGGAACAACAATCTCTCTGTTGTTTTTTGGCAACCTGCCGGCACACAATGTGAGGGGAAGAGCATTAAATGTTTTCTTGCTGAATCCGGCGATAAAAAAATACGGTTTGCTGTGAATTTTTCCACCATTAAGTTTTGCGTAGCCAATATTTTTAAATGATGTGGTGTTTGCAACTTTGTTGTTACTTGCCTGCTTAGCTGCGAAAGAAGAATCCACATCCTCAAATTTGATGTGCCAGCCGCCGTATTTGTGAGCCTCACCGTTTGACATATAGTTCAGCAGGGAAACGCCAAAAGTGACGACTGCCGTAATCAAGGCAGCAGACAGTACAACTCCGATAATCGTTACAATTGTTCGTGTGCGGCTCTTTTTCATGCCTTGCAGGGTAACTTTGTTGAAAATGTTCATGGTCTCACCTTCTCGTCTCTCACTACTTTGCCGTCTGATATGCCGATAATGCGGTCTGCTTGCAAAGCAATATTTTCGTCATGTGTAACAACAATAAGTGTCTGATTATATTTTTTATTGCTTTCTTTAAGCAGCTTTATAATTTCATGTCCATTTCGACTGTCCAAACTACCCGTTGGCTCGTCGGCAAGCATGACCGCCGGAGCGTTCATCAAAGCACGTCCTATGGAAACACGCTGCTGCTGACCGCCTGAAAGCTGATTGGGTAAATGTGTTTCTCGTCCCTTTAGCCCAAGCAATTCCAGCAATTCATTCAGCCTCTTCTTATTGACCTTTCGTTTGTCCATCAGTATAGGCAATGTGATGTTTTCAACAACATTCAGAGTGGGAATGAGGTTGTGAAACTGGTAAATCAGTCCAACCTGACGCCTGCGGAAGATGGCAAGTTTTTCATTGTTCTGGGCATATACATCCTGACTCTCCAAATATATCTTTCCGCTTGTTGGCACGTCCACACCAGCGATAGCATGCAGCAAAGTGGATTTACCAGAGCCAGAGGAACCGATAATTGAAGTAAATCCTCCTTTTTCTATTGTAAGTGAAACATGGTCAAGCGCGGTAACCTGATTTTCACCAGTGCCGTAGACCTTGCATAAATTTTCAATTTTTAAAAACTCCATTATGTGAGCCTCCCTTTTCATGTTTTACCTATATAATAGAACTCTCAACTTACATCTATGTGACTTTAAGGTGAGAGATTCGTCACTTTGGGAAACGAAGGTCAAACATGGCGCCGCCCTGTGGGTGATTTTTGGCGGTAATCGTTCCGCTCTGACGTGTTATAATCATTTTGCAGAGAGCGAGTCCAATCCCGTATCCTGTGGCACTTGAGTTTTTCCCACGATAGAACCTGTCAAACAGGCAGGGTAAATCTCCTTTTTCAAAGCCTGCACCGCTATCGTGGATGATAATCTCGGTAAACAATGGGTTGTCCGTGCAGACAATCTCAATCTTCCCATTATCCCCTGCACTTTCCATGCAATTTTTGATGATGTTTTGAATTGCTTCCGAAAGCCAACCAGAATCACCCTGAATGATTATCCCTTTCGGTACGTCTATTTGTAAAGCAATATCGTGCAGTTCCATTTGGATCAAAAACGGGTGAATCGCAGCGTTTATCAAAGTATTTACATCTATCTGTTCAGCTTTAAAAACCACAATGCCTGCGTCCAGGCGGGATAATTTGAGAAGGGAAGTAAGTAGCCAATCCATATGTACAAACAATTCCTTTGTTTCCCGTATCAATGCTTTCCGTTCATTTTCGTCAGGGTTATTCTCTAACAATGATAGAATGAGGTTTACGGATGTGAGAGGAGTGCGGAGTTGATGAGCTATGTCGGCCAGTGAATCAGCAAGATGTTCTTTTTCTTTTTTCAGTGCATCATTTTGCTCCCGAATACGCAGCGTCATTTTTGTTATCTCGCTTTGCAGAATGGAAAGTTCGCCCTCATCTAATTCACCAATATACAGGTGATCAGCATTATGAAGCACAATATCAATTTGATCTGAAATTTGCGCAATGCTTTTATATCGAGCTTTGGTAAATGCAAAAAACGCTATTCCAAAGGCGGTGGCAGAAGCAATGGCAAGAATTCCAGCTGCCGCATTAATTGCAAATCCCAGCGTCACAGCGGCGGCAGCTATTAAGGAGAACAAAATGGCAAACTTTCTAAACTCTCTATTCCGAAACATACCCGCCCCCCAATCTATATCCAGTCCCGCGAACGGTCAGAATTATTTGCGGGCTTGCTGGGTTGTTCTCTATCTTCTCACGCAGGCGTTTAATGTACACGGTCAATGTATTGTCATTGACAAACTCGCCCGCAGCGTCCCACAATTCGTCAAGCAGTCTGCCCCTCGTGATAATACTTTTGGGGTTGTTAATAAACACCAGAAGTAAGCGGTATTCTAAGGCTGAAAGAAAAACTTCGCTGTCGTCCTTTTTCACGACGCCACTTGCCATATCGATATGAAGCCCACAGACTTCAAAAGCCGATGGAGAACGTCCGCTTTTTCGCAGGGCAGTTCTGATTCGTGCAATCAGTTCACGCGGACGAAAAGGCTTGGTAATATAGTCGTCGGCACCCATGTTTAGCCCGGTAACAACACTCGCCTCATCACCAGAAGCAGTTAGAAAGATAACGGGAACATCCTGTATTTCTTTGATTTCCGTGCAAACCGTAAAGCCATTTCCGTCAGGCAAAGAAATATCTATAAGTGCTAGGTCAAATTTATTCCCAGCAAGCATGGCAAGGGCATCACTACGCGTAGGTGCGTGAGTGACTGTAAATCCCTCCGAGCGGAGCAAAAGCACAAGGTTTTTAGCAATTTCCTTATCGTCCTCAACCAAAAATATCTGCTTCATTTATTTTCACCATCCTTTGCTTTACTGCTCCTATATCGTCCGTCAGCCGGTTTTTCAGCGTGAGCAGGAACAAGCCATGTATTTCCCATTTTTTCAGCTCCCTTAATCCGTCCAGCAGAGCAATAGTACACTACCATTCTGTCTGTGATTCCCCAATCTTTAGCTGCTTCTTTTGTTGTTATATAATCCACGTATAGCACCTCCATAATTTTATTATATTTCCTTTAACGGAAATATACAAGCTGAGTATAAATGACATTAAAACTATTTTGGTTGCATACATACTAACTTTTTAAGCTTTTCCAGAAAGCTTCTTAAATGAAGCCGCATATAAAACCATTCCTACTAGAGTAAATATAAGTCTACTCATTATAAAATTCAAATGCAAACTAAAAATAGGTTCTCCGAGACTATCAACAGATATAACTGTAGGCATATAAGTCACATACCCTTTGGCGAAAATATCAATAAAAGGTGCGCTGTTAAAACTTATAAGTGACAAAATCAAAACAATTGGAATCCAAGCATAAAGCAAGGTTTGGCTTTTGCTGCCCAAGAACATACTGGTTCCAAGAACAAACACAAAAGTAGGAAGTAATATTATTAACATTGGTAATAAAAAATTTTGAAAACCTGCAAAATTAAATGTTGTCTTGTAAAACACAAAACTTATGAAAATGCAGCATATGGCAATAATTAAGTAAGAAATAGACAGAGCTAAACTTTTTGTAGCCAAATATTTTTTCTTTGGTAAAGACGTACATGAAGTAATTTCTCTTACTCTTTGTTCATTTCTAGAAAAAAGTCCTGTACAAGAAAGCATTAAAATTAATAACATAATTGTATTTATGTCACACAAAAACTTGCAATAACTCCATTTTGAAAAAGGTGCTGTACCAGAAACAACTTGTATTATTTCTGTATAGAGGTCAATCACCGAAAAGAAAAGTGCAATTATGAAAGTTATTACAAATATCCTTGAAAAAATTATTCTCTTTAGTTCGTATTTAAGAATTTTTGTATCCATTGACCACTACCTCCTTTTAGCACCAGTAATATTTAAAAACTCAGAAAAAGATAGTTTTTTATCTTTTTTACCATAATATTCTTGGTAAATAACTTTCATGGAATTAAAATAATTTTCTTCACCAATGTTATTATAAACATTGTAAATTTCAAGTGGTGCCAAATGATACATTTTATCATCCTTTAAAATTAATGTAACGAAATACTTTGGAAATATTGATAGTTTGTTCATGTATTCAGGATTTCTTTGATAAAAGTTTCGATTCAATTTATTTGCTCCTTCTTTCCACTTTTTCACCAATAAATTTTCTGCATAGTCTTTTCCAAATTTGTTTTTCAAGAATAAATAAGTGCTAAAATCCGCAAAAGCTTCACTTGACCATTCATCGTGATTTTTATCTATTTGATTAAGGCTGTTTGGGTTAGATACATCTATCCCAGTGCCCCACCATTGATGAGCAATTTCATGCGTGAGCAAAGCAAAGGTGTCAGAAGAAGATGCTGTGGATGATTCCACGTTGGATTTTTTCTTTAAACAATCTTCGGAAACATAAGAAATATTTCCGTTTTGAAATCCACCTCCGCCTTGTACTCCTGATGTTACGACTACTTTAAGACTATCTTTGCCTAGTGATCCAAATTTTTCTGAAAAGAATGAGAATATATCAAGTGTGTCATTTCCTCTGGATTCAAATTCTTTTCTCGCAGCCAATGGATAGAAAAACTCCACATTTGTGCCCTGTGCTTTTCTTTCAAATATTCCATATCGTCCAGCTGTCAAAGATAGGTCACTTAGTTTATCCCAAGAAAAACTCCAAGTAGTAAAACCATCCTGCTCAGAAATTTTGCGATTTTTTTCTCCCTGAGTTATGACTGTAAACTTTGAATCCATTTTTATTGTTCCTTCAATAATCCTATCCTTTTGTTCAACACAAACAACAGGAGCAATGTCCGTGGTGCCATTTAACCTTACATAATTTTTGCTTATTCCTTGGGAAAAATCTTTAGTTGTACTTTTGGCTTTCGGTGTACCTGAGTATCTTATGCTTAATTTAGTTTTAGTGTTTCTTGGAATGCTTATTTCAAAAACGTTGTTAAGTTTTGCACTGCTCAAAACCTTGGGCGAAACCTGTATACAACTTATGTCTTTGTTGCCTAACTTGATTTCACTAATCTGATAACCATCTGCTAATTCAAAATATACATTTTGAGGCTTATCAGTTCCGTTTTGCAGCTCCTCACAATAAGCTCCACTAGCACAATTTTTATCTTTTTCTATCTTAAGATCTACAAACATATTTGAAGTTCCTATAACATTAGTGTTTACAGGCGTTTCTTTTTTACCATTAATCAATACTGACACCACATCCGTAAGCGAAATTGATTTGAAAATCGGTTCATTTTGAAAAACAAAAAATGCTCCAAAAAGAGAAACCAAAAAGCAAATTGGTATGAGCTTATATTTTTTACAGTTTTTAAAGATAGATTTAAATAATCCTTTTTCATAACATCTATGGCACAACATACCGAATAAAAATATGGACATAGCTACCGATAACCCAAAGAGCCTATTCCAGAGCATTCCCAAAACGATATTCCCGCTTCCGAAATTTTCGGAAAGTCCACTAGCACCTGTCTGAACCCACATATATTGATAATTGATATTTCCTGTTAAAAAACTAAAAAGCACCGCTAAAAGCATAATAATGCAGGTTATATTAACGTTCCTAAATATAAGATAAAATCCTGCGGTCATAAGAATTGTTAGCACAATGGAGCCAAAAATTATTAAGGTGTAACTGAGCAGGAAATAACTAAAATCGGTTAGACTGCCCACGTTAAATATATAGTGAGGAATCATAATTATCATTGAACCCACTGTTGAAATAAGACCGGCACACATTAAGCCTGCAATTTTGGTTAAATTTATCTTTATAGAACTTGATATTGGCTCAATTATATAATTGACTCTAAACCTAAGTATTTTGTCAAACTCAAAAACTGTTAGTGCCGTAAACGCAAAAGCTCCAATTACTGCTCCTACCTTTGCAGGAAAAAGTATAGTTTGAGATAAAAGAGTAGAGCTATTTATTCCAAGCATCATACTGCTAATATCTTCGCTAATGTAGGTTGAAAGTAGTACACCAATCAAAGGAAAAACTGACGTTAGCAAGATTATTATTTGAGTAAACTTTGACTTCAGAATTCGCTTTGTTTCATAGGTAAAAAATGTATTTCTCATTTAATGAACACCCCCATTGTGTATGACGTATGTATACGCATCTTCAAGGGTAGGCTCGATAAGTGGAATAGAGCTTTCTATTTCTTTGCCGATAACACGACAGGAGATGCCATTACCAGTAAACAACTTAGATGTGATTTTGTACTTACCTCCAATTCTTTTTTCTAAAGTCTCGTTATCTTTTTCCTCAACAAAACCAACATGTCCGTGTACAGCTTTTATTAAATCCGGCGAAGTTCCATCAAATAAAATCGTACCGTTATTAATGATTATAATTCTATTGCAAATGGCTTGTATATCATCGATGATGTGAGTAGAAAGTAACACTATCTTGTCATTTGCAGTCTGTGAAAATACATTTCTGAAATTAATTCTTTCTTCTGGATCAAGTCCAACTGTAGGTTCATCTAAAATTATAAGTTCAGGATTTCCAAGTAATACTTGTGCTATACCAACACGCTGCCTCTGACCCCCTGAAAGAGTTTTAATTTTGAAATTTCTTTTTTCTTGCAAATCAGTCCTTTCAATAGCTTGCCCAATAATACCTTTCACGTTGTTTTTAATTTCTTTTAATGCACACATGTAATCCAAAAACTCATAAACTGTTAATTCATCATATAAACCAAAACTTTGCGGCAAATACCCAAGCTGATTTCTGAGTTCTTTTTCGTATTTTTGGATTGGTCTACCATCAACAATTATTTCGCCGGCCGTCGGTATTATCTTCGATATCAATAGTTTCATAAAGGTACTTTTCCCAGCACCATTAGGACCCAAAAGGCCTATAAAATTTGGACTCTTCATCTCCAAACTAATGTCGTTTAGTGCCTTTTTCCCTGTTTTGTATGTCATACTCACATTTTTGATACTAATTTTCATAAATGCTGTTACACCCCTTTTTCATGTTTTACCTATATAATAAAACCTTCAACTTACATCTCTGTGACTTTCAGGTGAGAGATTCGTCACTTTCTATGTAATTTTTGAGGATGTTTTGAATTGCTTCCGAAAGGTTTCTACTCGATAAGACTTAAAAAGCATACTAAGATATATGTTGCTACATAAATAAAGTTTTGCTTGACATAACAATAAGTTTTCTATTATTATGCAAGTTTTAAAAGAAAAAATTAGAGATAAGATATTAAAAGCTGCTTAAAACATATTTTATGAAAAAGGCTTTAAAGATACCACTACGCGTAGTATTGCCAAAGCAGTAGGTATAAGTGTTAGTAATTTATATCTATACTATGAAAACAGGGAAGTCATTTTTACTGGAGTAGTTGACGAATTTTATGAATACTTTATTAAAAAAGCAAAATTGCCTTGGTGAAGTTATCCACAGCAACTTTCGCAAACTATTTTTTGTGTAATAAAAAAATAATAATTGGAGAATTTTACTATGAAAGCATCAATTATTGAATTTAGTCCATTAGGTAATACAAATCATGTAAGTGAACTAATAAAAGCTGCACTAGAACAGAATAATATTAGCGTGCAATTAGTTAACATTACTGGAAATGAAAAATACTTTTCTACAAATAATAAACGAAACTTTTTACAGGAAACCATTGGGGAACACGATATTCTATTTATAGGTTCGCCTTCCTATTTTGTTTATATTAAGAAAGTTGATGACAAATCCTATAAATATAAAAATTTTTATATAATTAATGAAATAAATATTATAAATATAAAATAAATATTGACACTTAGAATTCTAATTGTTAAACTATAAATAGTTAGAGTTCTAATATAATTTAGGAGGAATTTAAATGACTAATTCTAGATACTCTATACAAACACCATATTTACAATTAATAAGAAGTATTGCGATAAAAATGAAACTCAGTTCTGATGAAAAAGTAAAAAAGTTAGGATTAAATTCTCAACAAGGACGCATGATAGGTTATATTTATGAACATCAGGACAGTGGTATTATTCAAAAAGACTTGGCACGAGCATTTCAACGTACAGAAGCAAGCATTACAAGTATGCTTCAAGGGTTAGAGAAAAAAGGATATATAGAAAGAAGAATTCCTAAAGAGAATGAGAGACAAAAATATATATACGTATTGCCTAAAGGTGCCGAATTAATAGAAGATTTTAATAAATCAGTGGTTGAGACAGAGGAAAATATTATTGCAAGCTTGACGGAACAAGAAAAAGAGACGTTGTTAGCTTTGCTATTGAAAGTAGATAGAAATTTATAAGTTATTAATATAATAACTTATACCTAAAAACTTAGAATTCTAAGAATATGAATTCTAAGAATACTTATTGTGGAGGATGAAATTATGAAACAAAAATTGTCAAACGAATATTATTTAGAAAATGCACCAATTACTAAGGCAATTGCACATTTATCTATTCCTATGATGATTGGTATGTCAGTAGGTACAATATATAACGTTATTAATGCTTTTTTTATTGGACTATTAAACAATACAGATATGTTAACTGCCGTTACTTTAGGACTACCAATCTTCACTATATTGATGGCTTTTGGAAATATGTTAGGAGCTGGAGGGGGAACATTTATAACTCGTCTTGTTGCAAAACAAAATATAGAGAAAGCTAAGAAGATAGCAGGATATACTTTTTATAGTAGTATTATCATAGGAATTTTGCTTGGAATAATCTTAACAATAGCACTTACTCCTATTGTTAAGATTATGGGAGCAGATACTTCTGCTATTATTAATTATACAAAAAGTTATTCTTTAACTATGTTTATTGGTGGTTTTGCAATTGTAATGAACTTTGCATTGGAGCAAGTCGTGAGAGCAGAAGGAGCATCAAAAGAATCAATGCTTGGAATGGTTGTAAGTACAATTTTTAGTCTTATCTTTGACCCATTATTTATACTATTATTTAAATTTAATGTTGTAGGGGTAGCATTATCAATGATTTTAGCTAATATAGCTTCATCTATTTACTATGTTTACTACTTGGAAACAAAAAGTGAGAATTTAAAAGGATTTATTAAGAATTTTAATATTTCTCTTAAAGATAAAATAGAGATATATAAAATTGGGGTTTCTGAATTGTTGCTAGCTGGTTTTTTAATTATTACAACTCTTCTTTTGAATAATTATTCAATTAGATATGGAGAAAGTGTAGTAGCTAGTTTTGGGATTGCTTTGAGAATTGTACAAGTACCAGAATTTATTGCAATGGGGCTGGCGCTAGGAATTATTCCTTTGATTGCATATAATTTTTCTAATGAAAACTTTAAGAGATTAAAAGACAGTATAAAACAATCAGCTTTATGGATTTTGGGATTATCAGGCGGGGTTGTTACTTTAGTCTATATTTTTAGAAATGTAATTATTCATCTGTTTTCTAATGATGCAGCAGTATTAAGTGTTGGAGTTTATATCATGGCTGCCATGCTTATTTCCGCATTCTTCAATGGATTTACAACATTGTTTATAGGAATTTTTCAGGCATCAGGTCAAGGAACACCATCAACAATTATGTCAATTACACAAGGAATTCTTTTTATTCCTGTGATAATAGTATTGAATAATTTCTTTGGATTGCATGGTGTTATATGGTCTATGAC
This sequence comes from Clostridium ljungdahlii DSM 13528, assembly GCF_000143685.1. NCBI lineage: Bacteria > Bacillati > Bacillota > Clostridia > Eubacteriales > Clostridiaceae > Clostridium > Clostridium ljungdahlii. The sequence continues at coordinate 2,993,857 of NC_014328.1, read as the reverse complement.
CATTACAGAAATAATTACCTTTTTAACTGGAGTAATACTATATATTATTTTTAATAATAAACTAAAGAAGAATCAAGTAGTAGCAAACTAGCATCAATAAATATTGTATCTATATAACTATTTAGTTTTAATAAAGTGAGTATAATAAGCAAGGAAGTAAGCGGGATTATCACTTGCTACTTATATGGTAAAAACAAGTAGATAAAGCATATCATAAGTAATGATTAATGTATAATTTAGTACGTAATTTTCTTATCTTGTGACGTAAGAGTAATTTATTGTTCATCAATTTTTTGTGATTTGGATATTATAATATTATACACAAATTTAAAAATATAAAAGGAGTGTATCAGCATGAATGACAAAAAATATGGTACAATTTTTATATGAATTAAATTACAATGGCAAATTATTGAGTATATATATTGAGGTAAGGATTAAAAGAAATGTTTTCATTCATGATATTCGCTGTCTTAAGAAAGGAATCGATATAAGTATGAAAACAGTAGTAATATATAAATCAAAAACAGGTTTTACAAAGAAATATGCAGAGTGGATTTCAAAAGAATTGTCAGCAGATATTTTTGATGCAGCAAATGTTAATATTAATATGCTGGCTAAATATGATACCATAATCTATGGTGGGAGTTTGTATGCAGTAGGTATTATTGGCATAAATTTAATTACAAAAAACCTTAATAAATTAAAAAATAAAAAGATTGTAGTTTTTGCCACAGGGGCGTCACCTTCAAGAGATGAAGTGATAACTGAAGTTAGGAATAAAAACTTTACTACAGATCAACAAAAGTCTATCGAGTTTTTTTATTTAAGAGGTGGATTTAATTATAGTAAACTAAACATTTTTGACAAATTTCTTATGACACTATTGAAATGGAAAATAAAAAATAAAAAGCAGGAAGATTTATCGTCTGATGAAATAGGCATGCTTTCTATATATGATAAACCAGTAGATTATACAAATAAGAAAAATGTACAAAAAATAATAAATTATGTTAATTCGTAAAGTTATTGTACTATTCATCAACTAAAAAGACAGCACTACTTTTTTGATTTATACTTTATGGTTACATGGATGATCCTATTGTTACGATATATACTCATATTTAAATTTAAAACATTTGTTTATCAAATTAAAAAACTTCTAGGAAATAGAGGAAAATAAAATGGTGCCAGCACTAAAAAAATATGAAAAAGGAAAAAGTAAATATAATCTATTACTTAAAAAGCAACAAAAATGTATAGATACTATAAGTAGATTAAGATTTGTTGTTTTCATACTAGGACTTATAGTTTTAGTAAGAATGTATATATTAAAAAAGCCTTTTTTATTTAATTCTATAGTTTTAGGTATGCTTATTTTATTATTTTACCTATCTTATTTACATAGAGGTATGGAAAATAAAAAGAAATATATGGTTGCATTATACGAAGTAAATGAAACTGCAATAAAACGATTGAAGGGGGAGTGGAAAGATTTTGAGGATATTGGTGAGGATTTTATAAATAAAAATCATAATTACTCGTACGATCTTGATATTTTTGGTAAGGGTTCTTTATTTCAATGGATAAATACAGCTCATACTTATGTTGGAAGACAAAAGTTGAAGAAACTATTAACAGAAAAGCCTAAAAGTGAACAGAATATATATGATAGACAGTCTGCAATTATAGAACTTGCACACAAAATATGTTTTAGACAGCGATTTGAGGCAGAAGCAAAAATAATTTCTAACCATAAACAAAATCCAGAAGAACTTTTTTTATGGTTTAAAAAAAGTAATAAGTATGTATTAAAAAAGCAATTTATTTGGACTTTAAGAATTCTTTCAATAGTGACTGCAGTAACTAGTGTAACATTAGCAGTTAAAATATTTTATTATGCCCTAGCTGTTTTATTTGATATTCACAAGAGTGTACCAGAATTATTTTATTTAATTCCTAATTATATTCCTGTTCTTTTTATATTGATTCAATTCATTCTCTTAAGAATAAGAAGAGAAGATAGAATGAAAAATTTAATTATTGCTGAGAAATATAATGATAGCATAAAAGTATATAGAAATATGCTTAGACTTATAGAAAAGTATAAATTTAAGTCAAGGTATATTATGAATTTATGCAAAGAACTTTATAGTAAAGATGAATTAAGTGCATCTAAACAAATAGATATTTTTTCTAAAATTTGTAAATCTATAGCTAATAGACGTAATATGATATATTCTATTTTAAATCCGATTCTCATGATAGAATATCACTGGACTATTTCTATTGAAAGATGGAAGATAAAATCAGGAAATGATTTTAAAAAGTGGATTAATATAATAGCAGAATTAGAGGCATTATGTAGTATAGCAGTTATTAAACATGATAATCCATATTGGAGTATGCCTAAAATTATAACTGGATCGTCAAGAATTATAGCGAAAGATATGGGACATCCTCTTTTAGGAGAAAACCGAGTATATAATGACTTAAAAATAGAAGAACCATATCCAGTTATGCTTATAACAGGTTCAAACATGTCTGGAAAGAGTACATTTATGAGAACCGTAGGAATTAACATTGTATTAGCATACGCTGGAGCTCCTGTATGTGCAAATGGATTTTGCTGCACTATTATGGATATATATAGTTGCATGAGAATAGATGATAATCTAGGACAAAATATATCTTCTTTTTATGCAGAAATATTAAAAATCAAAAATATTGTTAAAGCTTCAAAAGAAGGGAAAAAAGTATTATTTTTATTAGATGAAATTTTTAAAGGAACTAATTCAAAAGACAGGCATACTGGAGCTATGATTTTAGTAAGGCAATTAAGTAGAACTGGAAACCTGGGATCTATATCTACCCATGATTTAGAGTTAGGTGAAATGGCAAACCATAAAAACTCAAAAGTTAAAAATTATCATTTCTCTGAATATTATAGAGATAGTATGGTTTATTTTGACTACAAATTGAAAGTTGGAATTTCAACTACAAGAAATGCAATGTATTTAATGAAATTAGCTGGGATTAGTATAGGAGGAAATAATACAATTCAATAGCTTAAGGTTATGAAAATAATTTTTCATAGTGTCAAGATATTATTCATTAATTATAAAAAAGAGTGGGGGCTATAGTGTGAGAAAAATAGCCATAATTTTAACCACTATAATGTTGTTTATGGTTGCAGGTTGTTCAAATAAAGACGTAATTAAACATAACTACACTTATAAAGGAGAAAATGAATTTTGGACTGCCCAATATAAGGTGGATTCCACAGGTACATTTACTAATGTGTCGTAATTTACTTATAATACGGATCAGTTAAACAAAATTGTTCTTTGTAATTAGAGTGATAGTAAATTTCTATAGAAATGATTAGTTGAAGGGGTAAAATCATGAAAAAGTTCCAGCAAAAAGTGAAATTAAAAAAACTAGAGGTCTAGTAAATTATAATGACATAAAGTAGCACTTTGGGAACTTAATAAAAGACTTAGCAAGAAAAATTAATTGTTAATACAAGAGTGACATAATCAAATAAGCATAATTAGAAATTATTTTACTGCGGAATATTTTTAGGGGGATAAGGTTGAAAATTGGTATTAATGCTTCATTTAAAAAACTTCATTTAATCAAGGAAACATTTAAAGAGTATAATATTCAACATATACAAATTGCATTACCAGCAAATCTTGATATGATTAGCAATGATATATACAATATGGTAAGTAAGTATAAAATTGAAAACCCGGGTATTGAAATTAGTATTCATGCTTATCCGTTCAACTTCGCTGAATCAGTAGAAGTAGTAAGGAATACATGGATAGAACTAGCCCATAAAACTATTGATTTCGCTAATAACATAGAAGCAGTCTTTGTAAACTTTCATTGTGGTTATGGCATTGATGCTGGAAAACGAAAACAGCACGATGAAGTAGTAAGAAAATTAATACCAGTGCTATATAAAATTACAGACTTAGGGGTACGTAACAATATAGAAATTCATATAGAAAATTTATATTCAGAACAAAGAAATAGTGATTTTTGTAAAATTGGAGATAGGTTAAGTGATTTTCAAAAAATATTTGAAAGTATTGAATCCTCAATGTTAAAGCTTTGCTATGATTATGGACATGGAAATTTAGATGAGAATGGCATTGACATACTTCGCAAGTTTTATTATAGGCTGGGAAGTATACACGCGCATGATAACGACCAATTAGCTGATATCCACTGGCCAATTGGAAATGGAGATTTGGGTTCAATTAAATGGGATGAAGAAATTAAATTTTTGAATAGCATTAATTATAAAGGTGCTTTTATTTTGGAAGGTTACCCGAATGACCAGTTGGAATCTTTAAAGTATCTTAAAAAATTAAATTTGGAAGGGTAATTTTATGAGTAAAAAGAGAATTTAAAGAGAAATTGAAACTGAGAAAGTTGAATTAGAACCAAGACCTGCTTATGACGGCAGGCCTTATTTTTTGAAAAAATAGTGAGAAAGTATCAAAAAATTACCTAACAAATAATCCAATAATAAGACATAAATTAATTGACTAATATCCATATTTAGGTATGGCCCTTTTGTAATAAATTTATTTTTTCTTTATTTTTAATACACTTTTAATATATTTTTGCCTTTTATAATTGTAAATATTGGTAGCAAATAAAATTTATTAAAAGAGGATGATGAAAGTGGCGGAGAAGGTTTTAGAATTAAAAAACATTTCTAAAAAGAGAGGTAAAAAGCAGGTATTAACTGATGTTAATTTTTCTATAAATAAAGGCGAGATATGTGGCTTTGTAGGCAGAAATGGTGCAGGCAAGACCACATTGATTAAAATTATAACAAGCATGCTGTTTCCTGATGAAGGCGAAGTAATAATTTGTGGAAAAAATCTTAAGACTGAAAGAGAAGAGGCTTTAAAAAATGTTGGAGCAGTAGTGGAAACACCAGTGATGTATGGATATATGACAGGAAGGCAAAACCTAAATTATATATCAAGCGTACTTAAAGATGTAACAAAAAATCAAATAGAAGGTGCTGTAAAATCATCTGATTTAGGTAAAAAAATTGATGAGAAAGTAAAAAAATATTCTCTAGGTATGAAACAAAGACTGGGGCTTGCAGAAGCACTAATGGGAAATATATCATTACTAATACTAGATGAGCCTACAAATGGACTGGATCCTATGGGAGTTTTTAAACTTAAAAACACTATAAACACTTTAGCTAAAGAAAAAGGAGTAAGTGTTTTTATATCTTCACATATCTTAAGTGAAATAGAAAATATATGTACAAAGATTGTATTTATAGATGACGGAAAAATTATTAATATTCAGGAAATAGGTGATAACGCAAAAGTTAGTAGTGAAAAAAATATGTTTATAAAAACTAATTTTCCAGAAAAATCATCAGAAATCATTCAAAATATAGCCAATGTAAAAATATTAAAGGTAAAAAATAATGGTATTTCAATCTTAATAAATACTGAGTTACATGATATTTTTGATATATTAAAAAATTTACATGAGGCTGGAATAAATGTAGAAGGTTTCTTTGAAGTAAAGCAAAATTTAGAAGATAAATTTATAAAGATGATGGGAGAAGATAGTGATGAGTAAATATATATGGCAGGAACTTAAAAGAGTTATGATGAAAAAGAAAATTGCGCTTATTGTCATTCTCATTATTACAATAGCTTTTGGATTAATGAGAATCTCAAAAATAGATACTGTAGAAGTACAAATTCAAAAAGATAAAGTTCTTCTTAACAGTCTAAAGATAGACAAAACTAAAGCTGATACTGAATTTAAAAAGGCAGATATTTCTAGAGATATATTGGAGACTCAAAAAGAAATAGATGACAAAGAAGACATGCTAAATCAAATAAATAACTATGATAAATCAAAATTAGATAAACAAATTCAAAAATTGGAAAAAGAAAATAATCCTAAAAATGAATACAAAATACTTCAATTGAAATATGAAAAAGAACACAATATAGAAAAAAGTGAGTTAACACCAAAGGGAATGTATGCAGCTATAGATATTTTACAATATTTTGTATTGCTTTTTTTGATTATTCCTATTGTATTGTCATCTGACATAGTATCAGGGGAATATTCACCCAATACAATTAAGGCTTTAATTGCTAAGCCTATTTCAAGAAAAAAAATCATAACATCCAAGTTTATTGTTTCAGTGATTTTAAGTGCAGGCACTATAATTATAAGTACTATAATATTTATAGTGGAAGCTGGAATTCACTTAGGCTTTTCAGATTATAGATTGCCTTTTGATGTAAGTGCAAAATATGTTTTAGATAAATCACTACCATTAAGTCCAGTGACTTCTCAAATGAAGTACGTAAGTGGAAGTATGTCAATAATTCCTGTTTGGAGTGTAATTCTTCAACTTATATTAATTTTAATAGTTATTTCAATAGCTATTATATCAATAATTATGTTTATATCAACTATTTGCAGGAATTCACTTATTTCATCGCTTGCAAGCTTCATACTAATTGCAGGAACACAATTCTGGTACCTCTTTTGTTTTTCAGGTAAATATCTTGCAGCAGCTAAATATGGCGCTTTTGTAAAGTTTTTACCTATCCCATATATGGTTGATAGTTTGGGTACCTTATCCGGAGATATTTCTTTAAAACTTGCTAGTAGTATAAATGTGTCTTTTGTTTTGATTGTATGTTTTCTGTGGACTTTAGTTATGATGTTTTTAAGTACTTATGTTTTTGGAAAGAGAGATCTTGACTAGTTGATTTTCTAATATACCCTAAGTAAAAAGTGATATAATTTTGAATTGGGTGATAGTTATGAAAGAAAATATATTAATAATAGATGATGACAAAGATATAAGAGAAATGCTTGTAAATTATTTTTCTAAAGAAGGTTATATCATGCAGGCTGCCTGTAATGGAGAAGACGGACTTGAGATTGTAAAATCAAAACCGATTTCTTTAATACTTCTAGATGTTATGATGCCTAAAATGGATGGTTATACAATGCTCATTAAGCTCAGAGAATTTTCAAGCATACCTGTTATACTGCTTACTGCAAAAGACCAGCAAATAGACAAAATAAAGGGATTTATAGATGGCTGTGATGATTATATAGTAAAGCCCTTCGATTTTACGGAACTTTCATTAAGAGTCATGGCTATACTTAGAAGAAGTAATGTTAATCATGCTGTGAAAAATCATATACTCAATGTTAAGGATATTGAAATCAATACTTTAGAACATACAGTAAAAAAAGACAACTTAGAAATAGTATTAACTCCCAAGGAATATGAAATTTTATACACACTGGCATCAAATAAAGGCAGGGTGTACTCAACCAAAATGCTTTATGAAATGCTTTGGAAAGATACATTTATGGAAAATGACAATACTGTAACCATGCATGTTAAAAATTTGAGGAACAAGCTAGGTGATAACATTAAGAAGGGCAAATATATAAAAACTATCTGGGGAGTTGGTTATAAAATTGAGAACGATATTTGAACTTATTATTGTTATAATACTATTTTCTGTAACTTTAAAATTAAAAAGAATATTTAAACTTAGGAGTGAACTAGTTTTTTGTGCAATTGTTTCTGGACTTATATCATTTATGCTTGTAGTTTTTTTAAAGGAATATATTTTAGGATCATTTTTGAACAATTCTAAAGACACTCCTATATATATACATAGACATATAGTTTCTAGGATTGAAGATGATTTAAAAAACATGGATATTAATAATTCCAGCAAACTACAAAAATATATGGATAGAGAATTTAATATGTCATGTTATATTTTTGTGGTAAAAAAAGATGGAAGGGTAATAGCTGCAAATAATAGAGAAATTAAAAATATAGATATTCATGAAATTGCAGACGGTAAAAATACATTTAAATTTTTAGATACTGGTAGAGATAACATATTTAAAATAACCAGGTGTGATTACTTAAAAGATGGATACTATTTATATTATATATATATAGGTTATGGAAAATTAGACACTGAAAACAATATAGGTATACTATGGATTGTAACTTTTGCAATTATTTTTTTCTTGCTCATATGGAAGCGTATTTCCTATATATCTAAAATAAAGTCAACAGTTAGAAATATTGCAGAAGGCAGATTATCCAATCGTGTTCCATTAAAATACAAAAATGAATTAGGTGAGCTTGCCGAAGACATAAACTACATGGCTTCAAAAATTGAGAAAGAAGAAAAAAGCAGAAACGAATTCATGACCAATATATCTCATGACTTGAGAACTCCGTTAACTACTATCCTTGGATATATAAATATGATTAAAAATAATAAGTATGAGTCAAAAAATGAACTTGATAATTACGTTGACATAATGAATAAGAAAGGTATTTATTTAAAAAACATGCTTGATGATTTTTTTGAATACTCAAAGCTCTCTTCAAATGATATCATACTTGAAAAGCAGAAACTTGAGTTAAATGAACTTGCAAGACAGATAGCTGAAGAAGAGGAAGACGAATTCACACAAAATGGATTAAAGCTTTCAATTAATCTGCCCCAGGAATCTATTTATATTGAAGCAGATCCTAATTTATTTTTAAGGGCTGTGAATAATCTCTTAAGTAATGCATTTAAATATTCCAAAGAAAATACAGTTGTGGAGTTTAATATTAGTAAAGAAATTTTTAATAATACGCCTTATGCAGTGCTTTCAGTGTCAAACATTCCTAATGATCCAATTTCAAAGGATGATCTGGAAAACTTCTTTGAAAGATTATATAAAAAAGACTCATCTAGACAAAAAGAAGGCAGCGGTTTAGGCTTATCGATCGTTAAAAACATAGTAAAACTTCATGGTGGATTTGTAAAAGCTTATAAGCAAGATAATAAATTAGTATTCAAAGTATATCATCCATGTTAATGACCTAATTCCAAAGACGGTTTGATGCCATTTTATATATGGTGTTAAACAGTTTTGCATTTTTATATGAAAAAATTTTATCTTTCATTTAGTGAAGTCTTAAATAAGGAAGCTTAACCTGGGGACTCTGTCCCCAAACCACTGAGGTTTATCGATTTTTGTCCTTCCAGAAACGGGTAGTTTAAAAGCCATCTGTTTCTGGAAAGAACACCAATAGACGTTTAGTTTGCTCCTTATTATTGTCTTATCCTTTAGCAAAATTATCATTACCTTTTTTCTTGAAAACTTCATCCCATGTTTTTTCTGCATATGGAACAAAATCTTCTGCTGATTTTGTTATTTTTTTATGAAATTCATTGTCATGAAGCATTTTTTCTGCTCCAGAATCGTCAGGCTTTGCTCCAACCTCCTTACATACATTAATTATAACATTCGTGTTATCTATCATCATACACGGTCTTAACATATTTTTATTATAAGGCTGTATTGACCTTAGCTTTTTGAAAAAAGGATCTCTAAAAGCATCAATTAAATGCCTGCCCTTTAAGTTAACTGTTGAAAAGTGAGAAAATATACAAGGTTCAACATCCTCTTTTGAATTTACATGAAAATAATATTTACCTGCTATACACCCACCTACATACGGAGCATCATTGAAGAAGTCTAAAGTAAAATATGGTTTATTAGCTCTTATTTCTCGGGCCCTTTTTCCAAGGTAATCTCTTTGTTCTGCTGTAAGCATCATATTAAAATCTTCATCTTCGCCATTAACAGGCATGAATAAAAAGTACCAGCTCATTTTCGAACCTTTTTCAATTAACATATCGGTAAATTCATCACTGAGTACGGTGTTTATATTAGTTCTTGTAACTGCTGAAGATACTCCGAATAATATACCCCTTTCATGGAGCATGTCCATAGCCTTTAAAACTTTTTGGTATGTTCCTTTTCCTCTACGAGCATCAGTATCATTTTCAAATCCTTCAATTGAAAGCATAGGTATTACGTTACCACATTTCTTGATTCTATCTGCAATTTTTTCATTGAGTAAAAGTCCGCTAGTAAATGGTGTAAACATTACATCGTCATATTTCTCATATATATCCAGAAGATAATCGTTGAAGAAAGGTTCGCCACCTAGAATAATAATATAATAAATTCCAAGATCTCTTGCTTCTCCTATAATTCTATCAACTTCTTCAGGAGGAATATCATCTTTTTTACTGTAGCTTGAAGCATAGCATCCTTTACAGTGAAGTGGGCACCTCATAGATGGACTTAGAAGCATGACAAAGGGTATTTTAGTATTCTCCTCATCCATGTATTTTTGCCTCTTAGGGCCAGCATACCAATTTGCATTTGCAAAAAAGTTAGTAAAAAACTTCTTTAAACATTTAGTATCTGTATTTTTTAAAATATCCTGGATAAATTCATGCTTGGATTTATCGTTGTTGTAGTAATTCTCAACAAACTCAATCTGAGCCAATGCAGATTTATCTTTTGTCAGCAGTTTAATAGCTGAAAATATTTTATCTACATTTTCTCCTGGGTTTTTATCAAGATAATTAACGATTTTGTTTACAATAGCTTGTTTAGTGTTTTTTTCTAAAGCATTTTTTATTTTCATATAAGATTCCTCCTAGCAAATTAAAAAAATTTTTCTATTCATATTCCTATAAAATTTTTAGTATATTATGCGAGTGCTATAAACAGAGTTCTTAGCATCAGATGGAGTTTTGACTCCACCTGATGCTTATTAACAGTATTCTTAGTGCTTTAGCACTTAGAAAGCGTTATCCAGGGACGTAGATGCCCTTTATTCCCACTTGGAGAAAAGCAGATATCCCAAATCTTTGATTTGGTGATAATCGCTTTCGCTGTGTGCGTGGGAATATTAGAGCAGGTAGTCATCGGATAAATTAAAATTGAACTAAAGAATATAATTCATCTTTATTTTCCTGAGGTATCCCAATATATCTAAGAGTGATCTTTTTTGATGAATGATTAAATGTATACATAATAAGACCAATATTGTATCTGCTCGCCTTATAAGTCCAGTATCCCCATGTTTTCCTTAAGCTGTGAGTACCAAAATTATTTATATGCAGACTTACAGCTGTAGACTTTAGAATCCTGTAAGCTTGTGTGACACTTATGGGTTTATTTAAGCCTTTTCTGCTCTGAAAAATATAAAAAGTTTGTCCAAGATTATTATGCTCTATATAGGCATTTAGAGCTTTTTTAAGGCTGTTATTTAATTTGATTTTCTTTTTTTGAATCATAAGATCATCCTTGAGACTAAGATAGGAAGTCATTAGATCCTGTACTCTAACTTTAATTACGTCACTAATCCTTAATCCCGTGTTTAATTGAAATTTTGCTAACAGCCAGTCCCTTTCACTTTTATCCTTTAAATGCATGAGCAATGCGTCTATCTTGTTTTTATCTCTAATTGGATCCACAACCATCACTTTTTCCTCCTAAAAGTTATGTATTGTTTTATATATTATATCATAAAAACAATACATTGGAACAAAAAATAATATTTCTCATGCATTACATAACCGTTGATCTTTGACTTTCAGTCGTTTTATCCCATGCATAGTAATTTCTTCTTGGCACGCTTGAAACCTTGCATAGCTTCTCTATTCTCTAGTCTTGATAAACTCAAATCTTTCTATTTTATGAACTTTGACAGTATCTATTTTATGGTTATAGATTAGGGTGTATTATCAATAATATTTGTATTTATTGCATTTATGTTTAATTGGTTATTTTTTATATACGCAGGTTTTGTTTTTAAAAATAAATGGTTGATATATGCAGCATTAGTATATGCTATACTTTTTATTTTGACACTGCTTGATCAAGGAAATATAGCTTATAAAGTTTGGTATATCTTTTGGATAATTAGTTTGGTACATGCTATAAAGGCAAGACAAGAATTTTTAAATAGAAGGAATATTATAAAAAAATTAAATATATGAAAAAGAATTAAGAAGAAAAATGTCGTAATGTTAAAAGCAAATAGACATGAAGATTTTAGATCGGGATCTTTTAAAACAACAAAAAGAAAGAAGAAGTTTAAAAAAGTAAGTACCTTAAAGGAAGCAATCAAGGTAACTGATACTCAGGCACTAAAAATTGATAAAAAAGTTAATATTGCACCAGGAATAAAAGCTACAAACCTAATGAGGATGATTTTCTATATGATAAAAGCAAGCTAGAAATAGATGATATATACAATGATAATAGATAAAAAAATAAATATGAAAGAAGTACTTAGTGGATATAAACCCAATATAGATTTTGATATGCATAATAGCACCTGTTCGATATATGTAACTTACTATAAAAATAAGGATGCAGATGAATCTAAAAATGCTTCTAGGGTTCAATATACAATGGAAGTAGATTTAAGAACAAAGCAAATTAAAAATTTTAACAAGAATGAATAATAAATATAATTGGAAACGATATATAAATATAATTGTAACGGCTGTTATTAGATAGATATTACAGCCGTTAGTAGTATACCTAATAATGTGATGTAAAGAGCAATTATGTTAAAAATTTTTTGCACATGTAATATAACTTTAGAATAAAATGAAACGAGTATGTAAAAAAGGAAGTATATATAATGTTATCCAATATGAAATTTGTTAAACAATCTCTAGAGTTAAATTTATTCTTTATGAGAATTGCCAAGGAGCATGCTATTTTTCTTGAGGCAGGATTAACATCTAGAGACTACAAATTAGCTTGTCAGGCAAATATGTTGAAAAATGAATTTACCCAGTTACTTATTGAGACCATTAGACTTTCTGAAGGAATCATCAGTCCTGAAGTAGCGCACTCTGGAGAATTAGTGACAGATTTAACGCTAAATGCAGAAAGAGAAACTGAATTTTATTCGGCAATTAAAATTGACAGTAATGTTACAAGAATGGAATTAAACTTAGTACAGGGTAGATATGACAGTGACGAACTTGTTAGAACTGTAGCTATGTTAAATAATAGAGCAATGGCTGCAACAAATAGGATAGCTTTATTTAAGTCGAGATTATTAAATGATGTCCTAACTTGCAAAACATTTACTACAAACTACCCGCTACTTATAGATCATATATTAAGAGAAGCTAAATTTTACTTAAGAATGTTAGTTAAATTGCAAAATCGGGAAGAAATGGATTTAGTTAAAGAGGCTGTTTATCAAGAAGGTTTTTGGAATAGAATTATGGCAGAACATGCAAAATTTATACGGGGTTTATTAGATCCAACAGAAGTTAAATTATTTGATACAGCTAATGATTATGGTAAAAAATTTGATCAATTAACTCAAGAATCTTTAGCTTTAACACAGAATATAGGGTTGTTGCCTGAGGTGAGTGAAAAAACATTAAATGCTACTGTGGGAATTAGAAATTTCAAAAAACAGGGAACAGAAGGTTTGATAAATTGTACTATTAGATCCATAGCTTATCCTCTACTTGGTGACCACGTAGTTAGGGAGGCCAATCATTATATTAGGCTGTTAAAAGGTTATAAAAATATAAACAGAGAAATGGATAGCATAAAAAATCTAGAGAATATTTATAAATAGCTTTTTGCGATAAAATAAGGTGCATAAGTGGTATTTTCGTTTCCGAGTAAGAAGTCAGATATTTTTTCTAACTCTTTTTCTTATTTATATGATTTTTTAGCCCTGAACAAGTTTTTTTATATTTTATAATAAGTATATTCTAATACTTAAACCTAACTTTAGGTCAACATTGAATTGAAATTTATTATAGGTAATTATGACCTATTCTATTGGCGATATTTCAAAGATGCTAGGTATATTTATATCAACCCTGCGTTACTATGACAAAGAAGGGCTTCTTCCTCTTGTCAATAGAACGCATGGGAATATTCGAGTATTCGATGATACTGACATTGAATGTCTGAAAATGATAGAATGTTTAAAGAATACAGGCATGGCACTTACCCCCATCTTTTATCAAAGTGGGGGATAAGCACTGTTATGCACCTGGATAAGTGATTCCCCTAAAGGATAACGTATTCTAAGTGCTAAAGACACTAAGAATACTGTTAATAAGGTTCAGCTGGAGAAAGTCATCATTATAAGCAAACTCCATCTGAACCTAAGAATCACTTGATAGTAATCAACTCATATTCACGGCTGCCAAGACCTATTTTTTCTGCATGGGCGAGGCAGGTACTCCACTCCGATTCCGGTGTGGAGTTGGTAAAATGGTCATGATGATCTTTAAAGTTAGGTTTTGACATATTGTCTGATAATTGGCTGTTTGGCAGCGGTGCAGCTGACATACAGGCATCCACACAGGCTTGATCCAGTGCTAGCGGATCGAAGGAAGCGAACATTCCTAGATTTGGAAGGATCGGAGTATCATTTTCGCTGTGGCAGTCACAGTTAGGTGAAACGTCTATCACAAGGGAAATGTGAAAGCAAGGGCGGCCGTCTACTACCGCTTTGGTGTATTCCGCCATGCGGCAATTCAATTCCTTATTGGCTGCCCAGTTTGTAAATGCGATAGCGCCAAAATTACATGCACCTAAGCAGCGTCCGCAGCCTACACAATTTTCTGTATTGATAGTCATTTTCTTTTTCACATCATCAAACATCAAACCGTTATTGGCGCACTCTCTTTGGCACCTGCGGCACCCCTTACACTTCTCCTGTATGATATTAGGTTTACCATTAATATGTTGATCTTTTTTCCCAGCACGAGAGCCGCAGCCCATACCAATGTTTTTGATGGTACCACCGAAGCCGGCTGCTTCATGGCCTTTGAAGTGAGTGAGGCTGATAAGTATGTCAGCATCCATAATTGCATGACCGATTTTTGCCTCTTTTATATATTCACCACCTATTACCGGTACCATGATGTCATCGGTACCCTTTAGACCATCACCAATGATAACAGGACAGCCTACTGTAAGAGGAGTAAAGCCGTTTTCCCATGCACATTCCAGGTGCTCAAGGGCATTCTTGCGGCTGCCAGGGTACAGGGTATTACAGTCAGTTAAGAATGGCTTTCCGCCGAGTTCCTTAACAACGTCGGCTACAGCTCTTGCGTAATTTGGGCGCAGAAAACCTAAGTTGCCTAGCTCACCGAAGTGCATTTTGATGGCGACGAACTTGTTATCCATGTCGATTTGTTCGATACCTGCCTTTTTAATCAGCTTTTTTAACTTGGTTGGAAGACCTTCTCCAAGTTTTGTACGAAAATCTGTAAAATATACCTTTGACTTTTTCATTATAATCACCCCTGTTTTAAAAATTATTGATTGATTTTATGTATTATGTGCGGTAAAATGACCTATATTTTCCTTTTCCTAATTCTAAATTTACTATATCATATTTATTGTAATGGATAAAGTTAGCTTTAGGTCAAGAGATTTTTTATGAATTTAAAGATTGTAATGAAAAAGACATAGAACAATACTTTGAAAATTGAGTAATACGGTGTAACATATAACTAATGCTAGTTAATACAAAATAGCAAAATATTATGAAGTTAAAATTAATTATGTAGCACACATATTACAGAAATAGAAGGTGAATTATAAATGGTGGTAAAAGCTATGGAAACAGAAGTATTATATGTTAAAGATTTAAATGCTAATTACCAGAACATTGTAAAAGGTGCAGAATATCTAAAAAAGGGGGAAGTTGTTGCAATTCCAACGGAAACTGTGTATGGATTAGCTGCAGATGCTTTTAATGAAAATGCAGTAAAAAAGATATTTAAAGTTAAAGGAAGACCACAAGACAATCCATTATTGGTACATATATATAAATTAGAACAAGTTTATGATATATGTAAGGATATTCATAAAGATGCAGAGAAAGTATTTGATGCTTTCTGGCCGGGATCAGTAACTTTGATTTTCAATAAAAAAGATTGTATTTCAGATACAGTTAGTGCAGGAATGAAAACTGTGGGAGTTAGATTCCCAAAAAGTGAAGTAGCAAGAGCTATAATTAAAGAAAGCGGAACTCTACTAGTAGCTCCATCTGCAAATTTATCAGGGAAACCGTCAACTACTAGTGCTGAGCATTGTTATAATGACTTAAATGGAAAAATCCCTTGTATTTTGGACGGAGGTCCATGTTCAATTGGATTAGAGTCAACAATTATAGACATGTCGACTCCGGATCCAGTACTTCTAAGACCTGGGGCTATAAGCTTGGATGATATACGTAAGGTAATTCCTAATCTTGTATATAAAAAGAATTTGTTAAGTGTTAAAGGAAATGAAATTCCAAAGGCTCCAGGAATGAAATATAGGCATTATGCGCCAGATGCACCAGTAACATTGGTTAAAGGAGATTATGCAAAAACATCTAAATGGATTAAAGAAAATGCAAATGAAGAAAATGCTGTAATTTGTTTTCAGGAATTTTTAAAAGATTTTAAAAATTATGAGCATGTATATAGCTTAGGAAGTTTTAAAACGTTAAATGCAGCAGCACAAAAGACATTTGATTTGCTTAGAGAATGTGATAAATTGAATATAAGTCATATTTATGTGCAAGCACCTAAAGACAGTGGACTAGGAAATTCTATAATAAATAGATTAGAAAAAGCAAGTGCAGGGGATGTTATTAATATATAAATTAACTATAAAAAATCAAGTAATTGATGGGATAGTCAGCCGTGTCATGTATTGAAAAGTATGCACCATATAAGGGTAATTTATGAGTATAGTAGTTGTATATAGAGACCATATGATAGGATTAATATCTATCGTATGGTCTTAGTTAGTAAACAAAATAAGAAGTTTACAAAATAAATAAAGATGTGTATGTTGAACGTTCAGCCCCATTATTGGCTGTATATTTAATTTCATGTATGAAAACATGGCATTGAGTTTTATAGCTTAACTATCATTCATATGTAAAAACGAAAATATACAATAAGAAACTAACTATATGGATAGTTCCAAAAGTATTCTACTTTTTTAAATTTTTATATCTATCTAAAAAATATTTTAAATATAGAATTCTTTTTTCTATATCATTTTTCCAATCATCAAGTTGATTCAATCCGGTGTCAGTAATAGTATAGATTTTTTTGGCAGGTCCTGAATTAGTTGTATCCCACGAAAATATTACTGCACCATCATCTTCAAGTTGCTTAAGAGTACGGTATATAGCTCCTTGGTCACACTGAAAATCAGGTATATTTTCTATAAGTGAAGTATATATTGCACCACCATATGCAGAACCTTCAGCTAGTGTCAGTAAAATAAATGCAGGAAGATGACGAGATTGTTTTCTTTTACCAGCCATAAAATATCTCCTTTTTATTTATAGTATAATAACATTATATTACTTCATACACCTTATTGCAAATAATATATTAATGTTATTGACACTATCAAAAAATAGATGTATGCTAATAGTGTTAAATACACTATTATATTTATTACACTATAGTGTTTAATTTTACACAACTAATTATATGAGGAGGTAAAAGAATTTTATGTTTACTATGGGATTATACTTTTTAATGTTTATTTTATTACTTGTATCATTAATTAAAAGCCACGAAAAAACTTTACTGGCTCTAAAAAAAGCTTGGAAGTCTTTTGAAAATATCTTGCCGTTATTCCTTTCCATATTGTTTATTATAGGAATTATGCTTGCTATTTTAAGCCCGCGGGTTATTTCAAAAATAATGGGTCATCAATCTGGTATATTAGGTTTAGCGTTAGCTGCACTTATTGGATCTTGTACTGTAATACCTGGTTTTGTTACATTTCCATTAGCAGCTACTTTGTTAAAAAATGGAGCTGGTATGGCTCAAATAACAATGCTTATATCAACGTCAGTCATGGTTGGAATTATTACAATTCCTATTGAATCAAAATATTGGGGTAAGAAAGCCACATATGTTAGAAATTCACTTGCCCTTGTGTTTTCTTTTGCAATTGCTTTTGTGATGGGAGTGTTAATATGATGAAAAGAATATTAAAAAGATATAGAACTTTTGGTATTATTTTAATAATAAATTTAATTTTATTGTTAGTAAAACCTTCATTGGGAATAAATTCGTTAGAGGGAACGGCAGATAATTTAAAGGAATTGCTTGCTATTATGCCACCGATCTTTATTTTGATGGGGCTTTTGGATGCTTGGGTACAAAAGGAAACAATGATAAAACTTATGGGAAAAGGTTCAGGATTAAAAGGTATGATTATTGCTTTTCTATTAGGTTCATTTGCTGCTGGACCGGTATATGTTTCTTTTCCTTTTGCTGCAGTTTTGATGAAAAAGGGAAGTGCTTTTTTCAATGTGCTAATTTTTATAGGAGCATGGTCTGCTACAAAAATACCTATATCATTATTTGAAGCATCAGTAATGGGATGGAAATTTATGATTACCCGATATGCTATCGATATACCTGTAATTATTATAATAGCATATATTACAGATAAAGTTATTTCATCTAATGAGAAGAAAACCATTTATGAAAATGTTGAAATACTTAAATAAAAATTTAATAGAATAGATGATATAATGACTGCTAATACATATGCAATATATTTATTAGACATCAGTATAAAAATAACTTTAATATAATAGTGTAAAATAATTTTAATATAATAAGGAGGATTAGATAGATGTTAGAATTAAAAAATTTATGTCTTGAAATAGAAAATGATAATGGAAAAATCGATATTTTAAAAGATATAAACTTAAAGTTTGAAAAGAATAAAATATATGTAATTACTGGCCCAAATGGTGGTGGTAAATCATCTTTAGCCAAAACAATAATGGGAATATATAAAGCTTCTTCGGGAGATATATTATTAGATGGAGAAAATATCGCAGATTTAGATATTACCGAGAGAGCTAAAAAGGGTATAGGATTTGCATTCCAACAGCCTGCAAGATTTAAAGGTATAAAAGTAAATCAATTGCTAAACCTAGCTGCAGGGGATAATAAGGTAAATACATGTAAATTACTTCAGGACGTAGGACTTTGTGCTCAAGATTATATAAATAGGGATGTTGATTCAAGTCTTTCTGGTGGTGAACTTAAGAGAATAGAAATAGCAACTATACTTGCTAGAAACCTCGAAGTTGCATTGTTTGATGAGCCCGAAGCAGGAATAGATTTATGGAGTTTTAACAAGTTAGTTGAAACTTTTGAAGATATGAATAAAAATAAAGAAACTACTATAATTATAATATCTCACCAAGAGAGAATCTTAAATTTAGCAGATGAGGTTATCATACTTGCAGATGGTCAAATTAAAGAAATAACTTCAAAAGAGAATATACTTGATAAAATAAAAAAGAATGATAATTGTAAATGCGGCGAGATTTGTCAAAAAGGAGGTACTTTTTAGATGTTGGATGAATTGGATAAAAGTATGTTAAGTCAAATGTCAGGACTTCATGAATTGCCAATTGGTGCTTATAATATAAGAAGAAACGGAGAAAAGGTTGCAAGAAATACTACAGCCAATATAGATATAGTTACAAAAAAAGATAAGCCGGGTATAGACATAATAGTAAAACCTGGTACTAAAGGTGAAAGTGTACATATACCTGTAATTTTAACACAAGAAGGGTTAAATGATGTTGTGTATAACACTTTTGAAATTGGTGAGGGGTCAGATGTACTTATAGTGGCAGGTTGTGGTATACATAATCCAGGTGAGAAAAAATCCCAGCATGATGGAGTCCATGAATTTTTTGTCAGGAAAGGTGCTCGCATAAAATATGTAGAGAGACATTTTGGAGAAGGCAGTGGGAATGGTGAGAGAATATTGAATCCTAAAACAATAATAGAAGTTGAAGAAGGAGGATTTGCTGAATTAGAGCTAGTCCAAATAAAAGGAGTAAGCAGTACTAAAAGGGATACAGAAATAAAGCTTCATAAAAATGCTAGAGCTGTAGTATCAGAGAGACTTCTTACATATAAAAATCAAGATGCAGAGTCTAAGATAAATGTAGAAATGGTAGGAAGAGATTCTTCTGCACGAATAATTTCTCGTTCTGTAGCACGAGACGAGTCAAAACAACTATTTCATTTAAATATGTCTGGATATGAGAGATGCAGGGGTCATATTCAATGTGATTCCATAATAATGGATGAAGCAACGGTACAATCTATACCTAAAATATCAGCATTTCATTCAGACTCACAACTTATACATGAAGCTGCTATAGGAAAAATTGCTAGTGATCAGCTTATAAAACTTATGTCATTAGGACTTTCGGAAAAAGAAGCTGAAGATACTATATTGAAAGGATTTCTTAAATAGGGGGTAGTACCATCATCATGTTTACTCTCAACTAGCAATTTTTAAGTAATATATTTTTGCACCGCATTAATTCTATTTTTATGTCACATAATATAAAGATTGTGTACTAATGTCTTATTATAAAGATAGTGTTATTTCTTTTTAGGAAATAGCTTGTCTTTATAGTAAGAGTCTGCTTGATATATTGCGCCTAATGGATTATGTGCCAAAATCCTATCTTTTACTGCAAAAACAGTTATTGGAGCTTCTGAATATTTTATAAACAAAGAATCATGTCCAACACATAAGCCCAAAATAATATTTAAATCTGTTTTAGCTTCATTTAAAAAATTCGCCTGACCTATTGGATTACACATTGGTACATTTGAATCTATATCAATAAAATCTTTTGATATACCTCCATTTTTACAAATTACAGAATTTACAGTAAATCCATTATAACTAAGAACTTTACTTAAAATCTTAGCTTCGTTAGATAAGCCAACACAGAATGCAATTCCTATATTTTTATACTGACATCTTTTAGCAAAATCAATTGTTTCTTCTAATCTTGTCTTTTCACCATATCCCTCACTCACAACTAATGCTGATGCTTTAGCAATTTTAAAATTTTCTTCATCTTTATAGACCTCTTTAATTTTTTTCATTTTCTCATCAAGACTTGGACAATTTTTTGGCGCTTTATCCAAATCCTTTTTATTACAAGCATGAATAGTACATAATGCACAATAATACATAAAAATCCCACTTTTCCTATAATCTTTACAAATATTTTAACATCATATTTCATTTAATAATTTACTTCGTATTAATTTTACCTTTGTGAATCAACTTATAAGTGAATTATATCATTATTTATAATATAGGTTAAGTAGAAAGAGAATTTACAATATGAATTAATAAAGCAAATATATAAATAATAAGTATTATAATTTATTATTTAGTTTAAGTAGTAGTGAGAGCAGGTGATTATAATATCGAACTTAATGAAATTTAGTACAAATAGTAATATATTTCATAAAGGATTTGAAATTGGAATATTAATAAAATTTATTGATGGTTTTTTAGAAATTATAGGTGGAGTTTTATTACTTTTTTTAAATCCAAGTAGATTAAGTGATTTAGTTGTTTTGTTAACACAACATGAGTTATCGGAAGATCCAAGAGATGTTATTGCAAATTTTATGATAAAATTAAGTTCAAAATTTACCATAAGTACGCAATATTTTGGAGTGTTCTATTTGATTTCTCATGGAATAGTCAAATTAATTCTTATAATATTTCTATGGAAAAGAAAGTCTTGGGCTTATCCACTTACTATAATATCATTGATTTTGTTTATAATTTACCAAATTTATAGATATATACTTCATCCTTCAAGTTGGCTAATAATACTAACCGTTTTTGATATTATAATGATAATATTAACTTTCATAGAATATAGAAGAATAAAAAATTTCCCTAATTGAAAGCACAGCTGGGGACAATTTTTGTTCAAAATCTTGACTTATTAAAATAAGTGAGTATAATTTAGTTATACAAATCATACTTATCATACAATATTAATAATGAAAAGAGGAAATAATATGAAGCACCCAAAAGACAAGTATGCGTGGACAGTAAAAATCGGTGAAAAAGGGCAATTTGTTATTCCAAAAGAAGCTAGAGACATTTTTGACATCAAGCCCGGTGATACTATTATAGTTCTTGCTGATAAGAAGAAAGGTATTGCTATACCTCCAAAGTCACTTTTTACTAAATTAACTGAAACAATTTTTGACGGAGATATTTCTGAAAGAGAAGGTGATAAGGAATGAGTGTACTTGAAGTAAAAAATCTATGTAAGAAATATCCTGCTTTTGAACTGAAAGATGTATCATTTTCCCTTGAAAAAGGGAAAATTACAGGATTTATAGGTAGAAATGGAGCAGGTAAATCTACAACATTAAAATCATTGTTTAATTTTGTACATCCCGATAATGGGGAAATTTTATTTTTTAATAATAATTTTTTGAATAGTGAATTTTTAACCAAGCAGCGTGTAGGCTTTGTTTTAGGTGGAATTGATTATTATACAAAGAAAAAAATTAAAATGATTACCAATATTACCAAATCATTTTACGATAAATGGGATGATACTGCTTATTTTAAATATATGGACATGTTTAAGTTAGATGAAAACAAAACACCTGCACAGTTGTCAGCGGGTATGAAGGTCAAATATGCGCTAACTCTTGCGTTGTCACATAATGCAGAGCTGCTTATTCTTGATGAACCTACGAGTGGACTTGATCCTGTTTCAAGGGATGACTTGTTGGATGTATTTATGGGACTTTGTGACAATGGAATTACCATATTGTTTTCGACTCACATTACTTCTGATCTTGATAAGTGTGCCGATAACATTATATATATCAAAAACGGTATGATTCTTGCCGATTCGGATATTAAATCATTTGTGGATAGCTATAAGGTTTTGCAGCTTACCAAAGATCAATTAACCGAAAATTTGCAGCCAAAGTTGATTGGTTGTAAAAGAAGTAAAAATGGTTTTTCAGCACTTATAAGAACAGATGATATTTCAGATATAGGTATTGATTATATAAATCCAGATTTAGAGTCAATTATGGTTCATCTTGAAAAGGAGGAGGAAAAGTAATGAAAAAACTTTTAAAAAAAGAAATATTTCTTTCTATGCATCCCACGGCACCTATTTTCATCATCCTTTCAACTATGCTAATAATACCTAATTATCCCTATTACGTCGTGTTTTTTTATACAGGATTGGCTGTATTTTTCACTTGCTTAAACGGCAGAGAGAACAATGATGTTTTTTATACTCTAACACTTCCTATTGCTAAAAAAGATATTGTAAAGTCACGATTTGCTTTTGTAATTCTTTTAGAATTAGCACAGATAATTGCAGCAATACCTTTTGCAATTATACGTGAAAATCTTCCATTACCAGGTAATCAAGTTGGTATGGATGCAAATATTGCTTTGTTCGGTTTTTCACTTATAATGCTTGGCTTATTTAATTACATTTTCTTTGAAATTTATTATAAGGACATTAACAAGGTAGGAACTGCTTTTGTATGGTCAAGTACCGCTATATTTGTTTACATAGTAATTGCAGAAACTAGTGTGCATATCATACCTTTCGTAAGAGATTATCTGGACACAAAAGACCCTAAATATCTTGCTTATAAGTTGATTGTGTTGGCAGTGGGAACAATAATTTATACTTTTCTCACATATGCTGCTTACAGAAAATCAGTTAAATCTTTTGAAGCTTTGGATTTATGATAGATGGTTTTAAAAAAATTGGATAATAATAAGAAAATTCATGTTATTATAATTATAAGGGCAAGAAAGAGATAAATTACAATTTAGAAAGGAAAAAAATTAAATGATACGTTTGCTTCAGGAAGAAGATATAGAAATTGTTTGTAAAATTGTCAATGATAATTGGAGGTCTGTATATGATGGCTATGTAAATGAACAATTGCTCAATGATAATGGTTGTTTTAATAGGAAAAAGAGATTGAAAGCAGATTTCTTATCTGGTAGATTATCAAACTATGTTTATGAATGTGATGGGCATATTGCAGCAATATTATCTATTGGAGATACAGTTGACAACGATAAAATAGGAGCTTTTGAAGTTTGGCGTATTTATATTTCCGAGGCTTATCAAAATCAAGGAATTGGAAGTCAATTACTTAACTTTACAGAGCAGCAGGCGTTTAAATGTGGTTATAAAGAAATTGTAATATGGGCTTTTAAGGGAAATAGTAGAGCTATTTCATTTTATAAAAAACATGGATATATAAAAGATAAAGAAGAATATTTTGGAGAGCCATATTTAACGTATGCTGTTAGATTTAATAAAAACTTAAATAAGTAAGTTCAAAATTAAAATATCGATAAAATGCAGTAATTATATATTTTTAAACCATTTCACTTTTTGCCTCAAGCTTGGAATACATCTTTTCCTGCTGTTTTGTTGTAAATTGAAAATATATTTCTGTATTTGTAACAGATTTATGCCCAAGCCACCATTGTAATTCTTTTATATCCATGTCAGATTCTGCTAAATGAACTGCTGTAGTATGCTTTATAGAATGAAAATGATATTTACTTTTATCATAAATATTGGCATAGGAACAATATTTTTTCATCATATAATCAAGAGTTTGTCTGGAAATTGGTTTCCCTCTTTGGCTTTTAAATAAAAATTCAGAATTAGATGATAATTTGCTTTCATGTATATACGTATCTAATGCATTTTTAGTTTTAACATCAAGTCTTATAGTATTATTGTAACTGCCCTTTAATCTTTTGCAGTAAATTGCACCTTTGGAAGCATTATAATCTTCCAATTTAATTAAACCAATTTCTGAAGCTCTCAAACCACACCTATAAGCAACTCTAAAAATTGCTAAATCTCTAACTGCATGTGTACTATCTAAATTAATAATGGCTTTAAAAAGATCTTTTACTTCTTCTTGGGTAAGATATTTTACTTTCCTGTCACCTTTTCTTTCCATTTAGTTTCCTCTTTTCAAAATAATTGTACATTATAAATATTTTGTACTATAAATTATAACATAATATTGTGTAAAATCCAATTATTATAAGAAAAATATCAAAGTAATGTTATTATCTTCAATAAAATGGAATAAAACATGTAATTATTTTCAATTTATGAAATTAAATTAAAATAAATAAGTATAAAATGATGATTTTTAGTACAAAATATTTATTTCGTCCTAAATAATAATGTATATAAAAAATAAGTTAAAGTGTGTAAAATACTCTTATAATATTCTTTATTAAACAGGGTGGAATTTCCAGGTTTTGAGGTGTTGCCCTATAAATAATTATTTATTTATTACAAGACATTTACTTAATAGTATATTTCTTTTCATTTCATTTTTTTTTATATGGAGTCAATTTTTTAAAAATAAAGAACATTTATTAAACCCATCGTCTCCTGTAAGGATAAAAGTTCTATATGCAATTACTTCAGGAGTTTTAGGTGGATTTTTGATACCTTTTATTATGAAAGATAAAGGTTACATACCGGTAGATTTTCAAAATTTTGCTATACTTATTTCAGCAATAAATGGCGGCTTCTTATGTTCATTTATTACAGGGGTAGTAATTTCTTTTTTTTCAATAGTATTTGGGTTAATGAGTTATGAAACATTAATTATGTCCATTACAATATTAAGTATTAGTTGTGGGATTATTTCTAAATGCAGTTTACAGAAAACAAAAAAATGGCTATGCATGATTATCAGCAGCTTGATTTTACATTTCCTTTTTATGAATATAGTATCGTCAACTGCAAAAATCAATAATACAATTTACAAAGCATTCATTATATATTCAATTTTAACAATTACATTTGGATTTATAATATATTATCTTTGCGAGTATATAAATCAATCAAGTTTGTTGTTTTTGAAGTTTAAGGAAGATTCCTGCAGAGACTTTTTAACTGGGCTTAATAATGTTAGAAATTTCAACAACTTGTTTAACGATTTATCTAAAAGGGCAGTTGAAAGAAAAGAAAGGCTTTCACTTATTATGATAGATATTGATTGGTTTAAAAAAATTAATGATACATATGGTCATCCTTCAGGGGATGAAGTGCTAAAACAAATTGCTTTAATACTCAAAACAGTATGCAGATCTTTTGATATAATTTCAAGAAACGGTGGGGAAGAGTTTTCAATATTATTAATAGACTGTCCTAATAGACAAGCTATAGAAATTGGTGAACAAATAAGGAAAGCAATAGAAAAGCATGAGTTTATACTATCCACAGGTAAAAAAATTAATATTTCTGTATCTATTGGGGTTACAACTTATCCTGATATTGTAAATAATGTTAAGCAAATCATAGAAAGTGCAGATATCGCTCTATATGAAGCAAAGCATACAGGTAGAAATAAGGTAATTCCATATTATTGATTTTTTATTTATAAAACGGGAAAGACATGATTAAAGTTTAGAATATATTTTTATGTATTAGAAAATAATATTAGAAGCTATAATAGGTTAATATTATTTGAAAGTCATAAAAGGAGAAAATATGAAATTTAAAAAAAATATAATTGCAAAGATAATATGTACAGTTATAATTTTGGCTATTAACATAATTGTGTTTACTGGAGCAGTAAAGGCTTTTAAAAGTGGGTGAAGTATCTGAAAATGAAGCCCAAAACATACTAAAAAATAGTAGAAGATTGCAAAATCAAAAAAAATATTCAAAAGCTATAGAAGGATATAATATAGTTTTAGAAAATAAGAATATGTCTAAAAGTATTATAAACGAAGCAAAAATATGTAAGCTGCTGGCAGAGAGAAAAGTGCCTGTTTTGAATAAGTATTCTTTCCTCCCGGAGTATATGAATATTGGGAAAAGTGGTGTGGATTATTATAAAAGCAATAAGTGTAATTACACATTATATGGAGAATATAATCCTGTAAAAAAATATTTTAATTATCAGCCGGATTGGGCTTATCTTGAGTCACCTAGTTTTAAATATGATAAAAACGGTATACCCATGGTAAAATACAATGGCAAATTTTATTATAATGCAGTTACTATATGCCAATATGCACTTTATTTATATGATGGGTATATAGATACTGGAGCTAATAAAGATAAATTTTTAAATACAGCAGATTTTTTAATAAAGAGTATAAAAAAAGATGGATCTTTAAGATATGAGTTTAAATTTGGATATTATGAGTGCTTAAATGAAGGATGGGCTTCAAGTATGTCCCAGGGGCAGGCACTTAGTGTATTTACTAGAGCCCATCATTTAACTAAAGATTCAAAGTATATAAATGCAGGGCAGAGAGTACTTAAATATCTTTTAACGCCTGTTTCAGAAGGCGGTGTTATGGATAATCTAGGTGCTTTAGATAAAAGTCTTGAAGATAAGATATTTTTTCAGCAATATGTAGGAAAAACGTCTACTTACACATTAAACGGGTATATATTTACATTGATAGGTTTATATGATTGGAGCAGTGTACACTGTCCCCAAAATATATACTATTCTAACGTGGCTAAAAGATATTGGAATAAAGGACTTCTAAGCTTAAAATATATACTGCCTTATTATGATATAGGTAACTTCACATCCTATGATTTATATCACATTATAAAAAATGGACCTCCTAGCAGTTCTGACTTTTATCACTGTATTCACATTGAAGAAATGAATGTACTTTATAATATTACAGGGGATGAATATTATAAAGATATAAGAAATATGTGGATGTCTTATGTTAAAAATTAGTATTTCAAAGGTTTAAAAATTAGTGCTGGAGGTGTAACATTATAGTTATATGTGAGGTGTATTGCTATGAAAAAAAATCTTCTCAGCATTGATTGGGATTATTTTATTCCTGTAAGGGAGGAATGGTGTGGTTCTTATATTGAGAATAAGAGAACAAATATTATATTGTGGTATAGGAGATATTTTAAAAATAGGCAAATGGGAGAAAACATTGAAAAAACAGTTAGAACCGGTAATGAACTGAAAGGCTTTTGGAGTAAAATAAAACAATGTTTTTCCATAGAAAGTAAAGCTAAGGTATATGTATCTGATTCCCATAAGTTTTCTTATTTCATAGCTCAAAACAATAATTGTGATGAAGTTATAAATTTTGACGCACATTCTGATTTGGGTTACGGCGGGATGAAGTCACTTGATTTTGAATTGAATTGTGCCAATTGGCTTGGAAAACTTTTAAAAAACAGTATTATAAAAAAGGCAAATATAGTTTACAGCCCTTATACTTATGAAGAAAAAGGTGAATTTGAGGAAATAAATAAATCGTTTTCTATAAAATATCCTAAGGTGGAGCATTTAGTAAATAAGAACATAAATGTTATTCACATATGTAGGTCGGGGAGTTGGACTCCTCCCTGGCTTGATAATGAGTTTTATAAATTCATAAATGATTTGCATATGTCATATAAAATTATGAAATGTCCTAAAAGGTGTTGGAATCCTAGAGAGCTTACACTCTCAGATAAAATATATATAATGCTTTGAAAATGTGTTTGATGAATTTTCTAAAAGTGTGGTTAATTTTGTAAAGCAGTACTTAGTGTAAAATCTAAATACTGCTTTTTGTATAAGGTTATTTTGTATAGAATTTTTTAATGGTTTCGCACACAAAGTTAACTTCATCTTCAGTTATTTCAGGGTATATAGGAAGAGCTAAAACTTTAGTTGAAAGTTTTTCAGCTACAGGAAAATCACCTTTCTTATAGCCTAAATAATCAAAACACTTTTGAAGATGAAGAGGGATTGGATAATAAATACTAGTTCCGATTTCATTTTCCTTTAAGTATGCAGCAAGTTCATCTCTTTTTTCTACTAATGTATTAAATGCATAGTATACTGGTTTTTGATTTCCTTTAACTGTAGGAAGTTTTATATAGTCACAATCAGCAAGTCTTTCTTTGTACCAATCAGCTACTTTTTGTCTTTGCTTAAGTGCATTGTCTATATACTTTAGTTTAACTAAAAGTACAGCAGCTTGAATAGAATCAAGTCTTGAATTATATCCTATATAGTCATAATGATATTTTTTAGAAGCACCATGTACTCTAAGCATTTTAGCAGTTTCAGCTAACTTGTCATTATTAGTTACTATCATGCCTCCGTCGCCATAACCACCTAGTGTTTTTGTTGGGAAAAATGAATAAATACCAATATCTCCTATAGTACCAGAATGTTTGTATTCACTTGAGGAACCTCCCCACTGCATACCAAAAGCTTCTGCAGCGTCTTCTAAAACGCTTAAATTATGTTTGGATGCTATATCCATTATTTTGTCCATGTCTGCCATCTGTGAAAAAAGATGTATTGGTAATATACTTGCAGTTTTTGAAGTTATTTTTTCTTCTATTTTATTTGCATCTAGATTAAAAGTATCTTCATCTACATCAACAAAAACTGGTTTTGCATTTAATTTAGCTATACAAGAAGTTGAAGCTAAAAATGTAAAAGGGGAAGTTATAATTTCATCTCCATCTTTAAATCCAAGTGCATGGGAAGAAACTAAAAGTGCATCTGTTCCAGAAGCTACAGCTATGGCATGTTTTGCTCCTGTATATTTTTTTATTTCTTCTTCAAGTTCCGATACTTGAGGTCCAAATATAAAACTTCCACTTTCAAGTACAGCTGATATAGCCTTATTAAATTCTTCTTTCTTTTCTAAGTATTCTCTTGTAGGTGTAAAAAAATTAACTTTCATTTTTTGTCCTCGCTTTCAATTTATTTCATGACTTTTTCTACAGCAGAAATTAATTCTTTAACGACATATTCTGCATCTTCCAATTTAAGAAGAGAATAAACTGGTACAGAAATTTCATTTGCATAGTGATTATATGCATTTGGATAATCTTTTATATCGTAACCTAAATTTTTGTAAAGTGTAAACATAGGCAAAGGAGTATAGTGAACATTAGTAGCTATATCTTTTGCCGCAAGGGATTTTATTACTTCATTTCTTTGATCTTCACTAAAGTCTTTTATACGAAGAAGATATAAGTGGTATGAAGTTTCACGTATAGCATCTTTCGTAAACGGAATTATAGCCCAATCCTTTTCACTTAAAAATTTAGTATATAAATCGAATATAGCTTTACGTTTTTTTAGCATTTCTTCATATCTTGGGAATTGTGCTAAACCTATAGCTGCAGCTATATCAGTTAAATTGCATTTACCTCCATCTGTAACTATATCATATTTCCATGCACCCGCCTGCATTTTGGAAAGAGCATCTTTTGATTGACCATGTAAGGATTCCAACTTAAAGTCCTTATATAAGTCCTTTTTACCAAACTTATCATTCTCGTTAAATGTTATTGCACCACCTTCAGCAGTAGTGAAGTTTTTTACTGCGTGAAATGAGAATACATGGAAATCGGCTTGAGAACCAACCATTTTGCCTTTGTATTTTGCACCAAAAGAGTGAGCGGAATCCGATACAAAAATTATATCTTCACGATTTTTATCCTTTAATATTTTGCGAATAGCATCGTAGTCTATAGGCACTCCTGCAACATCTACTGTATATATAGCTTTTGTCTTAGGTGTTATAGCATCTGCCAATTTTTCTAAATCAATTAAGAAAGAATTTTTTTCTATATCTACTAACTTGGGTTTTATTCCTCTACGTATAGCAGCACTTGCTGTTGCAGTATAAGTATAAGGAGTAGTTATGACTTCATCTCCTGCTTTTATGTTAAATTCCTTCAATACAAGTTCTAGTCCAGCAGAATTACTGTTTACAGCTAGTGCTTTATCGCTATTACAATATTCAGCAACCTTATTTTCAAATTCAGTACATTTTGGACCTGTAGTAATCCATCCTGATTTTAAAACTTCTACAACTGCGTTTATTTCGGCTTCACCTATATCTGGTGGTGAGAATGGTATTTTCTTATTCATTTATAATCAATCCTTTCATTTCGTTGTCTAATTTATATAAGTTTTTAGATTGTAGATTAATTTTTAAGTGCTATTTTCTACTTTCAAAAAAACCAGTATCTTTTGTTATATAAATATACCCATTTTTGTTTATTTCAGACTGTAAGTATTCTGCAAAGGATTCAAGTTTATCTTTGTCAAATGTAGTTTTTGTATTGCCTGGCATAGAAAATATATAATCTATGAGAGGAGATGCAGCTGTTAGCTTTAAGTTATCACTATATCTTTTCATTTTTACATCTTTAAACCACTTAGAGAGTTTTAACAGACCATTTTCAAGTTGAAAACTTTCTGTAATATTAAAACTATCTGTAGTTATATTCTTAAAGTTATATTTTTTAACGATTTCTCTCATTTCTTTCATATGATTTTTACCTACAGTTGAGGCATAAAAATAGCCCTTAGGTTTTAAAACACGATAAATCTCTGAAAGGGATTTGTCTACATCACTTACATGGTATAATACATGGTTTGCTATCACTACATCAAAACTATTGTCCTCATAAGGTATATTTTGTACATCTGCTATTTTAAATGTAAATCTTTTTGAATTAATGCCTAAATTATTTTTTGTATCCTGAAGCATTCCAGGGGAAAAATCAGTAAGAGTAATGTCCCAACCTTCAGGAATTTTATCTAAGTTTTTTTGCCATAGCTCCCCATTACCACATCCAAGTTCCAAAATAGAGGCTTTGGAAGGAATATTTAATTGATTAAAAAACCATTTCATCCATCCTCGCTTATTTGTGCTGAAAAGTTCATGAATCCTTATTCTGGCTTTTAAGTTAGAGGCATTTTCATATTGTTCCATCCACTTTTGATCTGTATTTACTATGCTTATTATGTTTATAAACTTGTTCCAATTGAGTTCTTTGTCATTGTCAAGCATATGCACAGCTTCATCTATGGATTTTATTACAGCTTCAATGTGGTATATTTTTTCTTTCATTATCTTTTTTTGTATTTGGAGAGATCTCTTTAAATCACCTTGATTTAAATCATAGTTCATTATTTTAGATATATCCTCAAGTGAAAGACCTATAAATTTAAGAGTAAGTATTTTTTGAAGTTTACCGAAATCTTCAACATTATATAATCGGTGACCAGACTCAGTATAGGCACAGGGTTTTAAAAGACCTATTTTGTCATAGTATCTTAAAGTCCTCAAGGTAACACCTGATTTTTGGGCAAATTTGCCGATACTTACTAGTTCTGATTTATGGGAAGTCATTATTTATCACCTCTGCCTAAATTATTGTAACACATGACGTAAGGTAAGCGTCAACAAAAAATTTTATTTTCGAATAATATTTTTGTGATATTATGGTTATATTAGCATAAATAAAGGGTTTGTGTTGAATATAAAATCATTATATGGTAATATCAAATAAAAGTATTTCATATATAATTTATTTTAAAGGAATGTTTATCATGAACATGGACTTTTTCAATATTTTCTACTTTATTCTGTTGTTTATGTGTATAACTGCAGTTTTTTCTGGTGTTTTACAGGTACATAAAAGCTTAAGAGAAAGTATTAGATATAATTTAATAGAATGTATAGTTTTAAGGGCATTGGGTTATCCAAAAAAATTATATATAAAACAGTATGTGAGTTACGAAAAATATAAAGTGTGGATATACTTTACACAGCCTTATTTAAGAATAATGTTTTAAAATATAATAATTTATAGATAGGAGATATTATATGAACATTATTTTTAATTTACTGGGTGCTTTGCTCAATCATGTATTTAATTTTACGGGAGATTGGGGTATTGCAGTTGTTGTTCTCACTTTAATTGTAAAGGTACTTTTGATGCCTATGTCTATGAAACAAAGGTTCAGCATTTTAAAGCAGCAGAAAGTTGCTAAAAAGATGGAAGACATAAAAATTAGGTATAAAAATGATAAGCTTAAGATGGAAAAGGAAATACAAAACTGTTATAAGGATAATTTAAAAAGTATGATGGGATGTTTGCTTACAATTATTCAGCTTCCTATAATAGGTGGGCTTTATAAAACCATTATAAACATGCCTGTAGTTTCAGGTACAGTGCTTATACCTTGGGTAGCTTCAATAAAATTAAGCGATAGTTATTTTATAGTTCCTATAATGTATTCGATCATTTCAATGCTGCCTGGCCTAGTAAATTCTATAGATTATTTTAAAGTCTATAGGGAAGTGCAGTACAATAAGATGTCAGCTATACTTCCTGGAGTAATTGGACTTTTAATAACAATTAAAGCTCCAATAGCACTTGGATTGTATTTTATAACATCTAGTGTTTTTTCACTTGTAGAAGAGATAGCCTTTAGAATTTATATTAAAAACAAGCAATTTGTATAGATATTTAGAAAAGGCATTTACTTATAAAAAATGCCTTTTCTTTCAATCAGAGAATCCAAATCATGATTTGGTCAGGTAACGATTACCACTCTGATGTACATATCAATTAAATAAGTTTTAGAAAAGGATGGTTAACTTATGGAAGAAAGCAAGAGTTCATCAAATTTTATTAAAAACATAGTAGAAGAAGACATGAAGTCAGGAAAGTATAAAAAAATAATAACAAGGTTTCCTCCAGAACCTAATGGATATTTACATATAGGCCATGCGAAGTCAATAGTTTTAAATTTTGGATTGGCAGATGAATTTGGTGGAAGAACTAATTTAAGATTTGATGATACTAATCCTTCAAAAGAGGATACAGAATATGTAGAGTCAATAAAAGAAGATGTAAAATGGCTTGGATATGATTGGGATGAATTGCACTTTGCCTCCAGTTATTTTGATGAAATGTATAAAAGAGCATTACTTTTAATAAAAAAAGGTAAAGCTTTTGTGTGCGATTTGACTCCAGATGAAATAAGAGAATATAGGGGTACTTTAACTAAACCTGGCAAGGAAAGTCCTTATAGAAATAGAACTGTAGAAGAAAATCTTGAATTATTTGAAAGAATGAAAAATGGAGAATTTAAAGATGGAGAAAAAGTTTTAAGAGCTAAAATTGATGTGACTTCTCCTAACATAAATATGAGAGATCCAATTATATATCGTATAGCACATGCTCCACATCACAATACTGGAGATAAATGGTGCATATATCCTATGTACGATTTTGCACATCCGCTAGAAGATGCCATTGAGGGAGTAACTCACTCCATATGTACACTTGAGTTTGAGGATCACAGACCTCTTTATGATTGGGTAGTGCGTGAATGTGAAATGGAAAATGTGCCAAAGCAGATAGAATTTGCTAGGCTTAACATTACAAATATGGTAATGAGTAAAAGAAAACTTAAAAAATTAGTAGATGAGAATTTTGTAGATGGATGGGATGATCCACGTATGCCAACTATTGCAGGACTTAGAAGAAGAGGATTTACACCAGAATCTGTCTGCAAATTTTGTAAAGCTATAGGCGTGGCAAAAGCAAGTAGTGTAGTAGATTCTCAAATGCTAGATTACTTTTTAAGAGATGATCTGGAAACAAAAGCACCTAGAACTATGGCTGTTCTAAGACCGCTAAAAGTCGTAATAACAAATTATCCTGAAGGACAATGTGATACTTTTGAAATTGAAAATAATCCAGATGATCCTACAGCAGGAACTAGAAAAGTACCTTTTTCAAAGGAAATATATATTGAACAAGAAGACTTTATGGAAAATCCACCTAAAAAATATTATAGATTATTTCCGGGAAATGAAGTTAGATTAAAAGGTGCTTATTTTATAAAATGTGAAGAAGTCATAAAGGATGAAGAAGGGAACATAAAAGAGCTTCACTGCAGCTATGATCCTGCATCAAAGGGAGGAAATAGTCCTGACGGAAGAAAAGTTAGAGGTACACTTCATTGGGTAAATGCAAGTACTGCAATTCCAGCAGAAATAAGACTTTATGAACCTTTAATTTTAGATGAAAAGGAAGAAGAAGGCAGTGATTCATTTTTAGATAATGTAAATCCAAATTCCTTGGAAATATTAAATGGATTTTTGGAGCCTGATATGAAGAATGCAAAATCAGGCCAAAAATTTCAATTTTTCAGACATGGATATTTCAATGTTGATCCTAGGTTTTTTCAAGAAGGTAAGCTAGTATTTAATAGAATAGTATCCCTTAAGAGTTCTTTTAAAATAAAAAAATAATCTAAAAAACTATAGAGAAGTTATAGTACTATAACTTCTCTATAGTTTTTTTATGCCAATGAATAATTTCAGATTTTTTAGAATATATCATTAAAGAGTTAAAACAAATTACAAAATGATTACATTTTGTCATAATGTATAGTAAAATAGAATGATTTATTATACTATAAATAGGGAAATTAAAGGAAGGTATCGAAATGTTATTTTTTAATTTTACTTAGGCATTTTCAAAGAAATATCTAGTCAGTATGCTAGCCTATTTGACTTGTTATTTTCTTTCAAATGATGTATGACATTAGAATTTTATTAGGGAGATGGAACTGATGAATAAATATGAGGACAGAATTAAAAAAAATAGAATCATCAAGAAAAGAAACAGTATAATTATAGGAATCCTTTTCTTATGTATTTTTGGTTGGGCATTTTTTATAGGAACTAAAGTTGCATATAAAAAACATGCAGTAGTAACTACTTCTAATAAAGTAGAGCATCAGAAAAGCGCTGAAGAAAAGCAGCAGGATGAACTAAAACAAAGATTTACAACAAAGCAGCCTGCAGGAGCGTATATGCCTTGGAAAACCAAGAGAACAGATGGAAAGAAAGTGGCTTATTTAACTTTTGATGATGGTCCTTCCCCAAATACTTTAAAAATACTTTCAATATTGAAGCAAAATAATATAAAGGCAACTTTCTTTTTAATTGGACAAAATGCTGAGAGAAATAAGGAGTTGGTAAAAGAAGAAGTAAAAGAAGGACATGTAGTTGGAAATCATACTTATAGCCATGAACTTAAATATAGAGAAGATCCATCAGTATTTGTAGATGACATAAATAGATGTGATACAGTAATTAAGTCCATAGTAGGAAAAGATTACAATTTAAAACTAGTAAGGTTTCCAGGTGGTTCCTTCAATACACGTCATTTGAATTTGAATCCTTTTAAAGATGCAGTTACAAAAGCAGGATATCATTATGTGGATTGGAATGATTGGATTGGAGATGCTATGAGAAATAATGTTCCTGTGGACGTTTTATTGAATGAACTTAGAAAATATAGTAATGATGATACTGTAGTAGTTTTGATGCATGATGCCGCTACAAAGGCGACAACAGTACAAGCTCTTCCTGAAGTAATACAGTATTTAAAGTCAAAAGGATACACTTTTGAAACATTAAATTAGAGTAATTGAAAATTGTTGCCTTCGATAAACAGAGTTCTTGGCATCAGATGGAGTTTTAACTCCACCTGGTGCTTATTAACAATCTTCTAAGTGCTTTTTTAGCACTTAGAAGACGTTATCCTTTAGGAAAAATCGTTATTCAGGGACGTAGCTGCTCGCAACATACACTTGGATAAGTGGAAGTATTAGAGCAGGTAGTCATCGGATAAATAGAAAAATTCATTCACATATACATTTTTTAAATCATAGATTAAATTATATGTACATTAATAATATTTATTCGGAGGCGGCTTCTTATGTGTGGAATTGCAGGATGGATTAATTTAAAAGAGGACATTTCCAAAAACAGAGATGTTATTTTAAATATGACAGATACTTTAAAGAAAAGAGGACCTGATGATGCAGGCTATTACTTTTCTAAAAATGCACTCTTAGGACACAGAAGACTTGTAGTTGTGGATCCTTCTGGTGGTGCACAGCCTATGTCAAAAAGTGTAGGTGGCAGGAGATATATTATTGTATACAATGGAGAACTTTATAATACTGAGGATTTAAGAAAGTTACTTGTAAAAGAAAATTATTCTTTCAAATCCTATTCTGATACAGAGGTACTTCTAACCAGTTACATCCATTGGGGAATAAATTGTTTGAAACATATAAATGGAATATATGCTTTTGCAATATGGGATGAAAGTAAAAATCAGATATTTATGGCAAGAGATCCATTAGGAGTAAAACCACTATTTTATACAGTAAAAGATAATTCACTTATATTTGGTTCAGAAATAAAAACATTACTGGCCCATCCCTTTATTGAACCTGTAGTTGATAGGGATGGCCTGACTGAAATATTTGCCCTTGGACCTGCTAGATCTTTGGGTGGAGGTGTATTTAAAGGTATATATGAAGTACCACCTGCTAATTATGTTCTATATGATAGATATGGTATTAAGCTGCGAGAATACTGGAAACCACAGTGTAAAATTCACAATGAAGATACAGAAACAACGGCTCAGCATGTAAAAACACTGCTTGTAGATGCCATTAAGAGACAGCTTGTAGCAGATGTACCCGTTTGTACACTGCTTTCAGGAGGACTTGATTCTAGTGTTATATCTACAGTAGCTGCAGCAGAGTTTAAAAAACAAGGAAAGACTTTAAATACCTACTCTATTGATTATGAAGATAATGACAAATATTTTAAAGCAAATTCTTTTGAACCTACACCAGATAGAGTCTGGGCATTAAAAATGTCGGATTATATAAAAAGTGTTCATCATGGGATTATAAATACAAGCTCTGATTTAGCAGATGCCCTTTATGATTCTGTAAGAGCTAGCGATTTGCCTGGAATGGCAGACATTGATTCCTCACTATATCTTTTTTGCAAGGAAATAAGGAAAGACAATACAGTTGCACTGTCAGGTGAATGTGCAGATGAAATTTTTGGAGGATATCCGTGGTATAGAAGACCTGAAGACATTAATGCAGATACTTTTCCATGGTCAAAATCTATTAATTCAAGAAAGGAAATATTGTCTGATGAATTAAAGGCACTTGATTTGGAGGAATATTTAAATGAACAATATAAAAGTAGTATAAAACAGGTGCCTCACATAGATGGTGAATCCAAATTAGAGTACAGAATGAGAGAATTATTTTATTTAAATATAAAATGGTTTATGATAACACTTTTAAATAGAAAAGATCGTATGAGTATGTCTAATAGTTTGGAGGTTAGAGTACCTTTTGCAGATTATAGATTGGTAGAGTATGCTTTTAATATACCACCAGAGATAAAATTTTATAAAGGAAGAGAAAAGGGCTTACTGAGAAAGGCACTAGAAGGAATACTGCCAAAGGAAATTGTTGAAAGGAAAAAGAGCCCTTACCCAAAAACTCATAACCCTGAATATACAAAAATAGTTACAAAACGGATGTCAGATATTATGAAAGACAAGAGTTCTCCTATTTTGCCGCTTATAGATAAAAAATCAGTTAAGACATTAATAGATACAGGAGGATCTTCTTTTAAAGCACCTTGGTTTGGCCAACTTATGAGAGGACCACAGCTTCTTGCATATCTTATTCAGGTAAATACATGGCTTAAAGAGTATAATATCAAGATAGAATTTTAAAAAATAGAGTTTCTAGCTTGAAAGTTAACTTATACAGGTAATGTAATGACAAATTTTAGCACCATAAAAACTTTTGACAAGTCTAAAGTTCGGTATTTTGAAAATCTCATACAGTGGTATTCTTAAAAATAAACGTATAACAGAGATACTTTATTGTATGTTTTCTAACTTAAAAATCAACTTATACGCAGGTATATTTTTACAATAATGAAGCTCATTTAAATATTTTGTAAATAAGGCTTAGTAAAAAATTCGTAAAAACTTAGAACTTTTGAATTGTTTGAGGTACGAGTTTTCAAAAGTTCTTAGATTTTTTAGAATTTTTTACTTAGGCTTATCACAATATTTAACTGAGCTAAATGTTGTAAAAAATATCCGGAGTATAAATTGATTTTTTTGATTAGAAAATCTTATTTAGCATCCTTTAGTACAGCATTCATGCTGCCAGTTTTATAGCCTAATAGATCTAAGGTTACATATGTAAAACCTATTTCTTTTAATTTTTGTCCAACCTTATCCATTATATCTACATTAAAAAACTTAGATCTTTCTTCTGGATCAACTTCAATTCGGGCAATTTCGTTGTGATGTCTTACCCTAACTTGTTTAAAACCTAAATCCATAAGAAATTGCTCTGCATCTTCTACCATTTTTAGTTTTTGACTGTTGATCTCATTTCCGTAAGGAAATCTGGAAGCTAGGCATGCAAAAGAAGGCTTGTTCCAGGTTGGAAGTCCTATTCTTTTTGAAAGATTTCTAATATCTTCTTTGGTAAGCTCAGCTTCTTTTAAAGGACTTAATATGCCTAGTTCTTTAGCTGCTTTCATGCCAGGTCTAAAATCTCCAGTATCATCTAAATTTGCTCCATCTAAAACATAAGCTACATTATTTTCTTTTGCAATTTCTTTTAGTTTTGAAAATAATTCTTTTTTGCAATAATAACATCTGTCTACAGGATTTTCTTTATAGCCTTTAATGTCGAGTTCTTCTGATTCTATAATCAGGTGTCTTACCCCTATTGATTTAGCATATTTTTTAGCTTCGTCTAATTCCCTTTTAGGATAAGTAGATGAAGCAGCGGTAACTGCTATTACTTTATCTTCAAGGATATCATGGGCAATTTTTAGCAAAAAAGTACTGTCTACTCCACCCGAAAAAGCAATTACTCCACTTTTAATATTTCTCAAATTTTCTTTTAAGTCTTCTAGTTTTAAATTTGTTATATCCATAATTATCCCCCTAATATGCTATAGTTTTAAGTTCATGTATAGTATAACATAGAATTTACAATATGATTTAAAATCATATCCTTGTGTGTTAAAATGAAATATATACTAAAAAAGACACATAGGGGGGTGCTTTTTATGAAAAGCACAAATTCAAAAAATATTTTTGAAATAAGATATGTAAAACTAGCTTTTGATTCAGTATCTATTTATAGAAATTTACTTGAAGATGAAGTAATAAAAAATTTGAGAAATCTTATAAGCTATATTGATATGGAGAAAATCAATATAGGTTACACTGCAAACATGTACAATGATTTCTTTTTTAAATTAGTAAACAGTGGATATTGTTCTCTACAGGAATATATCATGGATAAAGTGATTTTCAATGAAAATCCATTTTCCATGAAAGCTGAAAACAAAGAATTAAAAAAGAAAAATGATGTAATTAAGGAAGCTGCTAAAAACGATTTAAGAAATCTTTGTTGTATTGCTAAATTAACTTCCACAGATGTAAAGGAAAGTGTGTTAAAGTATATTTCTGACAGTAAATTAAAACATGTAGTAGAGAGATTACCGGAGTGGAAAACAGAACTTGATTTTCAAGGAATAAATAGTCCAGGGTATGTAAGAGACATAAAAGAAAAAATTTATAATAGCGGTAGCTGGGATGAATGTGTAGATGATATTCAAGATTTTCATAATCACTATGGTTGTGGAATTTTTGCTCGTTACAGGGCTTTTATGTGGGAACATATTGAGGGCAAAGGCTGCTTTAAGGGAATTGAAAATCCAGATCCCATTGATCTTTCAGATCTTATTGGATATGAGAGAGAGCACCAAATAGTAATAGAAAATACACTGCAGTTTTTAAATGGATTTTTTGCAAACAATGTACTTCTTCATGGAGATAGGGGTACAGGTAAATCATCCACGGTAAAAGCCATACTCAATAAATATTATACTCAAGGACTTCGTATGATTGAACTTCCAAAATCTTATCTTGTTGATTTTCCCAATATAATAAGAAAATTAAAAAACAGGCCTGAAAAATTTATTATATTTATAGATGACCTTGTATTTGGGGATGATGAAGAAAGTTATACTGCACTTAAGTCTATACTTGAAGGAGGACTTGAAAATAAATCCTCTAATATTATAATATATGCTACATCAAATAGGAGACATCTTGTAAAAGAATATTTTAATGAGAGAATGATGTCTTCCTATTC
This sequence comes from Clostridium ljungdahlii DSM 13528, assembly GCF_000143685.1. NCBI lineage: Bacteria > Bacillati > Bacillota > Clostridia > Eubacteriales > Clostridiaceae > Clostridium > Clostridium ljungdahlii. Next base: position 2,953,157 of record NC_014328.1, on the reverse strand, counting down.
CGGATCAGAAGGGGAAGTACATGAAGGAGATAGTGTGCAAGAAAAACTTTCACTGGCAGATAGATTTGGAATAAATGTAGTATTTGTATCTCCAGATAAAAATAAGTATTTGCAGATTGTAGATGGAATAGCTGAAAGAAGAAAATTAAATATAGACAAAGATACTTTACATAGAGAGGCTCTTAAGTGGGAACTTTGGTACAATGGACGTTCTGCAAGAACTGCAAGACAATTTGTAGATTGGATAGAAGGGCATAACATTATAGAGAAAAATAATATTAATTAAAAGAAAAACTCAGGAAATCAAATTCCTGAGTTTTATTTATTTATTCAGATAAATCTCTAAGCTTGTCTACCAATTCGGATAAGTTATTTATGGAAGAATCTATTTCGTGAATTTTGGAGAATTGGTTATTGAAAGTATCTTTTGTTGATGCAAGGCCTTCAGATATTTTGGCTACAGATTTTTCTATTTCAGTTAATGTAGAATTTATTTCGTTTATAGACTTACTGCTGGAATTAGATAACTTTCTTATCTGGTTTGCTACTACTGTAAATCCTTTTCCCCGATCTCCAGCTCTTGCTGCTTCAATAGATGCATTTAATCCCAGTAGATTAGTTTCAGATGCTATATTTCTTATAAAATTTAAAACTTCATCTGTATTTTTAGTTTTATCAGAGGCATCGTTTACTTCTGATAATAAAACCTCGTTATGTTTTGTCATTTCATCTATGTCAGAAGACAGTACACTTGAGGTTTCTGAAAGAGTTTCTATTGCACTTGACAGTACTTTAGACATCTCAACAAATTTATTGTGTCTTTCCAAACTTTTTACGAGTACTATGCTTCCTATGATTTCATTACCTTCCTTTACAGGTAGTCCTATAGCTTTTATTTCTACACCAAAAGTTTCTTTAGGAACTATAGTAGAAATAGGTTTTCTTGCTTTTATACATTCATAAGCTGCGCCAGTAGGTCTTAAAGGATCACCTGGTTTTGCATTCATATTAATGTTTTTGCTATTTACTACTCTTAAAAAATGAGTTGTAGTTGACATGGTAAAGGCTATTTCATCATCAAAAAAGTAATGCATATAAGGGATTAAGGTATCAAAAGCTTGTTGCAACTTATTATTAATTTCTAATTCGTCCATAAGTATTATGTACCTCCAAATTTTTATGGTATAGTTAAACATTTTCACATATAACTATATCATATATTTTAAATAAGACAAATTTCTAATTGTCGCTAACAAAAATTAAAAGTAACATTTATTAATTTGATTAATATTATAGAAGTATAGAACAGATGATGAAAAGTGAGAATCAATAAATATTTATAAAAATATTAAAAGAAGACAAGGAGGGAAACTTTATGTCATGTAGATGTGGGGGTTACGGAAAAGAGGTAGTAATAATTATAATAATATTATTACTATGCTGCGGTTGTGGTTGTGGACGTTGCTAGTTACTAATACTAAAAAAGCAAATTTCTTAACTTAGCAGTAACCTTTATAAACTTAATTAATATAATAAAGTGTAGAGCAAATGATGAGAAATTAGATAGCTTAGAATTATTTTAGGAAGATAAGGAGGGTTCTTTATGTCATGTAGACACGATGGTAGAGGAAGAGAAGTAGTAATAATAATAATACTGTTATTGTTATGTTGCGGATGTGGATGCAGAAGATAATTGTACAATAAGTAGTAGGGAAGGAAACGAAATTTTCGTTTCCTTTTCTTCATTTAAAAGAAAAGTTATTATTATATGTTATTTACTCTTTAGACTTAGTAACATATGTTACAGATTTTGTGACTGCATTTTATTATAATATAGACAGTAAAGTAAGGAGGAGAAAATACTATGATAAGAAAAATTGTTAATATAAATAAAGAGAAATGCAATGGATGTGGACTTTGCGTAAATGCATGTCATGAAGGTGCTATTGAACTTGTAAAGGGAAAAGCTGAACTTATAAGTGATGAGTACTGTGACGGACTTGGTGACTGTCTTCCTGAATGTCCTACAGGAGCTATAAGCATAATTGAAAGAGAAAGTAAGGATTATGACGAGGAACTAGTTGCTAAAAAGGCTAAAAAAAAGGAAAAGAAAGAAGTTATGCCCTGTGGATGTCCAGGTACAGCAGCTAGAAAGATAGAGAGAGCTTCAGATAAAAATGTGCATATAGATAAAAAGAATTCAGAAAATTTTAGTGCTGCTTCTGAGTTAACACAGTGGCCTGTTCAATTAAGGCTTATAAATACCAATGCACCTTATCTTAGAAATGCAAAGTTACTTGTAGCGGCTGATTGTACTGCATATGCCTGTGGAGATTTTCATAAAAAATTTATAAAGGATCACATTACAGCAATAGGGTGTCCTAAGTTAGACGACATTAAATATTATGAAGATAAATTAACTGAAATTATAGAGAAAAATGATTTGAAAAGTATAACTGTAGTGAGAATGGAAGTACCATGCTGCTTAGGCATTGTAAATGCAGTGAAAAATGCAATGCTTAGGGCAAAGACAATAATTCCTTATGAAGAAGTTATAATATCAATTTAGACAATTCACAATTAATGAGGATTTTCAGCGAAAGTTGAAAATCCTTTAAATTTATTTTGACTTCAGGCAAAATTTTATTAATTGTAAATTGTTAACTGTCAACTGTTTTCAAAGGTTCCATATACTACTGGTTTGTAATTTTGAACCATAATTCTACCTTTACTTATGAGAGTATGTATGTTTAGTTTTTTATCCAATAAAATTAGATCAGCATCATAACCTTCAAGGAGAGAGCCCTTATGTTCAAATTTTAGAAATTTTGCAGGGGATGAAGTGAAAGGAATGATGGATTCTTCCATAGATAGCCCCATTTTTATACACTCTCTTATTGATTCCATATCTGTAGATGGAAGTCCTACAGTTAATTTTGTTAGATTGCCTTTATCATCAAATATAGGCATGCTTCCTCCTGCATCAGAGCTCATAGTTACGTGATAAGGAGATATATTTTCCTTTAGAATTTTACTGTAGAGTTCAGGGGCACTTTGAGCAGTATCCCCTTCATTTTTAATTCCAGTAGTTATATCTATAAATCCACCTATTTTTAAATATTCTAAGGCTTGCTTGGATACTAAACTGTTTCTATTTAAATGTGTAGGCAGCAAGTTTTCAAAAGGTATGTCTGATTTATCTATTAAATCAAATAGAGGAGTCATACCTTTTTTACCATCTCCTAGATGCATGTGAAGTACACCACATTTGCCTGAAATGATTCCACCTATTCTTGTTTCACAAGCTAAATGTATTAAATCTTCTTCAGAAGGATGACTGTCCCTGTGATCGGATACAGCTATTTCACCAGCCCCTATTATTTTATCTACAAGTACAATATCTCCTCTCACACTGTCTGTAAGAGTCCTCGTGGGAACGGAGTAACACCCTGTCCAGCAGTATGTTGTTATGCCTTCCTTTTCAAGAGCCCGGGCTTTAGCTATAAGTCCACCCATATTTCTTGTAATTCCATCTGTTCCCAAAAGCCCTACACAGGTAGTGATACCGTTCAAAGTAAGATTTGTAAGGTTTAGTTCAGGAGTTCTGTTATTGAAGCCTCCTTCACCTCCGGCTCCATTTATATGTATGTGGAGATCAATCAAACCGGGAATTGCAATTAAATCATCGCCATCTATTATTTCAACTGTAGGAAAATTATTAGATGGAAAGTTTATCTTTTTAGATATGTAAGATATTTTATCAAAACAGGTTAATATACTTTTTTTACCCATAGATTTAGGATTAAATAATTCTACATTTTTTATTAAAATCATTTTTTAGCACATCCTTAAATATATTTTGCCGATATTTTTATTATGATTTAAATATAAAAGTTTTAACCATTTTAAATATATTTATCTAAACCCCTTATAGAAATTTCCCCAGATATTAATTTTTCAAAAGAACCATTTTCATATTGTACGATTAATCTACCATCCTCAGCTAGATCTACTGCTTTTGCCTGTCTTTCACTTTTATTTTGAATTATACGTATATTTTTACCTATAGCAGCAGAATTATTTTTGCATACTTCTATAGAGGATTCAATAGTCCCTTTTTGAACGAATTCTTCATATAGAGGTTCAAATTTATTTAATATAGTACCTAAGATAACTTTTCTATCCATAGTTGATCCTGTTTCTATTTTAAGAGAAGTGGCTTTATTTAAAATATCTTCTTGGAAATCTTCTTTGTTTAAGTTTACATTTATGCCTATTCCAGGAATTACATAATTTACTTTATTTAACTCACCGCTCATTTCTGTCAAAATACCGCAAACCTTTTTACCATCTATTACTATATCATTTGGCCATTTTACTTTAGCCTCTATTTTTAATTCTTTTAATCCTTCTATTATGGCAGCAGCAATTATCTGTGTTATCTTTGGAACTTCCATAGGATTTACATTCGGCCTCAATATTATAGAAAAATATATACTTTTATATTTAGGAGATGACCATGTTCTGCCGATCCTGCCGCGTCCTGCAGTTTGTTCTTCGGCTATAATTATAGTTCCATTTTCTTCTTCCTGTTCAGCTAATTTTTTTGCTGTGGTATTTGTAGATCCTATGCTTTCATAATGAATAATTTTTTTGCCTATATATTTTGTATTCAAATAGCCCTTAATTTCTTCAGAAGTAAGTATATCAGGGGAACTTATAAGTTTATATCCTTTTTTAGAGGAAGAGTCTATAGTATAACCTTCTTCCTTTAATGCTTTTATATATTTCCATATAGCAGTACGACTTACACCTAATTTCTCACTTATAAGTTGACCGGAAACAAAGTCATTTCTATTTTCTTTTAGTAAGTAAAGAACTTCATAATGTTTCATGTAAAAACCACCTTATTATAATACTTAATGGTATTATAACACAGTTGTACTATTAAATATTTGTTAGGTTTATATTAAAAAAATAAAATTTATCTGTAAATTCCTGCTTAAAAGTAATATAATCAATTTAAAGAAGTTAATATTAAATAGGGGGTTTTCTTATGTTAAACGGAAAAAAAATTCGTGATATAAGAGTAAGTTTGGGATATACTACTTTGGATATTCAAAATCTTGCTAAAGATACCAGATTTCAAACTTCAATTTCAAAATCTTATTTGGAAGAATTGGAGAGAGGAGATAAGAAAAATCCAAGCCTTGAAAAAGTTGCAGTGATTGCAAAGATACTTGGCTGTAAAATTGATGATTTAATATTAAGTGCATGATTGCCGTAAAAACTTCTTAAATAAAAGTTATAATAGATGAATTATTTTAAAACACTTATATAATTAAGGATTTATCACTGAAGGTGAAGATGATCTCAGGATAAATCCTATTTTTTTATTTTAATCTCTCAAGTGATAAACAGAGTTCTTGGCATAAGATGAAGTATTAGAGCAGGTAGTCATCAGATAAAAAAATTAAATTAAGTTCTAGCTTAAAAATAGACATTAGGCGTATACTAATTAGAAGAGAAGGTGGAAATTATGTTGGATTTATGCTTATTAGGATGTGGGGGAAGTATGCCTGTGCCAGATAGGTACCTTACATCTATGATAGCATCTTATAATGGAAAAAAACTACTTATAGATTGTGGTGAGGGAACTCAAGTTAGCTTAAAAATACTTGGATGTAAAATAAAAAATATAGATGTAATTTTATTTACACACTTTCATGCAGACCACATAGCAGGTCTGCCAGGATTGCTTCTTACCATAGCTAATTCTGGCAGAAATATGCCTATCACGATAATTGGACCTATAGGATTAAGAAAAGTAATAGAGGGACTTATGGTAATAGCACCTGTGCTCCCCTATAGCATAAACTTACTTGAACTTTGTGGTAAAGAAAGTTACTTTGAAAAAATAGGAGATTTTAATATAGATGTATTACCTGTAGACCACGGAATGCCATGTTTTGCATATTCCATAGGTGTAGATAGAAATAGAAAATTTGATAGAGACAAAGCTTTAAAAAATCAAGTGCCGTTAATCCTCTGGAACAGACTTCAAAAGGGAGAAAAGATAGAATATGGAGAAAAAATATATACTCCTGAAATGGTACTTGGAGATAAAAGAAGTGGATTAAAAGTGTCTTATTGTACCGATTCAAGACCAACCCATGAATTAGCTCAATTTGTAGAAAAATCTGATGTATTTATATGTGAGGGGATGTATGGAGAAGATGAAAATATTTCAAAGGCCATTCAGTATAAACATATGTTATTTTCAGAAGCAGCTGCTCTTGCCAAAAGGGCGGAAGTGGGAGAATTGTGGCTTACTCATTTTAGTCCTTCTATGCCTAAACCAGAATTGTATCTACAAAATGCCCAAAGTATATTTGAAAAAACAGTGCTTGGAAAAGATAGATATGTAAAAAGTATAAATTTTAAAGATTAGAAATTACAAATAAATGACTATGACCTGGGTAGTAATATTATATGTTTTACCCTATAATAAAATTATGGGAAAAATTTTATTGTGAGGTGATTTTTTAAATGATAGAACATCATAATGATATGGATACATTTTTTAAGAACTTAGAGGAAGATATAATTCTTTTTAAAAATAAAGCACTGGTAAATATAAATGAGTATATGTTTATGCTCTACTGGAAGATAGGAAATTTAATTTTAATGAGAGAAAAAGAAGGCTGCGAGTCGGAATTTATAAGTGAAACAGTAGAATATCTTAAAGGTAAGTTCCCAGGTAATCTATGCTTTACAGAAAAGAATTTAGAAAATATGGCTAGATTTGCTGAAGAATATAATTCTCAGGATTATGTAAGTCAATTGTCATCTAAAATAAGCTGGTCGTGTAACTTAATTCTCATGAATAAGATAAGAAATGTTGATAAAAGAAAAGAATACATAGATAAGATGTGGGAAAAAGATTGGTCCGTTGAAGATTTAATAGGGGAGATAGATAAAGAGTGTGGAATTGAGGAATTAGACTATGCAGAACTTTTTAATGCAGAATCCCCTGAAAAAGAAAATATTGAAAGTAAAAGCATTATTACTTCTGAGGAAAAAGACTCTGAAGAAGAAAAGAATGAAGAAAAAACAAAAACAAAATCTGAAGACAGTTTTTGTTTCATAAAGGATGCTATTTCAAAAGAACAGGGAGAAGATCTATCTGAAGGTGATATTAAAAAATTTTCTCCTATACTAAAAGATGAGTATCTCATGGATTTTATGGACATTTCAGATGAAATTAAAGAAAAGGCTTTTCAACAGCATTTTATAAAGAGTGTAGTAGAATTTTTCCTGGAATTGAATTCTGGATTTGCCTTAGTAGGAAAAAAACATCATATGGAACTTTCAGGTGGAGATTATTATGAGGATTTACTTTTTTACAATTTGAAATTAAAATGTTATATAGCTGTTGAACTAAAAATAGGGAAATTTAAACCAGAATATCTTGGAATTTTAACTTTCCATCTTTCTGCCATGGATGACTCAGTAAGAGATGAAGGGGACAACTCATCTATAGGTATAGTTTTATGTAAGGATGGAGAAAAGCTAATTGTACAGTATGCCTTTAAGGATGTAGATGATCCTAAAAATGCAGAATATATGTTAAGTGAAAATATACCAGAGCAATTTGAAGGAATATTACCTACTATAAAGGAAATAGGACGTGGAATTAAGATAAAATTAAAAGATTGAAAAAAGGATATTGAATGAAACTTCAGGACTATAAGGCATTTGAAAGAAAATAGGATAGCATACTGACAAGTTATTCCTTTGAAAATGCCATATAAACCTGAGGTTTTTTTAAGGACAAATTTCGGTACTTACTAAAGGATGTGATTTAATATGGAGTCAAAAAACAGAAATATAATAATTGCAATAATGCTAGCTACATTTCTTGGTGCTGTAGAAGGAACTGTTGTAACTACGGCTATTCCAACTATTGTGAAAAGCTTAAATGGGTTTGAATTAATGAGCTGGATATTTTCTATGTACTTACTTACTTCTACTATAACTACGCCTATATATGGTAAATTATCAGATTTATATGGAAGAAAAAATACATTAATTGTAGGAATATCAATATTTTTATTAGGAAGCTTTTTATGTGGAATATCTATGAATATGTATTCACTTATAGCTTTTCGTGCTCTTCAAGGAATAGGTGCAGGCTCAATATTTACAGTAACATATACTATAGTTGGAGATTTATTTGCTGCTTCTGAGAGGGCAAAGATTCAAGGATGGGTAGGTACAGTGTGGGGAGTTGCTAGTCTACTTGGCCCTTTCTTAGGAGGATTTCTAATAGATACACTCTCCTGGCACTGGATATTTTTTATAAATATACCTTTTGGAATAATTTCTATAGTGCTTCTTAAAAATAATTTAAAGGAGAATTTTAAGAAGAGGAAAGTAAGAATAGATTATATGGGAACACTGGTTTTAACTACTTCCATAGTGCTTATTTTGTATGGATTTTTAAGTGTCGGGAAAAAAAGTTCGCCTGACATGGTTCTTCCAGTTATATGCATAGGTGTAGCTTTAGCACTTATGTTTGTATTTTATTTTGTGGAAAAAAAGTCGGAGGAGCCTATCATGCCTTTTGAAATATTTACAAGAGTCAACATAGTTGTCAGTATAATAGGCTTTTTAGTATCAGCTTCACTAATTGCAATTGATGTATATATGCCAATTTATATTCAAAATGTACTTGGATTTGGAGCAACTATTTCAGGCATTTGTATTGCTCCTATGTCATTTACCTGGCTTATATCTTCTATAGTTCTTTCAAAATGGCTGACTATATATAAGGAAAAAAGTATAATTTTAATATGTTCCATTATATTGTTGCTTTCTAGTTTCATTTTATTGACTTTTAGTGTAGGTTCAGCATTACCTTGGATTATATTGTGTGTCTCTATAATGGGTTTTGGTTTTGGAGGTACTTTTACAATTGTCACTATAGTGGTGCAGGATTCTGTAAACTATGATATGAGAGGAGCAGCTACGGCATCAAATATTCTTCTTCGAAATTTAGGACAAACCATAGGTGTGAGCATATTCGGTACTATATTTAATTTAAGTATAATAAAGTATTTCCAGAACATAGGAATAAAAGACATAAATCCAAGTAATCTTTATTCTTCATCTATTTTAAATAGTGGTGTTTCACTTCAATTGATAAAGAAATCTTTGATTTCAGGTTTGCATCTTTTATTTATATGCGTTATTGGAATAAATTTGATTTCTTTCTTATTTGGATTACTTTTTCCAAAGAAATTCAAAATAAAGTAAAAAAATTTTCTATATTACCATGAGATACTTGATTTTAAGTACTCATGTTACAAAATATAGTTTCATACAATATACTAAGAATAATATAGAAAGGTATATTTATGAAGAAAAGGGATGGATATTATATTCAATTAGATAGCGCAGCTGAAAACATGCTTAGGAGGGCAAATTTTTTAGGATGTGGTCATAATGGAATTGTTTATTTATTAGAAGATAATAATAGAGTGATTAAAATATTTAAAAGCAAATATGTTTGCAGAAGTGAATATAACATATTACAAAAAACTAGTAAGAGCAAGTATTTTCCTAAAATATATTCTCATGGGCTTTATTATATTGTGAGAAGTTATGCAAAAGGGGAGAGACTTGATTACTACATTAAACAAAATGGGTTAAATGAAAAAGTTGCAAAGAACATTATTAATCTTATTAAAGAGTTTCAGAAACTCAAGTTTACTAAACTGGATATAAGGTGTAAGGACTTATATTTATGTAAAGATTCTTCCATAAAAGTAATAGATCCTAAAAATAATTATTCCAAATGCTGCGATTATCCAAGACATTTAATGAAAGGATTAGATAAATTGGGAGTATTAGATGAATTTTTAGAATTTGTAAAAGAAGACTATGGTGAAGTTTATGAAGATTGGAACTATAAAATAAAAAGGTATTTATGCAGGGGGATAAAGTAATAGATATTTAATACACTTCAGTGTATATTTAAAGTATAATTATTTATAAATACAGTGGCAACAGGGAGGCAAATATGGTTTTTATAGTAACAGCATTACATTGTGAGGCAAAGCCATTTATAGAAAGGTTTGATTTAAAAAGGGATAATTCCGTAAATAAAATTCAAGTTTTTAAAAATGAAGAAATTGTACTTATAGTAAGTAAAACTGGAGCAATAAATATGGCTTCTGCTTGTGCATATATTATAGCTAAATTTGAAGCTGACCAATACGATACCTTTATAAATATAGGCGTTTGTGGAAGTAAAGATAGAACGTTTCAAATTGGAACATTAGTACTTTGTAATAAAATAATTGATAACATTACGGATAAGGATTTTTATCCTGACATGATATTTAAACATCCTTTTAAAGAAGCATGTTTGGAGAGTTTTGCAAAAATAGTGGATGAAAATGATCTAGAAAAAATAAGAGGAGACATTGTAGACATGGAAGGAGCTGCTTTTTTTCAAGCGGTATCTATATTTATGCCGCCCCATAGAATTTATTCTTTGAAGATAGTATCTGACTATTTGGATGGAACAAATGTAACTGGGGAAAAAGTTACTGAATTAATTTGTGAACAGTTAGATGAAATATGTAGTTGGATACAGGATATCGAACACGAATGTGCAAAACCTAAGGATATATTGGATGAAAAGGACATGAACTATATAAATGAAATAGTATGCAATTTTAATTTATCTGTTTCCATGCAGCACCAGTTAAAGAAGTTAGCTAAAGGATATAAGGTTAGAAATGATAACTTAATCCTAGCTCTTGAGCCCTTTACCCAGATTTACTGTAAGACTAAATATGAGAGGAAGATGTATTTTGAAAAACTTGTACAACAGCTTGAACTTATGTAGTTTTTCTCATATTTATGTGGAAAAAGGGGTTATTGAAAATGAAAATACAAAGAGGATACTGTCTAAGTTTAAAAAATCCAATGTTATAAAAATAAATCATTATAAAGATGTATTTTGCAGACACAATCAAGATTTTCTGGTGCAAAAAAAGTCTCCTAAACTAATACTTGCACGCAATGATGGAAACTTAATTTATGAAGGTGCAAGGGTATGTGATGATTTTGGAAATGAACATTTTTATTATACTTCATCTATTATGAATTGCTTGTATAATTGCGAGTATTGTTATTTGCAAGGAGTTTATTCTTCGGCAAATATAGTTCTATTTGTGAATTTGGAAGATGTTTTCAAACAGGTGGAGTGTATTCTAAAAAAGCACTCCGTTTATTTATGTATATCTTATGATACGGATCTTATGGCCTTTGAAAATATAACAGGTTTTATTAGAAAATGGATACAGTTTGCAGAAAAACATAATAATTTAAAAATAGAGGTAAGAACTAAAAGTTCCAATTTTAAAAGTATAGAAGATGTGGTGCCGCAGGATAATGTAATACTTGCATGGACTCTTTCACCAGAAGAAATTTGCAGGAAATATGAAATGAGTGCTCCAAGTTTTAGGCCCAGGTTGAATAGTATTAAAAGTGCTGTAGATAGGGGATGGAAGGTGAGAGTTTGCTTTGATCCACTGTTATATGTACATAATTGGGAAAAATATTATAAAAATTGTGTAAAAGATACATTTAGGGCTATTCCGGAAGAAAATATACAGGATGTGAGTATTGGTGTATTTAGAATTGGAAAGGATTATTTAAAGAACATGGAGAAAATGAATCCACAATCGCTATTATTGGCTTATCCATTTAAAATTGCAGATGGAACTTGCAGTTATTCAGAAGAGCATCATAAGCTTTTGGTCAATTTTGTATATGATCTGGTTTGCAAATATGTTAAAAAATCTAAAGTGTTTGTACAATAAAAATAATGCAAAATTACAGAGAGGGTGTAAGGATGAAAACTGCAATTGTGACGGGAGCTTCTTCAGGTATAGGATTTGAAATAGCTCAGAGACTATTGAATATGGGTTATAAGGTTTACGGATTTGGTAGAGATTTTTCCAAGGTAGAATTTGATAGTTCTAATTTTATAAGGGAAATCTGTGATATAACAAATACAAATAAATTCTTCCAGAGAATAGATGAAATAAAGGCCAAAGGTGAAATATTTTTACTTGTGAATAATGCCGGAGTAGGATACTTTGGCCCCCATGAAGAATTAAATCCTAGAAAGATACATGAAATGATAACGGTGAATTTAGAAGTACCTATGGTACTCTGTAGTATACTGATGAGGCAGCTTAAGAAAAATAAGGGAGTTATAATAAATATATCATCAGTTACAGCAAAGGAAATAAGCACTTATGGTTGTGCTTATTCTGCTACAAAAGCAGGGTTAACTCATTTTTCTGAAAGTCTTTTTAGTGAAGTGAGAAAAACAGGTGTAAAAATAATAACAATACATCCAGATATGACAAAATCAAATTTCTATAGAAATGCAAATTTCAGTGAAGATGATAGTAGTGAAGACTTTTATATAAGTTGTAAAGATACAGCAGATGTGGTGGAATGGGTACTTAGGGAACCTTCTAACTTGGTAGTAACAGAACTTACTTTAAAACCTCAAAAGCATAGAATAAAGAGAAAGTAGTAAAATATCCACAAATATATTATATTTGTGGATATTTTTAACTTTTGTAACAGAAGGTTTAATGTTATAATACAGATGTATTTTGTTAAAAAAATAACTAAGATTAGGAGTGGTTAAAGATGTCAAGAATTATTATTTCTACAGGAAAATATGTACAGGGAAACGGTGAGCTTAAAAATATATCTAACTACGTTGAAAATCTTGGAGATAGTTTTTTTATCATAGCTAGTGAAAATGGAATTAAGAGAACAAGAGATGCAATAGAAGAAAGTTTTAAAGGAAAAGATTCTTTGTTAGCATTTGAAGCTTTTAATGGAGAATGTTCCAAAAATGAAATAGATAGACTGTGTAAAAAGTTAAAAGAAAATAAAAATAATGTTGTAATTGGCATAGGAGGAGGAAAGATATTTGATACAGCAAAAGCTGTAGCATATTATGCCAAAGTCCCAGTTGTAATAGTTCCAACTATAGCAGCAACAGATGCTCCATGTAGTGCACTTTCTGTAATATATACAGATGAAGGTGTATTTAGTGAATATCTGGCACTTCCTAAAAATCCAGATCTTGTACTTGTAGATTCATCTATAGTTGCAAAAGCACCTGTAAGGCTTTTAGTTTCAGGTATGGGAGATGCATTAGCTACTTATTTTGAGGCAAGAGCTTGTGTCAGATCAGGGGCTGTTACTATGTCAGGCGGAAAGGCTACAAAAGCTGCTTTTGCACTTTCAAAGTTATGCTATGATACGCTTTTAGAAGATGGTCTCAAAGCTAAAATGGCGGTTATAAATAAAGTCCCAACTAAAGCTGTAGAAAATATAATTGAGGCAAATACTTATTTAAGTGGAGTTGGATTTGAAAGCAGCGGACTTGCAGCTGCCCATGCTATTCATAATGGATTTACAGCACTTGAGGAATGTCATGGATTATATCATGGAGAAAAAGTTGCTTTTGGAGCTTTAGTTCAATTGGTTCTTGAAAACAGCCCTATGGAAGAAATAGAAGAGGTCATAGACTTTTGTTTGCAAGTTGGTCTTCCAATTACATTAAATGATTTGGGTATTAAGAAGGTAAATAATGAAGATATAATGAAGGTAGCTGAAATTTCCTGTGCTGAAAATGACACTATGCATAATATGCCATTTGAAGTTACAAAGGAGGATGTATATTCTGCTATACTTGCTGCAGATGAATTAGGAAAGCAATATAAATAGGTATTTAAGTAAAAAATCAACTTATACGCAGTATAAGTTGATTTTTTACTTAGAAGTCTATATATTTTGAGAGAAGGAGCTCTGTTAGTATTTTTGCTATGATGCTTTCAGCTCCTTGATTTAAATTCATTTTATTTTCCATTATTCCATCCATGCCTCCCCTTGTAAAGTTATCTACAAGTGATTTTTTTGCGGAATTTTTACCTAAAAACCATTCATAACATAATTTTGCTTTATCCAAGTATTTTGTGTCTTTAAGTAATTTGTAAGCTTCCATATACATAAGAGCTGTTCCGCAGGCCTCTAAAGGCTGTTCATCAAATTCGCATGGATGAGAATCATTTCTTTTAAACCAACCATTATTTCCTATAGGTTTAAAATAATCCTGTTTAAAACACTGCTGCTCCAAAAAATTTAAAGCTTCTAGGGCAATATCTAGATACTCCCTATTGTTTAATGCATTGCTACTTTTTAAAAGGCACCAGGGAAATATGCCATTACCATAAGTGAGACTATTTTCAAACCACTTCCAGGAATCACTGCTGTAACATTTAAAATTCTCTACAAGAGAATCTGAGAGCGTAATTATATCTTCTTTTACAGTATACTTTGAAATTTTAAATGTAGAACTGGTTTCTAAAAGTTCATCGTAAATCAAATTTAGTCCCAAAAGGCAGTAAGCTTTACTGTGAGTGTAAGACAGTGACTTTACATTGGGTAAGGCTTTTAATATCATATTTTCAACTGCATGTTTTATAGAGGATGGAATAATTTTTGATTGGAGCGTATACCCTAGTGACCACAGGCATCTTCCAAAACAATCTTCAGAGCCTTCCTCTTCAATGAAATTTCTATTGTAGGCCATAAAATTTTTAAAAGTTCCTCTTTTATTTTGAGCATAGAGCAAAAATGAAGTGTATGTAAAAATTAATTTTATATACTTTTCACTTTTGAATTTTTCATACAGCATTACAGCTACAATGAGAGCCCTTGCATTGTCATCTGTAGTGTATCCTGAATTTGGATCCGGAACTGAAAATACACTGTGCTGTATCATTCCAGTATCGTCAGTCATGATAAAAAGGGGTACAGAATCTTTTTCTTCAAAGGTAAGCATATATTACACCACCTGAGTTGCAATTTCACTGCTTTTTATAACAGAAGCAAATAGATTTTCATATTGTGCTGCAACAGAAGGCCATCTCATTTTCATGCCTAACTTCATGGTAGCCTTTTCCATGTTACGCCGCTTAAGTGGGTTATCCAATAAGAAATTCACAGCCTCTGCCAGGGAATCTGCATCTTTAAACTTTGCAAGAAGTCCTCTATTTTTGCTTAACATTTCTTGCGCATACCTATAAGGAGTGGAAACAATAACTCTACCATAGCCTGCTGCATAGGCTAAAGTACCACTTACAGCCTGTTCTTTACCTAAATAAGGAGTCATGTATATATCAGATAAAGTTAGGTATTGCACTATTTCTTTTTTTGTAAGATATTTGTTTATAAACTTTACATTGTTTTGAATATCAAATTGTGATACTAAATTCTTAAGTTTATTTCTATAACTTTCACCTTGTTCCTTTTTTACACAAGGATGAGTTTGCCCTAGCACCAGATAAAGAACTTCAGGATGCTTTTGGGCTACTTTAGAGATAGATTCTATAGCATATTCAATACCTTTTCCAGGACTTAGAAGTCCAAAGGTACTTACTATGCTTCTATCTTTATATCCTAGTTTTTCTTTTAAACAATTTCTATCTTCTACAACAATATCCGGAACTCCATGAGGAATAAGTATGATTTTGTTTTCAGGAATATTATATGTGTTCATCAAAATTTTTATAGAACTTTTTCCCATAGTAATTACTTTCTGGCTCTTATTACCTAAAGTTTTAAGTATAAGTTTTTGTTTCTCAGAAGGTATTGAAAGTATGGTATGAAACGTAGTTATAAATGGAATATTTAAATTATTTACAAAATCTAATATATATTCTCCGCAGTCTCCACCATATATTCCATATTCATGTTCTAATATAACTAAATTAGTATCTGAATTATTTAGCATATTGGCAAGATGAATATAGGATTTTTTGTCAAATTGATTTAAGGTGAAGGATACTTCCTTTGGATATTTATAATTTTCATCATTGACAGCAGCTATTTTATAGGAATTGGAAGAAAACTTATTTTTCAAATTTTTTACAAGATCGGCAGTAAAAGTAGCTATCCCACAGGCACGTGGCGGATAGGTACTCAAAAATACTATATTTTTTTTCAACGATATCACCTCTTAAGTTTTTATATTGCAAGTAAATTATTATTATAATTGTTTGAAACATAAGCTGAATTAGTTATATTGCAATATTTTTCTATAGTGCAATCTGAAGCTACTACAGAATTTGTCAGATTAACATTTTCATGTACATTTATTCTATCCCACAGTACACTCTTGCTTACATTGCAGGAACTACCAATATGGCAGTTGTTACCTAAAACTACATAAGGACCTATCTGAGAGTTTGCTTCAATGATACAGTCCTGACCTATAAATACAGGTCCTATTATTTTAACACTGGGATGAATTTTAACACTTTTATTTTTAAAAATTATATTGCTCTTATTTGTAAGATTTTTTGTTTTCATAAGTTTATTGCAGTTGCTGTACAATATATCTACATGTGCTTTTATATATTTTTTTATTGTGCCTATATCTATCCAGTAGTCGGTGTATTTGTAAGCAGCCATTTTATAGCTTTTATTCAAAAGCAGTGGATAAGTGTCTTTTTCTATAGATACAATTTCCTTTTCAGGTATTTCTTTTAGTACTTCTGGATCAAATATATACACTCCTGCATTTATCCATTTTGAGTTGGTTTCTCCTGCTTTAGGTTTTTCTTTAAAAGCTTTTATATAGCTGTCTCCGTCAAATTCTATAACCCCATACTGAGATGGATCTTTTACTTCAGTCATAGCTATAGAAACAGAAGCTCTTTTTTCTCTATGAAATTTTATGAAATCAGAGTAGCATAGATTATGTACTATATCTGAATTCATGATTATAAAAGTGTCATCAAAGAAACTTTCAGCATTTTTTATGGCGCCTCCTGTACCTAAAGGCAAGTCTTCGGAGATATAATGTATTTTTAATCCATATTTTTTACCATCACCTAAATAATTTTCAATATAATCAGATTTATAACAGGTGCTTATGACAATTTCACTAACACCAGATTCTTTTAACTTTAGTATAGTTCTTTCTATAAGCGGTTTACCCATAATTGGGACCATTGGTTTTGGAAGTTTGTCTGTCAAAGGTCTTAGTCTAGTGCCTTTGCCTCCAGCTAAAAGTAATGCTTTCATATTGATTCCTCCTTATGCTGAACAAATTTTTGAAATTTAATAAACATCTTAAATATATAGCTACAAAGATGCTTAGGCATTTTCAAAGAAATAACCAGTCAGTATGCTAGCCTATTTTTTACCATACTTCGTCGCCAGAACCCTTAGATAGGATTCACTATCTGCGGAACCTGCCTCCTAGTCTGATAAAAAATATTCGTCGCATCTTTGACTCGTTATTTTCTTTCAAATGCCTTTATTAATAAATATTTTTCAGTTATTAACAATTATCTTTTTAAAGGTAATACTTTTAGATAACTATTGCTGATCTTAAACTTAAAGTAAAAGATCAGGTTAAGATATGGATTGATAACTGTGAAATTTAAGATATTTTTAATATACTAAATTGATAGCAATTTATGGTATATATTGTTAATACTTTTATTTTAATCCAAAAGGTTTATTATGTCAACCTATATTTTTAAAAATTCTAAATATAAAATTAATTAAAGCTTGGAGATAATGTTATAATAAAATAAATAATAAATAGAATTATGTCTATGTTTTAAGTTAATTAGCTATAGGAGGAATTTTATGAAAAAGAAGATAGGTATATTTATAATGTCATTTATGATTATAATTTCAACCCTATTTGCAGCAGGTTGTTCTAATGATTCAACTGCAACTTCAGCTTCAGCTAAAAAAGATAAAATTAAAATAGCTGCTTTAAAGGGACCTACTGGAATGGGTATGGCAAAACTTATGGAAAACAAGAATGATTATGATATTACTGTTTACAATTCTGCAGATCAAATAGTGTCTAAAATTGTAAATGGAGAATTGGATGGTGCGGCAGTTCCATCTAACCTTGCACCAATTTTATATAATAAAACCAAAGGTCAAGTTGAGTTAGTTGGAATAAATACATTAGGTGTCTTATACATTGTGGAAAATGGAAATACAGTAAACAGCATAGCTGACTTGAAGGGAAAGACCATTTATTCAAGTGGTAAGGGATCTACTCCTGAGTATGTACTAAATTACATATTAAAGAAGAATGGATTGGAGCCAGGAAAAGATTTGACTATTGATTATAAAATGGATCACAGTGATCTAGCTGAAGCAATAGCATCTAAAAAAGTGGATCTAGCTGTTTTACCAGAACCTTTTGTGACTACAACTAAAATGAAAGACAGTAACTTGAGAATACCTATAGATTTGACAAAAGAGTGGGACAAGGCTTCCCAAGGACAGAGCAAGCTTGTAATGGGAACTTTAGTTTTTAGAAAATCATTTATAGACAAGAGAGGAAAGGATTTAGACAGCTTCTTGAGCAAATATAAAGAATCAGTAGACTTTGTAAATAAAAATAAACAAGAATCAGGAGAACTTATAGCAAAGGAAAGTATAATTCCAAAGGCTAAAGTAGCAGAAATGGCTATTCCAAAGAGTAACATAGTATTTATAAGTGCTAAAGATGGAAAGCAGGCCTTGGAGAAATTTTATGAAGTTTTAAACGAGAATAATCCAAAATCCATTGGAGGAAAAATGCCGGATGAAAATTTCTATTACAGTGGAAACAAAAATAATTAAAAAACTATCTATACTAATATTTTGGATGCTGATTTGGGAGCTTTGCTCCCTTTTTATGAATAATTCTCTTCTTTTACCTTCACCATTTGAAGTACTAAAAACCCTAATAATTCTAATGGGGAAAAATTATTTTTGGAAAAGCGTTTTTAATAGTATATTAAGAGTGATTATTGGAATTTTATTATCCATAGCTATTGGAATTATAACTGGTGTAATTGCAGGAATGAATAAATCTATAGAAGAATTATTAGAACCCCTTGTAGTTACTGTAAAATCTACTCCAGTTATATCTATAATTATTATAGCTTTAGTATGGTTCAATTCATCTAATGTGGTGATTTTTACAGCTATACTTATATGTTTTCCAATAATATATACAAATGTAATTGAAGGTATAAAGTCTGTAGATAAATATTTAATACAGATGGCGAGTGTATATAATGTAAAGCAAAAGTATGTGATAAAAGATATATATCTACCGAGTATAAAAAATTATATTATATCAGGAATATTTATGTGTCTTGGAATTGGATGGAAGGTTTCAGTGGCATCTGAAGTGTTAAGTACTCCTAATTATTCTATAGGACTAAATCTTTTGAATGCTAAAACAACTTTGGAAACACCAGAACTCTTTGCGTGGACTATTGTAATTGTAATTTTAAGTTTTATTTTTGAAAAAATATTTAAGTATTACTTGAGTAGAGCAAAAAAGTAGTTGCTTACTAAAATTGTGAATTGTGCATTGATAAAGAGGGTGATTTTATGGAAAAGAAAAATGAAGACCAATATGAAGTTACAATAAGTAGATTGAGTAAATACTATGAGGGAGTACCTGTTTTTTATAATTTAAATATGAAATTCTTGAAAAATAGGATTACAGCTATTCTTGGACCCTCAGGATGCGGTAAGACTACATTGTTAAATATAATAAGTGGAATTGAAAAAGATTATAATGGAGAAGTTAATTTAAAAGGCAGTACCATATCTTATGTATTTCAAGAGGATAGATTGATTCCATATCTTAGTGTATATGATAATGTGGCTTTTGTATTAAAATCTACTATGGACAAAGGTAGAGTGGATTTAGCTGTAAGAAAATTTTTGAATATGGTAGAATTGTGGGATTATAAAGACAAGCTCCCTTATAAATTAAGTGGAGGAATGAAAAGAAGAGTTGCACTTGCTAGGGCATTTGCCTATAAAAGCGATCTGCTTTTGATGGATGAGCCCTTTAAGGGACTTGATGATAAATTAAAAAGTAATATAATAGAGAAATTTTTAATGATTTACAGCGAAAATAGAAGGACTATTATACTGGTTACTCATGACAAAGCAGAAGCTGAACAATTAGGTGATGTGATCTATTCACTGGATTAAAAATTTTAAATTTACTAATATATGGCTGGTATAAGTGAATTTTATACTTATACCAGCCATAACAACTATTTGGAGCTTATTACATATTGAGCCAATTCAGACATTTGACTTTCACTTAAATTGCCCATAGAAGTAAGTTGATAGTTTATACCATTATCTTTCCACTTTAATGCACATTCTTGGCTAAACTTTTCTTTGAGCTTAACATTTTTATTTTTGCTTCCAATACCAATTAGAACTTCCTTGCCATCTTTAATATCCTGCTTTTCTTTAGCTGAAAATTTAGTGCCTTCAGGTGCTTCATGTACTTTATATTGTGTAAAATATCCTGTAATGCTGCCTATTTTTACAGGTACGGCATTTTTAAATATTGGAGCATCTGCTTCTACAGATCTTTTTGCAGCTCCAAGAGTTAAGGTTGTTTTTCTATCATTATTTATGGTATAGGTTGCATATGCGCCTCTATTATCATATTGTTTATCCGGGGTTGCACCATCTATATGTCCATCTACACCGGCTTCAACCAGCATATATCCTCCAGAAAGAGAGTCAGGTATTTTTACAATATAACCTAAATCTTTTTGTAAATCTGCTTTAGATGGAGCTTTATTGTAATCCTTCACATCTGTATAACCATCAACATATTTACCTATACTCTGAAGAGCTGAAGCCCTTAAATTTGGAGATGCAACAACTGAGCCTGCCAGTATAAGAAATCCGCAGGAAGCAGCAATGACAGTTTTTTTAATATTTAAACTAAAAGGTAAGAATTTTTCTCTAGACATATATTTATCACTCCTATTTGATTTAATTTCAGATTTTATATTTTCAAACATGTTATCAGATGGTACTATATCCTGAGATTTGTTTAATAAAGCTTTTTTTATATTTTTATCAAATTGTTCTTGATTAAGCATTTTCATTACACCTCACATCCTTATTATCATTGAAATAGTAACCTTCAAAATTTTCAGTTAAAAATTCTTTCTTAAGTAATTTCCTAGCGTTATGCAGTCGAGATTTTATCGTACCTTCAAAACATCCTAATACATGTGCTATTTCTTTTATGGACAACTCATTATAATAGTATAGGATAACGGTTGTTTTTAAAGGCATACTCAATTTATCAAGGGCCTTATCCACAAGATGTTTTATTTCATTTTTTTCTGTTATGTCAGATAGTGAGTTGCTTGAAACTGTATTTTTATCATTGATATCATCAATACACAGGTTGTTTTTTTGTTTTGAACAGTACCTCCAGCATATTCTTGTAAGAAGGCGATAGAACCATGATTCAAAAGCCTCTGCTTTTTTTAATTTTTTTATTTGATTGAAACATTTTATAAATGCTTCTTGAGCTATATCTTCTGCAATATCTTTTTGACCGGTTATAAGATATACAGTACGTACAGCTTTTACACTGTATTCTTCAAATAATATATTAAAGGCATCTAGATCACCTTCTTTACAGCGCTGTATTATGTCGATGTTATTCACTTAATTACCTCCTTTTTTAGGTGCACCTATTATATAAGAGACACCTTAGCTCAAAAAGGTTCAAAAATTTATATAATTTCTGTATAGAGTGTCTAAACGAAAAATCAACTTATACTCCTGATATTTTTTACAAACTTTAGCTCATTAAATATTTTGATAATTCTAAGTAAAAAATTCTAAAAAAGCTTCATTATTGTAAAAATATGCCTGCGTATAAGTTGATTTTTTAGTTAGAATACCTATGCAGATTGTAAAGTTTAAAACTAAATTTATAACTTTAGCATTTAAATTAAACTGGAAATTTGGATAAGTTTAACTGTAGAGTTAACCATCTATATATGAGTGATTCTAATTGAAATTTTAACTTATACATAAAATATACTAACAAAATTGAAAGCACATTTAAAAACTTTTTTTATAAGTCTTAGTGAGGTATTTTAGAAAATCTTAGAAGCTTATATATGTCTGAGGTACGAGTTTATATAAGCTTCTTTAGATTTTCAAAATACCGAGCTTTAGACTTATAAAAAGTTTTTAGTGTGATGAAATTTGTTAGTATATGGCTGGTATAAGTTAATTTTCTGGTTAGAAATTCTATATAAAAAGTTTAATTACAATTGGTATAGTAACTATTGAAAGCAGTGATGAAAAGGATACTATAAAAGCAGAATACTCTTTATTTTTGTTAAAGTTTTCTGCAAAAATTGTTGTAAATGCTCCAGCAGGCATAGCTTGCATTAAGATTAATGTCTTTAATACCATGGAATGTTCTTTAAATAAGAGCGAAACCAAGTATAATGCTGCTGGTATAAGTATAAGTTTTATGAGTGAACCATAATACATACTCTTGTCTTTAATGATTTTACTAAGCTCACTTCTTGACAATAAACTTCCTATTATAAGCATAGATATAGGAGTTGTTAGGCTTCCCACCATCTTCATTGTGCTCATAAAAATAGGGGGAATTTTTATTGAAAATATCATAATTAAAAGTCCAATTACTGCAGAAACTATTCCTGGATTTTTAAGAGATTTTATTACTTCTTTAAAGCTGCTTGTATTATTAAATAACATTACACCATAAGTCCATACAAAGATATTGAAAACCATGTTAAATATAGCAGCATAAACGACTCCTTCGTTTCCAAAAATACTTTGAGCTACAGGAAATCCCATAAAGCCGCAGTTTGAAAACACCATTGCAAATTCAAGAACGTTCTTCTTGCTTTTATCAACTCCTATAAGCAAAGGCTTTACTAATAGTGGAGTTAATATAAATATTATGAAGCTGTAGATAAAAGTCCTTATAATATTATTTGCAACGTTTGAACCATAAGAAATACTAAATGAAGAAATAACTAAAAAAGGAGTGGTTATTTCTACTAATAGCTTGGACAATCCATTTGATAAATTTTCATCTATAATATTTTTCTTTCCTCCATAAAAACCTACTAATGCAACTAAAAATAACGATATTATTTGAGTTATTACTGTATTTGTTCCCATATATTAACCTTCCTGTTATTTATTGTTCTTATCTGATGGCTACTTACTGTAACACTCCCACGCACACAGCGAAAGCGACTATACCAAATCAAAGATTTGGAATATCTGCTTTTCTATCAAAGTGGGAGATAACAGTAGCTACGCCCCTAGATAATTCATCTAAACTTAGTGGGAGAAACAAAATCCCACTAAGTAAGATTCATTGATAAAAAATTATATAAACAAATTTATCATATACAGATAAGATGTAAGTTGTCAAACATTAAATTAGCAATTGAAAAGCTTTTACATCTGACTCAAATAGCGTATAAAGGTGGATAAATAAGAAATTGAAATAAATATTGACTTATTAGTAAATAAGATTTACACTAATGTTTGATAAACTGGTTCTTTCTATATAATTCGTTAGAATTATGGATTGGATAGAAAAGTTTAGCGGCAATAAGTTTTACATTGCGGCAACGTAGACAAGCCTTGTGCTGATTTTGAAGTACGGGTAATTTTTTGATGTTTTCTCTAGGGGGAAATATGGCTATAAATGTGTTAAATAAAATAAAATTAAAATTGTGTGAAGATATTTTTTTCTCGGCTTCTTTATTAGCAGTAATAATTACTTCTTTTTTTAATATCCCTCGTATAGATTACATAGATTTCAAAGTAATAGCTTGCTTATTTGAATTAATGATTATAATAAAAGTTTTTGAAGAATACTCTTTGCTTAGTTACATTTCGGTAGCTATTTTAAATAGTTGTAAAAATCAAAGAATATTAACTCAAGTATTGTGTTTAATTTCATTTGTATTTTCAATGCTTTTAACAAATGATGTGTCATTATTGACGGTGCTGCCCATTATGGTGTTAATCTCACAGAAAAGTGATTTTAATATTATTATACCTTCAGTTATGGTAACAATTTCTGCAAATTTGGGAAGCAGTGCAACACCCATGGGGAATCCACAAAATCTTTATATTTTTTCATTTTTTAAACTAAATGCAAAAAGTTTTTTCAATTTTTCACTACCAATTTGTATTATTAGTTTAATTTTAATTATATTAATAAGTTTTATTATTAAGCCAAAGCAAATTAATTGTGATATGAGTTGCATTAAAATAGTTGAAAAAAAGAAAATTAGTATATTTTCAATATTATTTGTTCTTATAATTTTAAGTGTTTTTGGTATGGTGTATTATTTAGCTTCATTATTTGTAGTAGTACTAATTACTCTCATTTTAAACAAAAGTACCTTTAAAAAGGTTGATTATAAATTGCTAATTACTTTTATATGCTTTTTTATTGCAGTTGGCAATATATCAAATATATCTATTTTGAAAAGTAATTTATCAAATATTACTCAAACCATGGGAGCAAGTTATATTGTCTCGATTATTTTAAGTCAAATAATCAGCAATGTACCGAGCACAATTTTGTTGGCTCCTTTTACAAAATATAGCTATGCTTTATTTTGCGGTGCAAATATTGGGGGACTTGGAACTCCAATTGCTTCTTTAGCTAGCCTTATTTCATATAAGATATTTGCCAATGAATATCCACAGAAGAAGAAGGAATATTTAGTGAAATTTACTATTTTAAACTTTTTTTTCTTAGTTGTTCTAGGAACTTTTTTTTATAGTAGAATGTGAAAAATGGGGTTTTATCATGGAAATGAATTTAATTTGTTCTGAAAATATGACCAGAGTATTAGAAGAAATACTTAATACTCGGAAAATAGAAATTAGTAAGGATGCCAATGTGTGTGTAATTGAAAAAGGATTTCCTTTAGAAAAGGGAAAAATAGGCATATATTTTGATATGACGACCATAAATGTTTTAATGGATTATTTAGATGAAATTTCAACAAGTAAAGAGGAGTTTAAAAATATAATTACAGGAAGATGCGAAAAAGATGAGCTTAAGGTATTAACTTATGATGAAATTTACTATTTTGAAGCTATGGGTAATGACGTTTTCGGTAGAACAAGGGACAAAAAATATAAAGTAAAGGAAAAGCTTTATGAGTTAGAAGAAAAACTAGAAAGTAAAGGCTTCATAAGAGTGAGTAAATGTTTTGTTGTAAATATAGAAAAGGTAGATCGTATAATTTCTTGGTTTAATAGTAAGCTTATATTAAAAATTATGAATATAGATGAAGAAGTTTATGTTACACGAAAATATTTGAACGATTTTAAGAAATTCCTCGGCGTATAGAGAGGTTTATAAATTTTGAGGTGATTTGAATATGAAGGAAAACGTAAAAGACTTTTTATTTAACTTAATAATATCTGTATTTATTGGATTATTTGTTGGTATGTGCCAAGTAACGGTTGTAAATATGAATGGCGTAGTTGCGTCTATATTAATTATATCTTGTATACTTGGTGGTGTTATCGGAACAATTTCCAGGTTTGTATTCATTTATATGCTTGGGATAAAACAAATTGATGCAAAATTATCTTTTTTAGCAGTGTTTGTTATAATAGGAGTTATTTCATATATACCATCCTTATATAACTATTTAGTTTATGATGAAAAAATTGTAACAGTGACATTAGCCTCAATTTTAATATCAGCGGAATTTTTAGGAATGAGTTTTTGCTACTATTCCTATAAAAAATATTTGAAGTTCAATTTAAAACTTATAAATAAGAAGAAGCAACTAAGAGGAAATCATTAAATGTGTCAAAAAGTAACTAAATAAAAGTAAGGTTCAAAACTCTATGTGAACCTTACTTCTTATGTTATCTACTTTTTTAAATTTACTCTGACAGCATATCCAGTCGTTATTTTATATACTCCCTGCAGAGAAACTACATTTTTATTTAAAGATTTAAATTGAGATTTATCATTTTTAGTGTCGTATTTAATATAAAAATCATACTTACCATCCCCATCAAAATCTATACTTTGAGAAATTACTTTAGGTATATTTTTACCTGTATAATCAATTTCAACAAAGCCTTTAGATCTATCAGAAAAAAGACCCTGAAATACAGGTTTGTGTATTTTTATGTTATAATCCTTGAAAGAAATAGTCTTATTTACTTCACCGCCAGTATATATAGGAGAAACTTTTATTGAAGTTATATTAACAAACTCTTTAGCCCAGAAGTCAGTAGCTATAAAAGTGGCTAGTACTACAAATAAGGATAAAACAGCAGCAGTATACCCTAAAAAAGCTTTCAATTTGATCATTTTTAATCCGCCTTTCTTTTTATTATTTAATTACTTCTAAAAAAAGCTGCCTGTAGTTATAAGTCTTAAAAGTCTATATACTCCCTTAATCATAGTCCCACCACCAATTGTAAGTGCAAAAATATATGCAGGATAGAGAAATAAATATCTGGATAAATTAGTTTTCACACCTGTTTTTGTACCTTTTATGTGATAAGATACAGCAGAAGCAGGACAAGTATCTATACATTTTCCGCATTTGGTACAGGTAATTAAAGCTTTTCCATTTGCAAGACTGTTCTCATCTATTGAGTAAGTTGGACATTCTCTTACACACTTTTTGCAATTTAAACATTTATTTTTATCTATTCTTATTTCAAATATATTTATTTTATTAGAAAAGGATTGGAAGGCTCCGAAGGGACAAAATAGTCCGCATTGAGTTCTTTTTCCAGTAAGTATAGGCAGTATTATAACTAAAATTAAGAATAAGGAGTAAAAAACAATAGTTTTAATTAATACTATTGTGGAAGTTATTTGTTCTGCTTCCGTAACTGCTTTAAAGGGACAAAGCCAATCACAGTAAACAGGAGCAAGAGTAGCAGCAGACAATAAAACAATAGATATTAAAATAGCAAAGGATAAATAAGTCCACTTCCTATTTATTTTCAATTTTGGCTTTTTACATAATAAAGAACATCCTTCATCAAATCCTCCATAAAAACAAGCCCAACTGCAAAAGCCTCGTCCAAAGGCTATACTAGCGCCAAGCCAAATTACTATCATACTTGCAATGCTAGCAAATCCAGTTAAAAGTGAGCCGGGGAAAATTATGGTTTTGGTTAAAGCAGCAGGTATTATAATCATTGGAATTACCATATGGCAAAATGGAGTTTCTCCATTAATAAAAGTGGATTCATTATAGAAAATACTTCCTCTAAGTTCTATTAAATTAGTCATAAAACTGACTGCAAAAAGTAAGGCATATATTACAAAAAATATCCTCCTATATTTATAAGTTTTCTTTGTGTACACCATAAGAAAAAATATTATATTTATAAAAACATAGCCTATGGAAAAAGAAATTCTCATTAAAGGTTCCTTTGGAAGGGAACTGCCGCCGCTTAACAAAACAATACTTAACAGTAATATTGGTATACAAGCAGCTACTGATTTTGCAAACTTTTTGCCTGTACTTGTTTCTGCTATTTTTTTAGTTTCTAAATTATTCAATTTAACATCATCTCCTTAAAAAGCATCATTATTCCTGAATACATGTAAAACACTCCAATTATTAAAGAGCACATTTGACCTATTAATTTAATTTGCTTACCTTTTAAAACACCTATAAATGGAATGGGTATAAAATAAACAGCAGTGCCTACGAAAAAGGCAGCAAAGTATAAAATACTGCTGAGGATATTAGTAAAGAAAGCAGCATCTGAAAAAGCTAAAATGAATGGAGGACATACATTTATACCTGTTAAAAAGCCTAAAAGCACTACAGTAGTAAAGCCTTTTTCTTTATTTGAGTAGTTAGAAAACTTACTAAAGTATTTAATATTGCAAAATCTATGCGACTTTGAAAATGTGTAAACTATAAGTGTAAATGATAAAAATATATAAGATAGTGCAAATATAATTCCTTTAAAGTGAGATTGTTTTATTATAAAGTTTCCTGTAATCCACGCTAAAATAGCAAATAGTATATAACCAAGAAGTCTTCCTAACATGAATTTAGATAAACAAATAAAATTCCATTTTGTCTTTTTATCTTCACTTAAAATATAGGGAACAAATACAGGAATACAAGAAGCAAGGCAGTAGCCTCCGCTTGAAAGTCCTAAGATAAATCCTTTGAACATAAATTAACCTCCTTTTCATTACAAATTTATTATATTGAGTTTTATAAATGTAAACTATAGATTTCTTTTAACATGCAATATAGAGTATATAAGATGCATTTTTAAACATTGCAACTCAAATTAAGAAAATTTTAAGTTATGTATATAGAAAAAGCATATTAGTATATTTGAGAATTAATTTCTAGAAATTTAATATACATATAACTATAAGGATAAGTTATGAATTTACGAGGTAGGGGAAATTACATGGAGAATAGGCAAATCTTAATAGGCCAGTTAGAAACAATAAGAAAAATAATAATTAGAATTAATGGGTTAGATCAAGAAAGAGTTAAGTATGAGAAAAAAGGAAAGAGACCAGTTCAAATTTCAGGGAGTTTATTTGTTCTTTTCCTTTCATTTGGAATAATTTCAAAGGAATCTTATAACAGCGTAGCTTCTCTGAGTAGTTTTTTTATTGGAAAAGATGTGAATACAAATATTTTTAAGTATTATGCATCACGATTTACTGCAATTTTAGCAGGTATATTTATTTTAACAATTATATATAGGTTAGTTTCTAAACAAATAAATAGTAATATAATTGACCAAATTGTTATTGACATTCAGAAACTACGCACACGTATTGAACAAAATGGGGTTGTACATAGTGACTACTGTAATGAAAATGCGTTAAATGCATTTATAGGATATTTAAAACGTGGGCAAGCAAGAAACTTGCAGGAGTGCATAAATTGTTATACAAATAGTCAATATGTAGATAGAATTGTCAATGGATTGGAAGGTATTCGAAGTTCTATATCAAAGAAATAAAATTTAGTATTTTGTAATGTAAAAAAGCAAATTAAATTATCTCTTTTCTAATTCACGCATTATAGTAAAGACTTCCTCATCAGTAGTTTGTTCAAAGTTTTTATAATGTAAGCCTACAGCATAAAATTCATCGGGTATAAATAGGCATATAACTTCATCTACAAATTTCTTCAATAAAGAAATTGTATCTCGTGGAGCTACTGGTACAGCTAGAATGATTTTTTTTGCAGCGTGTTTTTTGATTGACTTTATAGCGGCCTGTATTGTAAAACCCGTTGCAATTCCATCATCAATAATTATTACTGTTCTATTTTTTACATCAGGAAAATTTTCATTTCCTTTATATTTATTTAATCTCCTTTTAATTTCTTTTATTTGCTTAGATATTTCCTTTCCTATATAATCTTCAGATATATTTAGCACATTTATAGAACCTTCATTCAAAAGATAGGTTCCATCTGAAGATACAGCACCAATGGCAACTTCTTTATTACGAGGTGAACCTATTTTCCTTGGAATGATTAAATCCCATTCGAATCCAAATTTTTTTATAGTTTCATAAGCTGTTACTATTCCTCCTCTTGGAATGGCAAGAACAATAGGGCTTTCATCTTTAAATTTTTCAAGCTCTACAGCAAGTTTTTTCCCAGCATCTTTTCTATCTACAAACATAGTATCAACTCTTCCTTAAATTTTATATAGATTAGTTTAAGTTGAAACTATAGAATTATGCAAGAAATTTTAAATTTTTCTCTATATATTATATAATAGTAACATAATATATGGCAGGGAGGTTTGTCCTTATATGAAGAATATACTGACACAAGAAAATATTGACAAGTTAAGAGAAGAATTAGACTATAGAATGACTGTAAAAAGGGCCGAAATAGCAAAGGAAAAATTAGTAGCTGCTGCACATGGTGATAGGTCTGAAAATGCAGAGTATAAAGAAGCCTGTGCAAACTACAGAGAAAATGACAATAGAATCCAGTATCTATTAAGTATGATTTCAACTGCAACTGTAATAGATGTTAAAAGTGCGGATAAATCGGTAATAGGTGTTAATAGTAAATTTAAAATTAAATTTGTAGAGGATGAAGATGAAGAAATTGTATCATTAGTAACTACTATAGATGCTGACCCAGAAAATATGCTTATAAGCATAGAGTCGGATTTAGGAAAAGCATTAGTAGGAAAAAAAGTTGGAGATACAGTTGAAGTTGATGCTCCAAGTGAAAAATATACGGTAGAAATATTAGAAATGCTATAGTAAGTTTTATTTTAAATGATACATACAGTATTTATAAAATAGTGTGCATAGGTTTATATTTATAAGACCCATGCATACTATTTTTATTTAAGCTATTGATTTTTTATAAAAAGGGGTATACTATCTAACTAGACAACATGTTGTCTAGTTACTAAATCTTAAGGAGGAAACAAATGAATCGGTTTTATATACAGCAAATTTTTGCAATAATTTTTTATCTATCAAATAAGGTTCAAGTAGAAGGAGATAAACTGGATGAGAGAATAACAGTTCGTCAGTGGATGGTACTTTTAACAATTTTACATTTGCCAGAAAATGAGGCCTTTTATAGCAATATAGCAGAGAAGATGGGATGTTCCAAGCAAAATGTAAAACATATTGTTGTAAATTTAGAAAAAAAGAACTATGTAATTTTAGAAGAAAATAAGAAAGATAAGCGGTCAGTTAACATTAAAATAACTCAAGATTGTATGAAAATTATTAAAGAGTATTATGAAAAAGGAAATAAACTCATGAGCACTATATTTAGAGACTTTGATGATGAAGAATTAGAGACATTGTGGAAACTTTTAAATAAATTAGCTGCTTATGATGGGTCTAACTGGACAGGTTATGGAGAAATAGCAGATTTTGATAGAAGGTAGAGGAGAAGCTATGAATAATGATAATTGTACAATAAAAATAACACCAGAAGTATCAAGAGTAGATGAGCCAGTTGATATAAAAATAAATGGTCTTCCCAAAAATGAAAAAGTTATAATTCGTGCTGTAAGCAGCGATTACTATTGTATTAATGCTTCTATACTTGAAATAGGAGATAACACGTTGTGGGAGTCTTATGCAGTTTTTGAAACAGATGAATGTGGAAATATTAACTTTGAAAATGCAGTGCCAGTTGATGGAACTTATAGTAATTGTGATAAAATGGGATTATTTTATTCTATGAGGCCAAAGCAGATCCGTAAGAGCAAGTTAATACAAAAGTTAAGTAGTATAAATGAAAATAGAAAGTACAAAATTACATTTACAGTAGAGAAGAACGGAAAAATAATTGGATCAAAGGAACATACAAGGGTTTACTGTGATGACACAATTAAAAGTATTGATGTAGTAGAAAAAAATCTCTTAGCAAGATATTTTACTTCTAAAGATAATATAAAACACCCTGCAATAATTGTTTTAAGTGGAAGTGATGGCAGAATTGAAAAAGCACAGGCAATTGCTGAACTATTTGCCATGAGAGGATATTCTGCATTAGCGGTTTGTTATTTTGGACTTGAAGGAACACCAGAGGATCTTAACATGATACCTCTTGAGTACGTTGAAAATGCAGTAAAGTGGCTAAAGAGGCAGGATACTGTTGACGAAAACAAGATAGCTATATATGGAAGATCTAAGGGTGGTGAACTGGTGCTCCTTGCAGCATCTATGTTTAAAGATATCGCCTGTGTTATTGCAAATACTCCAAGCTGTTACGTATATGAAGGAATTAAAAGTAATAAACTTCCATCCCATCATTCTTCATGGATGTATAGAGGTCGCGAAATACCTTATTTAAAATTTAATTTTCATATTATACTGAGATTGATAATAAAAATGATGAAAAAAGAAAAAGGAGCACTGGCATGGATGTATAAAAAACTAATTGAAGAAGGCGATAGGGACAAGGCTACTATTGCATTAGATAAGATAAATGGATCTGTTTTAATGATATCATCAGCAGCAGATGAAATATGGCCTTCAAAAATGCATTCAGAAACAGTTTGCAGTATATTTGAAAAATCACATTTTAAACATGAATATAAGCACATTACCTTTGCAAAGTCAGGTCATATATTGACAGTGCCTTTTCAGTCAATATATCCATCAGAGAAATATCCATACGATGTAGAAAGTTGGGCAAAGGCAAATATGGACTCGTGGAATGAGACAATTAAATTTTTAGAGAAGTGGGCAAGTAAATAAATATTAAATATGAAATTTTATTGAATTGAAACATTCCACTTTGTTTACAGTCACTTCATTTTCTTAAATTGATGTCATTGAATTATAATATTCAATTGCCCAATTACATAAAGTTGATAAAACAGGTAAAAGGGTTTTACCCTTTTCTGTAAGAGAATATTCTACTTTAGGAGGAACTTCAGCATAGACAAATCTATTCACTAATTGATCTTCCTCCAATGCTCTAAGCTGCTGAGTAAGCATTTTTTGAGTAATATTTGGCAAGGCCCTTTTTAACTCACTGAATCTCAGAGTATTTTCACCTAAGTGCCATATAATAAGAGGCTTCCATTTGCCACCTATGATATCTAAAGTTAATTCCATGGAGCAGCTGTATTCATTGCCTTTGAATTTCAACATTTATTATATTTAGTGATGACACATATAATTTAACAGAACTTTATTATATTGTCATCGCTAATGTTCACCTCTCTTCATTTTATAATAATTAGTTATTATAAGTATACAAATGGGTACTATACTACTAAAAAGTACCTACTTCCCTAAAATGATAGTACAGTATATAATATCTCTTGTAAAGTAATTTACAACATTAATTTGAAATTACAACAGAAATATGAAATTTTATTGAATTAAAAACTATGTAAACTTATTACACGAGAAGGAGGATTGTGATATGAGAGTAATAGCTATTAATGGAGGTCCTAGAAAAAATCATAATACAGCAACTTTATTAAATAAGGTTCTTGAAGGAGCTGCTTCTCAAGGGGCTGAAACAGAAATTATCCATCTGTATGATTTAAACTTTAAAGGTTGTGCTAGCTGTTTTGCATGTAAATTAAAAGAAGGTAAAAGTTACGGTAAATGTGCCAGGGTAGATGATCTTTCTCCTGTACTAAAAAGGCTGGATACAGCAGATGCAGTGGTTTTAGGTTCACCTATATATTTGGGTAATGTTACGGGTGAAACAAGATCATTTATAGAAAGGCTATTTTTTCCGTTGATAGAGTATACTAATCATCCTACACTTCTACCTAGAAATATTCCTGCAGCATTAATATATACAATGAACATATCTGAAGAGAAAATGAAAAATATATGTTTAGATAAATATCTTGAATCTAACGAAATGCTATTTAAAAAATTCTTTGGAAAATGCAAAACATTGTATTGTACTGATACTTACCAATTTAATGATTATTCAAAGGTGGTTTCAGATATGTTTGATTATGAAAAAAAGTTAAAAAGGCATAAAGAAGTATTTCCCAAAGATTGTGCTAAAGCATTTGATATAGGAATTGAATTTGTGAAACACAAGATTTAAAGGAAGTAAATAT
The DNA here is from genome assembly GCF_000143685.1 of Clostridium ljungdahlii DSM 13528. Lineage (NCBI taxonomy): Bacteria > Bacillati > Bacillota > Clostridia > Eubacteriales > Clostridiaceae > Clostridium > Clostridium ljungdahlii. The sequence goes on along the minus strand of NC_014328.1, from coordinate 2,919,587 downwards.
ATTTGGATTGTTTCCAAATGACATGATCAAATTGGGATTTGATCATGTCATTTTTTTTGCTTTCTGTTTTCTCTAAATCTGCGAACTTTTATAAGAGTTGCGCAGGTATTGTCACACCATTTTCGTGTATGACTTTTACTTTCGTCATAAAAAACCCATCTACATTCAGGATTTTCACAAAGTTTAATTCTGTCTATATCGTATTTTGAAATCATTTGAGCAAAAGAAGAAATGATTTCAAATATGATAAAATCTGAACAGGATTTAACTGGAACAGTTTTTATGCAAAATCTATCTTCACTTTTCTCTAATATCTTATAAAATAAAGAAGCTTTAAGATAATCATTTATTTTATTTATGTCTTTTAAATCTAATGTTTTTTTTGTACATAGTTTATTTGTAACATAACTTAAAAAATCCCTAAGTTCTAATAATTTATTAATCATTGCTTTATCAGGTATATGAGTATCTGCTAAATTCCATTTTGCACAAAAATCTTTCAACCAATTTTTATCCTTTAGGGGATCCTTAAAAATTTTATGAGTTTTGTACCATTGACTATTGATGAAATCCATACATAAGAACTCCATTTTGTGTAACCTCCATTAATTATATTGACCGTTACTTGGATCGATGTTATTATTTAATTATACCAATGTAACTGTATTATGTAAAATTGATAGTTACACTATACATATTAAAAAGAGGGGTGCAGGCAAATGAAAAACTATGCAAGTAATTTCATAAAGAAGGTTGAAGAATATGGTTTTAAGGCACAAATTATCTCCTTTAAACATATGGAAGAAATAAAATTAGGCATAGAAAATATGAAACAAACTTATGAAGATATAAATGTTAATATTGGGAAGTATTTAAATAAGTTTGATTATAAAGTATCAGATGATTTTTTAAAACCAAAATCAATTATTGTTATAGCAGTTCCACAGCCAGTAGCAAGAGTATATTTTACTTTAGGCTTAAAAAGGTATGCTGTAATTATGCCGCCAATGTATTTATTAAATTCAAGCAGTGAATTTGAGAAAAAACATAAGAAAATATGTGAGATAACTGAAATTGTTGAGAAGATACTTTCCTATGAAAATTTTAAGGCAATTAAGGTTAATATTCCATGCAAGCCTTTAGCAGTAAAAAGTGGACTAGGTACATATGGAAAAAATAATATTTGTTATATAAATGGTGAAAGCAGCTTTTATTGGCTTGGAGTATATGTATCAGATATGCCCTGGGAAAATGACTCCTGGGGGGAGTATACCATTATGGACACATGTAAAAATTGTGATCTGTGTTTAAAAAATTGTCCTACAGGGGCGATAGCAGAGGATAGATTTATAGTACATGCTAATAAATGTATTACACTTCAAAATGAAGATAGCGGAGATTTCAAAAAGAGCTTAAGACCAGAGTGGCACAATTGCTTAATAGGCTGTATGAGATGTCAAATTATCTGTCCTGCAAATAAAAAGTGTATAACTAGCATAAAGAATATTACCGAATTTAATGATTGGGAGACAAGAAAAATACTTGCTAAAACTCCATTAGAGGAATTGCCAGAAACAACCTACAAAAAGCTAGAATCAATTAGTTTTATAGAAGACTATAAATTACTTCCACGTAATTTGAAAGTTTTAATAATGAAATGATTTAAAAGATAAGTTATAATAATCATAATATGGCATATATTGTGTAGATATAATTATGGAGGAGAAAATGAGCAGTAATAATAAAAGTAAAATTACTTTATATTTAATGAGACATGGACAAACCATTTTAAACAAAGCTAATAGAACTCAGGGATGGTGCGATGGAGTTCTTACCAAGGCAGGAATTGAGGTAGCTGTAAATACAGGGCTTGGACTTAGCAATGTTAAATTTAAAGCAGCCTACAGCAGTGATTTGGGTAGGGCAGTGAAAACTGCAAAAATTGTTATAAAGGAAAATAAGGTAAGTGAAAATTTACAGTTAAAAGAACTTGAAGGACTAAGAGAAATGTATTTTGGAAAATACGAAGGAGAGCTTGAGAGTATAATGTTTAACGATATACTTAGCTACCTTAATGTAAGTTCCTTTAAGGAAGCAGAAGAAAAGTATGATTTCCAAAGAGAATACTGCAATTCATGTGCAACTTTGGATGATACAAAGGAAGCGGAGTGTTATGATACAGTAATAAAAAGAGTTATGAAAACACTAACAGGGATATGCATGGAAAATTCTGATGGTGAGAGTGGAAATATACTTGTAGTAGCTCACGGTGGAATAATTAGATTGATTATTGATTATTTGGACAAGAATTTTAATGTGCGAGATATGGATAATTCAAGTATATCCAAGATTACATATGAAAATGGAAATTTTAAAGTAGAATCTGTAAATGACACTAGTTATAGTGAAAAAGGTAAAGCTATGAAATGTGTCTTGGAATAATAAAATTCAAAGTGGCATAATCAAGTAAAGTTTTATTTGATTATGTCATTTTTCATTATCTGAATAAATTTTCGCTTATAAAAATAATTTATGTTGAATTGTGGGGAATTGGATTGATTTACATGGAATTAACTTATTTGTAAAGTTGTCTTAACAAGCTAAGTGCATAATTCTAGTTGTAGACAACTTGAAAGGAGATTAGTGTATGAAAAAGTTAATATTTATATTACTAGATGGACTTACGAGAAAAGGTGCAAAAGATCATATGGGATATTTATGGCATATGGTTGAATACAAAAAAGCTAAATATGTAAATATAAGAGGTGAACTTCCCAGTCTTTCCAGGCCTTGTTATGAAACCATATTTACTGGTACGCCTGTGTGTGAACATGGTATAACATCTAATAATATTACACGCAATTCAAATATGGAGAATATTTTTTCTTTAGCTAGAAAAAGTAATTTAACTACAGGAGCTGCAGCTTATAGCTGGATAAGTGAATTGTATAATATAAGTCCCTTTAATAATATCCGTCATAGGCAACTTCATGATGATGATTTGAATATTCAACATGGTATTTACTATTTTGATGACAGTTATCCTGATACTCATTTATTTCTAGACGGAGAATATTTAAGAAATATATATTGCCCAGACTTGTTGTTGATTCATCCTATGGGATTGGATTTTGTTGGACATAAGTATGGTTCTAGTTCTAGAGAATATGAATCAAAGTTGGTTGAAATGGACAGCATTCTAGCCAATTTAATACCATTGTGGTTAAAAGATGACTATTCAATAATAGTAACTTCTGATCATGGAATGAGTGAATTAGGGAATCATGGTGGCAATGTTGATTTTCTTAGAAACTTACCCTTATTCATATTTGACAACAGTGTAGATTTTGAAAAAGAAGAATACTCACAGCTTATAGTCGCACCACTAATATGTGAAATACTTAAAATAGATCCGTCACCCTATATGAAATTTAAATTTAAGTAATAATACAAAAGTTTAAAGGAGCGAAGATATGTTTAAAAATTCTAAAAGAGCCATAATATTAAGTTTAATTGTTACATCAATATTTACATCTACACTTGCAGGATGTGGAACCAAAAGAGATGCTGTAAAAACAAATAGTAATGATGCACAGCTTCAAGTAAGGCCTACAAAAGAAGCTGTAAAAAAAGAAGGAAAACTTATTTCTTATGGTATGCCTGATACTTGGGCAAACTATAGCGAAATTTTTAAAGATGTTGAAAATCAATATGGAATAATTCATCAAGATACAGACATGACAAGTGTAGAAGAACTTTCAAAATTCAAAGCTGAAAAAGATAAACCAGTAGGTGACATAGGTGATGTTGGAATAACTTTTGGTGATATTGCTAAATCTCAAAATATAGTACAACCTTATAAAAACAAATACTGGAATGATGTCCCTGACTGGGCTAAAGATAAAGATGGATATTGGACAGGTGCTTATACAGGAACTATAGCCTTTTTTGTAAACAAGAAGCTTGTAAAAGACGTACCTCACAGTTTTAAAGAGCTTTTAAATCCTGAATATAAAAAATGTATATCTGTAGGAGATGTAATGAAGGCTGCAGAATCACAAAATGCTGTACTTGCGGCAGCATATGCAAATGGTGGAGATGAAAAAAATATTCAGCCGGGTATTGATTTTTTTAAGAAGTTAAATGCTATGGGCAATTTAAACAATGTTGATGAAAAAGTAAGCAATTTTCAAAAAGGAGAAATTCCAATTGGTATTGTGTGGGATTTTAATGCTTTAAATTATAAAAAGCAAATTGATCAAGCAGGTGATTATGAAGTCGTAATTCCTACTGACGCAACAGTTATGAGTGCTTATGTATCGATAATAAACAAATATGCTCCTCATCCAAATGCAGCTAAAGCTTTCCAGGATTATTTATTTAGCGATCAAGGCCAAATAAATTTAGCTAAGGGATTTGCAAGGCCTATTAGAAAAGTTAATATTCCTAAAGATATAAAAAAACAAATGATGCCAGATAGTGATTATAAATCTGCAAAAACTATAAAGGATTATGCTGTGTGGAATAAAACATGTAAGGAGATACCGGACTTATGGAAACAAAATATATTAGCACAATAAAAAATGAAATAAGAAGGAGAAGCCTTTTATGGCTTCCTTTCATATTTTTAATAATTTTAGTTTTATCATTTGAAATAATACCTGGAATTTATGTATTAATAAATAGCTTTATTACAAATAGTGGGATAGGACTTTCTAACTATATAAAAGTGTTTACAAGTAAATTTTATTTAATGTCTTTAACGAACGGGCTAACTGTATCTATTTGTTCATCGTTAGTTGGTTTGATTATAGGTACTTGTGCTGCAATATGCTTAAAATCGTTAAAGAAGGATATTGCAGAAAGATTAGTTTCTATTGTGAACATGACTTCTAACTTTTCCGGAGTACCTCTTGCCTTTGCTTTTATTGTATTACTTGGAGCTAATGGTTTAATTACCATATTTTTTAAAAGCAAACTAGGCATTAATTTATACAGCAGTGGATTTGACTTATATTCTTGGATGGGGATAATTCTTGTGTATATATACTTTCAAATTCCTTTGGCAATAATGCTCATGTATCCTGCTGTTTATGCAATAAATGACGATATTATAGAGGCAGCTTCAACGCTTGGTGCAAGCAAATTTACTATTTGGACTAAAATAGAAATACCTACATTAATACCTTCATTAGCTGGAAGTTTATGTATCCTTTTGGCAAATTCACTAGGTGCCTATGCAACTGCTTATGCTCTAGTTGGTTCTAATAAAAATCTAGTTGCCATAACTATTGCAAATCTTGTATCTAATGATATAGCTTCTGATCCCTCACTAGCTAGTGCATTATCTATGGTTTTAGGTGGAATTTTAATGATATTTGTTTTTGTAAAAATTAAACTTATTAAAAACATAGATTAAATTTTGGAGGAAAAGAAATGAAGAAGAGTATAGGAAAAAAGATTTTTTTAGTACTATTATTTATATATTTATTTGTACCAATGCTGGCTATAATTCTGTTTTCTGTGGCAGGCAGTTGGGATACAACTATTTTGCCTACAAGCTATACTTTTAAATACTATAGTTTGATATTAGGAAATTCTCAATTTAAATTAGCATTATTAAGAAGTACAGTTATAAGCATTTTGACGTGTTTAATAAGTATTATAATTATGGTTCCAAGTATATACCTTGCTAGTTTACATTTTAAAAAGTTGGAAAAGATTTTTGATGTATTGTCATTACTTCCCTTTATTATGCCAGGTGTGGTACTTGTTATAGGGCTTATCCAGATCTATTCTAAAGATCCTATAAATATATCTGGAACCATGTGGATATTATTGGGGGCATATTTTATTATATGTTTACCATTTATGTATCACTCTATAAGAAATAGTTTTAGGGGAATAAATGCACCTAATCTTAAGGAAGCTGCAATGATTTTAGGCTGCACTGAATTTCAAGCATTTATTAAGGTTATAGTGCCAAATATAATGAGAGGATTGATATCTGCAGTACTTTTATGTGTAGCAATATTATTTGGCGACTTTGCCTTAGTTAATCTATTGGTTGGCAGCTCATACCAGACTGTTCAGATGTATCTTTATAATATTTTAAGCCAAAATGGACATGCAGCTAGTGCAGTTGTAACAATTTATACAATTGTTATATTTGTTATTTCATATATTACAACAGTATTAACAATGCCAGGAAAAAAATGGAGGGTTAAAGAATAATGGACTATATTTTAATAAAGGAGCTAAATAAGAATTTTAATAAAGTAAAAGCTTTATCCAATATAAATATTAGCATAAAAAAAGGTGAATTTGTATCATTACTTGGACCATCCGGCTGTGGAAAGAGTACTTTGCTTAGAATAATAGCTGGACTAGAAGATCCAAGTAGTGGAGAAATTTCTGTAAATAATAATGATTTAGTAAACATTCCAGTTAATAAAAGAAATATGGGGATGGTATTCCAAAGTTATTCTTTATTTCCCAATATGACTGCTAGAGAAAATATAGCTTTTGGACTTAAATTAAAAAAAGTACCACAAGAAGAAATAAAAATTAAGGTTCAAGAAATTATAAATTTAGTTGGTCTCAATGGACGTGAAAATCATTATCCAAGCCAACTTTCTGGAGGACAACAACAAAGAGTAGCACTTGCAAGGGCTTTAGTAGTAAATCCTGATGTACTTTTACTTGATGAACCACTAAGTGCTTTAGATGCTCAAATACGAATTACCTTGAGAAAGTTAATAAAAGAAATTCATAATAAATTTAAAATAACAACACTTTTTGTTACACATGATCAAGAAGAGGCTTTATCTATTTCAGATAGAATATTTATTATGAATAAAGGAGAAATTGTTCAGTATGGTACCCCGGAAGAAATTTATAAAAATCCGGACACAAAATTTGTTGCAAATTTTGTTGGAACTTATAATCTTTTAACACCTAAATTTTTAAATCAACCTGAGGATTGTAGTAATATTTTTATACGACCTGAGCATATTAGCATTATTTTAGAAGATACGGTAATTGGTAAAAACACTTTCAGCGGAGTTATTAGTAATGTATATTTTTTAGGCAATATTGTTAGACTAAATGTAATTGTAAATGATACGATGCTGCTAATTGATACGTTAAATAGAGGCGATAATGTTTATTATGAAGGTGAAAAAATAAATGTCTATGTTCCAAGTGATAAATGTTTAAAAATAAAAAGTTAGAAATCTGGAGGAAAATAAATGCTTGCTGAAGAACGACAGGAACAAATATTTAAGCTTATAAGAGAGCAAAAAAATATAAAAACATCTGAACTTATGGAAATTTTTAATGTTTCCAACGAAACTATAAGGAGAGACTTAGATTATCTTGAACAACAAGGTTGTCTAAAGAAAGTATATGGTGGTGCAATTTTAACTAAAAAATTAAGCTGGGAACCTTCATATAATGAGAGAGCATTAATAAATAAAGAAGAAAAAAAGGCAATTGGAATAGAATGTGCTAAGTTAATAAATGATAATGATATAATTTTTATGGATTTAGGTACAACTCCCCTGGAGGTTACAAAAAATTTAGGAGACAAGCTAAATTTGACTATTTTTACTACTTCCCTTTATGTGGCAGGGTTTGCAACTGAGCAATTAGATGCAAAATGTATAATTTTAGGTGGAGAAGTTAGGAAAAAAGAAAAATGTTTAAATGGTCCTCTTACTGAACTTGTTTTAGAACATCTTCATTTTGACAAGGCAATACTTTCAGCAGGTGGAATTGATGATGAAATTGGCCTTAGTGATTATGATTTAAATGACGTAAGTGTAAAAAAGAAGGTAGTAAATTGTGTAGATGAAGCCATAGTAGTTTCTGATTCTTCTAAATTTGGTGTAAAAGCCCTTTCACAGGTAGTACCATTAAAAAGTTTATCAGTTATAGTCACGGATAATAATATAGATAAAAAGTGGAAGGAAGAGATAATTAAAAGTGGTGTAAATTTGATAATTTGTAATTTAAACTAAAAACTTACTCTCAATTTGTAAAAAGTGTTTTTGTGTGATGAGAGGGGCTGCTGCAATAGCCCTGATTAAAAATTGAGACTTGACAATGTTGGCGTACTAATGACTAGCAGCAGACTCCTTAAATATTAAAAATGCTTTGTAATTTCCTGTTGTATTCTGCTTATTTCTTTAGGTCTTAATCCGGTTTCGTCTTTGATTTCTTTATCGGTTTTACCAGAAATAAGCATTTCTCTAGCTTTTTTCTTTTTTTCATCTAAGCTATTATCACTCATGCATAGAACCCCTTTCTACATTTTGCCTTCCATTTTCATTCTAGCTTTAGTTACATCATGTTCATTGAGACCTGTAACTTCTTTTATCTCTCCCATACCTGTACCTTTATGAAGTAAATCTTTAGCTTTTTCCATGGCTTTTTCATGATGACCTTTATTTTGATGTGATTTCATCGCTTAAGCCTCCTAATTTGTTTTATTAATAACTTTTATATAAAATGTTAATTTTCAAAAATTAATCTAAATGTTTTTCTGGTGGAGAACCAAACTTTATTCTTGAGCTTTCATCTTGTGGGTCATGGTTTATATTTTTCTTTTTAAATCTATTGTCTTCTTTTTTATTATTAGTAGTCTTTCGTATTTTGTTTTGCACAATTGTCTCTCCTTTCTAATACAATGTAGGTTTTCCTCAAAACTAGTTTTTATGCTTGATTTTAAATAGCATGAGTTTATTTCCTTAATATATTTAGTAAATCTTAAGATTTACTTTATTATTTTTTGAATATTTTATTTTAATATGTATATACAAAATAAATATTTTAAGTAATAATGATATTAAGTTAAATAGGGAGGGAATTATAGTGGATATAAGATTGAAAAAAAAGGTGGAACTAATGGTAGAAAACTATAGTGAACTTAAAAGTAATTTTAAATGGGATACAAGCTTGTTAAAACACTTTTGCGCAATGATGCATGCAGCAAGAGGTGAAAAGGTAAATATAGATAAAATTGAAGAAATAAAAAAGTATATAAAGCAGGAAACAAAATGGGCATCTGATTATAGAGGAAATAATGAACTAATTATAGCTACTCTTTTATGTTTTGAAGAGGATTATAAGGGCTTTTTTCAAGAAATGATTGAAGTTCATGAAAAAATGAAGCAGGAAAGTTTTAGAAAAAGCACATATCTGCCGCTGGCTACTTATACTTTTGCAGAAGATGTTCCTAGAGAGTATTGGAATTCTAAGATCCAGAGAATGAAAGAATTCTATAAAAATATGAAAGAAAATCATTTTTGGCTAACTTCTACTGATGATTATGTTTTTGCAGCAGTGCTTGCTGCTACAGATTTGGATGTAAGACAAACTATGGAAAAGGTAGAAGAGTGCTATAAAGAATTAAATAAGGAAGGATTTTGGAAAGGAAATGATCTTCAGACATTATCTCATATTTTGGCACTTGGAGAAGAGTCTGTTTATGAAAAATGCAAGAAAGCAAATAGACTTTATAATAAGCTTAAAAATGAAAAGTGCAGTCTTAGATACAATGGCCTGGCAACACTAGGAGTGTTAACTCTTATTGCAGATGATGAAGATCAAATAGTTAGAGAAATAAAAGAAGTGAATGATTTTATTCATAAGAAGCCTGGATATGGCATGTGGAGTTTAGATAAATATACTAAAACAATTCTTTCAGCTAATTTGGTTTGTGACTTCTATGTAGATGGTATGAAAAAGGGAGTAATTAAAGTAGCTTTAGCAAATAGTATTAATGCTATTATTATTGCTCAAGAACAGGCAGCAATTGCAGGATGTGCTGCAGCAGCTGCTGCTGCGTCAGCTTCTTCATCAAGTTCATCATAAATAGATTCAAATAGCAATTTTTTTGTTAAGCAGGACTATTTTAGAAATAACCAATCCTGCTTGACTAGCTTTACCATAAGCCAATGTTATTGTTGTGAATTTTAGGTAAGTTTTTAACTTACTCTCAATAGCTTCACTTATTTTGGTGTATAAATTGGCTGTTATATATATCACTATACAAACCACTTTTAGCTAATAATTTGCTATGGTTTCCTTGTTCAACAATATTTCCTTTGTCCATGACCAGTATCTTATCTGCATTTTTTATTGTAGATAATCTGTGTGCTATTATAAAGCTTGTTCTTCCTTTCATCAGATTATCCATGGCATTTTGTATTTCTAATTCTGTACATGTATCTACACTTGAGGTTGCTTCATCAAGTATTAAAATATATGGATTTGCTAAAATAGCACGGGCAATACATAAAAGTTGCTTTTGTCCTTGTGATATTGAAGAGTTTTCATCATTTAAAACTGTATCATAGCCATGAGGAAGTGTTCTTATGAAATAATCAGCTCTGGCAAGTTCTGCGGCTTCTTTGATTTCTGAAATTGTAGCTCTTTCTCTGCTGTATGCAATATTATCTTTAACACTTCCATCAAATAGCCATGAATCCTGCAGAACCATTCCAAATAAAGATCGCAAATAACTTCTTTTAAGTTCAGTTATATCGATACCGTCAATTTTAATTTTCCCATCATTCAATTCATAAAATCTCATAATCAGGTTTATTAAAGTAGTTTTTCCTGCACCTGTTGGTCCAACTATAGCAACTTTTTGTCCTGCTTTTACCTCTAGGTTTATTCCTTTAATTATAAGCTCTTCTCCATATCCAAACTGTACATTTTCAAAAGTTACATTGCCCTTTGGATTTAGTATTGTTTTATAGTTTATAGGGTCTGCTTCTGACTCATCCTCATCTAAAATTTCAAATACACGCTCGAGTGAAGCAATAGCTGCCTGCATTGAGTTTAAAATATAAGCTGCTTCAGTTAACGGCTCTGATGCTTGATCTACATATTGAAAGAAGGCCTGTATTAGTCCTATTGACAGCTTTCCTTGAATAACAAATACAGCACCAAGAGATGCTATTAGCACATATCCTATTTGATTCATCAGACGGATTAAAGGATCTATAGCGTAGGTAATAAATTGTGCTTTTTTTTCATCAGAATACAATTTATTATTAGTTATTTCAACGCCATTAATTATTTCCTCTTCCATATTAAAGGTCTTTACAACCATCTGACCGGTAAAATATTCTTCTATTTGTCCATTAAATTTACCTAAGGATTCCTGTCTGTTTGAAAAATAATTTATGCTCTTTTTCCCAATTATAGAGGTAGCAATACCTCCCATGATAATAGTGAAAATGGCGATTAAAGTTAGTATCCAATTTATTGAGAGCATGAGGGATACAGCTCCTATAATTGTGAGTACTGCCGTAATAAATTGCATCATACCTGACTGCAATGTCTCAGATACTTTTTCCAGGTCATTTGATATTCTGCTTAGAATTTCCCCTTTTTTGTGTGTATCATAATATTTTAAAGGAACTTTTGAAAGTTTTGTACTTATTTTTTTCCTTATAGATAATACCAAGGTTTGAGATACAGCAGCCATTATGTTCTGCTCAATATAATTAGCAAATGAGGATAGTAAATATATAATAAGAAGTATCAATGAAAGCTTTTTTATGATATTAAAATTTATATTGAAGTAACCAGTATGTGATACATTCTTTATTCCTTCATAAATAGTATTGATAGCTTTGCTAAAAATTAATGGAGCAGTCATTGTAAAGGCTAAGCTTATAATAGTAAAAAATATGACAACAATTATTTTCCACTTTTGATTTAGAAGTAATTTTATTAATCTTATAACAGTTTTCCTTGTGTCTTTAGCTTTCTCTACGGACATTTCAGTATCAAAAGAAATTGCATCTGTTGAATTTTCTTCATTTAGCATACCAGTTCCTCCTCACTTAATTGTGATTCAGCTATTTTTAAATATATGGGACAACTTTTAAGAAGTTCTGTGTGGGTACCTATTCCGGCTATTTTTCCTTCTTCCAGGACTACAATTTGATCTGCCTCTATAATTGTGCTTATTCTTTGGGCAATGGTTATGACAATTGAATCTTTTAATCTTGGTTTTATGGCTTCTCTTAATTTTGCATCTGTTTTATAATCCAGGGCAGAAAAACTGTCATCAAATATATATATATCACTGTCCTTAATTAAGGCCCTTGCTATGCATAATCTCTGCCTCTGCCCGCCTGAAAAATTACTGCCACCTTGTGATACAAAGGATTCATAGCCTAGATTTAGCTCAGAAATAAATTTATCCGCCTGAGCCATTTTTGCAGCACTTTTTATCTCATTTATAGTTGCATCCTTTTTCCCGTGCCGTATATTGTCAACTATGGTTCCACTAAATAGGAATGCTTTTTGAGGTGAAAAACTTATCATATCTCTTAAATTTTTTTGAGAAAAATATTTTGTATTGACACCATTAATCAAGATTTTACCATCTTGTATTTCATGTAATCTTGGTATTAATTTTCCAATAGTACTTTTTCCTGAACCAGTGGCTCCTATGATTGCAGTAGTTTTACCGCTTTCACATACAAAGCTAACATTTTTTAAAACAGGTTTTTCGGCATCTTTATAGGAAAATGTGACATTCCTGAATTCTAAGGTCTTTATATTATTTGAAATGGCCTCAGTTACTTTTTCATCTACTATTTCAGGTTTGTATTGCAATACTTCCAATATACGCCTTGAACAGGTGCTGGCACGTGGTATATTAATTAATACAATAACAGCCATTACTAGGTAGACCAATATTATTATTGCATATTCAATAACGGCCATAATATCTCCTACCTGCATAGTTCCTCTACTTATTCTTATTGTTCCAAACCATAAGACAGCAACAGCACAAACATTCATTATAGCCATTATAGCTGGCATAACTATAGCAAATGTCTTATTAAGTTTTACATTAATATCTGCATAATTTGTAAATGCATTATCTATTAATTCTTTTTCGTGCTTTTCTCGATTAAAAGCACGTATAATTCTTATTCCTGAAATATATTGCCTTACTCTAGAATTTATTTTATCTAACCCAACTTGGATTTTATTCGATAAATTTATTACTTTTTTACTTATAAGCATAATAAATATTATAAAAATTGTTCCTGCTATAGAGATTATAAGAGCCATATATTTATCTTTGGAAAAAGCTAAAAACATTCCTACCAGAGTTATAAATGGAACTGGAATAATCATTTCAAAAAGCATGGTTAATGTATTTTCAATTTGATTTACATCACTTGTACATCTTGTAATTAAAGATGAGGTGGAAAAATGTTTAAAATCATTTATTGACAGTTCTTGTGCGTGAGAAAATATTTTGCTTCTAATATCTCTGGAAAGTGTTGATGATAAATTTGAAGAAAAATATGTAGAAATTATAGCAAGTATGCCTGTAAATACAGCAGTGCCTATCATTATTCCACCAGTTCTTAATACATAATGAATGTTACCTTTTATTACACCATTATTTATTATATCTGCAGTTAATGTGGGGATATATAAGGTACCTACAGTTTTAAGCAAAATTATTACGAATAGTGAACCTAAAAGTATTTTATTAACTTTAAAGTGTCTAAATAGCTTTAGCATTATAGTATCCTTTCATATGTAATTTTTATGTATAAGAAATAGTATAAACTGTACAGTAACTTGACAGTCAACACTTTTCAAGATAGAATATCTTCAAAAAGAAAGTTATTATTAAATATTATAATAATTATAAAAGGTATAGGTCATGAATGATTTTATAAGTTCAAAAAAATATTTAACTATAGGGGCTTTTTCTAAGCTGTCTGGCATAAACAGAAAAAACTTAATATATTATGATAATGTAGGAATATTGAAACCTGTATTTGTAAAGGAAAATGGCTATAGGTATTATTCCTATAGTCAATTAGACGAAGTAAGTATTATCCTTGCTCTAAAAGATTTAGATATACCATTAAAGAAAATAAAGAACTATATGGAAAATGTATCTCCTCATAATCTTATTAACTTAATTACTGACCAGAAGCAAAAAATACTGGAGGAACTCAATAGGTTAAATCAAATGAATTATATTATAGAACAGCGAACTAGTAATATTCCTGTTATATCTAATATTAGTTGTGACAAGATTTTTTTGAAAAATTGTAAGCAAGAATTGTTGTTTTTAGGACCGAAAATGAAATTTGATATTGACAATTTTGAAGAAGATTTTGTTAGTTTTATAGATTATTCGAAAAGTAAGAAATTAGTTTATGGTTATCCATTAGGTGTCTATCTTGATTATGATGGGGCAATTGAGGATAGCATCAAAACTTATAGATATTTTTATAAGGTTTCTCAAAATGTAAATGTAGAAAAAACCATAAAGCCAGCAGGACTTTATGTTATAACTTATGATAATAGCTATTTAGCTGAAGACATGAAAAATTTTGATAAATTAAACGAGTTTATAGAGAATAATCATCTTAACATTTGTGGAAGTGTTTATATAGAAAATATGTCAGATGAAATAATAACTAAAAACCCCAATAAATATTACTCAAAAATTTCTGTGAAGGTAAAAAAATTGGACGATAGAGTTACTTTATCCTACTAATAGATATATTTAGACGATAATTTCCAAAGCCTAAAATTTTATTTAACAAGCACATAAGATTTTCTTCATCAGTTACATTTACCTTTAATAAATAGCAGCCATCTCCGCTTATCCTGTGGCACTCAATTATGAATTTATTGTTTTTAACAAATTGTATAAAAGCAGGATGATTGGAGGTTTTCATAAAAACAGTTATATAGGCAATTAAGCTTTTATCAAGTTTTGTGTTATTTAAATTTATGGTATACTTTTCAATGATTCCTTCCTTTCCCATTTTCTTAATTCTATTTGCTACTGCTTGTCCTGTTAAATGAACTAACTCTCCAATTTCACGCCATTGAAGCCTAGAATTTTCTTTTAATAAGGTTAAAATCTTTATATCTGTTTGGTCAAGCATAATTATAAATTTCCTTTCATGATGAAACTGAAAATAGGCAATTACTTTCTCCAAGTAAAAGCAGTATGACTTATAATTAATATATCATATACAAGGAGGAAAAACTATGAGAATTCAGCTTATACGCCATGCAACATTAAGGCTAATTATAAATAATAAGACAATTCTAGTTGATCCAGTGCTTAGTAAAAAAGGAACAATGCCTTATATTCCTAATGTGTCAAATAGAAATAGAAATCCACTGGTGGAATTGCCTATTGATGTCAATGATATTGTAAGAACTGATGCAGTCCTTTTAACTCATATGCACAGCGATCATTTTGATGAAACGGCAGCAAGATTATTACCTAAAAATATACCTATATTCTGTCAGAGTGAGGATGAAGTAAAAGTGAGACAAAAGGAATTTTACTCTGTTAATCCAATTGAAAAAGATTGTTGTTGGAATGATATTATTTTTAAACGTGTAGGGGGTCAACATGGTAAGGGTGAAGTTGCAAAACAAATGGGGATAGTTTCAGGATATGTTATTAAAACTAAAAATGAACCCTCATTATATATAACAGGGGATACAGTATGGTGTTTGGAAGTAGAGAAAGCATTAGAAATTTATAATCCTGAATTAGTTGTTATTTTTGCAGGTGCTGCACAGTTGACAGAGGGAGGTATTCCTATTACCATGAATAAAGAGGATATATTTCATATTTGCAAAAAAGTGCCAAAATCCAAAGTGATTGTTGTTCACATGGAGGCTTGGAATCACTGCAGTCTTATGAGAAAGGAACTAAGAAGTTTTTTAAAGGATAATTCACTTTTAGGACAGGTTTCTATTCCAAAGGATGGAGAATATATGGAATATTGAGTAATAAATAATAATGTATTAGGAGGAAGGTTTGTACAGTTAAAGTCTACAGATGAAGTTGAATTTTAGATAGGTACAGCAAAATTAACAGTAAACAATATGACAGTTTTTTATAAGTGTTGTCATATTGTTTTTTTATTATAAAGGTGGTATTGTTATTTTAAGATGACTGGTCAAAATAAAATAATCACATATTAGGGGGAAATGTATGCCTAAAGTTGGGATGGAGCCTATAAGAAGAAGTCAAATAATTAATTCAACGCTAGAGTGTATTTGTAAGGTGGGTATAGAAAAAATGTCACTGGACATGGTGGCAAAAGAGGCTAATTGTTCTAAAGGTGTTATTAGTTACTATTTTAAAAGTAAGGACAATCTTATTCTTGAAGCCTTTAAAGCATTTTTAAGCTATTATGGTACAAAGATAAATAGTGAAGTAGGGAAGAATATGACCCCATTTCAAATTCTGAAGATAGTTCAGAAAAATGCTTTGCCAGAGTATTACAACATTGATAAGGAATTTGAAACTAAATTAAATGTATCTGAAATTCATGGGGTGGGGTCAATGAATATTCCGCCAGCAAAAAAAGCTAAGTTATTTGTAAGTTTCTTTTCAAGGGCAATGGTAGATGCAAAGCTGCAGGCAGTTTTACATGAAGTATATAAAGGCGATTGTAAAGGAATTTCATCAATTATTAATTATGGAAATAAGGTTGGTGACTTTAAAGAAACGGATATAAATAAGTCTGCTTATGCAATAATAGCATTGTATATAGGTATAAGTATGCTGAGAGTAGTTGGCTTTAAACCAGAAGAAATCGATGATGATGTTGATGTATTTTGGAGTGTTTTAAATAGCATGTTTGGTAAATAGTGAAAGGAGTTGAATATCTATGCCATTAAAAACTGGTCGATTTTATGAATGTGCTGAAGTTAAAATAGATAAAAACAAATGTACAACCTGTGGACTCTGTGTAAAAGTATGTAAGGGAGCACCATTATTTATAGAAGATAAAATTGTTAAAGTAGATCATAGTCGAGTATTTGGATGTATTGCTTGTGGACAATGTATGGCAGTTTGTCCAAACAAAGCAATAAAAGTTATTGGCAGAGATATGACGCCAGATGATGTTATGGAATTACCAAAGTTTCAAGACAGGACCAATTATGAAAATTTAAAGTCATTAATGATGTCCCGTAGAAGTGTGAGAAATTATAAAAAGCAAAAAGTAGAACGTGAAATAATAAAAAAAATATTAGAAGCATCAGCGACCGCTCCTAACGGTCTTGGAAGTTCCGATGTTGAAGTTTTGGTTTTAGATGGAAATGAAAAAGTGGAAGAATTTACACTGAATTTAATCAATGTTTTGAAAAAAAATAGATGGCTGTTTTCCACTATAATGCTTAAAATTTATAGGCCATTTATAGGAAAAGCTGCATATGATTCTTTAAAAACCTTTGCTTCAACTGCTATAGAGACATTTATAAAAAATTATGATGAAGGGAAGAACTGGCTAACATATTCTGCACCGTTAGCAATGTATTTTCATGCTTCTCCATATGCTGATCCTGCTGATCCATATATTCCTGCAACTTATACAATGCTTGCAGCACAATCATTAGGATTAGGAAGTTGTATGCTTGGTACACCAAATGTACTGTTAAACCTTTTTGGAAAGAAAATAAAAGAAAAGTATGGGATACCATTGAAAAATAAAAACGGTATTATGGTCATATTTGGCTATCCCGATGTTAAATATAGCTTTGCAATAAAAAGGAGATTTTCAAATATTAAATTTTATTAGTATGGCAAAAGAGTTTAATTTTGAATGAAAGAATATCGATTTAAAGAAAAAATGAGTACAGGCTAGCTTAAAAATAAGTCTAATACTCATTTTCCCAATAATTCAAATTACACTTCAGTAAAATTTTTTAAATCATTAATAAAATCTAAAGCCATAGACTCTTTTGTTGCCCAAGAAGTTACAAGGCGAATAACGGAGTTATATTTATCTGATTTTTGCCAAATTGTAAAAGAATATTTATTTCCAAGCTTTTCAATCAACTTGTTTGGTAAGATTGGGAATATCTGATTTGAAGGCGAGTGGGTCAAAAATGAATATCCAGCCTTACTGATTTCCTTCCTAAGTAAATCTGCCATGACATTTGCATGCTTTGCCAAATCAAAATATAAGTCATCTTTGAAAAGTTCTAAGAATTGTATTCCAAGAAGTCTACCTTTTGCAAGCAATGCTCCCTTTTGTTTAATATAAAATCGAAAGTCTTCTTTAAGTGAGTTGTTACATATGACCATAGCCTCACCCATTAGCGCACCATTTTTGGTCCCACCTATATAGAACGCATCTGCTAATCTAGCTAAATCAGAAAGTTCCACATCATTTTCTTCTGAACATAGGGCCGAACCTAACCTTGCGCCATCTATGTATAAAAGCAGTTTATTTTCTTTGCAAAATTTGCTTAGTTTTTCTAGTTCGCTTTTTTTATATATAGAACCAATTTCTGTAGAGTTTGAGATGTACACTAGTTTAGGCTTTACCATATGCTCATCGGTATGTTCATCTAAGGCAGGTTTGATGTCTTCGGGACTTAGTTTGCCATTGCTTACTTTTATAGAGATAATCTTATGCCCTGTAGCTTCTATAGCTCCTGTCTCGTGAACTAGTATATGTCCTGTATTAGCAGCAATAGCTGCTTCATGAGGTCTTAAAAAAGCTGAAATTGCAGTGAGATTTGCCTGTGTGCCTCCAACAAACAGGTGAATGTGGGCATCATCTCGCTTAATTTTTTGCTTCAAAAGCTCAACAGCTCTTTCTGTATATATATCTTCACCGTAACCTGAAGTTTGCTCCATATTTGATTCAACTAAAGCATTTAATATTCTTGGATGAGCTCCTTCACTATAATCATTTTTAAAACTATACATTGCCAAAAACCTCCTCTTACATTTTCATTAAATCTCTTTTCCCTATTACTAAAAATGTTATACCTTATGTTATAAAAGTCAATACTATTGGAACTTCTTTACTAAAACCCTTATTTCGACCAAAATCCCTTGACGTTTCCAAGGTGAAGTGATAATATTATGAATATTGTAGAGAAAAAATGTAATAACATTCGTATAGCACAAACATATATTAATACTTTGTTTAATATGAAGAGATTCTTAGATTCAGATCAGATAAACTTAAAAATACAAAGGAGGGCTACTTATAATGAGAAAAAAAGTACTTTATTTAATGTTAGTACCTGGAATTTTAATAATTTTATTCTTTTTAATGGCACCACTTATAAATATATTAATTCCTACAGTTGTAAGTGATAAAGGTATTACACCTAAGTTGTATTTATCTTTCTTTAAAGATAGTTATTTAATGAACATATTTTTTCGTACTCTTAGAATAGCAATTATAACGACTATTGCTTGTATAATACTTGGAGTACCAGTTTCTTATTATTTATCAAGAAGTGATAAAAAAATAAGAGGATTACTTCTTGCACTTACGGTATTTCCACTCCTAACCAACTCTATTGTTCGTGCATTTGCGTGGATGACTATACTTGGTAAAAATGGAGCTATAAACACACTACTTATAAATTGTCATATTATAAGTGAACCACGAGAAATTCTTTATACGGAGTTTGCAATAATTATAGGAAGTGTATACTTATTTTTGCCTCTTATGATTGTTTCTTTGGTTGGAGTAATGGAAAATATTAATAGTGATTTCGTAGAAGCTGCCCAAAGTCTTGGTGCTAGTAGAATAGCAGCCTTTTTTAAGGTCATTTTTCCATTAAGTGTTCCAGGAATGATAGTGGGAAGTATTCTTGTTTTTACTGGTGCATTAACGGCATATACAACACCCCAACTTCTTGGAGGAAATAAAAATACAGTGCTTGCAACGCTCATATATCAAAAGGCTATGACGCTAAGTGATTGGACAGGCGCTTCTGTAGTTTCTGCTGTCATGATTATAGCTACATTGATTGTTATGTTTGGAATCAATAAATTTGCATCAAGATTATATGAAAGGGGTGTATAGAATGAAAAAAAATAAATTGCTTACATTATTCGTATTTCTTGTATACATATTTCTATTTGGACCGCTTTTGATAGTTGCTGTAACAGCTTTTGGAACAGATAATTTCATAGCATTTCCACCTAAGCATATAGGAATAAGATGGTTTATACATGTTTTTCAGTCACCAACTTTTATGACTACGTTAGGTATAAGTTTGGAAGTATCCATAGCTGCAACTTTAATTGCACTTATTGTTGGAATACCTGCATGTTATGTGATTAGTAGAAATGATTTTAGAGGAAAAAAGTTTATTAACAATATATTTCTATCACCAGTTACAATACCAGGAATAGTACTTGGATTTGCACTCTTTAGATTTATAACAATTACTCTTAAAATGAATATTTTAACTAGCTTATTAATTGGACATGTTGTTATAGTAATTCCATATATAATAAGGGTCATTGGCTCAAGTCTTGGAGGATTGGATTATTCTATTGAAGAAGCAGCTATAAGTCTTGGAGCTTCTAGAATAAAAACATTTTTTCTAGTTGTCATGCCAAATATAACATCTGGTATAATTGCAGCCTTTATGTTGGCATTTATAAATTCCTTCAATAATGTACCTGTATCTATATTTTTAACAGGACCGGGAGTGAGTACGCTGCCGATAAGTATGATGAGTTATGTTGAATACAATTATGACCCTAGTGTTTCAGCTCTTTCAGTCATATTGATGTTTATGACTATTATAATAATGTTTATTGTTGAGAAAACTTTGGGATTAAATTATTTTACAAAATAAAATATGGAGGTGCTACATGGCTTTAATAAATTTAAAAGATATTGCAGTTTCTTATGATGGAAAAACAAATATATTAAAAAAATTAAACCTTGATATTGAAAAGGGAAAGTTGGTTTCACTTCTTGGACCAAGCGGGTGTGGAAAAACTACTACATTGAGAGTAATAAGTGGCTTTTTAGAGCCAACAGGTGGTCAATTTATATTTGATGGTAAGGATTATACTAAAATACCTGTTAATAAGAGAAATTTTGGAATGGTATTTCAAAGTTATGCGCTTTTCCCTCATCTCAATGTTTTTGATAATATAGCTTTTGGACTTAAGATGAGAAATGTAGATAAAAAAACTATAACTGAGTCAGTTAACAAATTTCTTGAAATAGTAGATTTAGAAGAATATGGTAAAAGGTATCCTGCAGAATTGTCAGGAGGACAAAGACAGAGAGTTGCTATAGCTAGAGCACTTGTTATAAAACCTGATCTTCTTTTGCTGGATGAACCACTTAGTAATTTAGATGCTAAATTGAGATTAAAAATGAGAGTAGAAATTAGAAAATTACAGCAGCGTTTTGGAATTACAACTGTTTTTGTAACTCATGATCAGGAAGAATGCTTTTCCATATCAGATAAAGTTGCAGTAATGAATAAAGGTGTAATTGAACAATATGATACTCCAGAAAAAATATATTCAAAGCCTAATACAGAATTTGTGGCAAAGTTTGTAGGATTCGAAAATTTTATTGACTTAGAATATGTTAAAGATGATGTATTTAATGCAGATTGCAATATTGAAATTCATATTAAAAATCATGAAAATGTTCCTGGCAAAATAAAAGCTACTATAAGACCTGATGATATTAAAATATTAGCATCTGATTTTACAGGCAATGAAAATATACTAGATGGAACAATCGAAGTTAGAACATATTTGGGAAAAGCATACCAGTATTCTGTCAATACAAAGCTTGGATCAATTATTGTAAACAATGGAAATGATGAAGTGTATGATATTGGAAATGAGGTAAAGCTTTATTTACCTTCAAATAAATTAATAATTGTTAAAAAATCTGAGGAGGAATAAAAAATGAAAAAATTACCTTTGGCTTTAGCATCCATATTTTTGCTATCAGCACTTTCTGGATGTGGAAGTGCAGCGCAAAGTACAGATTCAAAAAGTGATCAAAAGCAACTTGTAATATCAACATGGGGATTAAATGAAGATGCTCTTCAAAAAGATGTTTTTGAGCCTTTTGAGAAAGCAAACAATGTAAAAATAGTTTTGGAAACAGGAAATAATGGAGAAAGATTAACTAAACTCAAAAATAATCCAAACAGTAACGTTGATATAATGTACCTTGCAGAATCTTTTTCTGAAGAAGGCATACAAGATGGATTATTTGAAAAAATTGATTATAGTAAGGTACCAAATGCAAAGAAAGTAATACCTAAGGCACAAAAGTTTATAACTGAAGGATATGGTCCAGCATATACTTTAAATAGAGCAGCTATAGTTTATAATCCTGAAAAAGTAAATGGAAATATAGCTTCATGGAAAGATTTATGGAGTCCTGATTTTAAGGGTAAAATAGCAATACCAGATATAACAACAACATTTGGACCTGCTATGGTTTGTGCAGCTTCAAAGAAGGATGGTGTTGATGTAACAAGTGATAAAGGTGTAGATGCATTTAAATCACTTCAAGCTTTAAAACCAAATGTAGTTAAGACATATACTAAATCTTCTGATCTTGTAAATATGTTTTCTAATGGAGAAATAACAGCTGCAGTTGCTGCGGATTTTGTTTATGGTTCAATTAAAAAAGCAGTTCCTTCAGTAAAATTTGTTGATCCAGGCGAAGGAGCATATCTTAACTTTAATACTGTAAATATAGTAAAAAGTTCAAAAAATAAAGAATTAGCATTGAAGTTTATAAATTATGTATTGAGTGCAGAAGTTGAACAAAAAACATCTAAAGATGTAGGCGAATCACCAGTTAACAGCGATGTAAAATTACAAGGTACGGAAACACAGGGTCTAACATATGGAGATGAAGTTGAAAAATCAAATGTTTTAGATTTCAAATTTATAAATAAGAACAATAAAAACTGGATTGATCAGTGGAACAAGATTTACAATAATTAGTTTTAATTTTAAATAGAAGACATCTGAAAAATAATGAATCCATATGCTGATGAACTTATTTTTTCAGATGTCTTATTTACGTTTAAGAAAGGTGATCATATGAAAGCAGATTTAATCATAAAAGATGTTTATGTTTTTAATGCTTATTTTAAAAAATTTATATACGGTGATGTATCAATATTAAATGGAAGGTTTTTATATATAGGTAAGGATTGTCATGAAAAAATAAGTGCAAGAAATATTATAGAAGGTAATAAGAAATATCTAATACCTGGCCTTATTGATATACATATGCATATTGAAAGTTCAATGACTACACCAACAAACTTTGCAAATGCTGTTATTAAGAATGGAGTTACAACAGTTGTTGCTGATCCACATGAAATTGCAAATGTATTTGGAATAGAAGGCATAAAAGCTATGATAGATTCTGATAGGCAGCATATAATGGATATATTTTATGGCATTCCAAGTTCTGTACCATCAACATCGGCTAAACTTGAAACTACAGGTGGACAAATAGGGATAAAAGAAGTATCAGAACTTATAAAAAATGACCGTATATGGTGCATTGGTGAAGTTATGAATTTTAAGGATTTGGTTTATAGTGAAGATTCGCTTATAAATAATATAATTAAATTGATAAAAAAAGAAAAACCTCATTTCAAAATAGAAGGACATTGTCCTAAAATATCTGGACTTGATTTAGCAAGATATATATATCAGGGGGTAGATGCAGATCATACTCAGCAAACTCCAAAATCTATTGAGGAAAAGATATTAAATGGTATGTTTTTAGAAATCCAGGAAAAATCAATGACAAAAGAAAACATGGAATATTTAATTTCTAATGATTTATATGAGCATTTTTGCTTTGTTACTGATGATACGATGGCAGATAAATTAATTACTTCGCATTTGAATGGACTTGTTAAAAAAGCCATTGACATGGGTATGAAGCAGGAAATGGCTATTTATGCAAGTACTTTTATTCCAGCAAGAAGAATGAATTTTTACGATAGAGGAAGCATTGCACCTGGAAAAATAGCTGATTTTATTTTATTGGATGATTTAAAATCATTTAGTATTAATGAAGTATATAAAAATGGCCAACCTGTATGTAAGGATATTAGGGAGAAAGAAGAACATGAATTTCCAGAGTATTTTTATAAAAGCATTAAAATGAATCCAGTTAGTGACTCAGACTTTTCAGTTAAAGCACCTGTAAAAGAAGGTAAAGTAAAATGCAGAATAATGAAAGTTCAAAGTGATAGTACATTTACAAAAGAAGAAAGCGATTTTGTAGAAGTGAAAGACCAGAGGCTTTCTTTTGAAACTTCTAAGTATGCACTTATTACGGTTTTTAATAGATATGATAATACTAAAAAAAGATCTTATGGACTTGTTTCAGGCAGCATAATCGAAAGAGGAGCAGTTGCTTCTAGCTATGCTCATGACCATCATAATTTAATGGTAATGGGAAAAAATACAGAAGATATGAAAGTAGCAGCAAATTGGGTTATTAAAAACAATGGGGGTTACTGTGCAGCTTTGAATGGAAAAATTATAGCAAATCTTGCTCTTCCCGTTGGTGGGATATTGTCTGAAGAACCAATCGAGTCCATAGCTTTAAATTTAAAAGAAGTGAGAATGGCATTAAAGAAACTTGGATATAAACATAATAATGAAATAATGTCTTTTAGTACGCTATCTCTTCCAGTAAGCCCAGAACTAAAAATTACGGATAAAGGTCTTATAAGAGTTAATACACAGGAAATAGTAAGCCTATTTTGTGAGTAAATATCAAAATTATTTATATGAGGATGATTTTATGGATAGAACAATAATAAAAAATGTAAATATAATTACTATGAATAAAGAAAAAGAAGTAATAGAAAATGGAGTAGTAGTTGTAAATGGGAGTATAATTGAGGATATAGGGAAAAGTGAACTTTTAGAAAAGTATGCTGGAGAGAAAGTAATAGATGGAGATAACGGAATATTAATGCCTGGCATGATAAATACACATACCCATGCATCAATGCTGCCATTTAGAAGTCTTGGAGATGATTTAGCTGACAGGCTTAAGAAGTATATATTTCCACTTGAAAGCAAGTTTGTCGATAGCAAGTTTGTTTATGAAGGAGCAAGAGCTGGAATAGCGGAAATGCTCTTAGGAGGAGTTACAACTTTTGCTGATATGTATTACTTTGAAGATGAAGTTGCAAGGGCTGCAAACAAAATGGGAATCCGTGCAGTACTGGGCGAAACAGTACTTAATTTTCCATCACCAGATTCTAAAGAATCCTATGGAGGAATTGAATACGGCGAAGAGTTCATTAAAAACTGGAGAGAAGAAGAATTAATAACTCCAGCAATAGCACCTCATGCTCCTTATAGTAATGATACTGAGCATTTAGTAAAAGCACATAACATTTCTCAAAAATACGATATTCCAATGATGATGCATGTGGCAGAAATGGATTATGAAACTGAAAAATATAAAAAAGAATACAATATGACACCTGTACAATATTTAAATAGTATAGGAATTTTAGACCAAAATTTTGTAGCAGCACATTTAATAAATATAACGGGTGAAGATCTGGAGATTGCTTGTAAAACTAAAATTGGAATAGCTCACAATATAGGTGCAAATTCAAAAGGAGCAAAGGGAGTTTCACCAGCAGTTAAAATGTATAAAAGAGGTATGAAAATAGGACTAGGAACTGATGGACCAATGAGTGGCAATACTCTTGATATAATAACTCAAATGTCTCTTGTTGGCAAAATTCATAAATTAGTTAATAGAGATAGAACTCTTTTACCAGCTTCTGAAATAATTGAAATGGCAACTATTGGTGGTGCAAGAGCATTAAATATGGATAAAACTATAGGATCTATTGAGAAGGGAAAAAATGCGGACTTAGTTATAATAGAAACCAAGTCCATTAATATGCAGCCTATATATGATTATTATTCAGCGGTAGTTTATTCCGCCAATCCAGCAAATGTGGATATAGTAATTATAAATGGTAAAGTCCTTGTAAAGAATAGAAAACTCATAGGTATAGATATTGATGATATTATAGATAAAATAAATAGCATTAAAAATAGTATAATTAAGTTTTTCTAAAGAAAAGTGAAATATATACGGAAACGGATAGAGTAAAACTATCCGTTTTTTTCATATATAAAATATTGAAATTAATATTATTTTGAGAAATAAGCATAATAAAAATATATTATTATGCCTAAGGCAAAGGAGATGTCTAAATGAAAAAAAAGCTTTCTTTAATTATGGCAATTTCATTGCTTATTATAAATCTAGTAGGCTGTGGAACTCAAAAGAGTGTTACTGAGGTGAAAGATAAAGCAAAAAATGCAACAGAACAAGCAAAAAATGATGTTATGCAAATCCCTAAAAATCTACAAGCTGACATGGGTACAGGTACCTTTTATATTTCTACGCCATCAGGTACTTCTCAAAATGGAGCTGTCCCAGTTATATATGCAGATAAAAATACTCAAATTGAACAAATTGGAGTAAATACAAGTGGCTTTAATGGTAAAAATTTAAGTTATATATTTGTAGATGGTGTGCTAAATTCTAAAGAACAATTAGCAGAAAGCCAATCCTCTATAAATCTTAAGGGCAATGCTCTTAAAGTAGGAAAACATAAGGTAGATGTTGTTCAATATAATAACAATAAGACAACAGACAGTGTTATAACACATAAAACAGCCTATTACGAAGTTAAATCTAAATAATAAATGTTGTTATTTATAGTGTAAATGTTAATTACAAATGACATTTACACTTGTTTTATTTATATATAGAAAAACCTATAAACAGTATGTTAATTTGTTACATTGATAATTCAGTAAGTATGTAATACTATTTTAGTAATACACTGTTAACCGGGGGTATCATATGAAAAAAATTATTTTACCTATTATTTTTATAGCTTTATTAGTAGGTATATTTTCAGCTTTTAATGATTCTAATAACCTTAATTATATTAAGGCAGATAAAGGGATTCTAAATTTAAGTAATTACAATTTTCAGCAAAGAGGAAATGTAAAGATTGAAGGGCAGTTGGAACTGTATGTGAATAAACTTCTTAACCCAGAACAAGTGGCGCATGAAAAAATTGATAAGTATTTAATTTTACCTGATAAACTTACAACACAGTTAAATGGAAAAAATACTGGATATATGACAGTACACTTAAAAGTATTTCTTCCAAAAGGGGTTGTCTATGGACTTAGAATAGGAAGTTTTTTGTCAGCTTCAAAGATTTGGGTGAATGGTGTTTTACAAGGACAAGTGGGACAAGTAGGTAAAAGTTATGAGAAAGAAAAATCTATATATTTGCCAAGTTATACATATTTTACAGCACAAAATGGAACTGCTGATATAGTAATTCAAGCATCCAATTACACGATTCTTTATCCTGTATTAAAACCTATGGAACTTGGTCTTAAAGATAGAATTATGAATAGATTTATAATAAGTGCAAGTGGGGATTTAATTATAGTAGGGGTTCTGCTTATTGTAGAATTGTTATTTTTATGTTTGTATGGAAGATTAAAGAACAATAAATTCTTTTTATATTTTTCTATATTGTGCTTATTTACACAATTAAGGTGCTTGTTTTTAAATGAAAGGGTAATTGTTCATATTTTCCCTAATATGCCTTTTGAGCTGCTTAGCAAAACGGCGGCAATTACGTACTATTTATATATGCCAATTTATGTTTTGCTTTTAAAAGAATTATTCCCAGACTTTCCTAAAAAGTTAGTTAATATATCATTTTGCTTTTCAATATTCTTTACCACTATATGCCTTATAACTAATAATACTTTTTACGATAGATTGTCTTTTTTAAGTGAAGCTATTTTGATATTTATTGTGATTGGTATATTAATATTTTTTATAAAAAAAGCAAAAAAAGGGGAAGGAATAATATCGTTTGTGGCATTTACTGCTTTAATTGCTACAGCAGCAAATGATGTACTCATAAATAATGGAATGATATATGGCAGGTATGGTTTTCAAGTAGGTATGCTTATCTTTGCTTTTTTAGAAACCTATGTAATTATAATGCAATATTCTGATGAGATAATTAATGCAGAAAAATTAAAAATAGAAAATCGTATTATATATGAGAAGTCTATTAAAGATGATCTTACAGGATTATATAAAAGAAATTATATTGAAGGAATATTAAATGAAGTTATAAAAAAA
The DNA here is from genome assembly GCF_000143685.1 of Clostridium ljungdahlii DSM 13528. NCBI lineage: Bacteria > Bacillati > Bacillota > Clostridia > Eubacteriales > Clostridiaceae > Clostridium > Clostridium ljungdahlii. The sequence continues at coordinate 2,891,532 of NC_014328.1, read as the reverse complement.
TATATAAATGAAGGTGAAATATTTAGCATAATGATGTTTGATGTGGATTATTTTAAATTGATTAATGATAATTATGGGCATCTACAGGGAGACAAGGTTTTAACTGATATAAGTAAAGTAATAACGGAATGTATAGGAGACACGGGTTATGCAGGAAGATATGGTGGAGAGGAATTTATTGTTATTTTGCCTAATACAAAGCAGGAAGGGTTAGTAGAAATAGGAGAAAGAATTAGAAATAAAATCAATACTTTTCCATGGGAAGATGGAATAAAAGTTACTATAAGTGGTGGATTATATGAAAATAAGTCAAATACAAATATGGAATGTATAAAAATTGTTGATGATTTATTATATGAAGCTAAGAATAGTGGAAGAAATAAAATTGTAGTATAGCTAAATATATTGCACTGATTAATTAGTATGCCAACTTTTTTAACATGTATACATATTTTTAAACAGTTGACAATTAACTGTCAACTGTTTATTGCGAATTCTCAACTTTTAAAGCAGATTTATCTACAAAAGTTTATCTGATGGTTACTTACTGTAACACTTCTACGCACACAGCGAAAGCGACTAAGCAAGATTCATTGATATTAGATGAATTTGGTATCAGTTTTAGTTAATAAATTTGTAATTTCCTTGTCTGGTGGAGACTCTGTAATAATTGTATTTATATCATAAAGGGTAGCAAATTTATAAGTACCATCAATATAAAATTTTCTATTTTCCATAACCAAAAATATTTCTTTACTGCCATTTATTATGGCTTTTTTTGTGTTTCCATCTTCTACATCAAAAGTAGTGACACTTTTGTCAAATATGTTTACTCCACAGCTTCCTATAAAACATTTGTTGGGCTTGTAGTTAATGATACTTTCAATAGCCATTGAACCTGTAAATCCATCTAAATCTTTGCTAAGAACTCCTCCAGTACAAATAACTTTAATGTTATTATCTTGTTTATTTAGTATTGAGATTATATCAAGCATATTGGTTACTACTGTGAGCTTCTTTGGGCTCTTTGAAAGCTTTTCAGCCAACATCATATTTGTAGTTGATATATCTAGAAAAATCGTTTCATTTTCGAAAATAGAATTAAAGGCTTTTTCAGCTATAACTTCTTTTGATTCTACACTAATATTTTTCCTTATAGAAATGTCCTGCTTGGGAGCTGAATGTCTAACAGATACGGCACCTCCATAAGTTCGCTGCAGCAAATTTTTATTTTCTAGTATTTTCAAGTCTTTTCTAATACAGTCCTCTGTTACATTAAATCTGGAACTTAAATCTTTGACAACCACTTTTCCTTCTTTATGTAAAATATTTATTATTTTATCATGTCTTTCTTCTGGAAACAAAAGTTACCTCCCCTTTATGTTACATAATAGAATCTTATTGATTCATACTAATATTATTATATCAAAATTTCATTTATAATGTGGAAATACATTGAAGAATTCAAAAAAGATTATGATTGAAACAAATGTAAAATGGCATAGATAAGATAATTAATGTTTTTACTGAGGAGGATATAATAATGAATGACATAATAAATAAAGACCTTGTTGTATTGGATTTAGAGGCTTCTTCTAAAGAAGAAGTTATTAGAAAGCTTTCAAAGCTTATAGAAAAACAGGACAAATTAATAGATTTTGATGGCTATGTCAAGCAGGTATTTGAAAGAGAAAAGGATTTCCCTACATCTATAGGATTTGATGTAGCTATTCCCCATGGCAAATCTGACTCCGTAAAAAGTGCTGCAGTAGCTTTTGCTAGACTAAAAAAAGAAGTTAAGTGGAGTGAAGAAGAATCGGTAAAGTATGTATTTTTAATTGCTGTACCAGAGAAAGAAGCCGGAGATAGGCATTTGCAGATTCTTGCTCAACTTTCTAGAAAGATTATGAGAGAGGAGTTTAGAACTAAGTTATGTGAAGCTTCTAGCATAGAAGAGATATTAGAAGCATTAGATAGTTAAGAATTAAATAATAAGAGTGGAGGTAATTAAAATGGATGATTTAAAGGATTTATTAAAAAATACGAGACAGCATCTAATGACAGGTGTTTCATACATGATTCCTTTTGTTGTATCAGGAGGAGTTTTATTAGCACTTTCAGTTTTATTATACGGTTCAGCAGCAGTTCCACCTAAAGGAACAAGGTTAAATGATTTGTTTAATATAGGAGCAGCTGGACTTGGATTAATGGTTCCTATACTAGCAGGGTTTATAGCATTTTCAATGGTAGATAGGCCAGGTATAGCACCAGGAGCTATTGGTGGTTATCTCTCAAATCAAATTGGAGCGGGATTCCTAGGAGGAATTATAGCAGGTTTGCTTGCAGGTATAGTAGTTTTTTATTTAAAGAAAATAAAAGTTCCTTCAATTATGCGTTCTGTAATGCCAATATTTGTTATTCCACTAATAGGTACATTTATCATTGGTGCACTTATGGTTTGGGTTATAGGAACTCCTGTTGCAGGGGCTATGAAGGGAATGAAGGCTTGGCTAGAAGGGTTAGGTACTGGAAATTTAGTGATTTTAGGAATAGTTTTAGGTTCAATGATAGCTTTTGATATGGGAGGTCCTGTAAACAAGGTTGCATATGGATTTGGAGCGGCAATGGTAGGAACGATAAATCCTACAACTGGAATGGCAAGTCCTATAGCACTAAAAATAATGGCAGCCATAGGTGTTGCAATATGTACTCCTCCAATTGGGATGGGTGTAGCTACTTTCTTAGCACCTAAAAAGTACTCAACGGAAGAAAAGGAAGCAGGAAAAGCTGGTATATTGATGGGGCTAATAGGAATAACAGAAGGAGCTATACCTTTTGCTGCATCAGATCCATTGAAGGTTATTCCTTCTTTAATAGTGGGTTCTGCCAGTGGAGCAGTTACTGCAATGTTATTAGGGTCTGGAAATCCTGCACCTTGGGGTGGATGGATAGTATTGCCAGTAGCTACTGGCAAATTTGGTTACATTATAGCTACTTTGGTAGGTGTTGCTGTAACCGCATTGATGGTAAATATTTTAAAGAAACCAGTCACAGAAAAGCGTAATGATGACCATGGTGGAGGCGGTGAGGAAATAAACTTGGATTTCGAATAATATAGGCTAAAACACGATAATAGGAGATGAATTAAAATGAAGATATTAGCAGTTACGGCTTGCCCATCAGGAGTTGCACATACTTATATGGCTGCAGAGGCATTGGAAAAAGCAGCAAAAGCCAAAGGAATTGAAATAAAGGTTGAAACTCAAGGATCAATAGGTATAGAAAATAAAATTACTATGGATGATGTAAAAGATGCAGATGTAGTTATATTAACTAAAGATATTGGTATAAAGGAAACGGAAAGATTTAACGGATTGCCAACTGTCAAAGTTGGAGTTAGCGATGTAGTTAAAAAATCAGATCAAATAATTGACAAAGTTGAAGCATATATTAATAGCAAAAAACAATAATAAATAAGCTGTTGGTTACTCCAACAGCTTATTTGATATAATTTAAATATTTGAAAGAAGAGGGAAGCATAATGGTGAAGTTTGCTGTAATAGGAACAAGTAAAATCACTGATAGGTTCATAGAAGCAGCTAAGTTATGCAAGAATTTTGAACTCACTGCAGTGTATTCAAGGACAAAAGAAAGAGCTTTAGAATATGGGAGTAAATACGAAGCTGCATTGGCGTATGATGATTTAGATGAACTTGCAGAAAGTAGAGAAGTAGATGCTGTTTATATAGCTAGTCCAAATAGTTTTCATGCTTTTCAGTCAATTAAAATGCTAAGGGGTAAAAAGCATGTATTATGTGAAAAAACTATAGCATCTAATAAAAAGGAATTAGAGCATATGATAAAAGCAGCTAAAGAAAATGGAGTAATTCTTTTAGAAGCAATGCGTTCTGTATTTGATCCAGGCTTTAAGGCCATAGAGAACAATCTTATTAAGCTTGGAACTATTAGAAGGGTTACATTTCAATATTGTCAATACTCTTCCAGATATGATAATTTCAAAAAAGGAATTGTTGAAAATGCATTTAATCCTGTTTTTTCTAACGGGGCACTAATGGATATTGGGGTATATTGTATTCATCCATTAGTTAAGCTTTTTGGAATGCCTAAAAGTATATGGGCAAATTCTGTAATTTTAGAAAATGGAGTGGATGGTGCTGGAACTATTATGGTGAACTATGGAAATATGCAGGGGGAACTTTTATACTCTAAAATTACCAATTCTAAATTACCAAGTCAAATTCAAGGTGAGAAGGGATGCATGATCATAAAAGAAATAGCTGATACAAGGGAAGTTACTATTATATATAATAATGGAAAAGAAGAACATATAAGTATCAATAAATGTGATAACAATATGTATTACGAAGTAGAAGAGTTAATTAGGCTTATTCAAATAAAGGGAAATGCAGATGTGTATAATAAATGTTCTCTTATGGAACTTAGCATAATGGATGAAGCAAGAAGAAAAATGGGGATTAAATTTCCAGCAGATGTTTAGGCATTTTCAAAGAAATGCTGAATATTTGGGAAAATCCCCTTCTTTTTTATTTTAGTCTATTTTAATTTAAAAATTCTTCTCATATTTAAGTAAAGAAGGATTCCAGGTTTCAAACATTTCATTTTCATTTACCACTGCCTCAAATACAGGATTCAAAAAAGAATATATTACTTCAATTACCTTTGCAAATTCAATTTCTATTAACATTTGGCTTTAGAAACTATAACATCTCCAACCCCCATGTCTATATGAAAAGGTGTTTTTGTATTTTTAAATTTTCCTATAATATTAGCTCTAATTCCATATGGGCATATTAGAAGGACGTAACATTTCAGCCTGAATTATTACATTCATGGGGTTGTATTTTCCTTAGCGTACGCTAAGGAAATTTGTTTAAGTAAGTTATATTTCAACAAAAATAAAGCCTGTATGAATGATACTGTAAATTTGTAATAACAATAAATTGCTAAGCTTAGGAGTAGTAAGCGTTTGTTGTATATATGGAAATAATTGAGATCAAGTTGTAACTTTCTGTTCCATTACTACAGGTACCCCAACCCTTCATATGTAGAAAATATAAATTACAAAATTGTATTGTTATGTCGTGTTATGTCATATAATATAAATTACAAAATTGTATTGTTATGACATGTTATGTGGTATAATATAATTACAAAATTGTATTGTTATGTCATGTTATGCTATATAATATAATTTAGTATAAAAATACCCTTGTATGTTTATTTTTGCACTAAATTATATCTTTTAGGAGGGGATACAAATTGAAACAAAAGTAAAAAAGAGAGCATATTTGTCTTTTTAAATTTTTTGTATTTTTGAAACGTGATGCTTTATTTTCAAACCAATTTTTATGTACAAGCTTGTATAGCTGTGATTTGTTGAGAGTTTATAAATGTATCAACGATGGTAGTAATTACAAAATTTTTGTGGCCTAATCAAAATATAATCAATATGTACTGTAATATTATTTACTTATGGTAAATTATAAGAAAAATGGGGGGAGTTTTATGTGTAAAAGTATTATTCCCAATGTGGGAAGAAAAATTAGACGATATAGTGCTCGATTTTTTACATTTTTACTTATATTTGTAATGCTTTTCAGTAATACCGCGCAGGTTTGGGCGGTTACAGCATCGCCTTATTCATACCCGAATGATACGTCGATTGTGGGAGGTAGCACTATTAATAATGCATCATTAATAGGTGTTTATTTAAGTGATGCGTCTGATTCTGACTATAGTTCTTCCAGTGGTAATTATACTGCTAGTAGGGAATTGAAAGCAGGAATACCTAATAATGCTTCATATCCTGCTAGTCAATTCAATGGTGCAGACGGAAATGGAGTAGACCTCTTACCTAATTTTCAAATTGCATTCAATGAAAATATCCTTGGTAAGTCAGATACATATAGCAACTATACTAACAACAAAGGTCTAGTAACACTGGTAAAAGTAAATGCCGATGCCACAGAAAGTAGTGTAGCTACTAATGTTACTATGAATAAGAGTCTTAATGGAAGCCTTTTTGTTTCTCCAACAACAAAATTGGAACCTAGCACTTCTTATAAAGTAAAAGTAAGTTCAGGTATCACGGCGGACCAAACACCTGTTACATTAACAACCAATGCGTATGAAATCTTGTTCAAGACTAAAGCATTGGCACCTTCATCAGGTATTACAGGCGTCACATTAGATAGGACAAGCGCTTCTATTGATGTCGGCAGCACCAGCCAGCTTACAGCTACGGTAGCTCCGGCGGATACCGCGAATAAAGGTGTCATATGGGCTTCGGACAATACAGCCGTAGCTACAGTAGATGCAAATGGTATCGTCACCGCAATGGCGGCAGGTACAGCAAACATTACTGTCACTACAACTGACGGGAGATTTACGGCGAATTGCGCCGTCACCGTTCAAGCGGCACCTTCAGGGGTGCCAACTGATGTGCTTAGTGTCAAGAATATTAAATCAACTACTCTGACATTAAACTGGCCACAATCGGCTAATTCAGATATAAACACTTATGAAGTGTTTAATGATATTACAAAGATAGCTACTTGCACAAAAACTGACTCGGAGTACAATGTCACTGGTTTAACTGCTGACACAGATTATACGTTTACTGTCAAGGCATTGGACATCGATGGTAAAGAATTGAGCAGTATTACTGCAAAAGCGAAGACTTTGCCGGCCCCAAACTTTACACTTGCGGTGGATGGCCCGGATTCCGGTAAAATCGGTGACACGCTTACAGTCAAGGCGACGATCAACTCGGAAGTGGACGCGTACGGCTTTAAGGTAACGTTTAAAGACCCTTCCAGTAGCGATACTTACGGCAAGATAATGCCGGATCTAATTGCCACTCAAGCCGCAAACATCGGGATAAGGGGTCTGACGGTGGATACCTCGGTGGCCGGACATGTGAGTTTTGCCTGTGATCCGGTGGAGCAAACGAAGGTTATCACTGCAGGCACACCGCTTACTCTTATCTTGAAGTTTAAGGTAGTCGGCACGGCGAAGTCGGCGACGGAAGACCTTACTGTCAATGTCGACAGTTTGGAAGACCAGCTGGTGCTGTTCACGGATCCAGGTGAAACCAGCGCAGAACTTGACACCTATACCAAAATCTGTGGCGCAGTAATGGCGGGCAAGGCATTGATAGCTTCACTCAGCGGTTCCGCCGTTAATCTGCATACTTTATTTTGCGCAAGCGTGGTGTTTGACACGCCTACCGCCAATGTTGGCGGCAACGAACAGTCCACTACGGTCACTGCAAAGATTACGGCACCGACCGATAAGGACGTGTATGGATTTTACACAAACATCAACTATGATGGTAATGATAACTTTGCATCGGATTTACAATTGGATCCTGCCGCGACTAAAGCGGCCAACGCCGGAATTTTGGCGGGAAAGTTGAATGTCATCGTTTTGTCTTTTGATAGTGAACCAGATTATGGCGGGAAGATATGGGTCGAATCGGACGGAGTGACCCCTATTATTAAAAAGGGTGAGATGCTTGATCTCAAGCTGGTGTTCAAAATACTGCCTTTCAACAGCGAGGGTACGCGTAAGGTCACTGTTTCACCCTGTATGGTGCTGTTCACCGACCCGTCCATACGCGCGAAAGCCACGGGCGATGGTCTGACGACGATAGACGACATTGATAACACTACCATGGTATCAACTCAGGAAAGCCTTGGGACCATCGCTATCGCTGGACCTACGGAAGGAAGTATAACGCTGACGAGGGCAATCACCAGCCTTACCATGTCTTCCGTCTACGGCAAAGAGGGTTCTTACAACTTATACACTCCGGCCGACGTGCTGGCGTTTGCGGACGCGGTCAATACTTTGGGCTATACCGCTATCAACGCTACTATAAAAAATGATATTGACATGACAGGAACGACTTTCGCCGGTATCGGCACGAAGGACCATCCGTTTGTAGGAACGATTTCAGGCGGGAATCACACGATCAAAATCGCCCGCGTGGTAACGGACGGAAACTCAGACGTCGGCGGTTTGGTCAACTACTTGGGCAGCGGAGGTGCTCTTACCGGTGTATCGATGGCAGGTACCATTACCGGAGCCTTCGGAGGCGCGAACGTCGGAGGTCTTGTGGGCGCATCCACCGGTAGTAGCATCACCCCGACAATCATAAGCAGCGTGTCGATATCCGGCACAGCCTCTGACGGAGCGAATATCGGCGGTATCGTCGGATTCTCGAACTATGGCGGTAGTGCTTACGGCAAAAAAATATACAATGGCAGTATTTCCGTCACGGCGGCACAAGGCAGTAACGTCAATGTCGGCGGCATCGCGGGCATGTTTGACGGGACGGGTCAGACGACCGACTCGAACCGGCAGATGTACCATTGCTACAATAATGGCAATATCAGCGGTGGAACCAACACAGGGAGTATCGTCGGTTCGATTAAAAACGGCATTATCAAGGAAAGCGGCAACGGCGTCTACAACGCAGTCGGTAAACTATGGAGCGGCGGCGGTGCAGTCAGCGGCATCGGCAATACCGGCGGCGTTGCCGGGCAAGCCACCAGCACGACGTTCAACACCGTGTTCAACACCAGCGCGGTCAGCGGTTCTGGCGGCAGTACCGGCGGCATCGTCGGTTCCATTTACGGCACTGGCACAAGTGTTTTGCAATCGTACAATAACGCCGCAGTCACCGGTTCGGATGCTTCTGCCGGCGGAATTGTCGGCAAAAACGACTCGTCCGACTCGGCCATCGCAGCTAACTTCAATCTCGGCAACGTCACCGCAGCGGACTCCAAGCTGAATGCAGGAGGGATTGTCGGCAAGGCCACAGCGGCTCCGGCGGTTTATACGGGCAACTACTATATTAAGACCGGCTCGATCAATTCGGGCATTAGCGACGCGCTAGACAATACAACGTTTACGGTTGATAGCGGGAATTCGAATGCAAGCAGTGCCTCCAACCCCGATAGCTTCTCTCTTACGAAAGTAAGTTCAAGTTCGCCCGGCATATACATCTACAAACTTCAGCCGCCTCTTACCGACGCGGACGGGACTTATTTGCTGTCAACGGTGAGCGACATCCTCTGGTTCTACCAGACCGTAAACAATAATGTCGAATCAGGCACGCAAAACAAGATTAACGGCCGGCTTGTGAACAACATTGATATGTCCAAAGTGCTGTCGGCGCAATTCTCGGGAATAGGAAAGACCAACGGCCCAGTTTATACTTATTACGCCGGCACGTTTGATGGCGCGGGATTTACAGTGACTATCAAAAATTCCTCGATCTTCGGCATCTGCCAAGGCGCTACGATTAAAAACCTGACCGTTGACGGATCGCTTGACATTGGGTCTGTCGGCGGCGGAGGTATCACCAATATGATCACTAACGGCCTCATCGAAAATTGCCACAACAAAGCGGATATCAACTCAACCAATGGCCTTATCGGCGGTATTGCGTATCAGGCGGAGAACAGTACCATTTCGAACTGCACGAACAGCGGCAATATCACGGGAGGCAAACTTGGCACGATCGGCGGCATTGTCGGCGAGCTCGGCGGATTTGACGTTGCAGTGCCGACGCATTCGGTTATTATTAACTGCGTAAACTCAGGCAATATCACCGGTGGATTAACAATCGGCGGAATCTGCGGGGAAACCGAAGGCAACAATTGCACCGCCGACTTCATCAATTGCAGCAACACAGGAAAAGTCATCTCAACAGCTCAGACATCGTCGGGTGCGACGGGAATATACAATCCGCCTTATATGAACTCCGCCGGCGGAATACTCGGTGGTGCAATTGACCTCACCGTGAACATCAAAGGCTGTCAAAACTCCGGTGTCGTCACGGGCACGGCGAATAACTTAGGCGGTATCGTCGGCGTTGCAGGCCCCTCATGGAGCATCTATGGCAAAACGAGCATAAAGGTTACGGACTCCACTAACTCTGGAAAGGTAATCAGCACGGTTGACCGCAATGCTGTGGATAACAGCTATCCAGGGAATCCGAATAGACCGATTAACCCAGATTATATCTCCGTCGGCGGCATTATAGGCAGTACCACACAGGGTCTAAGCGGGCTCGATATCTCAGGCAACAACAGTTTCGGCGTCGTCGATAAGGGCATCGCCACAAACGGAGGTCCAATTGCCGGCACGTGCAACCAGCCCGGTATCGGCGACAACAATACTTCTAGCGATAATCCAACTGGTGGTAACAATTCAACTGGTGGTAACAATCCAACTGGTGGTAACAATCCAACTGGTGGTAACAATCCAACTGGTGGTAACAATCCAACTGGTGGTAACAATCCAGCGGGTAATAATAATCCAGCGGGTAATAACAATCCAAAGGGCAATAACAATCCAACAGGTAATAACAATCCAAAGGGCAATAGCAATCCAGCGGGTAATAATAATCCATCTGTTTCTGGTACACCTGGCAGCACTGCACTTGCCACTCAAGCGACTAAATTAGTAGCATCGAACAGCCCTAATACTACACCGATAACAAACAAATCGGTTACGGCGTCGAAACCAGAACCCGTGCAAACAAACACGGTAAAAAAACCAGCACCTGTAAAAGATGCCAGCAATACCTCGGGCAAATCGACAGCAAAAGCAACGAAACCAGTTTCAAAAAGTGCGAACGTTTACGAGGTCATCCAGGATGCAATCCAAAATAATCCGATCATCATTAGAGTATTGCTTCTATTTATTGTTGCCCTAGCGGGTCTAGGAGGATTTAGGCGATACAGAAAAAGCCGCGAGCAGTAAACGCTCCGGGAATTGATAAAAATAAGAGAAAATGTGCTTAACTTAGCTTTCAACGTGTACCGCTGTTAAACGGTACACGTTGAAAAGATATATATTTTCTTAGTCCAGATTAGCGCAATGATAGAGTGTCTTAAGCCTTCATAACAAATGCCTTGATTCATGGCACATTTACAAAAAAATTATTAAGGAGTGATAAATAATGAAATCCAATAAACTCTTAAAGTTCGTTTCATCCTTTGCGCTGAGCATAGTACTAATGCTGGGCCTCGCGACTCCTTCATTTGCGGCGTCCACCGGCACCAATTCAACAACAACGCTTAATTTAATGGCAGCCGCCAGCACGCGTTATTCCCTTGGTGAGCGGGTGAACGGAGTGTATCCGAGCGGCACCCTGCTAAGAGCGTTTGAGGACCAGAATCCCAACACAAAGGTTAATGTGACCTATGACAGCTCCGGAAATCTGCTCAATCAGATGAAAGCGGATCCCAATCATAGCGCCGATGTTTTCCTCTCTGCGGATTTGGCGCGAATGAATTCTGCGGTCACTGCAAATATCATACAAGCTAGCACGGTATACAATTTGCTTAATAACAAATTGGTGCTCGTCGGAAATCCAAACACCGGTCTTACAGAAAACAGCCTTCAATATTCAGACGTATTAGGTTGGTTGAATGATAATCCCGGCACGACAATTGCCGTTGGAGACCCGGCTGTTGTACCGGCAGGAACCTACACAAAGCAGGTATTCGATGCCATCGACAGCACTACATGGAATGACATTTTAACTCATGCAGCGCTATATAGCAACGTTACCAATGTGCTGAACGCTGTTGCTAAGAATGTGAACCAACTCGGTTCTGTCTATGCAACTGACGCTAAAACTCAACCCCAGCTTATCGTGTTAGATAGCAAAGATGTTAATATCATCTATCCTATTGGCATCACGAATGCTGCCATGAATGATACTGTCAGAGCACCAGCAGCCCAGGCACTTGTTAATTTTCTCAAAGCAGATATTGCTAAAACAAACGGCAGCAGTGTTTTCAGAAACTTTGGATTTAGCGCTGTAGTGCAGTAATAGTTAAGAATTAAGAAGGCATTTGTTATCAGGCAATAGGGCATTCTATCATTGCGCTAATCAAACGACAGCGTTTGCCTTACAATAATAAACAAACGCTATCGTTCGTGAATTGATAGAAATAAAAGTTTTACATTTAAGAAAAAAAGGATAGTCGGTTAGCTCTCAAATTGAAACTAACCAACTACCTTATCACGAAAATTTGGAGGTTATTATGATAGGAAATTCTTTAAGAAATATTCTTCACACTTTCGGCCAAGGCATTCTCAACCCTTGTATGGTTGTCCTGCTTATTATGATTGTCATCACAATCTGGCAAATTGGGGATCTCCTGATGGAGTACATCATAGAACGTAGAAAAATGAAAGAAGACATTCCGGAACTATTAAAGAAAATCAACCGTGTGGGGAAGGAGCTCGCCCTACAAATCATCAAGGACAGCAAACTGCTTAAGCGTCAGAAACAGCTCGCCGTAAAACTAACTGAGGCTGAAAATATGCCAGAAAATTCTCTGGCAGCCTATGCGCAAAAACTAATAAGCATAGAAGACGCTTATTATCGGAAAATTATGGCGCCTACTGATCTGATTGCCAAACTGGGGCCAATGATCGGCCTGATGGGCACCTTGATTCCATTGGGTCCCGGAATCGTAGCCTTGGGGAAGGGCGATATCAAGACTCTTTCCAGCTCTATCGGCGTCGGTTTTGATACGACCATATCCGGAGTATTCGTCGCAGCGATTTGTTTCTCAATTTCCTATTTGAGAAGTCACTGGTATGAGGGTTATATCAGCACCAATGAAGCTATCCTAGAAAGTTTGATGGATAAAATCATTGATGTTCCTGATAAGCTAATCGGCTTAATTGATGAGAAAGGAATGAAAAAAAGCTATGAGAAGAAGATTAATCAAGTCTAGAAGAAAAAATAACCGGCAGGCAATTAACCCGATGGAAAGTGTGGTCAATTTAATTGACATCATGCTGATTTTCGCCTGCGGCTTAATGGTTTCAATTGCTTCTCTCTGGAATATTAAAATGAATGCGAGTAACCAGATTAACAAGACAAAGAGTAATAGTTATCAAGATATGGGACAGGTTTATGAAGATCCGGTGACAAAAAAAATGTATATTATTAAAACCGACGAGAGTAAAAGCAAAGATACTTCTAAAACCGGGGTGAAGTAATTTATACAGCAAAAGGAGAAGATTATGTTGAACAGAGGACGACTTCAATCCAAAAGAGCCAGTTACAGGGAAGAGATAAGTCCCATGGAAAGCGTGGTAAATCTTGTTGATGTTATGCTTGTTTTTATCTGCGGACTTTTACTTTCAATTATGATTTTCTGGAATATAGACATGAAAAACTTGGTAATCATTTTAAACCAAAAACAACTTATAAAGATCAATAATCCGAAAGAATTGACCACGCAGATGAAAGATAAAAGTTCAAGTGGCAATGTAGGATCTGCCGTTTTGGACCCCAAGACAGGAAAAGTTTATATTGTGAAGCCACAGCCACAGAAAAAATAACATTGTGAAAAAATGAATAGGTTTGGATTCAGAAGTTGAGCCGATAAAAACTATCATATTTAAGTATAAACTCATATGATGATAGTCATTAAAATTGATCAATTTCTGAAACAAGCTATAGTTATGGAACAGAGTGTGTTTAAAAATACATACCTGTTCTTTTTTTACATAATAAATTTATCAAAATCTTCAAAAAGACTTGACAAATAGTAGAAAAAATGTGGCGAAGCCCCTTAATTACATTGATTTTTAAGGAGGTTCACTCATGAACGAATATGCAAATTTTATAAAGGAAAAATTAGACACTGTTTATATTTTATGTATAAAATACAACATTGAGTATGCTAGCCTATTTTTTATCATATTGCGTCGGTAGAACCTTTAGATAGGATTCACTATCTGCGGAACCTGACTCCTTGTCCGATAAAAAATATTCGTCGCATCTTTGACTTGTTATTTTCTTTCAAATGCCTTAAAGAGCATATCATAATATAAAACAATAATAAACAATAAACAATAATACAAATATTGTTGTAAAAAACTAAAAAGCACTGTATAATATAAGTGCAAATAATAGATAATAATAAAAATATTCTATAGGTAATAAAGAGGTGAGTTGTATGGAAGAGTTAATTCAAACTGACAGAATAGCTTGGCTGAAGAAAAAAATGATGGATGAGCCGAGATACGTATCTATTGAGCAAGCACTTATTATCACAAAAACATATAAAGAAAATGAAGATAAACCCATTATTATTAAAAGGGCACTTGCTCTAAAAAATGCATTGACACACTTAAATATCGCGGTAGAACCAGAAGAGATGATTGTTGGAAATCGTACAATGGGTGTAAGATATGGTGTTGTATTTCCTGAAAGCGGAAGCTCTTGGGTTGATCGTGAAATAGAAACCCTTCCAACAAGGCCTCAAGATAGATTTAATGTAAGAAAAGAAGATATTACTACTTTTAGAGAAATTATTAAACCATATTTTAATGGAAAATCCTTAGAAGATGTAATTAGAAAACGGTATGGAAAAGAGATAGATGAAATTGCAAAGGTAGTTAAAATCAATCAAAAAGATCATGCGCAGGGGCATATTTGTCCAGATTGTGAAAGCTGGTTAAAATACGGACCTGAGGGATTAAAAAATCAAGCTGCTGTGAGATTAAAAGATGCTAGTAAAAAGCAGCAGGATTTTTATAACAGTGTTATTTTGGTAATGGAAGGTACCCAAAGGTTTATGATGCGATATCATGATCTTTTAATAGAGAGATCAAAGGAAGAATCAAATGAAGAAAATAGGGCCAACATGCTTCAGATTGCAGCAAATTGTAAAAGCTTGAGTATGAATCCTCCAAAGTCTTTTCATGAAGCTGTACAGTCTGTTTGGTTTTTATTTGTTATTCTTCACATGGAATCAAATGCATCTTCTTTTTCACCAGGTAGAATGGATAAATTCTTGTATCCATTTTATAAAAAAGACATTGACAGTGGAAAAATTGATAATCAAAAAGCTTTAGAAATTATAGAATGTCTTTGGCTTAAATTCAATCAAATTGTCTATTTGAGAAACTCACACAGTGCAAAGTTTTTTGCAGGTTTTCCAATTGGATTCAATGTTGTAATTGGCGGCCAAGATGAAAAAGGTAATGATTTTTTTAATGAGTTATCTTTTATATTTTTAAAAGCACAAGAGCATTTAGGATTACCACAGCCTAACTTATCAGTAAGGCTTCACAAAAAAACTAATGAGAGGTTTTTAAAGGAAGCAGTGAAAGTAGTGTCAAAGGGAAGTGGAATGCCGCAATTTTTTAACGATGAAGCTATTATTTCTTCCATGATGAAGTTAGGTGTAAAAGAAAAAGATGCAAGGGATTACGCTGTTGTAGGATGTGTGGAAATCACTACCCAAGGCAATAATCTTGGCTGGAGTGATGCTGCTATGTTTAATTTAGACAAAACATTGGAGTTAACTTTAAACAATGGAAAGTCTCTATTAAGTGGGGACAAAATTGGCCCTGATTTAGGAAATTTAACTGATTATGAAACTTTTGAAGAATTGGAAGGAGCTTTTGCAAAGAATATAACTTATTTTATGGATAAAATGATACTAGCTTGTGAAGAGATAGAAAAAGCACACATGGATATATTGCCATCCCCATTTTTATCTTCTGTAATTGACAATTGTATTGAAAAGGGAATGGATGTTACAAAAGGAGGAGCTGTTTATAACTTTTCAGGAATTCAGATGATACAAATAGCTAACCTGGCAGACAGTTTAGCTGCTATTAAACTTTTAGTATATGAAGAAAAGAGAATATCAAAAGAAGATTTACTAAAAGCACTGCAAAATAATTTTGAAGGATATGAAGTAATACGTACTATGCTGCTTAAGCGTGCACCAAAGTATGGCAATGACATTGACTATGTTGATGAACTTGGCGCAAAGTGGGCAAGATTTTTCAGTAAAAAGTTAAGTTGCTATACAAATTATCGTGGCGGCAGATATCATACAGGAATGTATACAGTCTCTGCTCACGTACCTATGGGAGAAAATGTTGGAGCTTCGTCAGATGGAAGATATGCAAAAACACCTCTGGCAGATGGAGGTATGTCTCCTGTATATGGGAGAGATATCGCCGGCCCCACAGCAGTATTAAAGTCTGTTTCTTCATTGGACAATTACTTAACTACTAATGGTGGACTCTTAAATATGAAGTTTTTACCTGAATTCTTTAAGACTGAAAGCAATATAGATAAGTTTGCTAAATTTTTAAGAACTTTTGTGGATTTAGAAATACCACATATACAATTCAACGTAGTGAGAAAAGAAGATTTGATTGCAGCACAAAAGAATCCTGAAAATTATAGAAGTTTAACTGTTAGAGTTGCAGGATATACTGCTTATTTTACAGAATTGGCAGGAGAACTTCAAAATGAAATTATTGCTAGAACAAGTTATGGTAATATATAAGTGCAGGTGATTAAATGATTGGTAAAGTATTTGATGTTAGGAGATTTTCAACGCATGATGGAGATGGAATTAGAACCACAATCTTTTTAAAGGGATGTCCACTTCGATGTGTGTGGTGCCAGAATCCAGAGGGATTTTCCTTAGAGCCTAAGCTCATGTACTTAGAAAATCAGTGTATACACTGTGGAAACTGTACTAAAGTGTGCAAAAATAAATCCATTACATTAAAGAACAACAAGCTTTATATTGACAAAAGTGCCACAGATGAGTGGAAAGAGCCTATAGATGCATGTCCGGCAGGATGTTTGACTATGGACTGTAAGTTATATACTGTGGAGGAATTAGTAAAGCTTGTGTTAAAAGACAAAGCGTTTTTTAAATATGGTGGAGGAGTTACCTTATCAGGAGGAGAACCACTTTTTCAAAAAGACTTTGCAATATCCTTACTAAAGATGTTAAAAGAAAATGGAATTCATACAGCAATAGAAACTTCACTTTACGCAGCTAAAGATACAATTAAGGATGTTCTTTTTTATCTGGATTCTATTTATGCAGATTTAAAAGTATTTAATAGGGAAAAACATAAAGAGTTAACTGGAGTTTACAATGATGAAATAAAAGAAAATATAAAATTTATATTGGAATCGAATAAAAAAAATAAGGTAATTATTAGAACGCCGCTTATTCCCAAAATGACGGCAACTAAAGAAAATATCTATGCTATAGGTAAATTTATCATTGGTATTTATCCAGATGTAAAATATGAGTTATTGAATTATAATCCTCTTGCCAAGGCAAAGTATAATTTAGTGGAAGAAGAATATTGTTTTTACGATAATCCTAAAATGTATACTGAAGATGAAATGAACGAGTTTAGAGAAGTGGCAAGAAACGCAGGAGTAAAAAGCCTCATTATTGAAGCTTAAAATAAATTGCAATATGCAATGGAAGAAAGGAAATCAGATTTATGAAACTTATTGTAGATTTTGCAAATTTAGATCGAATTAAGGAAATGTATGCTTATTATCCAATAGATGGAGTAACTACTAATCCATCTATTCTAGCTAAAGAAGGAAAAAATCCCTATGAGGTATTAAAGGCAATTAGAAAGTTTATTGGAAAAGATGCAGAACTTCACGTACAAGTTGTTTCCAAAGATGCTGAATCAATGGTTAGAGAGGCACATAAAATTCAACAAGAATTGGGGCCTAGTACGTATGTAAAGGTTCCAGTATCAAGAGAAGGATTAAAGGCAATAAAGGCTCTTGCAGCAGAAGGTACTAATATTACAGCAACTGCTGTCTATACACAGATGCAGGCTTATTTGGCAGGAAAAGCTGGTGCTAGCTATGCAGCTCCATATGTAAATAGAATTGACAACATAGGTGCAGATGGTATAAAAGTTGCAAAAGATATTCATGATATATTTAAAAAGAATGATTTAAAGACAGAAGTTCTTGCAGCAAGTTTTAAAAATTCACAACAAGTTTTAGAATTAGCGAAATATGGTGTTGGCGCCGCAACAGTTGCTCCAGATGTAATTGAAGGATTAATTAAATTAGATGCAGTTGATTGTGCAATAAAGGCATTTACAAAAGATTTTGAAAAGCTGTGTGGTGAAGGAAAAACTATGCTAGATTGTTAATTTAAGATTGAGCCTGTATCAAAATTATTTTGATACAGGCTCAATGTATTTGTCCGATGGCTACCAGCCGTAATACCCCCATCTTCTTATAAAGTGGGGGATAACGGCCGTTACGCCCCTGGATAACGATTTCTAAGTTTCAGATGGAAAAAAAAACTCCACCTGAAACCAAGAATTCTGTTTATGAGAAAACGTTAAAAATATTGTTAATATTAAAATTCTTTGAAGATTTCTTTCTTTGCACCACAAACTGGACAATCACTGACATTATCACCCATGTATGTATATCCGCAAATTGGACAAACATATATCTTTTGATTTGGAATATCTTTTCCTGATTTAGCTGCTTCCTGTGCCCCCTTAAACATATTGGCATGTATTTTTTCAGCTTCTAGTGCAAAATGAAATGATCTTTCAGCATCTTTTTCATTTTGAAATCTTGCAGTTTCAAGATATACAGGATACATTTGATCTACTTCATGAAGTTCTCCATTTATTGCTCCCTGAAGGTTTTCTATAATATCAGTATTTCCAAATACAGCACCAGCTGCAACTGTATTGTCACCAACTTGATTTTTAAGTACATTGAAATGATTTTTAGCATGTGCCCATTCTGCATAGGCTATGCCTCTAAAAAGTCTGGCAATGTTAGGATATCCAGCTTTCTCAGCATGATCTCCCCAAATGAGATATCTCATATGAGCCATACTTTCTCCACCATATGCAGATCGTAAAAAATCAGCGGTCATTGCATTATTTAATGCCATTTTGTACACATCCTTTCATATCTGTAATATATATTATTATCTATAATATATATTAATATTCATATGGTAAATTAAATTGACTACATAACTTGCAATAGCGCATTAATCATAAAACTGATTTACTTTTTTCAATATTAAATTTATCCGATGACTAGCTGCTCTAATACTCCCACTTTTCCAAGTGGGAGTAAAGAGAAGCTACGTCCCTGGATAATGATTTCTAAGCATCAGGTGGAGTCAAAACTCCATCTGATACCAAGAAACTCTGTTTATCTATTGTTTCTTGGATGCTGTTAATTAATTTACTTACATGATATCCATCAGCCACTGCGTGTGATATTGTCACAGTAAATGGCATTAACCATTTTCCATTTTCTTCATGATATTTCCCATAGGTTATAATTGGCATTAAAGATGGAGTTGATTCGCTGCTGTATGTTGAATATCCTGTAAATGTGAGCCATGGGACACAAGATATGCAGTAGAAATTTTTAGGCTGGTTTGCCTTAATTTTTACACCTTTAATATGTGAGTATTTTTTCATATCACATTTATAATTATCATAAAATTTATAAAAGTCATCTGTATATTCTGACCAAATGTCCGAGAATGTATGATCATCTTTATGAAAAATTGTATAGTTAGGATGGACAATATCATATACAATTAATTGGCTGTTTTCCCCAAGACGCATACGAAATTCCGGCATAGAATTTATGTTATAACTAACACAATAGATAAATGAAGGATAAAATTTTAAATTATTTTTTCTTAATGATTCCTTAAATAAAGTAACATCAAGATTTGCGGTAATACTATAGGCACATTTAAGCCGTTCAGTATAATATTTAAAGTGTTCACGCCTTTCCCATTTTTCAAAATCAACTACATGAAACATAAACTAACCCCTCATTCCTTTAAGTACACTATTTTAAAAGTGCGTACTATATTATAATTTAATTATATCCTAATTATAACATTTTTTAAGGGAAGTCAGAAATGACTTCCCTAGGATGTTTATCCGATGACTAGCTGCTCTAATACTCCCTTATCCAAGTGGGAGTAAAGAGCAGCTACATCCCTGGATAACGATTTCTAAGCATCAGGTGGAGTCAAAACTCCATCTGATGCCAAGAACTCTGTTTATTTAATAATATTAGCTATAATTATTTTGACCAATAGCTTGGGCGGATTATCATTATAGGCAGTTTTGTATGGGAATTACCCTTAGCTGTATTGATTTGAGACTGAGTAAGAAAGATGCTTTTTGAGAGATTGGCTTCGCTGAGATCAGCATCTCGCAGGTCAGCTCCAATGAGATCAGCATAACTTAAATCAACTCCTCTAAGGTTTGCAGCAATAAGGCATGTTCCCCTTAAGTCTGCACCTCTAAGATTAGTTTTTCTCAGGTCTGTACCAAAATAATCTAATCTGTGAGATAAAGGTTTTTTTCTATGAGCTCTGGAACGTATAAGCTCGCTTGTATTTCTAAGTATTACATTAACCTTGTTTCTATGAGTTTCTACATCTAGTGATAATAGAGAATCAATGTCAAGCAGAGTAAGGCCTTCGGTATTTTCAATTAAGGAGTTTATGTTTTTTTTGATATTGTTATCTGTTTGTAGGGTGTGTGCTTCAGAAAGATACCATAGTATTTCGTGAAGCTGTCTCATAATTAAAAAGGCATCAAACATTTTCTTAGCGTATTCAGAGCCTTGATGCCAATCACGTCCGCTGCAGGTAATCTGGGCTAATTTTTGACCAGCACCAAAACAATCATAGGAAGTACAACCTTTAAGGCCTTTGTTCCTAAGATTTTTGTGAACAGAACAGGCAAAATCAGGTTGTAAATTTATACAGGATTTACCTGCATCTTTGTTAGTTGGAAAACCTTCGGACGCTGAGAAGTATAATGCAACGCAGCATAATCCAAAACATTTTTTACAATCAACTCTCAATTCTTTATTACGTTTATCTTCATGTTTATATATCATATTTTTAACATTCTCCTAATTTGCATATGAGTTAATATATTTGAAGGGATAATAAATCTTCATTTCTATCAGTAATATATTTATAACAATCATAAACTCCCTGATTATAAAATTCTGGAGCTAATTCTTCTACTATAAAATCTAGTATCAAGCTTGAGGCCAAATCGCCTAATTCTTCATCTCTTTCGTTTAGAAAATAGTCCTTTATTGTAGAAATCATTTCTTGCTTTTTTTCTTTGTTTAATTTAATTTTGTTCATTATAGTATACCTCCATTTAAAATTGTTATTTTTCATGATTTTAAAATAGTTTATTAATTATATCATAATTCTTGTCATAATTTTTAATACTTATGTGTTAATATTATAGATACCAAATTTAACAAAAAAGGTATCAAGTATATTCTAGAATATATTAATCAAAAGCTTTTGAACAAGGTTACCTAGAAGGAGGAATACAGTCAAAAATATGGGTGTTATCAGTTATTTTAAAAAGAAAAAATATGAGCAAAATTTTAAAGCTGTATATGAGAAATATTATGACACCATCTTCAGAAGAATTTCCTACCTTACTGGGGACATGCATGCAGCTGAAGATTTGGCACAGGAAGTATTTATGAAGTTATATAATTCACCACCTGACCACAATAACATTGCTGCATGGTTAAATAAGGTTTCTACCAATACTTCCTACAATTATATAAGAAATAAAAAAATTCATGAGGGAAAAAATGAGATGATTTACAAAAAAGAAACAGATAACGTTATTTCAATTGAAGAAGTTGCAATTAATAATTGTGAGGTAGATTTAACTAAAAAAGTACTGAATGCACTTCCACCTAGAGATCGTATGTGTCTGGTTCTTAAATTTTCAGGATACAAATATAGTGAAATTGCAGAAATAATTGGAGTAGATAAAAACTCTGTAGGCACACTTATATCGAGAGCACAAAGAAAATTTAAAGAAAGCTATTTAAGCTTAGAAGAGAGAGGTGAATAAAAAGTGAAGTGTCTAAGTGAAGGAAGCATTCAAGCATATATTGATGGAGAACTTAGTAATACTGAAATAAAAGAAGTAGAAATGCACCTTTTTCAATGTGGAAAATGCAAAGAAGTTTATAAAGAATTGAAGTCTATAAATAGTTTTGCCGTGGAAAAACTTCAAGATTATGAGAGAGATTTTAAAATAAATCATGTAGAAATAGAAAATAGGGATATTGAAGTAAAAAATAAAAAGGGAGAGTTTAAAATTATGAAAAAATATAAAAAAATAGCAGCAGCAGCTTGCGCAGCCATTGTCATAACCACTTGTGTTTCTGTAGAGCCTATAAGAGCATCAGTTATTAATGCAGTTTCAATTTTTAGAGCAAAGGATATCAAAAGTGTAAATATTTCATTAGATGATATTACAAAACTTAAAAATGAACTTATAGACCATAAGGCAGATATTAATATTGATAAAATAGGCAAAGTTAAATATCAGGGCGGCGAACAAAAAAATGTTACTATAGATGAAGCAAAAAAAACACTGCCATTCACAATATCTATACCTCAAAATATGCAATCAAAAGAAGTAAAGAATATTTCAATAGATAAGCCTTCCAAAATGGATTTTACTTTAAATGTAGAAAATATAAATGGGCTTCTTAAATCTTTAGGAGGGAAAAAACTATTTCCTAAAGACTTAGATGGAAAGACTTTTTCTTTAAACATGGCTGGAGGGTTAAGCATTATGTATGAAGATTCAACAAATGGCGACCGTATAGCTGTTTCAGAAACCAAAGTACCGGAAATTGTGGCACCTGATGGTGCAGATGTGGATGAAATATTTAATGCACTTTCAGATCTTTCAGTACTGCCGCAAGATATGCAAAATCAGCTGAAATCCATGAAGGATTGGAAAAGTACTTTGTATATTCCAAATGTAGGAGGTAAATCTGAAGAAATGAATATAAATGGTATGAAAGCCATTGGATGCTTTGATACCAGTCAAAATGATAAGGAAAAGATACATTCTTCTATTTTAGTTCTTAAAGACAATGTTTTAATTAGCATTGATGGTAATGTAGATAAAAATAAATTACTGGAAACAGCAAAGTCTATGAGGTGATAAATTTGGTAATCGAAACAGAAAATCTTTCTAAAATATATGAGAATAACAAAGGATGCAGAAATATAAATATATCTGTAGCTAAAGGTGAAATTTATGGATTTCTAGGCCCTAATGGTGCAGGAAAAAGCACATTTATAAAAACCATTGTTGGGCTGCTGTTTCCCACTTCAGGAAATGCAAGTATATTAGGTAAGCCTATTGGGGATTTGGAGACCAGGAAAAGGATAGGATATTTGCCTGAACTTTTTAAATATCAAGAATGGATGACAGGATTAGACCTCCTGTCCTTCCACTCTTCATTATATAAACTTGATAAGAAGACTTCTTCTATAAAAATAGAAGAAGTCCTTGAAATTGTTAATTTAAAAGGTGCTGAAAAAAGTAAAATAGGTACTTATAGTAAAGGCATGCAGCAGAGAATAGGAATTGCAAGTGCTCTTCTTTGTGATCCTGAGCTTCTTTTTTTAGATGAACCTACTTCTGCATTAGATCCTATAGGTAGAAAAGAAGTTAGAGATATTATATTGAAGCTAAAAGATATGGATAAAACTGTATTTTTAAATAGTCACCTTTTAAGTGAAGTAGAAATGATTTGCGATAGTGTAGCTATTATAAGTAAAGGAAGTATTGTAAAACAAGGAAAAATCGATGATCTTTTAGAGGGAAACACTGTTTTGGACATTCATGTAGAAAATATGAATAATGAAATTTTAAATAAGCTTGAAAAAATTGATGAAGATATGACTTTCGATGGGAAAAACATTAAAATGCATGTTAAGGAAAACTATGAGATACATGAAGCTGCTTCGTTAATTATATCAGGTGGTGGAAAGTTGTATGGACTTACTCCTCACAGAAATAGTCTGGAAGAGATATTTATAAAACTTATTGAAGGAGGTGAAGAATAATGTTTATTATTGCACTTTCCACTTTTAAGGAAATTTATAGAAAGAAAATCTTTCATTTTATAGGCATATTGACCATAGTATACCTTATCCTTTTAACTATTATCTTTAAATTTACAAGTAATAATGTGACTGGTAATAATGGCATGATAGATATGATTGCTAATCTTTCTTCAACTATTTCTATAATTGGGTTTTATTTTTCCATTATACTTGTAGCATTTTTAACTATAATGCTGTCCATAGGAATGGTTTCTTCTGAAATAGAAAATGGAACTATTTTAACCATTTTAACAAAGCCAATTAAGAGAGAAGAATATATAATTGGGAAATACCTGGGTACAGCTATTCTTATTATTTTATACAGTACTTTTCTTTATATAGCAGTAATTATTATTTCCACTGTAAATAGAATATCTATGGTAGAAACTTTTGGGACAGCAGCACTTGCTAAGGGATTCTTGTTTTTTATTTTGCAGCCTTTGACTATATTATCAATATCTCTTTATGGAAGTACTAAATTCAAAACCTTAAATAATGGGATAGTAGTAGTGGCTTTATATGTACTTGGATTAATTGGTGGAGTGATGGAACAAGCAGGAGCATATATTGAAAATGATTCCCTTTCTACAATTGGAATAATTTCAAGTTTAATTTCTCCTTTTGAAGTAATTTATAGAAAAATGATTTCTACTATTTTTACTTCTTTAGGAACATTTAATCCTATGTCAGGTTTTGGTTTTGGTATACTAGGGAAGTCTACTACACCAAGTGTATGGATGATGGTCTATGTATGTGTATATTTAGTATTTTTCATATTTATGAGTATTAAAGGATTTGCTAAAAAGGATATTGGCTAAAATACATGGTAGTAATTTATTTACTGCAATGTATTTGTTTGTCTTACGTATATTTAATATTGAAATACCCTAGGTGAACAGTTATCCCTTTGTTTTTAGATATATTTGGCTTTCTCATTTTGCTTTTTATACTGCATAGGAGTTAGACCAGTAATTTTTTTGAATGTTTTTGAAAAGTGTTTTTCATCACAAAAGCCTACTTTTTCAGCAATATTGTAAATTAGTTCGTCACTTGAAGAAAGAAGTTCTTTGGCTTTTTCTACTCTATAGTTAATAATATATTTTATAATGCTTGTACCAATCTCCTTTTTAAATATCTGACTTAAATATGAGTTGCTAATATTTAAGCTAGATGCAATAAGATTTACAGTAATATTCTCCATATAGTGAATATGTATAAAGTTTAATACTTGAATAACTATAGAATTCTTTATCATATATTTGTTGGAAAGCTCAGACTTGAGTTGATTTACAGAATCTATAAATTCACTGCATTTATCCTCTATGGAGATGAAGAATACTTTTTTGGATAGGGAACTCTCCGGCAATATTTTTTTATATAGATTGCTATACCTGTCAGCTAATGCCGATGACAACGAAGTATGGCAATAATAATAAAGATTGTAGTCAAGACTTGGTTTTACAATATCTAAAAATAGTTTATATATTAACTTATTCAATTTAATATTAAAAATATCATAATTTATAAGTTCTTTTATTTGTTTTAGAGTGTTATCTACTAAAGTGTAGTCTATTTCTTTTTTTATTGAATTGATATATTTTTGAGTGAGTAATTTAGCGTCAGAACAGAAAAAATTATATGCTTTTAAACAATGGAAAGATTCATAAGCATCTCTTATATTTTCAATATCTTTGATATAGCTGCTCATATATCTGAATGCTGTCTTAGATTTTGTTACATTATTCAATTTGTTAGTAATTTCAAAAAGTTTATTTTGTTTGCTAGCAATACTTCTACAATTAAAATCATTGATAATTATGCACAAAATATCGGGATCAATATAAAAAACCTCACCTCCGCTGTACTCATCAAGAACGGTTTCACATTCTTTAATAAATTCTTCTCCAGTTAAGTAGTAAATATTTTTATTTAAATAGTGGTCTGAATATTCAATTTCCATAAGATTACAAATATATACGTAGTAACCGTAATCATTTAGATTTAAGTTTACTTTTTTTTTATAATATAAAAATTCACTTTTAATTACTCCCCGTAGAATATCTTTTAGATATTCGGTTTTTTCTAGTTTACTGATTCTGAAGTCCATTATCAAGTTTGAATCTTTTTCTTCACCAATATAGTTAAAATGACAAGTATATTTTTTACTTAAAGACTGAGTAAAAAAGGATTTTATTTTATTAATATAAGTAATGTCCTTGTGACTTGTAATAGAGTATATAATTTGATTTTCTGAAATGACATTAAAAATTAGGATCATTGGATATATATTTGACATCGCTAAATCGTAGAAAAAATTATGAATTTTATATACAGGGTGTTTAAGTTGAAGAATTATAACTTGAGCATTAAGTTCTATTGCTTTTTCAATACTATTTTTATAAGAGTTAGCAATATAAGAAATATAAAAATCACTTTTAGTTGTCCTGTAGAAGTTACATATCATATTAGCAATTTTATCTTCTGCATATAAGACAATTTTAGAAAACATTTACATAGTACCTCCAAGATACCTTAATTACTCGTATATAAATTTTAAACTATGATTTTATTGTATACATATATTAGCAATTTGTAAATATTATTTCCCCAATATATAAAAAGTTATATGTTTAAAAAATATATTTAAGAATAACAGATAATGAAATTAATATAGAAAGTACACGTTTTCATAAAAAAAACACACTTAAGTTAAGACTAAATAATATAAAATTAATAACTAAGAAGTGGTGAATAAAATGAAAAGGAGGAGCTAAGCTTTTGAACCATGCCATTTTATTTAGAAGGTACATTTTGCAATCGTTTACTATCATTGAACTTACTATGGATTTTAAAAATTGTAAGCTATTATAAATTTGAAAAGGAGTTGACGAAATAGTGGCAAAAACGATAAATTTGTATGAAAAAAGTGGTGATAACCCTGGTTTTTATAAACTTCCGACCAAAGAAGTAGTAGGATATTCACTTGTAGACGGTGGAATGAATTTAGTTTTTCAGTCAATTTTAATGTTTCTCACATTCTACTATACTGATGTTTATGGATTAACTGCTGTAGAAGTTTCTGTTATGTTTCTTATTTCTAGAGGATGGGATATTATATGGGACCCTACCATGGGTATTATTGCAGAAAGAATGAATCCAAAGCATGGTAAATATAAAAGTTATCTTATTTATGGAGCTATTCCCTTTGCCATTGCAGGTATTTTGACTTTTACAGTACCTAATTTGGGACATACGGGCAAATTGATATGGGCGTATGCCACGTACAATTTGATGCTCACATTATATACTTTCATAATTAATCCATATGTATCTTGTACAACCGTCATGACAGCAGATCCTATGGAAAGGACTAGGCTAAATTCCGTAAGAATGATGTTTGCTCAGTCTGGTGGTGTGGTAGTTGCACTGTTTATTCCTATTTTATCACAATTTTTCGGCAGAGGTAATGCAGCAAAAGGTTACCAGATGACTATTATTTTACTTTCTATTATTTGTGCGTCTATCTTGATTTATAGTTATACTACTTTGCATGAACGTATCAGAGTAAAATCTCATCTAGATCCAGTTACTTTTAAAGGATTTATTTATCAGATTACACATAATAAGCCAGGTGTCGTATTGTTTTTACTGTTTGTTGGTGTTTATGCATTCTCGTCTATACAATCAGCTTCAGGAATTTATTATATGACTTATAACGTAAATAGAAAAGATCTAGTTGCTTTATTTTCTATGTTGAATGTTTTACCTTCAGTTGTGGCAGTTCCTTTTGTGCCTTCGCTTTTTAGACATATCAAAAAGAAAAAAACTGTTGCACTTGGTTTGATTTTAGGTGCCATTGGATCAGCAGCTTTATATATCATTCCGGTCTCACAAATTGCAGCAATGATGATAGCTAAATCAGTAGCTACATTTGGCTATGGTATACTTATGGGCAGTTTGTGGTCAATCATTCCGGATGCAGTTGAGTATGCTGAGTACAATACTGGCAAAAGACATGCCGCAGTTGTGTACTCACTTATTACTCTTGGATTAAAGGTTTCATTAGCAGTAGGGGGAGTTATACCTACATTGATATTAGCTAACGTTGGATATATTCCTAATGTACCTCAAACTGCAAAATCTTTGAATGGAATTTTAATTATGACATCTATTTTGCCAGCTGTTGTCTGTGTAGTTACATTGATCATATTCATGGTATTCTATAATTTAACAGAAGAAAGAGTAGCTGATATAATGGCAGAACTAGATATAAGACATAAAAATGATAAAGAAAATTGTTTGGTTGAGTTAGTAGAGGAAATCCCTGACCAATCAACAAAATTATAAATATTAGGAAGGTGTTATTATGGAAAAAAAGCTTAGTGATTTTTCAATGAATGCATTTTCGCTTAAAGGTAAAGTAGCTGTGGTTACAGGTGCAAATCAAGGTCTTGGTATGGCTTATGCTGTTGCTTTTGCAAAAGCAGGTGCTGATCTTTTTATACCTCACTTTACTGATGATGTATCTGAAATTAAGAGCCTCATAGAGGAAACTGGTCAGAAGGTTAAGTTCTTGCAAGGAGATTTAACGAAAAAGGATTATATTGAGCAGGTTGTCAATACCTGCTTGAAAGAATATGGTAAAATTGACATTTTAGTAAATAATGCAGGTGGAAGTACGTTTGCGGAATTTTTAGAGTATCCAGATTCAGCATGGCAGAAGATTATTGATATTGATTTAAACTCTGTGTACTATCTCAGCCACAGGGTAGTTAAAGAAATGGTTAAACAAAATTCCGGTAAGATTATAAATATTGGTTCAGCATTATCCTTTACTGCGGATAAAAAATGTCCACCATATACAGCAAGTAAACATGCTATTCTTGGTTTAACAAAAGTATTTGCAAATGAGGTTGGCAAGTATAATATTCAAACCAATGCAATTTGCCCTGGCTTCCTGGCAACTGATGTTAACAAGGAGTTACGTGCTGATAAAAATTTTTACGATAAAATTACAAATAGAATTCCAAGTGGTCGATGGGGTGAACTTAATGATCTAATGGGAACTGCCGTATTTTTAGCAAGTAGTGCATCAGATTATATTAATGGATGGTATATAAGTATTGATGGTGGATTCCAGACAACATTATAAAATAAGGAGGTTTTAATTTATGAAGAC
The DNA here is from genome assembly GCF_000143685.1 of Clostridium ljungdahlii DSM 13528. Classification (NCBI taxonomy): domain Bacteria; kingdom Bacillati; phylum Bacillota; class Clostridia; order Eubacteriales; family Clostridiaceae; genus Clostridium; species Clostridium ljungdahlii. The sequence goes on along the minus strand of NC_014328.1, from coordinate 2,862,489 downwards.
TATTGCTTGTGTTAAGGTAGGAAGTTTAAAAGATCCTGATGTTAATAAAAGGGGACGTGTTCAGGTTATAGATATGCCTGAGCAGGAAATGGGAGATGAGGATGTTAAAATAAAGGTTGCTTACTGTTCAATATGTGGTTCTGATCCACATTTAGTAGAAGGAATTTTTGGTCTTGAACCTCCCTTTGGAATAGGACATGAGATTTCAGGTACTATTGTGGAAATCGGTAAAAAGGCTACTAAAAAGGGATTAAAAGTAGGGGACAGGGTTGCAGGAAACTTTTTAAGATTTTGTGGTACATGTTATTATTGCCGAAATGGTCAGGAGCAGTTTTGTGAATATCAGGATAATAAGCCTGGTATGTCCGAATATGTAGTGTGGCATGAATCTCAGGTTTTTAAAGTTCCGGATGATGTCAGTTTAGAAGAAGCATGCTTGTTAGAACCTGTGTCAATTGCAGTTAGAATTGTAGACAAAACAAATATGAAGATTGGTCAAAGAGTTGCCATTTCAGGAGGTGGACCTATAGGATTATTGTCACTTCAAGCAATGAAAATGTTTGGAGCTACATCATTGACACTTATAGAACCTATTAAGGAAAGACAGGAACTTGCCAAAGAATTTGGTGCTGATTATGTTATCAATCCTTTGGAGCAGGATGTATGTGTAGAATCCAATAAAATAACTAATGGATTGGGTTTTGACCTGGTAATAGAAGCTTCGGGATCACCTAATGCTGCACCGGCAGCTAGTGAAATAGCTGCAAAAGGGGGAACTGTTCTTTATATTGCAATGTTTCCAAAAAATTATGATATGCCACTGAATCTATATGACAAATTGTATAGTAAGGAATTGACTATTTCTAGTATAAATGTAGCTCCATATGCATATCCACGTGCTGCTCAAATTATGCCTAGAATGAATTTGAAACCTTTTATACAGAAAATTTTCACTATTGATCAGGCAGAAGAAGCTTTTGCTGCTCAAATTAGTGGAAAATATCCCAAAATACTTATTAAATGTAATGATTTTTAATAACATTTGTAAATAAATGAAAAAAGGAGATGCCTATTATGTATTGTAATGTCGATATGGAACAAGTTAAACAATTAGAAGATAAGGCAGTAGAGATTCGAAAAAAGTTATGCTCATTTATCTATGAAATAGGTATGGGTCATCTTGGAGGAGAATTATCCATTGTTGATATGGCTGTTGCTCTCTATTACAAGTACATGAACTACGATCCTAAAAATCCTAAATGGGAAAAAAGAGATAGATTGATTTTAAGTAAAGGCCATTGTGGTGAGACATTGTATACTATATTTTCAGATTTAGGAATGTATACAATGGAATATATGATAGAACATTTTGAAACCTTAGATACTGCTAAATTTGGTATGCACCCTAATAGAAAGTATGTTCCTGCCATTGAAGCATCAACAGGTTCTCTGGGTCATGGATTATCCATAGCTACAGGTTTAGCATTAGGTGCTAGAATGTCAAAGGCCTACTGGAGAACTTTCTGCATCATAGGAGATGGCGAAATTGAAGAAGGTTCAAATTGGGAAGCCTTCATGGCAGCAGGTCATTATAAACTTGGTAATCTTGTAGCAATTGTTGATAAAAATCGTCTACAGATGACAGGTTTCACAAGAGATGTAATGAATATTGATCCTTTAGGAGATAAAATAAGAGCTTTTGGGTGGGATGTTATAGAGATTCAAGGTAATGACATGTATGAAGTTTGTAGTGCCCTGAAGTCTCTTCCACCAGCAGATCCAGAAACTAGAAGAAAGCCAATATGTATTATTTCAAATACTACTAAAGGTTGTGGCGTTTCATTTATGGAAAATAATGCAGTATGGCACGGCGGAGGAATTGCCAAAGAGCAGTTGGACGAGGCACTAAAATCAATAGAAAATAATAGGAAGGTGAGATAAATTATGGCAGTTGAAACAACTTTCGATTTTGATCAGATGTTATCATCCGCAAGAGAAGCTTATGGGGTCGAATTGATGAAAATGGCAGATGAAGGATTAGAATTTGCATTTACTTATTCTGATAATGTTGCACCTTCCACATCTACAGGAAAGTTTATAAAAAAATATCCTGAACGTTGTTTTAATATTGGTATTGCAGAAGCCAATCAGGTTGGTATATCTGCAGGATTAGCTCTTTCTGGTAAAATTGTGTTTTCACAAGTATTTGGTCCATTTCTTCCTTTAAGGGCAGCAGACCAGATACACACAGATATTGCTTATAATGATGTGCCTGTAAGATTGATTGGAACTCACTCTGGAGTTACATCTGGTGGAGGTCCTACCCACAATGTTATTGCTGATTTGTCATTTTATAGAGCAATACCAAATTTAACAATCTGTGTTCCAGCAGATGCAGGTCAGTGTAGGAAAGTTGTAAGAGAGTCAATGACTTATAAAGGACCTATGATTATCCGTATTGCAAGAGGTGCTGAGCCAGATGTATATAAAGATAATAATTATGAATTTAAAATTGGTAAAGCTATTACTGTAAAGGAAGGTAATGATTTGACTTTAATTGGGACAGGTAACAGTGTGTATTGGTCTCTTATGGCAGCAAAGGAGCTTGCAGAAACAGGTGTAAATGCCAGAGTTATAGATATGCACACTATTAAACCTTTTGATGTTGATATAGTTTTAAAATCTGCAAGGGAAACAGGTTTTATTGTAACCGTTGAAGATCAGAGCATTAATGGTGGTCTTGGTGGTGCAGTAGCTGAGGTTATAGCAGAAGCGGGTATAAATTGCAAGTTTAAGAGAATTGGGTTACCTGATGAGTTCAGTGTTATTGGTCCTGATACTGAAATCTACAAATATTATGGCCTAGATTCACATAGTATTGCTGAAACAGTGAAAAAGATGCTTGCTGCTGGTAAGTAAAAAAGCGATATATATGAAGCGTAGTTCAAATTAAGGTTAGTGTAAAAGTTATACTATTAATTTGAACTATGCCTTTTAAGAAATAGTCTCCATTGAAATGTATACAGCATAGAGACTAAATTAGCGAAATTTAAAGGATTTGTATAAATGGGAAAGTGGACTAAATAGTTTTTTAAAAGTTTAATGTTAGTAGAAGGGGTGAAGAAAATTGGAAAAAATGAAACAGGTATGGTTTACAGATAAAAATAAAGTAGAAGTTCGTAATGTAGAAATTCCAAAGGTAGCTGAGAATCAGGTAAAGGTAAAAATTGCATATGCTGCTCTTTGTGCAACAGACGTGCATATGGTAACCATGGGGGTATTAGGTGCAAAACCGCCAATGCGTCTTGGTCATGAAGCATCTGGTATCATTGAAGAGTTAGGCGAAGGAGCTGACAAGTTTGGATTTAAAATTGGTGATAAGGTTTCTCTTTTTCCAGTAACAAGTTGTGGAAAGTGTCCAGCCTGCAAAAAAGGACAGCCCCAATATTGTCATAATTCTCAAGACACAGGTGCTTTTGCAGAATACGTGGTGACTGATGTCAGTGCTGTTTTCAAGATTCCAGATGATGCTGATTTACAATGGTATAGTTTAGTAGAACCAGCAAATTGTACTGTCCGTGCTATGGATTTAGCGCAAATAAAGCATGGTGATACGGTTGCAATTTCAGGCGTAGGTGGTATTGGTTCTATTCTTTTAAATATGATTTTACTTGCAGGTGGTGCAAAGGTAACTGCTATTGATCCTGTAGAATCTAAACGTCAAATGGCACTTAACATGGGAGCACAGTATGTGATTGACCCATTCAATGAAAATATGGAAAAGCGTGCAATGGAAATTACAGATGGTAATGGCTTTGATTACGTATTTGAGGCATCAGGTTCTCCTAAAGCGGCAGAACCAGCACTAAAAATTATGGGCAAATGTGGTACAGTAGTTTACTTTGCAGTATTTCCCCCTAAATATGAAATGCCACTGAATCTCTATGAACTATATATGAAGGAAGGTAGGATTCAAACAGTATTTACTACAACTTCAATTATGCCTCGTACCATCAATCTTATCCCAAGATTACAGCTTGATAAGGTTATTGGCAAGGTAATGCCACTGAGTGATGCAGTGAAAGGGTTTGAACTGTTTAATAAATCAATTTATCCTAAAATTTTATTTGATTGCTCTAAATAATACAGGAATATGTGAAGAAAAGTATTTCAATAGAACATGGGTATGCGTTTGCAGCTACAATTGATAAAGGCATAGCAAATGATTTTGAGCTATGCCAGAACTAAAATAAAAGGGCAACAGTTATGGTCAAGCCTAAAGTTCTATAAAAAAGGAGGAATTTTCAAAATGTCTGTTACTGATAAGGTGAATTCCGAAAATATTAAGCTTTCTAAGTTCAAAAAAATAGGGTATGCTTCTGGTGACGTTGCAAATAATTTTAGTTGGTCATTGGTTTCTACCTATTTGATGTATTTTTGGACAGATGTTGCACTTATACCTGCTATACTTTGCGGTACTTTTATGCTGGTTTCTAAGTTATGCGATGCGGTGTTTGATCCTATTTTAGGTGCAATAGCTGATAGAACTAAATCAAAATGGGGCTGCTACAGACCATGGATTCTATTCGCATGTATTCCTATGTTGTTGTTAAATATTATGTGCTTTACCGTATTACCTTCGCAATCTGCATACACAAGAGCATTTTATTGTTTTGCGTGTTACTTAATGTTAGTACTTGTCTATTCATGTGTAAATGTTCCTTATTCTGCAATGCCAGCAACTTTAACCAGAGATGGAGATACACGATCTAGTCTTTCTAGTTATCGTATGACTGGTGCATTTATTGCAACATTGCTTCTCTCACAGCTTGTTCTACGTGTGGTTCAATGGGTTGGTGGAGGAAATGAAGGAAAAGGATTTTTTTGGGCGGCAGTCATTTTCTCATGTATAGCATTACCATTATATATCTTCTGTTTTAAAACAACTAAAGAGGTTGTAGAGGTAAAGGTAGAAAAGGTAAGTTGGAAAGATGTAATTAAGGTGTTAAAAGGCAATACCCCTGTAATGATTTTAGTGGTTTCATTTGTATGTTGGGGCTTTTATGAGGCAGCAGGTGGCGCGGTAAGAATGTACTATTTTAAATATTATGTAGGCAACGATAAATTATTTATGCTGAATTCTGGATTAATGTTCTTAGGACGTGTTATAGGAACATTTTCATTAGCATATCTAGTAGCTAAAGTAAATAATAAGAGAACACTTCCAATGATTGGGTTTACCTTTTCTGGTATTCTTATGATTATCATGAACTACTTACCAGTACACACTGCCGTGGGACTTAATCTATATCATGGGCTTACTTTTTTGACAGGTATTGGAGGAGGCCTTGGTATCGCTTCTCTATTTGGTATGGTACCAGATACAACAGAATATACCCAATATAAGTATCATCAACATGCAGCTGGTTTTTTATCTGCATACATTAATTTTGCATTTAAACTAGGTATGGCAATCTGTACAGCAGTTATTGGCTGGGTACTAGGAGCTTTAGGGTATGCAGCAAATCAGGTTCAGAGCATAAAGGTTATGACAGCGATAAATGTTAGCATGAATTTAGTTTGTGGCATTGCGTTACTAGGAGCAGGTATCATATTGTATTTCTATACTATAGATAAGAAAACACATATACACATGATTGAAGAGATAAACAAGGCACAATAAAAACTTACTTCAAAAGAAAGAGGCATAGTGTTTTTGAAACTGAAAAAATTTGTAGTAATATGCAGTATACACAAGGCTATTAAAAGTTATATTAAGCAGGTGAAATATATGAAAATAGGAATTTTAACAAGTGGAGGAGATGCTCCAGGAATGAATGCTGCTATTAGAGCAGTAGTAAAATCTGCAAATTATAATGGCATAGAAGTTTTGGGCATAAAGTATGGGTATAAGGGCTTGATAGAAGAAGATATAATAAAATTAAATAATTTAGATATAGATGGCATTGCAGAAAAAGGAGGAACTATACTGAAGACGGCTAGATGTCTAGAATTTATGGATGAGGGTGGAAGAAAAAAAGCTTTAGAAACATTAAAAAAATTTGAAATAGATAGTGTTGTTGTAGTTGGAGGAGATGGATCTTTTCAAGGGGCGAAAGAACTTAGCAAGCTAGGAATAAAGGTTATAGCATTACCAGGAACGATAGATAATGATTTGGCTTATACAGATTATTGCATAGGGTTTGATACAACTTTAAATACAGTTTTAGAATGTATAGGTAAAATAAGAGATACAGATTCTTCTCATGAAAAAACTACTATTGTAGAGGTAATGGGAAGGTATTGTGGTGATTTAGCTTTATATTCAGCTTTAGCTGGAGGAGGAGAAATAATATCTACTCCTGAAAGAAAATTGGATTTTAATACTATATGTAATAAATTGAGTAAAAACATAAGCAAAGGAAAAAATGATAACGTGATAATAATAACTGAAAGAATGTATGATATAGAAGAACTTCAAAAGTATATAGAAAAAAGACTAAAAATTAGTATAAGGAACACTGTTTTAGGATTTATACAAAGAGGAGGAAATCCATCTGCTTTTGATAGAGTATTAGCGAGTAAAATGGGGGTTAAAGCTGTAGAACTATTGATGAAAGGTTTTGCAGGAAGGGCTGTTGGAATTAAGGATAACAAAATAATAGATGTAGATTTCAGCAAGGTAAATAGCAAAAATACTGATAAACAAAAGGAATATGATTTATTAAAGTTGCTCCTATAGATTTCCATAATGAGTTTAGAAATAGCAGTTAAATATAAAGTATCACATAGAACTGATATGCATTTAAAAAAAAATTAGAGGCACATTGAGAAAGTACTGCCTCTAAATTCTTTAAGAAAGTAATCGCATTTTCTTACTTTTTTTAAACGTGGTAATGTAATTATTGCCATGTATTTATTTGTTTTACGTACATAGTCCTTGAAAAGCAAAAGTAAATTGTCTGAAGTAGAAAATAAATTCCTACTATGATCATTAAATAAAGGCTAAGGCTTGTTTGTAATATGTTGCTTAAAGCCTTTATTGCAAAACTAGTATGAATAAAGGATACTGCAAAAGGTAGAAAGAACATTATAAAGCATTGAGTACTTACTATTTTCTTTATTTCATCTACAGACATTCCCATTTTTTTAAGAGCTGTAAATTCATGCTTATCATTTTGAATTTCATTAAATAATTTAAAGTATATTATGCTGCAGGTTGCTATGAAGAACAATACTGAAATAAAGGTTCCTATAAAGAAAAATGTAGACATAACTTCCATCATTTTAGAAAAGCTTAATACTCTTTCAGAAAAACTACTTTTCATTTCCTTTGGAATTTCACTTTTTATATTTGATACTGAGTTTACTGCTTTAAATCCATTTATTATGGTATAACCATAATAAACTTGAAGAGTATCATCCTTAATATCAGCTTTAAGTTTATTAAAGTCATCATCGCTTACTACTGCAGTATTGGAGTTCTTGCTATCCTGATTAATTATTCCACCATTTATTTCATTTTTAAGCTTTAAGTTTATGGAAGTGTTTTCGGTATTTAATTTTAAATAACTTTTATCAGCAAATAATCCTGTATCTTTAGTTGCAATGACATTATGATAGTGAACAATTACTTCACCACTATTTAATTTAATAGTTGATTTCTTTTGCTCATTTGCTAAAGTGTTGTAATCAGTATTGGACATAATATAGAAATCTTTTTTATTGATCAGTTCTTCAAAATTTGAGTGCTTATTTGAAGATAAATCATTGTTAGTTGCTTTTATAAGTATAATTTTATTTTTATATTTTATTTCATTTCCATAGGATTTAAAAATTTTTTCTACTTCTTTAGGAGATATTACATTGTGTGTATTTAATCCATTTTCAATAAAACTTATATCCTGTGGGTAGTCTATTATAGTTTGTTTTTGTACAGTTTTTTGAAATGAGTATACACTTGCAGAAGCTGTCAAGGTTACAGCTGAAAGTATTGAAACAGCAAATAGTATTTTTGTATTGTCACTAAGTTTATATATTATTTGAGATAATGTTATCATATTGATGCCTTTATAAAAGATTTTATTATTATTTTTAAGTTTACTTGTAATATATATGCTGAATTGAGAGTATAACATATAGGTGCCAGTTACTACTACAATTAAAATAGGGAACATAGTGAGTACAATAGCCTGACCTGAAAAAACTGCTAAAATATATCCAAAGCCAATTAATATTATAGATAAAATTGCTTTTTTACTAGAAAATTTAGGTACTGGCTTTGCAACCCGTGAGCCTTTTAAAAGCTCTATTATGTTATTGCTTTTTATTTTATAGCTTGATCTAAAACAAGTTATTTGAAACAATATTAAAAAACATACTGAAGTTAATATTACTGCTTTAATTGATATTGTAAGAGGAATTTCAGCATTTAAAATCAAAATAGCTGAAATTGACATAAAAAATAATTTAGAAAAAAGAGTACCAAGTATAATTCCTGTACTTATAGAAAATAAAGAAACAATTAAGTTTTCAAACATAACATAATTTCTTACTTGGCTTCTTGTCAGTCCAAACATTGATAAAAGCCCAAATTCTTTTTCTCTTGATTTTAAAAAACTTGATATAGAATAGTTAGTAAATACAACTGTGAATATGAGTATTACAAACTCACAAAGATAAACTGTTTCTGTCATAATTGCGCCGGCTTGCCCCATGTTTTTTAAACTAGAAGCCTTAGGACTTAAAAGAAAATTTGCAAATATGAAAAATACCATAACTACAAAGGTATTACTTAAATAGTACATTATAAATTTATTTAAATTTCCCTTTATGTTTTTAACAGCGATATTATGCAATGTCATTATAGTGACCTCCTATTAAAGTAAGTGAATCCATGATTTCCTTGAAGAAAGCTTGGCGATTACCTCCTTTTACAATTTCTAAAAAGAATCTTCCATCCTTAATCATTATTATTCTTTTACAAAAGCTAGCTGCAAAAGGATCATGAGTAACCATCATTATAGTTGCTTTTCTTTCATTATTTAAGTTAGTCAAAGATTCCATAACATCCTGAGAAGCTTTAGAATCAAGATTTCCAGTGGGTTCATCTGCAAGTATTATAGATGGATTGTGAATTAGTGCTCTTGCACAAGCGGCCCTTTGCTGCTGGCCACCTGAAGTTTCATAAGGTCTTTTATCTAAAATCTTTTTTATATTTAAAAGTGAAGCAATATCATCTACTTTTTTTTCTATTTCATGAGTATTTGTTTTGTTGAGTACTAAAGGAAGTATTATATTTTCCTTTATTGATAGGGAATCTAGTAAATTAAAATCTTGAAATATAAATCCAAGTTCCTTTCTCCTAAATAGTGCAGCTTTCTTTTCATCAAGTTTTTCTGGATTAACTCCTTTTATGAAAAGCTCTCCTGAAGTTGGAGTATCTATTGTTGCAAGAATATTTAAAAGAGTGCTCTTTCCACTTCCAGAAGGGCCCATAACTCCAACAAATTCTCCTTCATCGATGCTAATATTAAATTTATCAAGGGCTTTTACTTGTAAGCTTCCTCTTTTATCACCATAAATTTTACTTATATTTTCAGCCTTTAATACTGACATGTTATCATTCCTTTCACTTGTTAGTTTCATGGCTGCTGTTCATAACATTTCCATTATTTTAAATGAGAAATGTTAGAACTCATGAACTTTATGTATATATTATAAAAAAATTAGAGAAATCAATGTATCGATTTCTCTTTCAAATACAATTTTAATCTTACAATATTGAAAGATTAAAATTTAAACAAGTTTTTACCCTTGAAAAATACAATAGAAAAGGTGGAACCTTTGCCTTCTTCTGATTCTACAAGAATTTCATGACCAAGTTTATCACATATTTTCTTTGCAAGATACATTCCCATACCTGTGGATTCATCACTCTTTCTTCCATTTTTACCTGTAAAGAAAGCATTAAATACTCTATTTAAATCTTCTTTTGGTATACCTATTCCTTCATCACTTATGGATAATATAATTTTTGAATTTTTAGCTTTGATTTTAAAGGTAATATACTTGTTGTCTTGAATTTTCAGCTTTGAATATTTTATAGCATTTACAACTATTTGATTTATTACAAAGTAAATCCATTTTTTATCTGTTTCTACTGTTATAGCTGCATCAGTTGTAACTTTAGGAAATACATGGCTCCTTATGAGAGGTTTTTTATTGTCATTTAAAACATTTCTAACAATGGATATAATATTTAAGCTCTCTACATTAAAATCCATATTAAATTCGTTAACTCTTGCATTACAGAGCATCATATCAAGGCCATGAGATAATTTTTCATTTTCTTCTAATATACTGTCAAATACAGCTCTATTATCTTCATTTATTTCATCTTGAAGTATGAGATTCATAACAGATACAGGAGTTTTCATTTGATGTACCCACTTATTTATAAAATTTATGTATTCTTTGTGTGTTTCTTCATATTTTATAGTTCTTTCACTGTAGATTTTATAAGTTTTAAGCAGGAGCTTTTTAAACATTTCCTGCTCATGAGTGCTGCAATTACCTATATTAAGTATGTTATCTAAATCTTCCTTTGCATTTAACATTACATTTAGCTGATTATAAAAATGTCTATTTTTTAAATAATCATATATTAAAAATAGTATAAAAAAGATTATTGAAATTAACCAGGCGTAAAGTATGTTATTATTCATAAGTTCAATTTTGTTTATGATTAAAGTAAGATACATTACAAGTATAACTGCAGCAGTAGCTAAAAAATAAATTACTGCAAAAGGTATCTTATCCTTAAGAAAATCTTTAAAATTCATTTATTTCACCTGCTTTAAATATCTCGTATACATTCCTGTACACTGATTCATTTTACCAATTTGGTACTATTTTATAACCTTGTCCACGTTTGGTTTCAATTACATTGGTAATTCCAATTTCCTCAAGTCTTTTCCTTACACGAGTCATGTTAACAGACAAGGTATTGTCATCAACAAAATCTACATCATTCCATAAGACTTCTAGTAGGCTTTCTCTGGAAACAATTTTATTTTCATTTTTAAGAAGGGAATATAGAAGTTGGAATTCCTTTTTACTAAGCTCTACTTTTTTACTTTTATATTCTACTACATTTTGATTTAAATACAAAAAAAGTCCATTTGATTCAAATATCTCACTGAGGCTGCTTTCTGAGTAACTTCCATAAACTCTTCTTATAACTCCTTTTATCTTTGCAATGAGTACATCATAGGAAAAAGGCTTGGTTATATAATCATCTCCTCCATTTTCAATGGCCATAACTTGATCCATATCAGAATTTCTAGCTGAAAGAAATATTATAGGAACATTTGATATCGTTCTTATATCTCTGCACCAGTAAAAGCCATCATATAAAGGCAAATTGACATCCATAAGAACAAGATGGGGGTTATTTTTAATAAATTCAGTTTTTATATCACAAAAATCATTTACACAGCAAGTCTGATATCCATACTTTTTAAGATGATTTCTTATAAGACTATTTAATTTTTTATCATCTTCAATTAACATTATATTGTACATTTAATACACCTCTTAAAAGTAATGTTGCTTATTTCCATTTTATCATAATATAATATAATTAATAATCCATTTTTAATTGGAATGAAATGGATGAAGATTAAGAAAGGATGTCTAAATAATGATAAGACAAAAAAATAAGTGTAAGGTTATTTTTATAACATTAGTCTCTGCAGTACTTTTTTGCTCACTAATAGTTATAAGTTCTCTTTCGCCGCTTGCTAATTCTGGACCTAGTGCAAATAAATTTAACTCTTTTGGCATGTGGTTATCTGTGGGTATTGTTTTATTATTGTATATATTACCTTTAATCATTTATATATTAGGAATAAGAGCAGTGAGATTTGTAATGGCATTTGTTCTTGCCATTGGAATATTATCAGATTTTTCGTTAATGACAGTTGTCTTTATGTCTAATTTATTTGCTAAAAATTCATTATATACACTAATGGGAGTTATTTGTATTGCATCGTTAATTGTAAATGTTATTTGGTTTTTGGAAGTATTTCGTTTATCACCAAAGTGATGTTAAGTATGATTATACAAGGAAGGATAATTTAATGATAATTAATCCAGCAGCAAATTGCATATCGCTTTTAAGAATATTTCTTGCAATTATGATGTTATTTGTAAAACCTTTAAGTGGACCATTTTTTATAATTTTTCTTGCTTGTCAAATTACTGATGTTCTTGATGGATATGTAGCAAGAAAAACCCATACTGTAAGCAAACTAGGTGATAACCTTGATTCTATTGGGGATTTTATAATGATATTGGTATTAATAATTGTACTGTATCCAGTTATTAAACTGACAATTAGAATTATCATCTGGGTTTTCGTTATAGCAATGATTAAAATAACATCAACAGCAGTAGTATTTATAAAGTATAGAACCTTTGAGATGCTTCATACTTATGGAAACAAATTTACAGGATTTATACTGTTTGCGTTTATAATATCACTTGCTTTTGTGCAATCAAATATGATTATGTATATAGTTTGTACTATTGCAAGCATTTCTGCTATTGAGGAATTATTGATTAATTTGTTTTCAAGTGAATTACAAATAAATAGAAAAAGTATATTTATCAAGTGATTCTTAGGTTCAGGTGGAGTTTGCTTTATAAGGATGACTTTCCTCCAGCTGAACCTTATTAACAGTATTCTTAGTGCCTTTAGCACTTAGAATACGTTATCCTTTAGGGGAATAACTTATCCAGGCGAGTAGCAGTGCTTATCCCCAACTTTGATAGAAAAGCAGATATCCCAAATCTTTGATTTGGTGATAGTCGCTTTCGCTGTGTGCGATGGGGTGTTAGCAATGGTAGCGATCGGACAAAATAAAGCAGATATAAGAATTATTATTGGAGTGATAAAAATTGAGAGAAAAAATATTAGTAGTAGATGATGAAGAGGATATAATATCTTTTTTAAGAGATTCATTGGAGGAAGATGATTATGAAGTTTTTACTGCCTCTAGTGGTGAAGAAGCTCTAGAAAAAATAAAGCTTTATCCAGATTTAATATTACTTGATATTATGATGCCAGGTAAAAATGGATATGAGGTATGTAATGATATAAGAGATATAGTAAGTTGTCCAATTATTTTTTTAACTGCTAAAGGAGAAGAAAGAGACATAGTTAAGGGGCTTGCTTCTGGTGGAGACGATTATATTCAAAAGCCATTTAGTTTAAGACAATTAAAAGCAAGAATACATGCTCATTTGAGAAGAGAAAAAAGAAACACAAATAATTCTGAAAAGGCTAATTTATACTTTAAAAATATAAGTATAAACTTAAGAAATAGAGAAGTTTACTGTAATGGCCAGTTAGTAATTTTAACTAAGAAGGAATTTGATATAATTGAATTTTTGTCGGTAAATTGTGGACAAGTTTTTTCAAAGGAACAGATATACGAGAAAGTATGGGGGTATGATGCTGAAGGAGATTCAGCATCGGTAGCAGAGCATGTTAAAAAGATAAGACATAAGATTCAAAACTTTGATCCTGAAGAAGAATATATTTCTACTGTCTGGGGAGTAGGGTATAAGTGGGAAAAGTAAGAGCATTAAAATTTTTATGGGCAAATATGACTAAGCCAAAAATCTGGTTTAGTCTATTTTTTATGCAATAAACAGAGTTCTTGGCATCAGATGGAGTTTTAACTCCACCTGATGCTTATTAACAGAATTCTTAGTGCTTCAGCACTTAGAAGGCGTTATCCTTTAGGAAAAATCGTTATCCAGGGACGTAATTGCTCTTTACTCCTACTTGAAGAAGTGGGAGTATTAGAGCAAGTAGTCATCGGATAAATATAAGAACTTTAAGAAAACTTTAAAAGTGCCTCTTATAATTACCTTGTGTTTAAAAAGTATTAGTAATTAGGAGGCATTAATTTATGTCAAGTGAAAAAATCGCAGTTAAAAATGTGAGCAAAAAAATAGGGAAAAAAACTATATTAGAAAACATTTCCTTCAACGTTCATGAAGGTGATATCTGTGGTTTTATTGGACCTAATGGTGCAGGAAAAACTACTATGATTAGAGTAATAACAAATCTGATTTCACCTACGGAAGGAGAAGTAACTATAGATGGAGCTAATGTAGTCAAAGAAAGAAAAACTGCATTATTAAAACTTGGAGCAATAGTTGAAGAGCCTATATTCTTTCCATATATGTCAGGAAGAAAAAATCTCCAGAACTTAGCTATGTTAAATCCAGGTATGTCAAAGTCTGAACAAAAAGAAAAAGTGGAGGAGGTTTTAAAGATAGTAGACCTTCAAGATAGAGGCTGCGATAAAGTTAAAACTTATTCATTAGGAATGAAGCAAAGACTTGGTATTGCACAAGCACTTTTAAACAATCCAGAAGTAATTATTTTAGATGAACCTGCAAATGGACTTGATCCAATGGGCATGAGAGATTTAAGAGAACTTATATTTAAACTCCAAAAAGAAAAGAAAATAACCTTCTTTATATCGAGCCATTTGCTAGATGAACTTCAACAGCTTTGCAATAGATTTGTAGTAATAAACAAAGGAAAACTTGTATGGCAGGGAAGTAAAGATGAACTAGAATCCATGGGCAAAAGCGGCAGATTAGAGGATGCCTTTATAAAATTAGTAAGTGGATGTTAGGAGGAAGATGTGATTATGAAACAATTATTTATTAGTGAATGGCAAAGATTGTGGAATAGGAAATCTACTTGGATTTCATTTATGCTAATACCACTAGTAATTATAGCTGCTATAAAACACTATATTAAAATAGATGCTTTAATTACTCTAAATAGCCCTAAATATGTTTCTTGCTTAAATTTTCCAAGCGTAATCTTAAGAAACGAAAGCATATTGTTTTTTGATGTTATAGTAATCCTTCTTATTATCATGGCTGTAACCAGTGAGTATAGAGAAGGGCAAATGAGAATGGTAATGCTAAGAAGTTTTTCTTTTAGTGAAATTTTCAAAGTAAAGTATCTAATTACGTTGAGTACAGTATTTTTACTTTTAATTACGAATTTTATTTTAAGCAGCTTTTTAGGATATTTAGCTTTACCAAAACAGGAAGTTAAGTTCCCTTATTATTCAAATAAATTTACAATAAATGAAAGTATGATCTACAATATAAAATATTATGTTATTTCCTTTTTAGTTTTAGCTGCTGTTATATCAGTTATTATGTGTATATCAATGATGTGTAAAACTACTATAGGCGCACTTTCAGCTAGTTTAGCATTTATACTTGTATCTATAATTTTACCAGAGATATTTTCTTTCCTTATGGATAATACTTCTCAAATATATAACATTTTGTACTTTTCTTTTATTACAAGAATTCAATATATAGGGATAGAAACACTTTTGGCACAAACGCCTCAGCAAGTGGGGATAATATTTACATCCATTGCTTTTCACATAATTGTCTTTTATTTAATTGCACATAGTTTATTTAGTGATCAAGATTGTTATTGTTAGGAGGTAACACGAATATGAAAAGATTAATAGCTTCAGAATTTCAAAGAATTTTTGAGAATAGAAGAAACCAATTACTATTAGCATTTTATTTAGGCATGATAATACTAATGTGTATATTTAGGTATATAAGTCCGCAGGGGTCCTATGACGGTGTAGATTATAATGTAGCTTTGAACAGACTTAATTTTTCACCTTTTGCATTTTATGAAATAAGAGTAGAACTAGTATATTTAATTTTGCCTATTTTATTTATATCTTCAATCAACTATGAGCAATCCATAGGTGCTTTTAGAATGTATGTAACAAGACCGTATAAAAAATATGAATTTATAGTAAGCAAATGGGCAGCCTTAGCTATAACTACCTTTATGCTAATGTTCATAGCGTTTATAATAAGTACAATTTTCGGATATATGTTTATGCCTAATGCATTAAGTGTAGGGTTTTATAAAATACAGCATAAATTTTCAATGTCTGGAGCACTTTTATACACGGCAAAATTTTTTATCATACAATTTATAATAGCTTTATGTGTCTTATCAATATCAAGCATTATTGGATTAGTAATAAGTAATTCTATAATTTCAATTTTAGCTGTTATAGCTGCACTTGTAGGTTTGAGCTTATATATAAAGCCCTTTGAGTTTTTAGATAAAACTACAAAATATGGTTTTCATGTTTTATCAGGTACAGCTCCTATGAGTTTTTACATTACTTTAATAATCACCTTGCTTGGGGGATTACTTGTAAGTATATTTTTATGGCAAAGGAAAGATTATCTTTATTAGGAGGTGGTTTTATTGAAAAAAATTATAATTATAGTGATTTCTGCGTTTATATTTATCCTAATAGGTATTGGATTCAATAACCAATATAGTAAATATAGATCAAATAAAGCTGTACAGGCTTTTAAAGATAAAGCGGTGAATTTAAAAACAGTAAAGTATAATAGTGGTTTTGAAGATTTAATGCCTTTAAAACCGATATTAAAGGATAAAAGAATTGTTGCTATGGGAGAAGCTACTCATGGAACTAAAGAATTTTTTCAGATGAAACATAGAATGTTTCAGTTCCTTGTGGAAGAAATGGGTTATAATGTTTTTGCTATGGAAGCTTCACAGCCTGACTGTATGGCAGTAAATGACTACATTTTAAATGGTAATGGCGACCCGAGTAAGCTTATAAAAAAATTAGGATTTTGGACCTGGGATACTAAGGAAGTTTTAGATATGGTAGAATGGATGAAGGAATACAATAAAACACATGAAAAGAAAATTAAGTTCTATGGTTTTGACATGCAGTCCAGCCATACAGCAGCTCAAAATGTTATAGATTATTTAAACAAAGTTGATCCATCCTATGAAGCAAGAGTACATGAAGTGCTTTCAAAGTTTAATGATAGAACATTAGATTATGGAGTAAAAAAGCAGCTCCCAATTGATGGCATTAAGGAGATAAAAAATATTTTTGAAAAAAACAAAGATGAATATATAAAAAAGTCTTCAAAAGAACAATACGAACTTTATATGCAAAATTTAAATGTCATATGTGAGTTTTATGATATGTTCGGCACAGGAGGCAGTGATTTTCAAAAAGAAACTAAAAGAGATAAATATATGGCGGAAAATGTAAAGTGGATTTTAGATCATGAAGGAGAAGACAGCAAGATAATGCTGTGGGCACATAATTTACATGTGTCAAAAGGAATAGACAAGTTTGGTGGCTCAAATTCAGATTATCCAGAAGGAAATGTAAAGAGAATGGGCTCAAATTTATATGATATGTATGGCAGTAAAATGTATGTTATTGGATTTGAGTTTAATAAAGGTGATTTAATAGCCAACTATACAAATAAGGAAAATGGACAAATAGTTAATGGAAAATGTACCTTAAAAGCAGCAAAAGAAAATTCAGCAGCATATATCTTTTCTAAGGTAAATCCTATTTTTTTCATTGATTTCAACACTTGTAAGAAAAATAAATATGCAAAAAACATTTTGTCAAAACCTCAATATTGTCATGATATAGGTGCCGTTTTTCCTGGAGAAAATAAAAGCTTTGAATCTGAAATTTTAGACCTTCGATATGATGGATTGATATTTGTAGATACTACAAGTAGTGCAGAGCCTAACTAATTATATAGGAGCAGATTACATATGGGGAAATTAAATATAATAAAAAATATAACTTTTAAGAGACAATTTATGCTTTCAATTATTTCAGTAATTATATTAAGCATTTTTTTTACCTTGGCAGGTTTGGTATTGCATATTCAGCTTATTAATAAAGGAGTAATATTAAGAGCAGGTTATTATAGTGATTTAGTACCTGGAATAAAACAATATATAAATAAGAATAAGGATAAAATATTAAATAAAGATTTTAAAAATAAACTTGAAAAAGTAATACCTACAGTTGGTATTGAATATGAGGTAGTAGATTCAGCTGGTAGACTTTCTTATGGTTATTTTAAAAAGCCTATTGCATCAGAAGTGCCTATAAGCAAAGATCAAACAACTAAAATTAATGGACGGATAAATCCAGAAATTATAATGTCTATCCCTATTATAGATAACAAAGACTTAAAAGGAATGGTTATATTAAAATATTATATAAGATGTAGTGCTAAAAATCCTAACTTTAACTTTATTGCTAGGTATTCAGATACTTTTGTAATACTTTCCCCATTTGTGTATATCATATTATTTAGCATATTTTTTGGCCGTAGATTTAACAAGAAATTAAATGTACCTTTAAAACAGTTAATGGAGGCTGCAGAAAGAATAAGAGTTAGGGACTTGGAGTTTAAGATAAGTTATGAAAATGACAATGAACTTGGGAAACTCTGCAAGTCATTTGAGGATATGAGAGTAGATTTAAAGAAATCATTAGAAAACCAGTGGAAAATGGAAGAAGAGAGAAGAGAAATAGTAAGTGATGTTGCACATGATTTAAAAACCCCCATTACAATTATAAAAGGGCATGTAGAAGGACTTTTAGAAAGTAACAAATTGGATAAGGACAAGCTATATAGGTACTTAAATTTAATAAACAGAAATATAGATAGAATGTCCAATCAAGTTCAAAGAATAAATTTACTAACTAAGATTGAAAGTGAAACTTTTAAACTAAGTGATAGTGAATGTGATTTAGTAGCTTATATAAATGAAAAAAGTATGGATTACGATGTACTAGCACAGGGCAAAAAAGTAAAATTTGTATGTAATATTCAAGATTTGAGAAGTTCTAATGATCTAATAAAAATAGATACTTATGTATTATCAGAAATACTTGATAACTTAGTTTCCAATAGTTTAAGGTTTACTAAAGAAGATGGAAGAATAACTTTAAATTTAAAGTTAAATTCAAATAAAGTTATTTTTTCTGTTTACGATACTGGATGTGGATTTTCAAGAAAAGATTTAGAAAATGTATTTAAAAAGTTTTATGAAGGGGATGAATCCAGGTCAAAGGAAAAAGGACATTCAGGTTTAGGACTTTATATTGTCAAAACTTTGGTAGATAAATTAGGTGGTACTGTTAAAGTTAAAAATAATGATGAAGGTGGAGCTGAAGTCAAAGTTTATATACCTATAAAAAATCCGAATAAAAGCGCATAATAAAAGAATTATTTATCTAGCAGTGATTTAACTTTCACATCATGGACTTAATATTAAATTATCTAATACATACTGGAAGGAAAGTGAGAGAACTGGTAGAACTATAAATAGAATTTTAAGTACAGTCTATAACTTCTACAAATATTGTGGAATGGTGCAAGAAATTAATAATCCAAACATTCATATGAATTCAAAAGAAATAATAAAGTTTTACCAAGCTCTTACATCGAAAAAAAAGAGATAACCGAATTTATGAATGCATCAACACTTCTAGATAAATATCGATTTTTTTTTCGTATTAAAACCAGTTCTCTACTAGAAAGCTCATCTGCTAATTTATAGAAACAAATATCTTCATTAAAATTCATATATTTTACTAAAGAATCTCGTATGAATGCAATTCCCATACCTTTTCGGGCAATATGATAAGACGTCATTAATTGATCTAAATATATTACTGCTTTTGGTGTAAATCCAGCTTTTCGACACATTTTCATACTGCGTGTATACATATCATTACCTTTTCTCAGCATCACAAAGGGCTGATTTGCAAATTTACTTAACTGTACAGGTGGAAAATCAGACGACAGATGTCTCTTCTCAACTATATTCTGAAAGGATAAGCGATAAGCGCTTAGTTCATCGTTGATTCTATAATTTTTTGGTACAGCTAAAATAATATTTTCTTTGGCAATTACGCGATTTTCGAAGAGTTTTGTATCTAGGTGAAAACATTCTATTGCTAAATCAATTGTTTCTTTCATCAATTCTTCATGCATATCAGACGATTTGACCTCAAATAAATCCACATTTATACCAGGATGCTGTTTTTTAAACTCAACTATTATGTCAGGAAGTACACAGGAACAGAAAAAATTTGTACCACCAATGGAAATTTTTCCTACTTTTAAATTTGTTATATCTTGGAAGTACTGCTCAAGATTATTTTGAATAGCTTTCACTTGAAGGATAGCATGTATATACATTTCCCCTGGCTCAGTTAAATGAATTGGTGTCATACTTCTATCAAACAAAGATACACCTAGCTCTACTTCTATTTTTTTGATATATGCACTTAATGCTGGTTGGCTGATATAAAGATTTTTTGCAGCTTTTGAAAAGCTACCTTTAATCAAAATATTATCAATGATTTAATATATGGTATTAAAAATGGCATTAAAGAGTATAATTTAGACCATATAAAATCTGTTATTTCAGACTTTAAGTCACAAAATATTGATACTATAATTTTAGGTTGTACTGAATTACCAGTAGCATTCCAAATGTTGAATATAGAAGGTAATTATATTGATCCTACGAAAATAATTGCGCAAAGTGCAATTAGGTTTGTTGGGAAAGAAATCATTAATTTTAAAATTGATAATGTAAGCTATTAGTGCAGACCATATAATAAAGTTGTTAACGTATTATACACATAAAATAGTATAAAAAGAAACCTGCTAATATAATTATGGTTATTGCTGAAATAGGTAGTTATTTTTATCATGATAAGAGAAACTAATTTAGAAATTAATGAGAGCTTAAAATCCTTATTTGTAAGGACTTAAGCTCTTATTTATTAGTTATTTAAGAAAATATCTTTTGCAACTGAAACGGCATTTAGGACTCTTGGAAAACCAACATAAGGGATGCACTGTAGAAAAACTTCTATAATTTCTTTTTTTGTTATTCCAACATTTAAGGCACCATTAATATGAACTTTTAGTTGTTTGTCACATCCACCTAATGTAGTTAGTGCAGATAAGGTAACAAGTTCTCTCTGTTTTAAGTCAAATGTTGGTCTGGTATAAATATCTCCAAAAGCAAATTCAATAATGTATTTTCCTAAGTCTGGAGCAATATCTTTAAGAGATTCTACTACTTCTGTTCCCCCTGTTCCATCAACTTCCTTAAGCTTATTTACTCCTTTTTCATATCTATTTTCCATAATTGAAATACCTCCTAATTTCATGATAGTATTATCATATATGATGGAGTTAACTCCATGTCAATAGGGGGAATCAAATTGAATTATTATATTGGAGAGTTTTCTAAAAAGATTGGTTTAAGTATTGACACATTGAGGTATTACGAGAAACTTGGTTTAATTTATCCTGAGAGAAACAAGATTAACAGAAGAATATATAGTGAAAAAGATGTAGAGTGGTTAAAGTTCATAATTCGTCTAAAAGAGACAAATATGCCAATTAAAGATATACAATATTATTCTAAATTGAGATATGAAGGAGACAAAACACTGGAAGAGCGATTAAAATTATTAGAAGAGCAAATGGACAGGTTAACTTTTGAAAGAAGTAAAATAGAAGATAATATACTGCATCTTGAGAAAAAAATCAATACATATAAGAAAATGATAGCTAAAACCAGGGTTCTAAAGTAGCAGATATTGTACGGTCCCATTATTAACACTTATACCTTCCGTTTAAAGCAGATGAAAAGAAATTATTATGTAAATAAGATATATAGAATTTCTCAAAGGCATTGTTCTTCAAGGTTAGAAAATAATATGTTATAATATACAATATATAATAAAAATTCCATTAAGGAGGTATAAAGATGAGTTTATCTGTAAATAGTATTTCTGGTGGTAATTCTTATGCTTATCCTGCAGTAACAGATAGTAAAGAGAGCAGCAATGATACAAAGAAATCAAAAAAAAGTAAACAAGTTATATCAGAAAAAGTAGGAAAATATTATTGTACATATGTAGTAGATGAAAGTAATAATAAGCATTTAATAAGTAAAATTCCTATTGATAAAATGGAAAAGCAAAAATTGTCGAAAAATTTAACAGGGGATGATGCAACACAATATTGCTTATCCGCTCTATCAGGTAAAATTCATATGTCTATCGACCATAAGGTAAAAAAACAAGGTGCTAATGAAACAGACTTATTACAATTAATGAATGTTTTAAAGGGAGGCACATTTTAAATTAAAGTTATATTTAACTGCTCTATATTTAACGTAGGGTAGTTAAATATAACTTTTTTGTTGAATGACATCATTCATTATGGTATTATATATTTAATGAATGATGTCATTCAACATGAGGAGGAAAAAATGAGCAGAACAGCTAAAGAACCAGAACAGAGGAAAAAAGATATATTAAAAGCAGCACAAAGGCTGTTTAGAGAAAAAGGCTATGAAAAGACAGTCATAAGTGACATTGTAAAATTAGCAGGTATAGCTCAAGGTACATTTTATATTTACTATAAATCCAAAGAGGATGTTTTTCTTGCAGTACTTGAAAATTTATCAGAAGAAAGAGTTGGAAAAATTATTGATATTCAAAAACGAGAAGATCTAAATGCAATTCAAAAGTTCAATTTAATTGCAAAAATTGAATTTGACTTAAAAAGAAGACAAGATGATTTGTTTTTAGAGCTTCATACTGAAAAAAATGCTGGGGTTCACCAAAAATTTATTATAAATTCTATAAATAAACTAATACCTGTTTATGCTTCAATTATAGAACAGGGAGTAATTGAGGGAGCATTTAATACTAAGTATCCAAAAGAAGCTGCAGAGTATATGTTGGTAGCTACTGGATTTATGTTTGATCCTGGAATTTTCCATACAAATCTTGAAGATTTAAAAATAAAGGCTAAAGCTGCTGAAGATATAGCTGAAAGAATACTAGGAGTACATAAAGGAATTTTAAATATACCCAATATTGACCAATTAGTGAAGGGAGAAAATTAATTATGAAGGTAATTTTTAAAGATGAGCAATTTTCATTTCAGGTACTGAGGCTTCTTGGAGGAGCTGCTTCTGGGGCTTCTGATATAGGAGAAGTAATTTCAACTGCAAACAAGATAGTAGAAGGAGATTTTGAAAGCTGGTGCAGGGAATGGACTAAACTTGCAAAGAGAATTCATGAATTTGCAGACAAATGCTATTTGGAAGGCCATTTAGTTAGTGCAAAGCAGGCATATCTGAGAGCTTCTAACTATTATAGGACAGCTGAATTTTATTTGCATGAGAATCCAAATGATCCAAGAATAAATGAACTTTATGATGCAGGTATTAAATGTTTTTCACAGGTTATGAAATTAAACAAACCTGTTATAGAAGCTGTTAAAATACCATACGAAAATACAACATTGCCAGGACATTTTTATCATGAAGGAGATGAAAAAAGACCTGTTTTAGTTCTTGTAAATGGATTTGATGGAACTAAAGAAGAATTCTATGGGATAGCAATGTCAGCCTTAGCGCGGGGGATGAACTTTTTTACTTTTGAAGGTCCTGGACAGGGAGAAGCTGTGAGAAAGCAGCATTTATTCTTTAGATATGATTATGAAAAAGTTGTAACACCTGTAATAGATTATCTAATTTCAAGAAAAGAGATAGATTCAAATCGTATTGTGCTTATGGGAGAAAGTTTTGGAGGATATCTTGCTCCAAGAGCGGCAGTATATGAAAAACGTATAGCAGCCTGCATTGCTAATGGAGGGGTATATGATTTCATGGGGTTCAGGAGACCTTCTAATTTTTCAAGGGAAGGTTTTTTCGAATATGTGCGTAATAATCCAGAAGAAGTTAATAACAGTATGTATGAAGAGATGAAAAAAAGTTCAGCGATTAAGTGGTCAATTTCAAATGCAATGTATGTATTTGATGCAAAGACGCCTGCTGAGTGCTTCCTAAAAACAGAAAATTATTACCTTAAAGGAACAGCAGAAAAAATTGAGTGCCCTACACTTGTTATTGATACTGAAAATGAAGGATACTTTAAAGGACAAGCAAAACTTCTCTATGATAACCTCAAGTGTAAAAAGGATTTTATGCTTTTTACTAAAGAAGAAGGTGCTGAAGAACACTGCCAGGTTGGAGCTAAGTTAATTGCAGGTGAACGTATTTTTAACTGGATTGAGACAATAATTAATAAAAAACATTAGAATATGGAGTATATATTTTAAGAAAAGAGTGTACCATGAATGTTCTTATTTTGACATTTATATGATATAATGTTCATAATTTAAGGAAGGGTGTGACATAATATGCTTAAAGTTGTAGCAAAAGCTTGTGTTAAAGTAGGTGAAACAGAAAAATTTAAGAAACTTTCTTCTGAACTGATTAGAGAAAGTCTAAAAGAAGAAGCTAACATATCTTATAATTTGTATGAAGATATTAGTAATAAACAAATTTTAACTTTTATAGAAGAATGGAAAGATAAAGAGGGATTGACTAAGCACATGAAGTCACCACATTTTGTAAGAATAATGTCAGAACTTGCAAAAATTCAAGAAAAGGATATGGATATAAACGTATATACTAATTGTTTCTAATCCAAATTATTTATTGACACAAAGTATAGGATTACAACATAGAAGTTATTAGAATGGAATTTCTATATAAAAACCTCACTTTTATAAATTCTTAATTATATGAATTTATACGAAGTGAGGCTTTTATCATGTGTAAATTTTTAATAAAAACTACACATTTGAAAAATAATACTAATAGTTAGAATTTTGATTGAAAAAGGAGAAAACTGATGAAATTTGTAAAAGAAATATTGCTAATTTTTAGTATTATAATTATTTCTAGCAGCAATATAGGGTATGCTTCAGTACGTTTGAATAATAAAAATAGAAAAGTTACGTTTAATGAAACACTTTCTACAAGTAAGAAATATCAAGCTTTGGGAAAATTTCAATCTGCCATTAAAGGATATAATTCAATACTAAAGAGTGAGGCACCAAGGCATATTAAAAATGAAGTACTTGTCTATAAGAAACTAGCTGAGGTAAAAAAACCAATTTCCACAAAATATAGATATTGTCCAAATTTTATTCAACTAGTGTCTAAATCAAAAGAGGAGTATAAGTTAAAGGGATATTCAGTTGAATTAAGTCATTATTATAGTCCTTATAAGTGCTATTTTGATTGTGAAAAGAATAATGATGAAAACTGTGCTGATTTTAAGTTTGATTCAAATAATATACCTATGCGTAAATATAGTGGTAAGTTTTATTATAATCCTGTATCAGTAGAATTATATGCATTGTCTATGTATGGCAAATATATAAATGGAAATGATACAAAAAAGAGTTTTTTAAACTGTGCTGATTTTTTAGTTAATTACATGGATAAAAAAGGTGCTCTAAAATATAATTTTGCATACAATCATTATGAGGACTTGAAACCGGGATGGACATCGAGTATGGCACAAGGTCAGGCTTTAAGTGTATTTGAAAGGGCGTTTAAAATAACAGGAGATAAAAAATATATAGAAGCTGGAAATAAGGCTTTAAAGTATCTCATTACACCTGTTTCAGAAGGAGGTGTAATGGATACACTGGAGGCATTGGACCCGAATTTAGGAAACAAGGTATTTTTTCAGGAATATGTAAATACTACTAGTTCCTATACATTAAATGGATATATTTTCACTTTAATGGGATTATATGATTGGTGGCACGTTAAAGAAACTCAAAACAAGTACTATTCTAATATTGCTTATGAGTATTTCAATAAGGGGATTGACAGCCTTAAATGTATTTTGCCTTACTACGATATTGGAGGTTTTACGAGTTATGATTTGTACTATATAACAAACAATTCCAAACCCAATAGTGCAGGATACTATCATTCTGTACATGTAAAGCAGCTTGACACAATATATTATATTACCAAAGACAAGTATTTTAAGGATATGAGAGATTTATGGAATAGTTATGTTACACTGATATAAAAAATAAACTTTATTTTTTTATATTTGATGGTATAATTTCTTATATTAATGTGGATAGGGGGAGTTTATTATGTCAATTCAAAATTATTTAGTAGGAATGATTGTACTTATTATAGGAATTATATTTAAATTGTGGCCTCCGGAACATATAAATGGGATCATGGGATACAGAACACCTTTTTCTATGAAAAATAATGATACCTGGGATGAAGGAAATAGATTTTCAAGTATTATAATGATATATGCTGGTGTTGCATCTTTAGTAATAGGGGTAATATGTAGTTTTGTTTATAAAAATAATATTTATATTGCTTCAGCAGTTTCATCTAAGATATCTGTAATTTTACTTTTAGCTTCGATTCCTCTTACAGAAATTCATTTAAGAAAATTATTTGATAAAAATGGAATAAAGAGGACATAAACAGAATATAATGGCTTATTATTATAGATAATAAGCTAGAGGTGATATTAATGGTTAATAAGCGTAAAGTTAAAGATAAGCAATATGAAAAGATGGGAATAAGAAAAAATTCACAAGGAGACTTTGAATATATAAATCCTGAAGATAAAACTAAATCCAAATATAATTCTGTTAAAAAGGGTTAAATTATAGAATAGGGGCTTGCTGTACTAATAAGCTTTATCATATCAAAAAAATGGAGCTATAGTCTAATATAGCTCCATTTTTTTATGAATCTTATGCACCAAATATTTACAAAAGGAAAATTAATTTTCTTATTTTTATTTTTTTTTGTAATATATAGCAGGAAAATCTAAATTATTGTAGAACTTATAAATTAAAACATTATAGGAGGTATATGAAAAATGAAAAATTTAAAAGAGAGTGTTTTAGAGAAAAGTATGAAAGTGGTAGGCAAATTGTCTTTGGGTTTAGCTGAAATAGTTATAACTCCAGCATCATCAGGTTGTGCTTATCAACCAAAATGTCCTGATGAACTTTTGAAGTAATGTACTAACTTATGATTTTTTATAAATGTTGTGATTAAAAATTTTATAAAAATATTAGTTTGCAACATTTATAAAAAATTAAATTAAAAAACAAAGGGGGATAGTACATGATTATTGTAAGAGAAATAGTATTAGATATTATAGAGGCTTCACTTATTCTGGGAATTTTTGAAGCGCTATATGATAAGAAAAAATTTGTAATTCAAAATAAAGTTAGGTCAGGATTATTTTGCATATTGTTTATTCTTGGAACTTATTGGATTACATTTCATATCTCCTTGACTTATCATTCACTTATTCTTGTAATGTTTGATATCTTATTACTTGTTTGGATTACAAAAATAAGAATTTTTGATTCTGCAGTTATAATTTCTTTATTTTTTACAATAATTTTTAGTACAGAATTTTTTATTGAAATTATTGAAATGTTTGCATATAATATAGATTTAAATCAAGTCATCTTGGAGTCTAAATATGTTGAAATCATGGCAATAGTTTCTAAGATATTACAAGTTTTTATTGTAGCTATGATTTTTAAATTTAATTCTTATTTTGTTAAACTTAAAATATTTGAAAAAGAAGGGGCCGTTTTTTCTAACTTAATAATTGAGTCAGGAGTAGTTACTCTCTTTGCATTTTGTATTAATTTTAGCATTCTTAATATAAAAAATATACAAATCTATAATATCTTAATTTTTACCGTATATTTTGTATTTTTAATTTTTAAGTTCAAAAACTTAAAAGAAAAACAGACACTTGTAAATATAAATGCCAAGTATAAAGTTAAAGAAAGCCAAATTAAAAACATGGAGGAAATAATTGGCATAATAAGGCAGGAAAAACATGATTTTGGAAATCATATTAATGTTATACAGGGATTATGTTTGTTAAACAAGCCTAATACTGTTGAAAGAATAAATGACTATGTGTTGAAAATTTCAGATACTGTAAAATCAACTTTTAAATACTTGAATACGGGAAATGATTACATAGACGGATTATTATCCATCAAAAATAGCTATGCTGTGAAAAATAATATACACTTTGAAGTAATGATTGATGAACCCTTTGACTTGATAAAAATTAGACAGGATGAATTGATAAGTATAATAAGCAACCTGGTAGATAATGCTTTTGAAGCATTTCAATCTAAGACATATACAGATTATAAGGAGATAGCCGTCAGTACTTTTACAGAACATGAAGACTTTTGTATTGAAGTAGCTGATAATGGGGATGTCATTCCAGAGAACATGAGAAAAAAGATTTTTGATAGAGGATTTTCCACAAAAACCAATAAGAAAAGTGATCACGGCTTTGGATTGTATATTATTAAGCAATTAGTTGAAGAAAATAATGGAAGAATATATGTGGAAAGTAGTCCTGAAATCACTAAGTTTTTAGTGAAGTTTAAGATAGGAGGATAAATAAATAATGGAACTATAACCTAAGATAGCTCTATTATTTATCTCTGAAAATTATAGATATCGAATTAGTATTTTTTGTTTTCAATTTTTAAGTTTCCTATTTTTAGTGAAGACATAAATAATTTTGGTATTTGATAAATACATATGTAAATTATTGCAGCAAGAATAACTCCTCCAACAATATCTATAATTGAATGCTGTTTTATAAACACTGTAGAAGCACATATCAATAGAGTAGCTATAAGTGATAAATTTTTAATTAAAGTTTTATCTTTTAATTTATAACAGTTAATTAATCCTATATGAACTCCAATGGAATTACAAACATGAATGCTTGGAAATACATTGTTTGTGCCATCATGGTCATAAATAAAATTAACTAGCCGAGAAAAAATATCTTTACCTGATACACTTGGTCTGGGAAATTGAGAATTTGGATATAGTATAAATATTATAAAGGAAATAGTCATGCTTAATGAAAGAAATAGCTCCATTTTATAGAAATCTATTTTTGATACAAAACCAAGATATACAAAACCAATAGACATATAAGCAAACCAGAAATAATATGCTAAAACGAATTCTTTCACAAAAGGTATTTTAGAATCAAGATAAGAATACATAATATGTTGAGAAACTATAGTTTTTTTTAGATATGCAAACCATAAGGTTAAAAATATAAATATAGTTAACGATAAAAAGTGGTTATATTTTTTATAAGTACTTTTTGCTAATAACATCATTTTCTTCCTCCCTGTTAATAATACCAAAGTTTATTAACACTATAAAGTTGTAATACTAAGCTGTCTTATTGTCACTTAAAGCTATACCCAAAGCAGAGCCAAGTGCTATCCCCAAAGCAAGATTATGGAATGATGTCCCAAGCAGAATTCCTAAACTTATTCCAAGAGCCAAATAAGAATAACTTTTTTTACTTGCCTTTTTATTTTTTTCCATAAACAAACTCCTTTCTTATGTAAATCAGTATGTCTTTTTTATCAATTAAAAGTTTAGTTGCCAAGTTATTGGATTCTATCTCAACCTGTGTAAGTTAGCAATTTCTTATTTTCATTATAATCCTAGAAGTACTCATAATAAAGAGTTTGCTTAAAATTTTTCTAACTGATTTCTAATTTTTAAAATTATAATAAGAGATCTATATAAAGATTTTAGTATAGATGAAGTTAAGAGAAGCCATAATCTAGTAGAAAGGCATGTTGGTAAAAAGTGCAAGTATAGTGAACTAATTATTAGAAATTATTCAAATATATAAGTAGGATTTAAAATAGATATATCTTAAAACCTGCACTTTAATAGGTAAACACAGGTTTTGATAATATTTGTCAAGATATGGATTTATTAATAAAATGATAGTATTAAATAGGAATTTATTCAATAGGTAATAGCATATAATTATATATAGAACTTAGATCAATCCCCAGTTGGGCATATCTTTTTCAGTATAATTTAATTGTTTTTAAAATTTTAATAAATTCACAAATTGTTATTCTTTCATTTACCATAATTATGGTTTAATGTGATATAATGTATTCAATAGCAGTAAATTATGTTATGTAAATTACCTTCTCCCGTAATTGCTATATGAGTGGATTGCAGGTATAATGGGTTGACACAATGGGAGGAGGTAATATGAATGAGCTTTTTCTTTTTGTGCATTATAGTGCTTTCCATAACTGAAATATCAAGTCTATGTATTTTATCAGTATTTTGTTATAAACAAGATAAAATTAAAATGTTTTTTGAAAGCAAGACAAGTGTTTCAAAAGATAAAGTTTTAAATGATGTTAGGGTCGATGTAGATAAACCTAAAAAAGAAAATAGCAAGTAACTTCGGCTAAAAGCTACTTGCTCATATAAGTTTTTTCATGCATGACATAGTTTTGTGAATGTATACAGCTTCCTGCAATCCACTCACCCTACATATTTACTATTATATTACAAACTAGGTGAAAAATACACTATATAATTAAAATTTGTGTTATATTTTTACTATTTAAATTTACCACATGAACATCCCCTAATTATTTTAGTGATTTTGAAATATTAAATGTATTGATGACATTAAAAAGGGAGCTCCGGAAATCCGGAGCTTTTTCAATTTCTGCATTCTACATTAATGTATGGATTATAATTGTTCTACATATTTTTTGGCATCCCTTAAATTAAGATGCAAATCATGTTTAGCTTCTTTAATTGCTCTAATTTTTTTGCCCTGAGATAAAAGCAGCCTTAATTTATCATCAATATCAGAATCGTCATCTGATATTATAATCATATTTTCTGATTTAGATTTTTTCCTTACCTTATGAATAACATGAACTAAAGCTCCAGCTGAAAGTAATCCAATTGCAAATAATTTTGTTTTATTTTTCATTATGAACCTCCCCTAAATATGTAATATTTTTTATAGTATATCATATATAAGTTAGGAATTTGTAGATAAAAATAAATTTCTAACTTATATTGTTAAAAAAATGATTTTGAAGGAGAGTTAAATTTATGATAAACTAAAAGCAGTTAGAATGTTATATACTCTCACTGCTTTCATAGCTCTCAGTTTCATATTTAGTCTTTTTATATTTAAAACGTTTAAAAATAAAACTATATATTTTTGTAATGTTTCCTACAAGTACGGCACAAATTATTGTCCCTTCTCGTACTGCTTTTATTTTTCCAAAAGTAAAAAGTGAAATCACTATTGCAATTATGCATAGGGTGGAATCAAACATAATTTTTATGTTTCCAAATTTTTTCCCTGTTTTATTAGCAATAACTTTTACAACACCTTCTCCAGGATTTATAATTACATTGGCAATAACCTGTAAATACACTCCTAAAGCAAGAGCAAAACAGCCCAAAAGTAAAACGATTATTTTTTCGATATAAATATTTGGATTTACAAAACGAAATATGCTCATTCCTAAATCAACGAACAAACCAAAGAATGGGCCTACAAACACTTGAAGAAATTGTTCCTTTGGAAAATCTTTTCTTAAAATAATTATCTCTGTAAGTAAAAATAAAATACTCAACAAGAAGGTAAATTGTCCAAGGGTAAGATGAAATATCATGGAAAGTACATATGGGACACTGTTGATGGGTGAAGTTCCCATATTTGATTTTGTGGTTAGACTTATTCCTAAACCCATAAAAAATAAGCCAGTTATAAATATAAAATATCTTATAATTATTTTAAGTTTTGACATTAACAATGCCTCCTAATGAGAAGTTTTATTTATAATAATAGTTTCATATGCAACTATTATTATAATGCTTTACTAATAGAGTGTCAATATTTAGGCTAATCCATTTCTATTATTAGGAAATTTATTGACATAATAGTTTGTTTATTTTAAAATTAAAGTTGCATATGAAACCTTAATTAGGAGGACTATTTATGAAGGATTTATCAAAATATGTTTCTGTGACACATCGTCGTACACAAATGTTTTATACAGAGAATCTTGAAAAGTTAGAAATTACTAGTGGACAATTTATGTATATAGTCTGTATTTGTGAAAATGCTGGACAGACACAGGATGAATTATCTCAAAGATTAATTATAGATAAGAGCACTGTAGCAAAGGTTTTATCACAACTTGAAACAAAAGGATTTATTACTAAAACAATAAATTCAAATGATAGACGTGCATTCAATATTTTTCCTACAGATAAAGCTATGGATATTTACCCCCAAATATTAGAAATAAAGGATGAGTGGCATCATAGATTGACTGAAAATTTGAGTGATATAGAATGCGATGTTTTTCAAAAGTTAATGGAAAAGGTTATGGAGAATAGTATTAAAAATTGCAAAAAATACGTGTAATGATATACTATGATAATAGAATTTATAGTACCTTGCATATTAGATATATTTGTGGGGTGGTTTTATGAGAAAATGCATTGTAGTTAGAATACAGGAAAATATTAAAAATATTCAATTAGGAAACATTGACAAATTAAGATAAAATTAAAGAAATAGTACTTTGGAGGATTAAATAAATGAATAGGATTGCTACACTTGGTCCGGCAGGTACTTTTAGTGAACTTGCGGCAAAAAAATACATTGAAACATTTGACAAAAGTGCAGAAATAACTTTTTATTCTACTATAACAAAAGTTTTTAATGGGATTGGTAAGGAATGTGAATTGGGAATTATACCTATTGAAAATACCCTTGATGGATATGTACAACTTACACTTGATTTACTTTCACAAACAGATTTCAATATAATATATGAGACTGTTGTTCCAATTCAGTTTTCATTTGTTAGTAATACTTTAGATATATCTGATATTGAGAAAATATACGTTCAATTTAAAACTCAAGGACAGTGCTATAATTTTTTAGAACAGGTTACTAAGGCTAAAGTTATAACTACAGAAAGTAATGGAGAATCATTTCAAAAAGTAGAAAGAGGTATTTTAGGACAAGCAGCTATAATTCCAAGGCATATGCTAAGAACTAGTAATAAATTTCTTTTTAATATTGAAAATGTAACTGATTCAGAAGAGAACGAGACAAGGTTTATTGTACTTTCAAAAGATACTATAAAATATGATATTAATAGACGGTATAAAACTTCAATAATTGTTATGGATGCTGCAGACAATAAACCTGGGGCACTATCAAAAATTTTAAATGAATTTTCTGAGAAAAATATTAATTTAACTTCGATAATGTCACGTCCAACTAAAAAAGCACTTGGGAAATATTATTTCTTTATTGACATTGATGGACATTATCCTGAAGAAAAAAGTGTTAAAGAAGTAATTGACAAAATTAGTAAAAATAATATAGTTAAAATTCTTGGTACTTATTCACTATTTTAAAGTAACAGTTTAAGATAAATAATAGACGAAATTACATAGTACTATCTTGTGATTTCGTTTTTTTCCTCCAGGTTCCAGTCCATTTAATAAGTATTCTATCGATACTTTACTAAAGGCCAAATTATCTGGAGGGGGGATGGTTTATGTTCAAACGATATTTCCTAAGTTTTACAACATTTACTTTTTTTATTGCTATGCTTTTAATTGCCTTTACACAAAAAGCTTATGCTTATCAAAACAGTGGTTACTTTAATAATGTAAAGGTAGGACTTTTAAGCATGTCCTCTACCACTATTGCTGTTAAATTAAATGGAGATTATACTTTAAATGGACAAGTATATTCATCTGGATCTATTTTAAATCTTGGGATAAGTGGAACAAGTATCACACTAAATGGAGTAGTACAGAGTCAGATTACTTTAACTCCCAATAATAGCTCTAACTTGGTAACACTTACGTCTGGTTCAGTGTCAAATAAGTACTTAGGCTCCTTTTCAATTAAGTTTTATAATGGAAAAGTTTTGCCTATTAATATGATTGACATTGAAAGCTATCTAAAGGGTGTAGTAGGATATGAATTGGATAATAGCTGCCCAATTGAGGCCTTAAAAGCACAAGCAGTGGCAGCAAGAAATTATGCAATATCACGAATAGGATATGCTGCAGCTAATGGCTATGATTTTGATGATACCCCAGCTTATCAGACATATAAAGGTTACGATGCAAATCTTACTAATGTGATTAGTGCTGTGGATCAAACTAAAGGACAAGTTCTTTTATACAATGATAAATTAGTGGAGACCTTATATTCCGCTTGGCATGGGGGAGTTTCAGAAGATAGTGAAAATGTATGGGGAAATTATGTCCCATATTTACGATCTGTACAAGATCCCTTTGAAAAATTACCTTGGCCTAATGGCAACATAGTATTGACCAATTCACAGATACAAGCAATTTTAGTAAATAGGAAATATATAGCTTCTACAGATACCTTTGTAAGTTTAGATTTAAGTTCAATAACTAAATTTACAAGTGGTAGGGTGTCAAACATTAATATCATTTATAAGGATGCAGCAGGATCGGTGCAAACAAAATCTGTAACAAATGATTGTACAAGAACTTTCCTTGGATTGCCAAGTAACCTTTATACTGTAACTTATGATGCAGTAAGCGGAGCTTACACTTTTTCAGGAATGGGAAATGGACATGGTCTTGGAATGAGTCAGATCGGAGCTAAAAACAGAGCTAGTGCAGGACAAACTTATGATCAAATTTTAAAATTCTATTACCAAAATGTATATTTGCAGAATCTCATTACAAGTGCTATCTTAAATAACTTTACTCAAAGCACAAATAGCTTGCTTATTGGAAACACTATTTCCTTTAATGCAGCGGCAACATCTGGTAGTGGAACTTATCTATATAAGTATGTAGTAACAAATGGAACTAATGTTGTATACACAAAAGATTATAATAATATTTCATCACTAGATTATGTACCAAGTACTCAAGGAAATTATACTGCGCAAGTTTATATGAAAGATCAAAATTCTACAGCTGATTATGATGATACAAAGACATCTTCTTTTATAGTTTATGGAAACCCTGTTATAAACAATTTAACTACTAATAAACCACAATATTTGACTGGACAAACTGTTAATATAAACACAACTGCTGCGTCAGGTTCTGGGGGTTACCTTTATAAGTATGTAATTTCACTAGGTGGAACAACTTTGACGACTGTAGATTATAGTAAAAATGCAAGTTTAACTTATAAAGTAAATAGTGCAGGAGATTATAATATAACAGTGTATATGAAAGATTCACTTTCAACAAAGGATTATGACGGCATGAAAACTATAGCTGTTAAAGTGTATGATCAACCTACTATGACATATACTAGTACACAAAATTTTATCTTTATTGGAGGCACTGTGAATTATACTATAAGTGAAGTAAATGGTTCCGGCAGTGCACAATATAGGTTTGTAGTTATGAATGGAAGCAGCATAGCAGCCGATAGTGGTTATTTAAGTTCAAATACTTTTAGCTTTAAACCTGCAGCTGCAGGAAGCTATCAAGTAATAGGATACCTTAAGGATTCACTATCCGAAAAGGCCTTTGATGTTCAAGGTACCTTGAATTTAAATGTATATAATCCTCAAATCAAAAATGTAAATGTAAGTGGATACTTTTATGTAGGAACTATATTAAGTTTTTATGCTAACAGTACAGGGACAAGTCCTTCTGGAATGAGCTACAGATATGAGGTATATAATAACGGAAAGATAGTGGCATCCAGTAATTTCAGCACTTCCAGCACATTTTCATTTACACCTGCTGTAAGTGGAACTTACACAGTTAAAGTTTATGGCAAGGATGGATTAAGTACAAAGAGCTATGATAGTATAAAGCAGTTTAATATTACAGTAAATAGTAAGCCTTTGTATATTTCTACATTGCCTTTAAGTTTAGGGATGACAAGTAGTGATGTAGCAGCACTGCAGAATGCTTTAATAAAATTGGGATATAATGTTTCTGGTGCTACAGGATATTTTGGAACCCAAACTAAAAGTGCAGTAATAGCTTTTCAAACAGATGCAGGAATACCAGCAAGCGGAACAGTGGGAACTTGGACTTATAGTGCATTGAATGATGCTCTTATAACAAAATCAGGAATAAAAAATTTAAGCTTTTAATGAAAACAGGAACTTTGATATTTATTCAAGGTTCCTGTTTTTAAGGATGAATTTTTACTCAATTATTTTAATTTTAAAATCTTCAAATTACCTGTCTTCAGGTCCTCCATTAGTCCAGCAAGTTTTTAGCTTTAGTATAATTAAAAACAGGTCCTTCAAGGCAAACGTAAGTTTCATTTATCTTACAGTGACCACATTTACCTACTGCACAAGACATTTTTCTTTCAAATGATACCCACATTTTAGAATCTTCAACACCATTTGCAAGTAACTCCTTACCTGCAAAATGCATCATTATTGGAGGTCCAACCATAACTACATTGTAGTCTTCAAAACTACTAAATGGGATTTTTTTGATGTGTGCAGTAACCATTCCAGTTTCAAATCCCTCTGCTTTATCATTATCTAAGGTGCAGATCATATTGAATTTAGTTTTGAATCTTTTGAGATCATAATCAAATAAAACGCAGTTGATGTCTCTGAAACCTACAATTACATTAACTGATTTGATCTCATCTGGGTGATCGTAAAAATAGTTCAAAATAGTTCTAACTGGAGCCAGGCCGGTACCGCCAGCAATTACTATCAAATCCTTGTTTTTAAATTTATCTATTGGCCAAGAGTTCCCATAAGGTCCCCTCATAAACAACATATTTCCAGGTTTTAGAGCAAAAAGACCGTTAGTAAGTTGCCCTACTTTTCGGATAGTGAACTCAATCCAGCCATCTCCTTTGCCACTTACAGATATTGGAGCTTCACCTACTTTGGGGATTGATAGTTGAAAAAATTGGCCGTGCTTGGTTTCAATGTTACACTCTACCCTGAAGGTGTATTCTGCATTAGTTTCATGTATGATATTTAGAATTTTATGTGGTGACGGTAGTGTGATATTTTTCATTATTTAGTCACCTCCGTAGATGCTTTTTTCTCACTTGATATTTTTGCTACTTCTTCACTCAATTTGCTTATAGTATCAGAGAATGAAATCTCTTGTGGGCATCGTTTAACACAGCGTCCACATCCCACACACATATGTTCATCTCCACCAAAACGGAAATTGTAATCATAAACCTTGTGTAAGGTTTTAAATCTCATCCTTTCACCAGCTGTATTTCTAACACCATGTCCACCAGCCATAATTGTGAAATCTTCAAGCATACAGGATGACCAGACTCTTCTTCTCTCTCCGTTAAGGCTGGTTTCATTATATATGATGTCCCTGGTATCGAAACAGCTGCATGTCATGCAGACTGTATTGCAAGCACCGCAGCTTAAACACTTATCATTGAAGTCTTTCCAAAATTCCAAACTGTACACTTTTTTCAAAGTGTCGGTGCTATCGATTTTTGGTAAGTTAACCTTTTTTTGATTGCTTTGAACAAACTCAGGAGTAAAGTTCCTTGAAATTTCGCCGTCAAAGTATTTTTTGAATTCATTATTTTTGATTTCTACTAGTAAACCATTTTGCTCGAACCTCACTGCTGCACTGTAATTGTCAGTTTGATTTGAACCCATGGAAACACAGAAGCAATTATCAAACCCTTCCCGGCATTCCAACATAAAGATTTTTAATTTATCACGCAGCCGTTTATAATAGTTATCTTCCTGATTACCATTTTTAAGAAAAATAGTGTCTAATCTCTTAATGCCGTTAATATCGCAGGGACGTGCAAAGAGAATGATATTTTTACTATCATCAATACTACTTTCTTTACAATTATCTTCAGTAAAATAAAGAAGCGTCTGACTAATAGGATAAAAGACTTCCTTCGGTGAAAAATCGGATTTTTCATCATAAATAATCTCTGATACCGAATTAATTTCATCGTAACGTATTAAGTCGGTATTAGGCTTCCAACCGCGGTTTTTAAAACGCTTTGGAGCATAAATTTTATATTCCTTTTTTAGTTCATTGATTATTTGATCCATTCTTTTCGAACTTACATAGTAACCCAATGATTAATCCTCCTATCTTTCTATAAATTCTTTTACAACACATATTTATATTCAATCTGTCAAACTTTTTAGAATTGTATAATCCAAGGCCAAGTAGCTATCAGTTATTTTTCCAATTCCTTTATAAAATTTTGTATCAGCATATTTTTCTATATCAGAACAAAATCTAGGAACCCAATTCAACAGATGCTTACTTAGAAAATCCATCTGCTCTTTTACACAGGATAGAAATTTTGATTCATCCTGTGTGCCTAAAATGTATTGTGTCTCATGGCATAGAAAAGCCATAAAATCAAGTTCTAAAGATATATGGTCTTCATAAAATTCCGATCCTTCATCATCATTTTTTTTAAGACCTTTTGCAGCATATATCGCCTTTACTTGATCATAAGCATCCTGCATAATAATCTTTTTTCTACTGGTATATACTGATTCGTATGGGAAGGCAGCAGAGCCATCCGCTATACCTGCAGCAAGAAAAATTTTTGCGTAGTCACTAGCTAGGTCGGTGATCGGATCACTGCTGCAATTATCGAGATATTCTCTAAGTATCCGGTATCCTTCACTGAGTTTAGTTTGGCAGCACTCTACAGGAAAGCTCATAGATTTCATTTGTGTAAGTAACGGTTCATCTATTTCTATTTTATAAAGACGTACCAAAAAGCGATATAGATTCTCACGGTTTTTCATAAGCTTCAAGGAATCCGATTTTCTATCCACCTATCTTTTCCTCCCATCTTGTTCGTTACACTCCTGTGGAATAACATCAATCCATTTGTCATGGCGCAAAATGTATCGAACAGAAGGATGATTGCCAAAATCACGAAGACTGTATACATTTTCACTTCCAGCTTCTTTTAGTGCTATTGATACATCGCTATTGGGATCGTTGATATCACCGAAATATAGGGCTCTGCTGGAACAAGTTTTTACACATGCAGGTTTTTCGCCATTTTGTGTTAAATGAGAGCAAAGAGTACATTTATCCATTACCTTCATTTCGTTGTTAAAGTTGTTTATTTCGTAAGGGCAGGCTCTATGACAGCTTTTACAACCAATACATTTTTCTTTGTCAATAACAATAACACCATCCTCACTACGTTTATAGCATGCCCCTGTAGGACAGACTTTGACGCAAGCAGGATCCTCACATTGCTGACACATCACTGGTAAAAAATACATTTGTATATCTGGATATGTTCCTATGGGGCCTATGGTCAATAATTTGTTCCTTGAGGAGCCGAGAGCAACCCCATTCTCCATTTTACACGCTACCTTGCAGCCATAGCAGCCAATACATCTATCTACATCAATTACCAAAATGTTCTGTTTCATTATTTAACCACCTCCGTAGGATCAGATGGCTGAGGAAGCCATGTCTTAAACTGATCAGGTTTTGTCCAGACACCTTTTGGCGGACCATCATCGGCTCTTGAAATTTTTACAAGATAGCCTCTTAAAGTGTACGTTCCAACAACATCATTAAATGGAGCAGTTGATTTTGAAAGTACATTGACGTTCATTTCACGCCATCCTTCGGTCTCAGTATGATAATTTTCAGGGAAAGTAAAACGTTCCATGTATACGGTTCCGGAATTTATGCCTTTTGTTACATTAGATTTTGCTTTAATCTTGCCCCTTAGAGATTCTACCCATACCCAGTCTCCATGGGAAATACCATAAGTTTTTGCAGCTGTAGGGTGAATCCATATTTCAGGCACAGGGTACATCTCTCTTAGCCATGGGACATTTCTTAATGTATTATGATGATAAAAAGGAATTCGCCCATTGGTCATAACTAAAGGATACTCTTTAGCTAGTTCACTGCCTTCAAGAGGACTTTCAGAAGGCTCTAAGTAGTATGGCAGTGGATCATAGTCCTTTGAAGCAGGAGGTAATTTATATGTGGAATAAGGCATTCCTGTTCTTCCTAAAGTAATCAGGCTTTCCAAGTAAATTTCAATTTTCTTAGAAGGTGTATCAAATCCTCTTGCCTTACCTGTCTTTGGATCGATCTGTTTGTAAACATAGTACTGTTTCCACTCATTTTTAGGCAAGAATTCAAAAGGAGCTTTTTTCTTGAATTCATCCCATGTCATATCAAAAACACTTGTACAACGATTAAGAAGTTCTTCCATGCTATTCCAGTAAGGAAGATCAGCGCCCATATATTCTTCATCAAATGCTTTCTTACAGTTTTCGTGTCCGAGCTCTGCACAGCGTTTTGCCAGCTTTGACCAAAACAACGTTTCATCCATGGTTTCCCATAGGTGGGTAACAGCTTGTCTAACAAAGATTTTATTACAGGATTCTACAGGCATATCTGTTTCTAGCCATTCTGATGCGGGGAGGAGTAGGTCTGCATAGTTAGAGAATGAAGTAGGATACATGTACATATGTACAATAAAATCCATTTCTTTAAGAGCAGGAACCCATGATGCACTCTCGGCAACAGCACCTAACTTATTACCGGATCGCTCAATCCATACTCTTGGTTTATAAGGTTTTCCGGTAATAATTGCATCCCTAACACTGGAAGGTTGAGCTGCCCACCACTGAAGAAGCCCTTTGTATTCGGTACCACCCAGACGCTTTTTGAGTTGTTCTTCAGGAAGCATTTTCTGGGCAGGTGGGACTATATATGTTAAAACAGGTGTAGCACCACTTGTTTCAAAACGCTGCATAAGCGTTCCAGGTTTCTCAATATTACCCATTAGTGCATTTAGGTTAACTGCTGCCATAGCTGCTTGTACTGAGTTAGGGCTTTGGTCGGTGGCAACGCCTAGGTTAAGACCTGAAGGGGAGTTTTGCGTGTATAAATTAATAGCTTCTTCAATCTTGTTTACATCAAGCCAACAGGTTTTTGCTGCCTTTTCAAGAGTATAAGGTTCAACCCTTTCCTTTAAAAGCTGAAAACCAGTTTTACATTCAATTCCGTTCACCATGAAAGTTCCTTCAAGTGCAGGGGTTAGGTTGTCATTCCAAGGATAGGTAAGCGGCTTAGCTGAGTTAGTTTTTGTATCCCACACCATAAAGGTATCCGGGATTTTGGGGTTATTACTTTTATTAGCACGTAATAACATCTTAGTTTTGACGTCTACAAGATAGGGAAGATTTGTCCACTTCATGACAAAATCTTCATCGTAAAGTTTTTTATCAATGATGTAGCGTGTCCAAGCCAGCATAAGTGCCACGTCGCTTCCAGGCCTTATAGGTAACCAAACATCAGCCTTGGCTGCATCTGGAGTCATACGAGGGTCGATTACAACGGTTTTTACTCCATTGGCACGAAGGTCTGCAACGGCGCCTCCACCCATTGCAGGACTGGAGTATGAAGGAGCGGATCCCCACATGACTAGACATTTGATTGGTGTCTCATCGGTATCGTAAATTTCTAGACAGTTTGAGTCGGCGATACTGTAGTCCGAACCGCCATACATCAGATCATTGGCTAACGTACGTGGTAGATAACATTGAGCACAACCAGGCTCAAACCAGTTAGGAGTACCAAATACATTACAAAATCTAGAGATACTCCAAAACTCAGGGTTTCCACCTCCTCCGGTAGAGCATATTACAGCTTCTGCCCCATACTTTTCACGGGTTTCCATAAGTTTCTTGGCAAGAATGTCAATAGCTTCATCCCAAGAAATACGCTTCCATTTATTTTCACCTCGTTTGCCAACTCTCAGCATTGGATACTTATTACGATTTGGATTATAAAGAGCTTGTATCCCTGAGAGTCCTTTGGCGCACATTGATCCTTTGTTCATTGGGTTCTCAGGATCGCCTTCAAGCTTAATTACTCGTCCATTCTTAACATGTGCAATAACACCACAATTGGAAATACATGCTCTACAACATGTTCTGACGATCTTAGTAGCGGATGATGCATCATCCTGGACTGACTCACTTTTTACTAATCCACTTGAGCCGTTAACAGCTGATGTAATTCCTGTTATGTTTGTTGCATTAAGAAAATCGCTTCTATTCGTTTTTTGATTTTCCATTTGTTTACCTCCTTTACTACTAATAGGCTTAGATAATTGTGTGCATATTTTGTGAATAAATTAATTATCTAATTTTAAGATACCACCTTATATGTTGGCTTTCCAATTCAAAAAAAGCTGATTGCTTATTCCAAAAATGAATAATTGGCTTTATTTCGTTTTCGAATTGTTTATCAATGAATCTTACTTAGTGGGAAAAGCAGATATCCCAAATCTTTGATTTGGTGATAGTCGCTTTCGCTGTGTGCAAGCAGATATCCCAAATCTTTAATTTGGTGATAATCGCTTTCACAGAGTGTGTGGGAGTATTACAGTAGGTAGCCATCAGATAAATATTAATTTATAGCTCATATTTTTCTTAGCTGTATTATACAGGTAATTCATGTAAAATGATTTGTGATGAAATAAAATAAAGAGGACCATTGAGTGGAATTCATATTGGACTTGAATAAAGTAGCAGCAAGTTCATTTGTTATTTTTTGATCTATAAACTTGCTGTTATAGAATGCTTATATAGAGTACAATTAAATTTTAGATTATGTATGGATTATTTGTGTAAACTCCAATTTAGAAATTTAGATATGATTAATAATATGTATCAAGTAGGAAAACAGGATTTTATGTTATAGAGAACTTCTAAGATTTATTTTTGTCATTTGCCATTTTAGCTATTAACATATTGACTAGTTCGTTAATCTTAGGATTCTTTTGACTATGTTTATTAATAAATGCACCTAGTGTAATTGAAATACTAGGTGAAAATGGTATTAAAACAACATTATTAAATGATGAATTACTTGCTAGCTTACGTGTTATTAAAGCAACACCATAGTTAGCTTCTACACCACTCAAAATAGTTTCGGGTCTTCCTCTAAATATAATATCTGGAGCAATATCATGTTCATCAAAGAAAGCCATACATAAGTTAGATATACATGTATAGGGTTCCATTAACATAAGAGAAGAATTTTTTAATTGTTCTGGAAAAATAAAATGCAATTTTGCTAAAGGAGTATCTTTGTGAACAGCTAAAACAATTTCATCTTCAGCAGCAGGAATGAAAAGAGTTTTACTATTATCTAGATTTTCTCCATACCAATAAGTTAGTGCTATATCAAAACTATTATTTTGCAATCTATGAAATAGTCGTGGTTCTTCTAGTTCTACTAAATTGATTAGAAAAGAAGGATTCTCTAATTCAAAGCGACTCATTGGAATATACAAATGAAAGTTACCAATAATAGGTAAAGAAAGTACTGTTATTTTATCTTTATATCCAGGTTGTAGTTTTTTGGACATATATTCTAAACGATAAATCTCGTCTAATGTGTGCCTAGCTTGAGGTAATAATCGTTTTCCTTCAATTGTTAATTTTACACGTCTATGTTTACGATTAAAGAGTTGAACACCTAATTCATGTTCTAATGCTTGTATTTGTTTACTAACAGAAGATTGAGTAATATTTAGCTCTAAGGCAGTTTCCATATAACTGCCAGTATCTACTACAGTTATAAAATATTTTAATTGTTCTTCTGTCATTTTACCTCACCTATTCTGCTTTTTAATTAATTATATAATAACTTGAAATTGATTACAAGTATCATTTTCACATAGGATTCTTTCACTTAATAGCTATTATATTTTTCAGAATAAAAGTCTTTTCTTTAAAATATAATAGCAGTAGGAGGTGAATTTATGTTTTGTAATATATTTAAGGTAAATGGAGAAAAACATATTGGAAAACTTATTATAAGTATTATAATTGCAGAAGGAGTCGGAGCTATTAGTGCTTTTTTAGGAATGTCTAATCAAGAAATGTACAGTCAGCTTGTTAAACCTGTGTTTTCACCACCTGGTTGGATATTCCCTATAGTGTGGATTATTTTATTTTTTCTTATGGGTACAGCTGCATATAGAATATGGATTAGAGGAAAGCAAGGAGAAGATGTTAAGAGAGCACTGGTGCTGTATGTTATTCAATTGGCATTAAATTTTATGTGGACAATTATATTTTTTAGATTTCAGTTATATGGTTTAGCTTTTCTAGAATTGATGATTTTGTTAGTATTTATTTTAATGACGACTTTTGAGTTCAGTAAAATTGATAAAACAGCAGCTTATTTAATGATACCATACATACTTTGGGTGTCATTTGCAGGTATATTAAATTATGCAATATGGATGCTAAATAAATGACATATATAATTAGGTATTACTTTGAAAATATTTAATATTTTATATATTCACTCTTGAATGTTAAAATTAATTATTTTACGTTCAGAAGTGGATTTTTGTTTTTAAAGATATGTATCAATGAATCTTACTTAGTGGGAAAAGCAGATATCCCAAATCTTTGATTTGGTGATAGTCGCTTTCGCTGTGTGCAAGCAGATATCCCAAATCTTTGATTTGATGATAGTCGCTTTCTCTTTAGAGTTTTGTTTCTCCCACTAAGTTTAGATGAATTATCTAGGGGCGTAGCTACTGTTATCTCCCACTTTGATAAAAGTGGGAGTGTTACAGTAGGTAGCCATCAGATAAAAGGATTAAACTTTGCTATAATATAACATGTGTTTAAATTTGAGACTCTTTAGCATGTTGACCAATTTTTGTTATTGTAGTAATATAAAAATTGTATATATAATGTAAAAATTAAATAGATTTAATATCCCAGGGGGGCTGGTGTTACCGGCTGAGAGTAAGAATATAATTCTTAGACCCTATACCTGATCTGGTTAATGCCAGCGTAGGAAGAGGTTTTTATGTAGTTGATAAATAAAAGGTACAAACTTCCTAAGAGGTTTGTACCTTTTATTTTAATTAATAATGTGTATGTCAGATGAAAAAGGAGAAACTTATTATGAAAACATCTATGAAATTATACGAAAGCGTAAAAGACATATGGAATTCTTACTATGAACATCCATTTGTAAAGGGAATAGGAGAGGGAAACTTAGAAATAGATAGATTCAAATTTTATATGATTCAGGATTACATATATCTTTTTGATTATGCAAAAGTGTATGCATTAGGGGTGGTAAAAGCCAGTGAAGAAAGTATAATGCAGGGGTTCTCAAAGATGGTGGACAATATATTAAATGGAGAAATGAATATTCATAGGCATTATATGAAAAAAATTGGTATTAAAAAAGAGGAAA
Organism: Clostridium ljungdahlii DSM 13528; assembly: GCF_000143685.1. Lineage (NCBI taxonomy): Bacteria > Bacillati > Bacillota > Clostridia > Eubacteriales > Clostridiaceae > Clostridium > Clostridium ljungdahlii. The sequence continues at coordinate 2,817,509 of NC_014328.1, read as the reverse complement.
TAGAAAATGTTAAAGCTTCTATTGAAAATATTTCGTATACAAGTTATATGCTGTCTGTATCTCAAATGGGAGATTTAATGGATTTAACTACTTCTCTTTTAGCTTGTATGTGGAGTTATTATTTAATTGGTAAAAAGTTGAGTAAAATAGAGGGGTCACTGGACAACGAGTTTTACGGACAGTGGATAAAAGGATATATATCTAGTGATTATGAAAAGGAGACTAAGTGGGTGATAGATTTGTTAGATTATTTGACGGAAAATATATCGGAAAAGAAATTTAACAGGTTAAAGGAAATATTTATAAATACAAGCAAGTATGAATGTATGTTCTGGGACATGGCTTATAACAAGGGGATGTGAAATCATGCTGGAATTTAAAAATGTAAGCTTCAAATATGAGGAAGATCCTGATTTCATTATAAAAAATCTCAATTTTAATGTGGACAAAGGGGAATTTATAAGTATAGTAGGTCCTAGCGGATGTGGGAAAAGTACTGTACTTAGACTTATTTGTAAGCTGGAAAAGGCTTTTGAAGGAGATATAATTTTAAAAGATAAAAATATAAATGATTTAAAAGGTTACATAGGATACATGCCGCAAAATGATCTTCTTATACCCTGGCGAACTATACTTCAAAATGTATATCTTCCTCTTGAAGTTAAAGGTGAAAATTTGAAAGAGGCACAGGTTCAAGCAGAAAAAATGTTAAAGGATTTTGGACTTGAAAAATATAAAAATAAATACCCGAAGGATTTATCAGGAGGTATGCGGCAGAGGGCGTCTTTTGCAAGAACTCTCCTTACGGGAGCAGAAGTGCTGCTTTTGGATGAACCTTTTAGTGCATTGGATGCTATAACAAGAGTTTCTATGCAGGAATGGATCATTGATAAATGGCTAGCTTTAGATAAAACTATATTATTTATAACCCATGATGTAGAAGAAGCTCTTTTTTTATCAACTAAGATATTTGTTACATCTGAAAGCCCAATAAGAAAATTTAAAGAAATAAAAGTGCCTCTCAACTATCCAAGGACTAGAAGTATGATAGACACACCTCCTATATTAAAGATAAAAGAGGAACTTATAAATGAACTAAAAAAGGGGGTTAGGCTGTGAAAAGGTATAGATCATCCATAATAGTTGCCCTATTGTTTTTTGCAATATGGCAGGCTCTAGCAATGTATATAGATGCAATGTATATACTGCCTTCTCCTACTGCTATTTTAGAAAAAATATGGGAACTTAAAGATATTTTATTTTTAGTACATCTTCCTGCTACTCTTTTGATTACTATTGAGGGACTTTTAATATCTATAGTGCTTGGGGTAGTGCTTGCTGTGGCTATGAATATAAGTGAAAGAATACAAAGGGCTCTCTATCCAATTGTAATTGTAACTCAAACAGTTCCAATTACTGCACTTGCACCTATATTCATACTTTGGTTTGGATATGGTATATGGAGTAAGGTACTTGTAACGGTACTTATAACATTTTTTCCTATAACTATAAATGTATATGATGGACTTCGTTCTACAAGAAAAGATATGGAAGAAATTTTAATTACCTATGGTGCTAGTAAAAAAGATATATTTATGAAGTTAAAGTTTCCAGCTTCACTTCCTTACTTTTTTTCTGCACTTAAAATGGCAGTACCTTTAAGTGTAGTGGGGGCAGCTGTAAGTGAGTGGCTTGGAGCAGAAGCAGGTCTTGGATATTTTAGTAAGAGAATGATGACACAAATGGATGGCGCAGGAGTGTTTGCACCTATTGTCATATTATCACTAGCTGCTCTAATTTTAGTGGAAATATTAAATGTTTTAGAAAATAAAATAGTAAAATGGAGGAATGAAGTATGAAAAAAAATAAATATTTATCTCTTGTAATTGCATTCTTATTGATGGCTGTTATATTAGGAGGATGTGGAAATAGCAGTGATTCATCAAAAGGTAAGGATGGCAAGTTAGAAAATGTGGATTTAGTACTTGATTGGTATCCAAATGCAATACATAGTTTTATATATGCTGCTATTAAAAATGGATACTATAAGGAAGAAGGACTTAATGTAAACATTAAATTCCCATCAGATACTACAGATCCTCTTTCACTTCCAGCAGCAGGAAAAGCTACTATTGGAATATACTATCAACCGGATATTGTAATTGCAAGAGCAAATCAGGGGGTTCCTGTAAAATCTATAGGAGCTATTGTACATACACCGCTTAATGTAATAATAGCTTTAAAGGAAAAAAATATAAATTCACCTAAAGATCTTCAGGGAAAGACTGTAGGTTATTCAGGGAATTCTTTAAATGTTCAATATGTAAAAACTATGGTAAAAAAAGAAGGGGGAGATCCAAACTCTGTTAAAATGGTTGATGTAGGATTTGATTTATTATCTTCTATGGTAACTAAAAAAGTAGATGCAACTACGGGAGGACTTATAAATCATGAGGTTCCAGTACTTCAAAATGAAGGACATCCTGTAAATTACTTTGATCCTGCAAAGTATGGAGTGCCAAATTATTATGAAGAAGTATTTGTAACTAGTGACAAAACTCTTAAGGAAAAACCTGAAGTGCTTAAAAAGTTTATGAAGGCATCTCAAAAGGGATTCGAATATACTAAGAAAAATCCTAAGGCAGCTTTAAAAATACTTATGGACAACCAGAAAAAAGATAGTTTTCCTCTAGTACAATCAGTAGAGGAAAAAAGTATGAATATACTTCTTCCTAAGATGGAGTCAAATGGTGAGCCTTTTTTGAGTCAGGATAAAAGTGTTTGGCAGAACAATATAGATTGGTTAAAAAAACAAGGTCTTCTAAAGAAAGATATAAAACCAGAAGATCTTTATGTAAATATTCTGGATAGCAATAAATAAAAGGAGATTTTCTAAACAAAAAATCAACTTATACTCCGAATATTTTTTACAACCTTCAGTTCGTTAAATATTTTGATAAGTCTAAGTAAAAAATTCTAAAAAAACTAAGAACTTTTGAAAACTCGTACCTCAGACAATTCAAAAGTTCTAAGTTTTTACGAATTTTTTCTTAAGACTTATATACAAAATATTTAAAAGAACTTCATTATTGTAAAAATATGTCTGCGTATAAGTTGATTTTTAAGTTAGAATACATATATATAGATCGTAAAGTTTAATTGTAGAGTTAACTATCTATACAAGAGTTTCTGATTGAAATTTAAACTTATACATAAAATATAATGACAAAATTGAAAGCACATTTAAAAACTTTTCCATAAGTCTTAGCGAGGTATTTTAGAAAATCTTAGGAGCTTTGATATGTCTGAGACACGAGTTTAGCTAAGATCCTTAGATTTTCAAAATACCGAGCTTTAGACTTGTCAAAAGTTTTTATTGTGGTGAAATTTGTCATTATATGATATTGTATAAGTTAACTTTCAATCTAGAAACTCTATATAAGTTATCTTCTATAGCATTTTGCCTGTAACTATGATAAAATATGTGTCGTATTTTATAGAATAAAAATAATATATGGAGAAAACAATATGAAAAATGAGAAGATGTTTCAGATAAACGAAATTTCTATGATAATTGGAGGTTTCGCAGTACAAGCTATGATTTATGAAGTTTCTTGTTATCCCAGTCCTGGCCTGGTGTCACCTGTATCCTGTGGTGCTCATAAGGATATGGACTTTTTTACTTTTATAGACAGTACTTCTGTTTTAAGTAGATATATGACTATGTTTGTTCAAGAAGGATTTTCAGATAAATCCTATAAAGAACTATTTAATAGTATTAGAAATTTAGGAATAGAAGCAGAAAAAGATATGTTTATTAAGACAAAGGGAGTTAATACCCATAAGGGAATGCTATTTTTGATGGGTGTTACCTGCGCAGCTGTAGGAAAGGTCATTTATGAGGGAAAGAGATTTAGCGAAATTAGAAGTATTATAAAGCAAATGACAAAGGGCATAGTTTCAAAGGAACTTTTTACTTTAAAAGATAAAAAAGATTTAAGTCATGGTGAAAGATTATTTATTAAATATAGGACAGAAGGTGTACGGGGAGAAGTAGAGAGGGGATTACCTACAGTTTTTGATTTTTCCCTGGACTTTTATAAGGAAAATGCGGATTTAAATACTAATGACAGATTGGTACATACTCTTATTGGAATAATGCAAATTTGTGATGATTCAACTATAATATACAGGCATTCGCCTGAAGTTTTAGAGGAAGTTAAAGAAAAAGCTAGGAAAGTACTTTCAGCTGGAGGAATGAGGACTAGTGAAGGAAGAAAAAAAATAAATGATCTCTGTAATGGGTTCATAGAGAAAAACGTAAGCCCAGGAGGAAGCGCAGATTTATTAGGAGTAACTGTGTTTTTATATTTAGTAGAAGAATATATGAAAAGTTTATAGAAGTAAGTGATAAGGTAGCTGCATAAGCTTATATTTTATGTAGCTACCTTATTTATTTTTATATAAATTTTTTATAAAAATAGGAGTAATTTTATTACTTCCATACTGAAATTTAATGTTAAGACACATATTTATAAATGTTAATATACTTAACATTTGTTGAAAGAAATATTTCTAAAAATAAGAATATAGGACTATTTTAAAGCTTGAATACGATTATAAGAAGAAAAATGCAAGAATTTATTTAAATAAATGTTTAGTTTTATTACAAATGTTTTGACAAAACTAAATAAGTTTGCTATTATATTAATGAATTAAGAAAGAGATTAAATTAAAAACCATAAGGGATATTGTTATAAATAATTTAATTTAGCATTTATTATAAGTTTAATATAAAAAGGAGGCATGGTTAGGTTTATTCTTGAGCCTAACTAAAAAAGTATGGTTATGAATGTAAAAGAAAAATCCTTAAAATTACATAGAGAAAAACACGGTACTATAGAAATCGTTGGAACAATGCCATTGAGAAACGGTGATGATTTGGCAGTAGCTTATACACCAGGTGTAGCAGGTCCATGTCTGGAAATTGCCAAGGATGAAGAAAAGGCATATGAGTATACAATAAAGGGAAAGACAGTAGCTGTAGTTACAAATGGAACTGCAGTACTAGGACTTGGAAATATAGGACCAGCAGCAGGACTTCCTGTAGTTGAAGGAAAAGCATTGTTACTTAAAAGATTTGCAAATGTAAATGCAATACCAATATGTGTAGATTCTACAGATCCTGATGATATAGTAAATACTATTAAAAACATTGCACCGGGATTTGGAGGAATACATCTTGAAGATATAAAAGCACCTGAATGTTTCTATATTGAAGATAAGTTAAAAGAAGAATTAGATATACCAATATATCATGATGACCAGCATGGTACTGCTATTGCAGTGTTAGCAGGCCTGTACAATGCTTTGAAAATAGTAAATAAAGATATTAGTGATATAAAAGTTGTTATAAACGGTGCTGGTGCTTCAGGTATTGCAACAGCTAAGCTTTTGATTTCAGCAGGAGTAAAAAACATAGTACTTTGTGACATAAACGGTATAGTTTACGAAGGAGATAATTGCTTAAACGAACCTCAGAAACAAATAGCAAAGGTAACAAATAGAGGCTTAGCAAAGGGAACATTAAAAGATGCAATGAAGAATGCAGATGTTTTTATAGGTGTTTCTGCTGGAAATGTAGTAACTGGTGAAATGGTAGAAGGTATGAACAAAGATAGTATAATTTTTGCATTAGCCAACCCAACACCTGAAATAATGCCTGAGGAAGCAAAAAAAGCAGGAGCTAAAGTTATAGCAACAGGAAGGTCAGATTTTCCAAATCAAATAAACAATGTTTTAGTTTTCCCGGGAATTTTTAAGGGAGCTTTAAGTGTAAGAGCTAAGGAAATATGTGATGAAATGAAAATTGCAGCAGCTAAAGGACTTGCAAATTTAGTAAAGAAAGATGAATTGAATGAAGAATATATAATACCAAGTGTATTTAATAGAAATGTTTGTGATGCAGTTTCCAAAGCAGTTATGGATGTAGCACAAAAAAATAATAAATTTACAGCATAAGGATGTATTTGTTGTTGGCTTAGTGTGGGAGGTGGCTGAAGTGGAATACCTTAGTTTACAAGAAGAAATAATAGATAAAAGAGATTTTAGAAGACTGCAGGAAGTAGAACAATTCCTTTTAAAACAGGGATTAAGATTTGATAAAAATGTAGAATACACAATAGCAATATATGAAGAAGATAAAATAATTGCTACAGGTTCCTTTGAAGATAGAATTTTAAAATGTATAGCTGTAGATGACAGCTGTAGGAACATGGGAATCTCGAACAAAATAATATCTGAACTGGTAGCAGAAGAATACAGACGTGGAAACAGCCACCTTTTTATTTACACAAAGCCTAAGAACTATAAAATGTTCAGTGATATGGGATTTTATAAAGTGGCCAAGGTTATGGACAAAGTTCTTTTGCTGGAAAATGATCCTTTAGGTATATATAAGTTTATAGAAAAGTTAAAAAAGAAGAAGTTAGATGGAAGAGTAGTTTCAGCTCTTGTCATGAACTGCAATCCTTTTACCTTAGGTCATAAGTACTTGATTGAAAAGGCTTCTAGAGAAAGCGATGTAGTTCATGTATTTATAGTATGGGAGAACAAATCAGTTTTTCCATCTGGTATAAGGTATGAACTAGCAAGAAAGGGAGTACAGCATTTAAACAATGTAGTATTTCATAAAGGTGAAGATTATGTAATATCAAGTGCAACTTTTCCATCCTATTTTATAAAAAAGCAGAATGAGGTAGCCAGGCTGCAATCGTTGCTGGATATAGAAATCTTCACTAAATACATAGTACCTGCGTTAGGTATTACTAGAAGATATGTAGGAAAGGAGCCCTTTTGTGATGTTACTAGAACTTACAATAATGTGATGAAAGAAATGCTTCCCCATTCTGGCGTAGAAATTATGGAAATTCCAAGGTTTAGTACAAATGAAGAAGCTATTAGTGCATCAAAGGTAAGAAATCTCATAAAAGAGAAGAAACTTTCACAGGTAAAAGATCTAGTACCGGACACTACCTACAGATTTTTGTGTTCAAAAGAGGCAATACCAATAATTAATAAAATTCAAAATAAAAGAGATTTAATATAGGAGGTTCACTTATGGAAATAAAAAAAGCTGCTATAGCAGGAACATTTGAGTCCAGCGATATTACAATATCAGTACAGCCTAATCCGGAGAATGAGGTGGCTATAAAATTAAAAAGTTCCGTGGAAAAACAATTTGGAGACAAGATAAAAAAAGTTATAATGGACACTTTAGAAGAACTAGATGTAAAAAGTGCCATTGTAGGTGCCAATGACAAAGGAGCCTTAGATTGTGTTATAAAAGCAAGGGTACAAGCTGCAGTTATGAGGGCAGCAGAAGAAACAAAATTCAACTGGGAGGTGGAAAAGTAATGTACAAGTTAAGAAGAACAATGATGTATGTACCGGGAAACAATCCAGGAATGGTTAAGGATGCACATATATATGGAGCAGATTCTCTAATGTTTGATTTAGAAGATTCAGTATCCCTAAATGAAAAGGATACAGCTAGATTCTTAGTATACAATGCACTAAAATCCATAGATTATGAAGGCACAGAAACAGTAGTAAGAATAAATGGACTTGATACACCTTTTGGAATGGAAGATTTAGAGGCAATAGTAAGGGCACAACCTGATGTTATAAGACTTCCAAAGACAGAATGTGCACAAGATGTTATAGATGTAGAAAAGGAAATAGAAAGAATTGAAAAACAATCAGGAATACCTGTTGGAAAGACAAAAATTATGGCAGCTGTTGAAAGTGCTATAGGAGTTATGAATGCCTATGAAATAGCTACAGCAAGCAAGAGACTTATGGGAATAGCAATAGGGGCAGAAGACTATGTTACTAATTTAAAGACAACCCGTTCTTTAGATGGAATAGAACTTCTTGCAGGAAGAAGCCATGTATTATTAGCTGCCAGAGCAGCAGGAATATATGCCTTTGACACAGTATTTTCTGATGTAAACAATGAAGAAGGATTTATAAATGAAGTAAAGATTATAAAGCAGTTAGGATTTGACGGAAAGTCCGTAATAAACCCAAGACAAATTGCTCCTGTCCATAAGATATATACACCTTCACAAAAAGAAATAGATAAATCCGTTCGTGTTATAAGAGCTGCAAAAGATGCTGCAGAAAAAGGATCTGGAGTAGTTTCACTAAATGGAAAAATGGTAGATAAACCTATTATAGAACGTGCACAAAGAGCTTTGATGTTAGCAGAAGCTTCAGGTATATGCGTAAGTGAAGGAGGAGAAGACATTGACTAAGAATAAAATAGGAAGAGAAATACCGGATTACATAGAAGGAATTGGAAAGCTGGTACCTTATGGGGGACCATTTGATTTCAAACCAACAAAGAAAAAATTTGCAAGAAAAATATCCAGTATAAAACCTGGAGAAAGTAAATTACTTGAGAGTATAAAAGAAGCTGTAATAAAGACAGGATTAAAGGATGGTATGACAATATCATTTCACCACCACTTTAGAGCAGGAGATTACATATTAAACATGGTGCTGGACGTCATAGCCGAAATGGGAATAAAAAACTTAACTTTAGCACCAAGTTCTTTAAGCAGTGTCCATGAACCAGTAATTGAACACATAAAAAATGGTGTTGTTACTAAAATCATAACTAGTGGTGTTAGAGGACCACTTGCAGAAGCTATATCAAATGGAATTTTAGATACACCTATTATAATACGTTCCCATGGTGGAAGAGCGAGAGCTATAGAAGCAGGAGATTTAAAAATAGACGTGGCATTTTTAGGTGCACCTAGCTGTGACGACTATGGAAATGCCAATGGATATACAGGAAAATCCTTTTGTGGTTCACTAGGATACGCTAAAATAGACGCAGAATATGCAGATAAAGTAGTACTTATTACAGACAATTTGGTACCATATCCAAATGTACCTGCAAGTATAGAACAAAACAATGTAGATTATGTAGTTAAGGTAGATGCAATTGGAGATCCTAAGGGAATAGCATCCGGTGCAACAAGATATACAAAGAACCCAAGAGAACTTTTGATTGCACAGTATGCAGCAGAAGCAATTGAAGCTTCAGGATATTTTGTACCAGGATTTTCAATCCAGAGTGGTTCCGGTGGAGCATCCCTTGCAGTAGCAAGATTTTTAAGGGAAAAGATGATTGAAAAAGATATTAAAGCTAGTTTTGCATTAGGTGGAATTACAGGCCAGTTTGTAGAAATGCAAAAAGAGGGTCTTATTTCAAAAATCTGTGATGTACAGAGCTTTGACTTAATAGCAGCAAAATCCATAGGAGAAAACCCAGATCATTATGAAATAAGTTCATCCCTATATGCTAATCCACATAATAATGGATGTATTTCTAATAAATTGGATATAGTTATATTAAGTGCACTGGAAGTAGATACAGACTTCAATGTCAATGTAATTACAGGTTCAGATGGAGTAATTAGGGGAGCATCAGGAGGACACTGTGATACTGCAGCAGGAGCAAAACTTTCTATGATAGTTTGTCCGCTTATTAGAGGTAGAATACCTACTGTTGTGAAGAAAGTAAATACTGTAATAACTCCAGGAGAAACAGTAGATGTAGTAGTTACAGACAGGGGAATAGCAGTAAATCCTCTTAGAAAAGATTTACTTGAAAAATTTAAGAAAGCAAAGCTTCCAGTATGTACTATAGAAGAGTTAAGAGAAAAGGCAGAAGAAATTACAGGAAAACCTAAGGCAATTGAATATGGTGACAAGATTGTTGGTGTAGTTGAATACAGAGATGGTACTATTATCGATGTTATCAAACAGGTAAAATAATTTAGCCTAAGTATATATTTATAATATGTAAAAATCAGGTTGGATTTTAGATCCAATCTGATTGAAAAAGTATTATACTGGACCATATTGAATTTTTTTTAAGAATAATGTAAACATTAACAGTAACCGATTTATTAGCAATACTTTTATATAAAAATAGGTTTAATTATATTTCTATAGTTGAGAAAATTTGATAACATATATTTACAATTGAAAAAATTATAAGAAAAATAGAGACAAACCTCACTTTTGTTGTATAAATTACTTACTACAACAATTTTAACAACAGGAGTGAAATATATGTCTCATAAAAACATTTTAACAGAAAAAAATACCAATGTAGTACAAGTATGATACAAATTAAAACAAATATATTTTTAATTAGGAGTGGTATTATGTACAAAATAGAAATCTTTAAATGTATAGTTGCAGTGAAAGTGGGTGTAATCAATGATTAGCTTAATTATAGGTATAGCTTTAGTATTGTCAATTGTAATTGGACGTAAAGCAAAGATCAATATCGGATTGCTAGCCATTTCTTTTGCTTACATAATCGGATGTTTTATATTAAAGATATCTCCTTCAAAAGTTATTGCATTGTGGCCGATGTCAATTTTCTTTGTCATTTTGGCTATTTCACTGTTCTTTAGTTTTGCTATCGTAAATGGAACATTGGGAACGCTTGCGGGGAATCTTTTGTATCGCTTCCGTTCAGCTCCACTGGTGTTCCCCATTGCTATTTTCTTTATTTCTGTATTGATAGCCGCACTTGGCGCAGGCTATTATACTGTAATGGTTATTATGGCTCCTATAGCTCTTATTGCTTGTAAAAAGATTAAAATCAATCCTCTCGTAGGTGCTTTGTGTGCTGATTGTGGTGGACAGGTTGGTTCCAATTTTATGATTGGTCTAAACGGTGTTATTTACAGGAATCTGATTACAAGCGAGGGTTTTTCAAGTAATTTAGCGTTTGTTGCTTCTGTCAGTATTTTTGTAGTATATTTGGTAATGACTTGTTTAATCATTATGCTATTGATGCATTTGTCCAACAAGAAAAGGAAACAAGCATCAGGTGGCAATATTGAAATACTAGAAACAATGGACATACAAAAATCTAAGCCATTTGACAAAAAACAAAAAACAAATCTTATCCTAATTTTTATATTTGTAATTATATTGCTTATACCTCCAATACTGCACTTGGTTGTTCCTTCAAGTGGTTCTATTACATTCATTAATTCAAGCGTAGATGTGGGACTTATTGCAATTATCTTTACCGTTATAGCCTTTGTTCTCCATCTCGGTGATGAAAAAAGTGTCATTGCAAAAGTGCCTTGGAACACATTGATTATGATTTCCGGCATGGGAATGTTGGTGGCAGTTGCCGTAAAAGCCGGAACTGTGAAACTCCTTGCAAACTGGGTTGGTACCAGTATCCCAGTATTCTTAGTGCCAATTGCACTATGCCTTGTGGCAGCAATCTTGAATATGTTTGGTGGTAGCTTTGTCGGTGTTGTTGCCCCAGCGCTTTTCCCTATTATTGCTTCCGTTTCACATATTACAGGCTTAAATCCTATTTTACTGTATACATGCATGACGATTGGTGGACTAGCTACTGGTATTTCTCCATTTTCTGCAGGAGGCGCTATGGTACTTGGATTTACACCGGAAAAAGAACGAGATTCAATGTTTTCCAAGGAATTCTTTGTTGGATTGCCTGTGTGCGTTGGAACTGCTGTGGTAACGAGTATTATCTATTTCATCATCATGCATTAACTATTAGCTATATAAGATAGAGTATTTTATAAGTAGTAAGTTAATTTTTAGTTCACCACTTCACTGGGTAACCGTCCAATTTATTTTAAAACATCTCATATGTTAAAGGTAATGCTTTTGGGATGGCTATCAACAGCAATTAGTATTGCTTATACCATTATTAATATAGGTGAGGTGAGACCTGAATTATCAGGTAATGGACAATTACTTAAATCAGACGATGATGATATATTAAAATATGCTAAGAAGAAGAAAGATGGACCAGTTGAACTTTCTACTATGATTGTTGCTGGAATATTAGCTTTAACACTTTATCTATTTGGGGTATACATAAATTCTGTAATTGGACTTCCTGCTCCTATAGTTATGTTACTTGCTGCTGTAATATCAAAAGCACTTGGTATTATTCCCAAAAGTATAGAAGAAGGCGGACATGCTATTTTTAGATTTACAGTAACAGGTATAACCGTACCATTATTGCTTGGTGTTGGTGTTGCTATGACACCATGGAAAAATCTTGTAGCAGTTATAACAAATCCAGCTTGTTTAGTTACTATATTCTGTACTGTACTTACTGTTGTTGTAGTAGAATTCTTTGTAGGTAAAATGCTTAATATGAATCCAGTAGAGTCTGCTATGGTAACTTCATGTAACAGTGGACAGGGTGGTACAGGTGATGTAGCAATACTTACTGCAGGAAACCGTCTTGAACTTATGCCATTTGCACAGGTAGCAACAAGACTTGGTGGAGCTGCTACAGTTACATGGGCTATATTCTTAATGAGAATGTTACATTAGAAATTAAAGTATAAATGGTATTAAAATTCTATAAATACTTAAATAATTAAAAAAACGATTGTAAAACTTTTAAATATGTATTAGTATCGATGTTATAAAGCAAGTAAAATAGTGAGGTAATAATTATGAAAAATGCAAGCAATATCCTTGATGAAATACTTAAAGCTAAAGAAAAAAGGGCACAAATTCAAAAAGAATTATTGAATATATTTAAAACCACACTAATTTCATTTACATTAAATATACCAGGAGCAGAAAAAAATAATGAATCCTTTGCTAAGCTTCATAAAAAGGGGATTTGCTTGCTGGAAGAAGAGTTAAAAGAGAATAATATAGATATACTTCACAAAATGTTAAATAGTTCTGCTGCCGGTGATGAGGCATTTTTAAATGTAGATGCAGATGCGATTAGTGTAAAAAAAATTACTGTATCTATTGAAGAAAACCATGAGCTTGGAAGAATATTTGATTTTGATGTATTCACTAAAGCTGGAAAGCAGATTAGTAGGACAGACTTAGGTGTAAGTGAGAGAAAATGTCTTTTATGCGGTGAAAATGCAAAAGTATGTGGAAGAAGCAGACGTCATTCTGTGGAAGATCTTTTAAACAAAATTTATTTGTTAATGGATAAGTTTTTATAGCAAGGTATACCAAGGTTGTTAAAATAAAGGAGGGAAGTATGTCTCTCCTTTATTTTGATATAATAGAATACAAGTATTAATTTTGCCTTTGGGATATAATGTCCTGGAGATTTTTTATAAGTTTTTCTTTTTTCATCATAGAGCCTCTTAAATGTTTGATTTGTTTTTCGAAAGAGGCATTATTATTTTGCATGACATTTAATTTATCCTTTAAATCTTTTACTTCCTTCAATTTTTCATCTAACATAGGTTTATATGCAGTATCAATAGTTTTTTTCTTATCAAAAAACAAATTCAAATTTTGCATACCAAAAATAATTGACTTTTTAATTTTTTTTATATACTTTAATATTAAGGTATATACTTTATCCATTTTAGACACCTCTATAATAATTTTATATAATTATGATTTACAGTGCAACAGCTATATATTAACAAGTGTGAAAAGAGGAATATTTGTGAATGAAAATGAGAATATGCTGCATAAATTTATAAAAAACTATACTGAAAATAAACAAAATAGAGTTCAAGATTTAGGAACAAAAAAAGAAAAATTAGAGATTCAATTAAAGAAGGAAGAAGAAAAATTAGATAAACTTTCAGCTATTAAGGAGAAACTTATTGCAAAGGAAAAATCCTATGATGAAGTTTATTCCTATCTTTTGCAAATATTGAAATCAAGGGGTATACTATTTGATATCCCTAAAAGTGCAGTAGAAATTGAAGAGTGGGATAATTTATATATAAAGAAGGAACAGGGTGCCTACAGTCTGATAGATAAAAATCAACAGGTTGTATACTCTATAGATAAAAAATACTATGATTCTATAGAACATATAGTTACTAATTACAAGTACAGTGCAGTTGTAGTGAGGAAGGATGCTTATTTTTTAAAAGTGCAAATCAGGATATTATAATATCTCTATGCTATAATAAAAATAGATTATGTTACAGGGGTGAAATCATTGCTTAGTAGTGCTTTGGAAATTCTACATAAATATTATGGGTATAGTGACTTTAGGAAGGATCAAGGAAAGGTAATTGAAAGTATACTAAAGGGGAAGGATACGCTAGCTGTAATGCCCACTGGAGGAGGTAAATCCATATGTTATCAGATACCAGCAGTGTTATTTAAGGGGGTAACAGTTGTAATATCTCCACTTATTTCACTTATGAAAGATCAAGTAGATAACATAAAGGATTTAGGTATAGGGGCAGCTTATATAAACAGTTCTATTTCACACCAGGATATTTTGCATATATGTGAAAGCTTAATTGCAGGAAATATAAAAATGCTGTATGTAGCACCGGAAAGGTTGGAGTCTTCTGAATTCTGCCAGATTATAAAAAGCATAGAAGTATCTCAAATAGCAGTAGATGAAGCACATTGTGTTTCCCAGTGGGGACATGATTTTAGAACTAGCTATACATATATATGGAAATTTATAGAAAGCTTTTCTAAAAGACCCGTAGTTACAGCTTTTACAGCTACGGCTACTAAAGAGGTTAGAGAAGATATTGTAAATCAAATAAAGCTGAATAAACCTGAGGTTTTCATATCTGGTTTTGATAGAGAAAATTTGAAAATTGGATGTTTGAAAATTGGAAATAGATTAGGGTATATGCTAAAATACATAAAAACTAATGAAGAACAATCTGGCATAGTATATGCAGCTACTAGAAAAGAAGTGGATAGCATATATGAAAGGCTTAAAGAAAATAATATAGCTGTTGCTAGATATCATGCAGGTCTTTCTGATAAAGAGAGAAAAAATAATCAAGAGGATTTCGTATATGACAGAGTAAATGTAATAGTTGCGACAAATGCATTTGGAATGGGTATCGATAAGTCAAATGTAAGATATGTTATTCATTACAATATGCCTAAGAACATAGAAAGCTATTACCAAGAAATAGGCAGGGCTGGTCGTGATGGAGAGAAAAGCGACTGCATTTTAATGTTTGCTCCCCAGGATGTTATTACCCAAAAGTATCTTATTGAAACAAGTATTCAATCTCCTGAAAGAAGATTAAATGAATATAAAAAACTTCAACAAATGATAGATTTTGTACATTACAATGGATGTTTACGAAAGTATATATTAAATTATTTTGGAGAACAAGTGGATTATGAAGAATGTGGGAATTGCAGCAATTGTGTAAGTGAAGGAGAATATGTAGATAAAACTATAGATTGCCAAAAAGTACTTTCCTGTATATATAGAATGAAAAGAGAATTTGGAGTAAATATGATAGTAGATGTACTTAGAGGTTCCTCACAGAGAAAAGTGATTCAGTACGGATTTGATAAGTTGTCTACTCATGGAATAATGAAAAATTATTCAAAGGAAGAACTTTCAAATTTCATAAATACACTTATAGCTCATGGGTACATTTCATTAAAAGAAGGAGAATATCCTACTGTGATATTGAATCCTAGATCCATAAAGGTTCTAAAGGGAGAAGAAAAAGTAACCTTAAAGGAAATTGTTAAGGCTAAAAAGATTACTTTAAATAATGATCTATTTGAAATTTTGAGAGTTTTAAGGAGGGAAATAGCAGGAGAGGAATCCATACCTCCTTATTTGATATTCCCGGATACTACGTTAAAGGAACTTAGCAGCAGGTGTCCTATAAATTTTGAGCAGATGATGGATGTATCTGGTGTAGGTCAATTGAAATTAAAAAAATATGGTGAAAGATTTTTAGAAGCTATAAAAAACTACATGGATGAAAGTAAAATTAAACCACAGTGGATTTTTAAAAATGAGTTAAAAAACGATAAAAATGTCAAAGAAGGCAAAAATTTAAAACTAAAAACTCATGAAATAACGGCAGAGATGATTAAAGAGCACAAAGACCTTGAACAAATAGCAAAAGACAGGCAAATTACTGTATCTACGGTACTTTCACATATAACAAAGTATGCAGAAGAAAAGGGTGTTTTAGATTTAAATATAAATTTTGGTGGAATATTTACAGATGAAGAAGAAAATCAAATTTTAAAAGTTACGAAAAAGATAGGAATATCAAAATTAAAACCTATAAAAGAGAAACTTTCTGAAGATATAAGTTATGATAAGATAAAGGCGGTTATATTAAAAGATTATATTTTGTTAGATAAAAATGCATAGCAGGGAGGCGAAATACTGTTTGAAAATTAAGTTTCAAGCAGCAAATATATTATGAGTGAACTTTCTAGAAGATTAAATCAGTGTAGAAAACCAACAGGGGAAGTAGGTAAGTTTATAGCTAGTTCTATGAACAAAGATCATTTTGAAGTTACCACCTGGGGACTCAATAAAATTTCCATTAAACAAGAGGATATTATTTTGGATATTGGCTGTGGAGGCGGAAGAACTATAAATAGATTAGCTAACATAGCAAAAAAGGGAAAGGTTATAGGTGTAGATTATTCTATGGATTGTGTTAACTGGTCCAAAGAATTTAATAAAGAGCTTATAGATGAAAAAAGAGTGGAAGTATATAATGCAAATGTAGAAAAACTTCCTTTTGAAGATGATAAATTTAATGTGGTAACTGCAGTTGAGACTATATATTTTTGGCCTGATTTATTAAAAAGCTTTAAAGAAGTTAAAAGAGTTTTAAAATCAAATGGAATTTTTACAGTAATAAATGAGATGTACATAAGTGATAAGTTTAAAGAAAAAAATGATGAATATATGGATAAAATGACTATGCACACCCCAGAACAGTTAAAGCAGCTCTTTGTAGATGCAGGTTATGAAGATGTATCTATAAATGTATGTGAGGAAAATAACTGGATGTGCTGCAGCGGAAGGGCATAATATAAGTTCAACTAAGATTGATTTAATATAAGTGGGAGATGTTAATATGAAGTTTTTAACATATCTGTATAAAGAAAAAGAATCTATAGGAATTTTAAAGAATAACTCTGTCATAGATTTTGATAATATATTTAAAAATATGGGAGAGAAAAATCCACCTAAAACTATGCTGGAGCTTATAGATTACCTGGATGATTCTAAATTGAATATAATTAAAGAGTGTATAGATAAGAAAGGCATAGAAACTATACCAATAAATAATATTAAAATTGAAGCTCCGATACCATATCCAAGGAGAAATGTTTTTTGTCTTGGAAAAAATTATATAGAACATGCTAGGGAAATAAAAATTACAAGAATAGCTGGAAATGGTATTCCAGAGGTACCAATTTATTTTACAAAGGCAGCATCACCAGCTGTGGGAACGGTCGATAATATTGAATTTTCTAGAAAAATTACAAATCAGGTAGATTATGAAGTTGAACTTGCAGTTATAATAGGCAAAGATGGCAAAAATATAAAAAAAGAGGATGCTGAAGAGTATATTTTTGGCTATACTATAATAAATGATGTATCTGCAAGAGATCTTCAAGGAAAACATATACAGTGGTTTAAGGGAAAAAGTTTGGATACATTCTGTCCTATGGGACCTTACATAATTCATAAAACCGAAGTACCATTTCCCGTTAATTTGGATATAAGTTGCACTGTAAATGGAGAGGTAAGGCAAAAATCTAATACAAAGAATTTAATTTTTGATATACCTTATATAATAAGTGATTTGTCTAAAGGTATTACATTAAAAACTGGTGATATTATATCAACAGGTACACCAAGTGGAGTTGGCATGGGATTTACACCAATTAAAGTGTTAAAACAAGGTGATATAGTTGAATGTAGTATTGAAAAAATAGGAACTTTGGTAAATAGGGTAGTAGAACTTCATTAGTGCATTAAAAATAAAAAATTGTATGTATACAAAATGTATAAATTACTTCAGATTTAAAAAATCTTCAATAGGTATTTTCTATTGAAGATTTTTTTTAACTTTGTATCTTAAGGTATTTCAAATCAATACAAAATAAAAAATTTTAAATTTATATTGAATTATTATTAATATAAATGTATAATTATAAAATATCAATGAATTAATATAAGGATATTTCTAATGTCTAAAGTAAAGTTTAAGGAAATATTTGTTTCCTATATTTATAAAGAATGATTTTAAGGGGGAAGAAAAATGATAGATTTAAAGGGTAAAAGTTTTTTAACATTAAAAGATTTTACAAAGGAAGAGATAAAGTATTTTATTGATCTTGCAAAGAAGTTAAAGGAAGAAAAATATAGTGGAACGGAAAAAAAGAGATTGCAAGGGAAAAATATTGCCCTTATATTTGAAAAAGATTCCCTGAGAACAAGATGTTCCTTTGAGGTCAGTGCTTACGATGAGGGCGCAAATGTAGTTTATATAGGTGCCCAGGGAAGTCATATGGGTAAAAAAGAATCTGTGAAAGATACGGCTAGGGTAATGGGAAGAATGTTTCATGGTATAGAATACAGGGGATTTTCTCAAAGAGATATGGAGGTACTGGCAGAATACTCAAAAGTACCTGTATGGAATGGACTTTCAGATGAAGATCATCCAACCCAGGTTTTAGCGGACTTTCTGACTATAGAAGAACACATAGCTAAACCTTTAAAAGATGTAAATTTTGTTTACATCGGAGATGGAAGAAATAACATGGCAAATGCCCTTATGATAGGTGCTTCAAAAGTTGGAATGAACTTTAAAATAGCAGCACCTAAAGAGCTTTTCCCAGAAGAGGAGCTAGTTAAAGAGTGTAAAAAAGTAGCCGAGGAAAGTGGAGGCACTATTACAATTACTGAGGATTTGTATAAAGCTGTAGAAGGAGCAGATGTCCTTTATACTGATGTATGGCTTTCCATGGGAGAAGAAAAAGAACTTTGGAAAAAGAGAATAGAAACTTTAATGCCATATCAAATAAACAGCAAACTTATAGAGGCTTGTAAAAATGAAAATGTTAAGTTTATGCATTGTCTCCCAGCTTTTCACAATACGGAAACTAAAGTAGGGGAAGAAATATATAAAAAGTTTGGGTATGAAGCACTAGAGGTAACTGAAGAAGTATTTGAAGGACCTCATTCCATAGTGTTTGATGAAGCTGAAAACAGGCTTCATACTATAAAGGCTGTTATGGTGGCAACTTTAAGTAATATTTAGAAAGAAGGAATAAAATGAATTCCATATTATATTTAGAGGATGGAACTGTATTTATGGGAAAAGCCATAGGACACAAAGCAATAACGGCAGGAGAGTTGGTTTTTAATACCTCTATGACAGGATATCAAGAAATACTTACAGATCCATCCTATAGGGGACAGATAATAACAATGTGTTATCCTTATATTGGTAACTACGGGATTAACTATAATTTTAGCCAATCTGATGATATACAGGCTAAAGGTATGGTAATAAAAAATATGTATAATAATACATCCCACTATTTGAGTGAAAATAGTTTTGAAAATTTTTTAAAGGAAAATAAAGTCGTAGGTATAAGTGGTATAGATACACGAAGTATAACCAAAAAGATAAGATCAAGTGGAACTATGAAATGTGTAATATGCAGTGAAAATGAATCTATAAGTGAAATAAAAAGAATGCTAAATTCTTATGAAAATAAAGATTTAGTATCTCAAGTAAGTACAAACTCCATAAAGTATATTTCAGGAAATGGGCCTAAAGTTGCACTTTTGGATTTTGGAAGCAAAAAGAACATTATTGAAAATTTGAAGGATAGGGATTGTGATATAACAATATTTCCTTACAATGCTTCTTATGAAAGTATAATGAGTATAAATCCTAAAGGCATACTTTTAAGTAATGGCCCTGGAGATCCTAAGGATTTAGGAGAGATAATGGATATTATAAAAAAGTTAATAGGTAACTTACCTATATTCGGAATATGCCTTGGACACCAATTATTATCACTTGCACTTGGAGGAGATACCTATAAGATGAAGTTTGGCCATAGAGGTGGGAATCATGGCGTATATGATAAGGATATAGATAAAGCTTTTATAACGTCTCAAAATCATGGCTATGCAGTTAAAAGAGAAAGTTTAAATAAAGACAGTATTGAAGTAACTCATTTTAATTTAAATGACCATACAGTAGAGGGAATTAAACATAAAACGCTGCCTATATTTTCAGCACAATTTCACCCTGAAGGATCACCGGGACCTACTGATACAGACTATTTATTTGATAAATTTTTGAGATTAATGACTTTAGTATAAATAAGGCATTTTGAAAGAAATAACTAGAAGGAGAAGTGATATAATGCCGTTAAGAGAAAACTTGAAAAAGGTTTTGATAATAGGATCAGGTCCTATAATAATAGGTCAGGCTGCGGAATTTGATTACTCGGGAACACAGGCCTGTGAGGCTATAAAAAAAGAGGGAATACAAACTGTTCTGGTAAATAGTAATCCTGCTACTATAATGACTGATAAAAATATTGCAGATAAGACTTATATAGAACCTTTAACTGTTGAATCGCTGGAGGCAATAATAGGAAGGGAAAAACCAGATGGAGTTTTAGCTGGATTTGGTGGACAGACTGCCTTGAATTTGGCCATGGAGCTTAATGAAATTGGGGTATTTAAAAAGTATAATGTAGAACTTCTTGGAATAAAAACTGAATCCATAAAGAATGCGGAAGATAGGGAAAGCTTTAAAAATCTAATGAATGAAATAGATGAACCTATAGCTGTAAGTGAAATTGCCACAAATCTAGAAGAATGTAAAAAGTTTTTAAATAAAGTCAGCCTTCCAATTATAATAAGACCTGCATATACCTTAGGGGGAACTGGAGGTGGTATTGCAAGCACTTATGAAGAATATATGGAAATATGTGAAAATGGATTGGAAGAGAGTCCTATAAATCAAATACTTCTTGAACAAAGTCTAGCTGGATGGAAAGAACTAGAATATGAAATAATGAGAGATAAAAAGGACAACTGTATGGTAGTTTGTAATATGGAAAATTTGGACCCTGTGGGAATACACACAGGGGATAGCATAGTAGTAGCTCCATCTCAGACACTTAATGATAGAGAGTACCAGATGCTTAGAAGGTCTGCCATAAAGATAATAAGGACCCTAAAAATAGAAGGTGGATGCAATATTCAATTTGCATTAGATCCTAATAGTAATAGGTACATGGTTATAGAAGTAAATCCTAGAGTAAGCAGATCCAGTGCACTGGCTTCAAAAGCAGCAGGATATCCTATAGCTAAAATTGCAGCTAAAATTGCTCTTGGATACACTTTAGATGAACTTAAAAATTATGTTACGGGAAATTCCAGTGCACTGTTTGAACCAGCTCTAGATTATTGTGTAGTTAAAATGCCTAAGTGGCCTTTTGATAAATTTAAAACTGCAAACAGGACTTTAAAAACTCAGATGAAAGCTACGGGAGAAGTTATGGCTATAGATAGGAGTTTTGAAAGTGCTCTTTTAAAAGCAGTTATAAGCTTAGAGGGAAAAATAATAGGACTGAAATTAGATAAATTTGAAAATATAAGTAAAGATGAAATAATAGAAAAGATAAATAACCAGGATGATGAAAGACTTTTTGCTTTAGCAGAAGCTCTTAGAAAGGGAATGACTATAGATGAGCTTCATGAATTAACTAAAATAGATGAATGGTTCTTAGGCGGAATAGAAAACATAGTGAATATGGAAAATGAATTGATAAGCAATGTGCCAAATGTTGAAACCATTCAAAAAGCTGAAATCATGGGATTTACAGATGAATATATTTGCAAATTAATAGGTATGAAATTAGAAGATTTAAAGAAACTTAGAGAAGTAAATGGTATAAAATCCGTTTATAAAATGGTAGATACCTGCAGCGGAGAATTTGAAGCAAAAACTTCCTACTATTATTCTTGTTATGATTTAGAAAGTGACAATGTTGTTTCAAATAATAAGAAAATACTTGTAATAGGTTCAGGACCTATTAGAATAGGACAGGGAATAGAGTTCGATTACTGCTGTGTTAACGGTGTTTGGGCCATAAAAAAAGCAGGATATGAAGCCATTATAATAAATAATAATCCAGAGACAGTAAGTACCGATTTTGATATTTCAGATAAGCTGTACTTTGAACCACTTTATATAGATGACGTTATGAATGTAATAAATGAGGAAAAGGTGGATGGAGTTATAGTACAATTTGGAGGACAGACCGCACTTAACTTATCTAAAAAGTTAAATGACAGGGGAGTAAATTTACTTGGCACATCCTTTGAATCTATAGATTTGGCAGAAGACAGGGAAAAATTTAGAGTACTTCTTAAAGAACTTGACATAAATTCACCTGTAGGTGGATCTGTAACAAGTCTTGAAGAAGCGGATAACTTAGTAGCTGAAATAGGGTATCCTGTTATCGTTAGACCATCTTATGTAATAGGCGGTAGAGCAATGAAGGTTGTCTACAATTATGAAGAGCTGTGTAAGTATTTAAAGGACGCTGTAAATTTATCTAAGGAACATCCTGTCCTTGTAGACAAATATATAGTTGGAAAAGAAATAGAAGTAGATGCCATATCAGATGGGGAAGATTTAATAATTCCGGGAATAATGGAGCATATAGAGAAAACAGGGGTACATTCTGGGGACAGTATAGCAGTATATCCAGCATCAGATTTACCGGAGAATGTACTTAAAAAAATAGAAGATTATACAGTAAAGATTGCCAAAAAGTTGAATGTTAAAGGACTTTTAAATGTTCAATATGCTTTTGACGGAGATAAGGTGTATGTAATAGAAGTAAATCCAAGAGCATCTAGAACTGTACCTATTTTGAGTAAAGTTACTAATATTCCAATGGTAGAAATAGCTGTAGAAGTTATGTTAGGTAAAAAAATAAAAGATTTTCACTATAAACAGGATATGTATAAGTACAGCAATATTTATGCAGTCAAAATGCCTATATTTTCCAACAAAAAGTTATCTGGAGTAGATGTGGCACTAGGCCCTGAAATGAAATCTACAGGAGAAGTCTTAGGAGTGGATTTTGATAAAGACAAGGCTATATATAAAGCATTCAAAGCTTCAGGAGTTAAGATACTGCAAGAAGGAAATCTCTATGCTTCTGTAAATGATATAGATAAAAAAACTTCACTAAATGTAATCAAAAAATATGGAGAACTTGGATTTAGCATAAGTGCATCCAGCGGAACTTATAAGTTTTTAAGTGAAAATGGAGTAAAATGCAGTGAGCTTGATTTAGATACTGCAGTGGAATATATAAAAGATAAGAAAATAGATGTAGTTATAAATACAGCTACTCAAGGATATAACACTACAAGGCAAGGTTTTATACTCAGACATACAGCTTTAGCTCATGATAAAATAGTATTTACATGCTTGGATACAGCAAATGCCTACATTAATGCTATTTTGACAGAGAAAAATAAAGAAAATATAGAATACAGAACTATGGGTGAATATTTGCAGGAACCAGCAATTAGAAGTTAAAGAATTTTTCAAATGCCTATATAGAGTTTCTAAACAAAAAATAAACTTATACTTCGGATGTTTTTACAACCTTCAGCCCGTTAAATATTTTGATAAGTCTAAATAAAAAATTAAAAAAAGACTAAGAACTTTTGAAAACTCGTACCTCAAACAATTCAAAAGTTCTAAGTTTTTTATAAAATTTTTACTAAGACTTATTAAAAGTTTTTATGGTAATGAAATTTGTCAGCATTATTTTTCTTCAAAGGTAGACTTAACCTGCCTTAGAAGTGCCCTGATTGGAAGATGCTGAGGGCAATTATCTTCACATTTTCCGCAGGATATGCAGGAAGATGCCTTTGATTTTTTTGGCATATTATTATACTTATTAAATATAGATTCTTTACTTTTATACATAAAGTAATTATTATACATAGAAAAAATATTTGGAATATCTAAATCTACCTTGCAAGGGGAACAGTATCCGCAGCGGGTGCATTTTATTTTCATAAGGGCATTGAATTTTTCTTTTGCCTGTTCTATTAAATCCATGTCTTCCTCAGAAATTGAATTAGGAAGAGTTTTTGATGCTATAGATATATTTTCATTTACTTGTTCTAAAGAATTCATTCCACTTAGTAATACTGATACTTCAGGATGATTTAGCACCCAACTTAAAGCCCAGTCAACCGGACTTTTTTTTATTTTTGATTTATTGAATATGTTGTTTATATCTTCTGGAAGATTACCGGATAAAAGTCCGCCTTTTAAAGGCTCCATAACAACTACTGATAAGCCTTTATCGGCTGCATATTCCAGTCCATCTATACCTGCTTGGTAATCCTCATCTAGATAATTAAATTGGATCTGGCAAAATTCCCAGGGAAATAGATTTATTATATGTTTGAAAGCCATTAAATTGTCATGGAAAGAAAAGCCTACATGATTAATTTTACCGTCTTCTAGGGCTTTATTTAAAAACTTAAAAACACCCAGGTTTTCCATTTTATCCATTCTGTCTTTGGTCATAGCATGGAGCAGGTAATAATCAATATAGTCTACATCAAGCCTTTCTAATTGTTCATTCAAATATTTATCAAAATCTTCATATTTTTCTACTAGCCATACAGGCATTTTTGTTGCAATTCTAACTTTTTCTCTGTAACCGTCTTTAAGTACTTTGCCTACTAAAACTTCACTATTTCCGCCGTGGTAAGGATATGCTGTATCTAAATAGTTTACACCATTATCAATGGCATGCCTTATGATTTTTAGTGCTTCTTTTTCATTAATTTTTGAAGGATCGTTATTTATTATTGGAAGTCTCATGCATCCAAAACCTAAAGTAGATACTTTAAAACCATCTTTACAAAATTTTCTGTATTGCATAAAATATCCTCCTTAAAATATATTTATGTGTATAAATTTAACTTTCGATTATCAAGTGATTCTTAGGTTCAGGTGGAGTTTGCTTATAAGGAATACATTTTATCCATCTGAACCTTATTAACAATATTCTTAGTGTCTTTAGCACTTAGAATACGTTATCCTTTAGGGGAAGAACTTATCCAGGTGCGTAGCAGTGCTTATCTTCCCACTTTGAAGAAAAGCAGATATCCCAAATCTTTGATTTGGTGATAGTCGCTTTCGCTGTGTGCGATGGGGGTGTTAGCAATGGTAGTAATCGGATAAACTCTATAATAAGTATAGTACAGTGACAGTTCAGTTCTGTCAACGCAGTAAAATCATATTATTAAACTTCTTACCGTTAGAAGATTGTCAGCCTATTTTTTACAGCTTCTATATGAATGCATAATGTAAATCCATGAACAACATAATATAAGTAGAGAACCCAAATCTTTGATTTGGTGTGAATCACTTACTCATTCGACTGATAAGGAGAAGGAGTTACCTAAATTAGAACCCAAATCTTTGATTTGGTGTGAATCACTTATTCATTCGACTGAAAGGAGAAAGAGTTACCTAAATTAGAACCCAAATCTTCGATTTGGCGTGAATCACTTATTCATTCGACTGAAAGGAGAAAGAGTTACGCAAATTAGAACCCAAATCTTCGATTTGGTGTGAATCACTTACTTATTGACAAGGAGTCTATATTATGAAAAAAAAGATAATTATAATAGCACTATTATTGATTTGTGTATGTGTAAGCCCTGTAAAGGCATTGACAGATGATTATTATACCACAATGAAACAGGATATTTTGTGTCTTATGATGGCCTACCCAGAATATATTACAGATCTCGAAAAAAGTAATGATGGGAAGGTATATGTAGTTACAAAGTCTGGTAAAAGAATTTTATATGATGATAAGGATAGTAAAAATTTCCAGGAAAAAATGTATAATACGGATCTACAGGATATGCTGGAACAAACCTATCCCATAGGTACCATAAATGGAGTAATGGAAAAAGATTTTGATCCTGGAAGAGTTAGGACATATCGCCTTTTAAAAGAAGTTTATGGCTGCGATAGAAAGGCCATAGAGTCTAATCTTAAAATGGCTAATTTGGGATATAGAAGATTTCAGTTTAATGGAAATAACAATGCCGCTAAATCTCTTGAAAGTGCTGTAAAAGAATTGATGCCTATTTCCCAGAGAAATCCAAAAGTTTATAAGGCCTTGTTTCCAAGCAGTGGTACATTTAATTACAGGTGTATTTCGGGAACGAGCTTGTTAAGTCCACATTCCTTTGGAATAGCTATTGATCTTGCTAGAGATAGGAGAGATTACTGGAAATGGGTGACTAAAGAAGAAGGAGATAAGAGAATACAGGAATACCCAAAAGAAATTGTAGATGTATTTGAAAAAAATGGTTTTGTATGGGGTGGAAAGTGGAGTCATTTTGACATTCTGCATTTTGAATACAGGCCAGAAATAATTTTAAAATCAAAATATTTTGGGCAAAAAAATAGTAATAATAAATTTTGGTATTCACAGGCACCTTATAATGATAAATTGGTAAATGGATATATTCAAAAGATAGATGAAAAATTAAAGTAGTCATAAATATGAAGCCTTGGGTGAAATTCACAGAGTGATTATTATTTTAATTGGGAATAATAACTATGCAAAGTATATAATAAGTTCTACGTAGTTACCAAATTAATTATACGAGGAGTATGGCTATGAAAAATTCTCTAAAAAAAAGGCTTTACCAAGTTGCAATAATCATTTTATTTATATTTTTAATATTCCCATTTTATAGAGCTAAATGTGAAGAGGCTGATTCAAAAGAAGAAGCTGTAAATTCTATACAAAACATATTTGAAAATAGAAATAAAGCTATATTAAATGGAGATTTAAAATTAATAGAAGGTAATTATGATAAAAATACCAGGTATGGGACTTGGGCTTATGAACATGAAGAAAAAAAGATGAAATATCTTAAAAATTGGGAGGAAAAACAGAATGTAAAATTTATTCAAATTTCACCTGATATAATGATTAAAAGAATTAGAGGTAAAGATAATAAGTATTCTGTAAATTTAATATGTTCCACAGAATATAGCTATATATATGAAAATGATCCTAAACTTATTAATAAATTTAGAATTGGTACTTCTCATATACTTAATATTGCAAAGAGAAGTGAAGGGTGGATAATTACTAAAGAATGGTATAAAGATCCTTTTGCGGATTCCTTGAATTTGAATAATCTTAAAGTTGACAATGTAAATCAATATATACAGTCTCAGAATAAAAGAGATTTTTCAAATATAGGAGATAGGAGAAAAGGAGCAGTGGAATATGCAGATAAGTACTGTGGTATAGCGTCGGAAAAAGAGTATGGATATAGCTATAATAGAAAGTATAGAAATTATAATTCCCAGGGAGGAGATTGTGCGAATTTTGCATCTCAAATACTTCACGAGGGTAGCAAATTTAGGAAAACCTCTAGCTGGAATTATGATAAGACTGGAGCTACTGCTTCCTGGATAAATGCAGGTGGATTTAAAGATTACATGATATACAGTGGAAGAGCCTCCCTAATAGCTCATGGAAGTTATGAGAAAGTATATAAAGCTTCATATAAGCTACTTCCAGGAGATTTTGTAGCTTATGAAAAAAAGGGAGATATAACTCATATTTCAGTAGTAACAGGTGCGGATTCTAAAGGATATTCTCTTGTAAGCTGTCATAACACAGATAGAAATAGAGTCCCCTGGGATCTTGGGTGGAGTGATAAAAATATAAAGTTTTGGCTAGTTCATGTGAATTATTAGAGAAGCTGTTGTATAGTGAATAAATATTCATTATATAACAGCTTCTCTCACTAAGTAATATGATTTATTGATGCTGTTAGTTTAGTTCAAACCTAATATTACCACTAGCTTTTACTCCTATACATTGAAGTTTAATATTTTTAGCATCTTCTTTTGAAATTGTTATGGTTTTGTCTGTTGGGTTTGCTTTTTCAAATAGTACTTTTTTATTATTGTAAATACTTATAGCCACACTTCCTTTTTTTATATCTGTATTTATTTTTATACTACAAGTAGGTTTACTAGAAGTTATTTTATAGGATTCCATTCCATTAAATAAATCAAATTCAGCGGCAAATATATTATTTTCAAAATTAGAACTCCAGTATTTTTTATAGCCTATAAAATTCAATTCCTTAAATTGAAATTCACCTGTACCATTAAAACCTAGCGAGTTATTGCTTGTAAAATTATTATTTTCATTAGAATTCATGTTGTACAGAGAGCTGTGACCTTTGACAGAATTTATTAAGTAATCCATAATGCTTTCATAGTAGGGTTTAGAATTTAAGTTATCACTATTTGGGTTTGCCTTAGAAATACCACTTGTTAAACCTATTGTGGTAACAGCAGCAATAACTAAAATTCCACATATTATGTTTTTTAAAGAATTCTTTTTATGTTTTGATATCATAGTAATTCTCCTTTTGATTTCTGAATTATTTACAGCCATAGGAGCTGAAGTAATTAACGAAGGGGTATGATTTTCTAATTGCAATATTTTTATGATTGTGTTTCCATAATTTATATTTCTATCTATGCCTAAATACCTAATGGCATAAGCATCACAGGATGTTTCACAATCCTGTTTCATTTTATAAAAACCATATCGTATTATTGGGTTGAACCAGTAAACAGTATTTAAGATTATTATAATCCAGTTAATAAGTAAATCTTTTCTCTTTAAGTGACAGAGTTCATGTATTATAATATGTTTAAATTCATCTTCTGAAATATTTTCTATAATATTTTGTGGAATAAATATTGTAGGTTTAATTAATCCACATAAACAGGGACCGATTGATTTATATGGGTAGATTAAAGATACACTTTTATTTATGTTCATTATATTTAGGCAGTTGTTCAATATATTATTAAAATTAGAAGACTTATTACTTATTGCATTTTTCTTTATAAGTTGAACTTTTCTAATTTCATATAATGTATTAGCTATAAAAAATACCATTCCTATTAGCCATATAAAAAACAGTATGCTTTTATAATTTATTTTTTTATTTGAACTCTCTATATTTTTATTTTTGCTTAGATTAACAGGAACATTGGAATCTTTAAGTTTATTTTTAGATGTATTACTTGTTTTTAAATAATATTTACTGGATACAGTTGAGTTTTTTTCTGATACAGAATTATATATATTAAATATGCTTAAATTGCTTTCAGGTCCATAGGGAATAATAAGTTTTATTATTAAAAGAAACCATAGAATGTAGTGAAATTCAGCTTTTAACCTTTCTTTTAGCAGGTTTTTTATTAAAAGTATTAGTATAACTAATATGCTTCCATTAAGTGATGCTGTAAAAATAGATTTCATTAAAGTTGACATATAAGCACCCCTTACTCACGATTTTTATTTAAAATATCTTTCAGTTCTTTAATTTCATTTTTAGATAATTTTTTATTATCAACAAAATTCAATACCATTGAGATGACGGAGCCATTAAATATTTTATTCAAAAAAGAATTGCTTTCTGCATTTATATAGCTTTCTTCCTGAACTACAGCATAATAGAAATATTCTTTTCCTTCCTTGTTAAAGCCAATTACATTTTTTTTTAATAATCTATTTATTAATGTTTTTACAGTATTAGGCTTCCACTTAGTTTTATCTGATAGTTGTTCTATAATTTTATTTGCAGTTATATTGGGATTTTTCCATATTATTTTCATAATAGTAAGTTCTGCATCTGAAATGCTTGATGTTTCCTTCATGAATATATGCTCCTTCCATTTCTGTTTACACGTGTAATTTGTAATTTAATATTACATCTGTAAACGGAAATAGTCAATGCATTTTTCATAACTATCAATTTTCTACTGTTTAAAAACATGTATATATGTAAAGGGCTTATGTACTAATTAATTAGTGTATAAGCCCTTTAGAGATCTGTTTACATTCTATCCATTAGAGGAATATTTTCAGTAAATTTATTTACCACACTTTTTATATTGTTTTGGACATTTCCTATGGCTTTTGCTTTACCTACAGAAGAGTCTTCAGTGCCTTCTACCAGTATATAGTCAAATTTATTCACTCCTAAAAATTTAAATACATCTCTAAAATAATCAATGGCATGATTAAACTTGGAATTAAATATTTTAGGATATACTGCTGCTGAAGATTGAATATAGACCATGTTTCTTTTTTTATCATCTAAAAGACCTTTTATGTCTTCTTCAGAAATTTTAATTAATCTGTTATTTATTATAATACAATCTAAATAGGATTTAAGCCTTGCTGGATAGCTTACACTCCACATAGGAGCTGCGATAACATAAGTATCTGCACTTAAAAATTGATTGCATAGTTCATTTATTCTGTCTACTATTTTTTTATCTTCATCTGATAGGGTATTGTAATCATTTCCTGAAACTAATTCGGCCCTGCCTTTAAATATTCTATGATTTATTTCAGGAATATTTTCATTGTATAGATCCAGTTCTTCTACCATATAATCTGCATTTTTCGATAAGAATTCTTTTACAAAACTTCTACCCACAGTTTTGCTGACAGACAAATCTTCTGGTTTTGTATTTGCAGTTATATATAATAACTTTTTCAATTTATATACCTCCTAATTAAAAATATTTTAAGTGTTGTATATCTTCATTTTATTTTTAACCTAATATCTTAATTTATGCTAGATCATAGAAGTGTATAAACTAATAAAATAGGGAAATGATATAAAAAGAATATATTTTACTATTTAAAAGAAAGATATACATGGAAGTGGGGAAAGATGTATGTTGTTTAAATTAAGTAAAACTCAACAGATAACTGGTAATATATATGTGGTAAGATCACTCATTTCTAATTTTTTTATATATTCTGATTTCAGAACAACTATATGTTTTGATACAGGATTTATACCTTCCGTTGTAAATCGGGAATTAAAGAAAATAAATATTGAGCCTAAATCTGTATCTCATGTATTTTTAACTTACCCTAGTTTTTATCATGCAGGATGTATTAAATTGTTTAAAAATGCTGATATCTATTTTTCTGCTGAAACTTCTTTAAAAAAATCAGGAAAAGGCATGTTTTCTTGTAAAAGTGATGAAAATGAAAAATACAAAAAACTTAAAGATGGTGATGTAGTAGACGTAGATGGGATAAGAATAAAATCAATTGTATTTCCTAAACATAAATTAGGGTCTATATCATATATGGTTAATGATGATATTCTCTTTATATAATACGGTGATGTAAGTTTACCTTTTAAAAAATTAAATATTAGATTAAAAAGCATCCCTAAAGTATTTGTATTAATGCAAAAAATTTAGGGATTATTTTAGTTATTTAAATAAATATATTGACTCTATTACTAAACTAGTGTATTATTATATCAGTACACTAGATGAGCTACTTGTGGAGGTGATAAAATGGATGTTGAATTTGATTCCAATGTACCAATATATATGCAGATAATAGATATTGTAAAGAGAAAAATAGTAAAAGAAGAATTGAAGCCAGGAGATAAACTGCTTTCTGTAAGGGAAATGTCCTCAAAACTTAAAGTAAATCCCAATACTATTCAAAGGGCTTATCAAGAATTAGAGAGAAATGATATTGCTTATAAGCAAAGAGGAACGGGTACTTTTATAAAGGAGGATATATCTATGGTAGAAAAATTAAAAGAAGAAATGGCTCAGAAGATTATATATAGTTTTATAATAGGAATGAAGGAACTAGGATTTTCTTCAGATGAGATAATAAAGATTGTAGAAGAAAAAGTACAGGGAGGTAAATAGATATGGAACCGCTGCTTAAAAGCACAGATTTAAAAAAACTTTATTTTAGAAAACAAGCTTTAGATGGGCTGAATTTAGAAATCCAAAAAGGAAAAATAACAGGATTATTAGGTCCTAATGGAAGTGGTAAAACTACTTTTTTGAAGATTGCAGCAGGAATATTAAGGCAGAGTTCAGGTGAAATACTTATAAATGGAAATAAGCCTGGCACAAAAACAAAAGCTGAAGTATCTTATTTGCCGGATAAGGATTATCTTTTTAAGTGGATGAGAATAGAAGATGCAGTTAATTTTTTTAAAGACATGTATGCAGATTTTGATGGAGATAAAGCACAGGACATGTTAAAGTTTATGAATTTGGATCCAGATAGTAAAGTTAAGACTTTATCAAAGGGAATGAGTGAGAAATTATATTTAAGTTTAGTACTTTCAAGAAAGGCAAAACTCTATATACTAGATGAACCTTTAGGGGGAGTGGATCCTACAACTAGAGAAAAAATACTAGATGCAATACTTGAAAATTATACAGAAAACAGTTCTGTACTTATAACAACACATCTTGTTAGCGATATTGAGAGATTGTTTGATGATGTGGCTTTTATATCTGAAGGAAAAATAGTACTCTTTGGGAATGCAGAAGAACTTAGAAATGAGAGAAAAATGTCAATAGATGAAATATACAGGGAGGTATTTAAATAATGTTTAAGTTAGTAAAATATGACCTTCAAGGATATTTTAAGGATTTTTTGATTATGATATCTGCTATAGTAATTTTAAATGTAGCATTATTTACTAGAGTAAATGTTTGGAATTCAGGATCAATATTAGCTTTAAATATGGCCATAGGATTTGCAGCAGAAATTATAGTTGTCATATGGAATGTAAAATTATTTAGCAGGGATATACGTGAAGATACTTCCATTTTACTTTTTACTCTTCCTAAGAGTGGAAAAAATATATTGATGAATAAAATTGTTACAGCTCTTATACAAATGGTTGTAGTACAATTTGTTATATTTATTTTTACAGCTATGTGGATTCAAATATTTAAAGTTGTTCAAGGTGGGGTAATTGATATAAAAATAAGTTTTATACAATTTATAAAAAATATAAATCCTAAATTTGCATTATTTACTTTTTTGGCCATTTTAGTTATATACGTTACCTTTTTGCTTACAGTAT
Source organism: Clostridium ljungdahlii DSM 13528 (assembly GCF_000143685.1). Classification (NCBI taxonomy): domain Bacteria; kingdom Bacillati; phylum Bacillota; class Clostridia; order Eubacteriales; family Clostridiaceae; genus Clostridium; species Clostridium ljungdahlii. The sequence goes on along the minus strand of NC_014328.1, from coordinate 2,784,625 downwards.
ATATTTCCATAACTTTAAGTAAAGTAGCAATAAAGAATAGAAAATTTGGTAAGCTTGGATCTTTCATCATATTTGTAATTTTATGTATAGCACAGGGAAAAATAGCTGAAATTTTTTCTGAGGCGTTTCCTCAGACATTTAAACTAAAAGTATTGAATTTAGATATACCTTCTGTTGATCCAAATAACGTAGTAGCTAATGGGATTGACATTAATATAGTCTCAATTTTTGTATCTGTAGCAGTACTTATAGGATTATTCTACGCTACAGCATATCTTATAGAAAATAAATTGGACTTATAAAGTTTGCAGCTTGAAAGTTAACTTATACAAATCATGTAATGACAAATTTTAATGATATAAAAACTTTTCAATTTTGTCATTACATTTTATGTATAAGTTTAAATTTCAATTAGAAATTTTATATCTATGGGTTTTGGAACTTAAAAAATCAGCTTATATGCAAGAATATTTTTTACAATAATGAAGCTTTTTTAAATATTTTGATTAGCCTTATCAAAATATTTAACAAGCTGAATACTGTAGAAAATATCCAAAGTATAAGCTGATTTTTAAGTTAGAAAACTTCTAAACTTCTTTAAATATCTTTAAATATATTGTTGTGTAAATTATAATATAGAATTATATTATAATTATGTACGGTTTTAGAAATTAATAGTATTTAAAATCTATATTAATAACTCAACTTTGACATATAAGAAATTAGCTTAATATAAAAATAATATATTTTAGGAGATATTTAAATGAACAAGACTATTTTAATGGTAGATGATGAAGAGAGAATGAGGTTTCTCATAGAAGCTTATTTAAAAAGTGAAGGATTGAATATGATTCCAGCAGGAAATGGTCAGGAAGCATTAGAAAAATTTAATGAAAATCATGTAGACTTAGTAGTGCTGGATATAATGATGCCTGTAATGGATGGATGGACAGCATGTAAAGAACTTAGAAAAATTTCTAATGTGCCTATAATTATGCTTACAGCTAGAGCTGAGGATGAGGAGCAGCTTTTAGGATTTCAACTTGGGACAGATAGTTATGTAACTAAGCCAGTAAGTCCGAAAGTATTGGTAGCCAAAATAAAGGCACTTTTGAAAAGAACTTATTCTGAGGAAGAAAATCAGAATAAGCAAAATAGTTATGATGGACTCTACATAAATAGAGAAGGTCATGAGGTTAAAGTAGATGATGAAAATGTATATCTTTCTCCAAAGGAATTTGAATTACTTTGTTATTTAATAAAAAATAAGGATATAGTTTTAAGTAGAGAAAAAATTTTAGATGCAATTTGGGGAATAGACTACTATGGAGATCTTAGAACGGTAGATACTCATGTGAAGAGGCTTAGAGAAAAACTAGGAGTTAAATCCTATTTAATAGCCACTGTTAGAGGAGTAGGTTATAAATTTGAGGTAAAAAAGCAATGAAAATAAGTCATATCATAAGTGAAAACAAAATTGTTACTAGAATAAGAAAAAATATAACATGGAAATTGTTTATAATAACGGCTCTGGTATTTATAATCTTTATAAGCAGTACATTAACATTTCAAATGCTATTTTTTGGAAAATTTTACATAAATAAAAAAGAAAGTAACATGCTGAATCAGGTTGAAAAGTTTAGAACGCTTTACAATAAGACAAATGATGAAGATAAGTTAGCTAATTTAATTAGAAGATTTGAACAGAATAATAATGCTAAAATAGTTATAATGGATAGAAGTGGAAAAATAAAATTTATAACAAAACTGGAAGACCAAAGCTATGATAAAGTTAGAATAAAAGCTATAAATGATATTATAGTAAATTGGACTATGAATTCTGATTTATTAGAGCAAGTAAAAAGAGATAACAGGTCTGTAACTGTAATTACCGAAAAGAAAATTAATGGTACAAAAAATATATTAACAGTTGTACCTAATAAAAAAAATATGGAGATAATATTTTCAATTACATCCTTGCAGCCTGTAAATGAAGCATCTTCAGTAATAAAGGAATTTTACTTTTATTTTTATATAGGTGCCATAGTTTTAATTTTGATATTGTGTTTAATGTATACTAATATGGTTTCAAAGCCCTTAGTAAAGTTAAATGACACTGCAAAGAAAATGGCAGCACTTGATTTCTCTGAAAAGTGCAATATTAAAAATGAAGATGAAATAGGAAATTTGGCAAGTACTTTAAATTTCTTATCATACAATTTAGATAAAGCGCTAACTTCAGTTAATGCAGCTAATGAGAAACTGGAAAAGGATATAGAAAAAGAAAGAAATATAGATAAGGCTAGAAAGGAATTTATAGCTGCAGTTTCCCATGAACTTAAAACTCCAATAAATCTAATAGGAGGATATGCAGAAGGGTTAAAAGATGGAATATTTCAAGAAAGTGAAAGAGATCAATACATTGATATCATAATAGATGAGAGTAATAAGATGGCAAATTTAGTATCAGATATGTTAAACTTATCCCATCTTGAATCTGGAACCATGAAACTTTCTAAAGAGGAGTTTTTTATAGATGATCTTATAGAATGTGTAATAAGGAGGTTTTATAAAGTCATAAAGGATAAGGGTATAACCATAAATTGCAACATTATAACAAAAACTAAAATTTGCGCAGATTGGGATAAAATGGAACAGGTAATAACCAATTTTACAACTAACGCTATAAAAAATACTTATGAAGGAGGAATTATAACTTTTGCTATTGAAGAAGAGTCTGATAAAACTATTGTGTCTGTAGAAAACACAGGAAAGGGTATACCAGAAGAAGAACTAGGGAAAATTTGGGGTAACTTCTACAAACTAGATAAATCAAGAAATAGAAAGTTAGGTGGTACGGGGATAGGCCTTGCTATAGTGAAGAATATATTGATACTTCATGGATATAAATATGGTGTTAAAAACACAGACAATGGTATAAAATTTTATTTTGTTATATGTAAAGTTTAAGGATGTTAACGATTTATTAATAATTTGTTAACATCCTTGCCATGCAAGTGTCACTTATATACTGTAAAATTCTCTTTGTAAATTAAAAAATATTCGATTATATAAAGGAGAAAAAATGAAGATTACGGATATAAAAAATAGTAAATTATTTGACTTTGCAGCAGATATAAGAAACAGCAGACCATTTAATCTTGTAATTAGTTTACTATTTGATAATGCAGATATAATTTTATTTTTTATTATAATTTTTTGGAAGTTATTATCTTATGAAAAAAATATCTCATCTAGCTTTGTACCAATGTCTGTAAGACTTGCAATAGCTGCTTCTATATTGATATTGATAAGTTTTTCACTAATTCTTAAAAAGAAGAGCAGAATAAGTTTTTTATATACAGTAGATATAATACTAAGTTTAATACTTATAGCAGATTTGATGTACTATAGATACTTTAAGGACATTACTACGGTAGCAGCTATAAAAAATGCTAAGCTGTTAAAAGGGGTGTCTGCAAGTGTAACTAGTGTAGCTAGTGTTAAAGATTTGTGGTATCTGGTAGATATACTTATTTTAGTACCTTTAAAGAGAAAGTATAAAAAAGCAGAGTTCGGTATAGTGCCTATGAGAAGAAGACTGGTGAGCTTCATAGTAATTTTGGCAGTAGGAGTAGGTATCAATGCAAAAACATTTTATAGGGTATCTAAAGAACAACCTACGCTTTTAACTGCCATGAGCAACAGAATATATTTAACTACAATGATAGGAAATGTGAATTTCCATATCGTAGATTCATATAACTATATAAGTACTAGTCTTAAAAATTCAAAAAAATTATCTACAGATGAAGAAAATAAGGTAAAAACTTTTTTACAAAACAATAATAATACTACAGGAGAAACTAATTTTAAAGGCCAAGCTGAAGGAAAAAATTTAATAGTAATTCAGGTAGAAGCGCTTCAGGGGTTTGTTATAAATCAAAAAATAAATGGACAAGAAATAACACCAAATTTGAATAGATGGGTAAATAAGTGCATGTATTTTGATAATTACTATTATCAAGTTGCAGGGGGAAACACTTCTGATGCAGAGCTTATGTCAAATAATTCACTGTATCCTGCACAGTCAGGAGCAGCTTACTATACTTATAGTGGAAATAAATATGACTCTATAGCAAGTGAACTAAAAGATAAAAATTATTATACTGCAGCCCTTCATGGTAATACTGAAGGATTCTGGAATAGAAATGTGATGTATAAAGCTCAGGATTTTGATGACTTTTTTGGAGAGCACAGCTTTGATGCAAGTGAACAGATAGGACTTGGAATTAGTGATAAGTCATTTTTAAATCAGTCCCTTGAAAAGATGAAGACTTTTAAACAGCCGTATTATTCTTTCTTAGTAACACTAACCAGTCACTATCCTTATGATGCTGTGGATAAGTATGGAAGTTTTGACGTAGGTCAATATAAAGGCACTCTTCTTGGCAATTACTTACAAGCGATACATTATACAGATGCACAGCTTGGAGAGTTTTTAGATAAGATGGAAAAAGAAGGAATGATGAAAAATTCTATTGTGGCACTGTATGGAGATCACTTTGCTATACCAAAGGATAATGAAAGTCAGCTTTTTAGTTTTGAGAATGAAAGCAAAAATGATGATTATACTTGGTTTAAATACCAAAAAGTACCTTTACTAATTCATTTTCCAGAAGATAAGTATGCAGGAGTTAACCATAAGTACACCTGTCAGATGGATTTATATCCTACTTTAGCAAACTTATATAATTTGCCTAAAAACTATATGTTTGGTAAGGATATGTTAAATGGGGACAGTGGAAAAGTTGTTTTTAGAAATGGTTCATTTATAGATGGAAAAAATTTATATGTGTCTTGGACAAATACTTATTATGATTTAGCAACAGGAAATAAAATTTCAGAAACGGATGCACTTAAAAAGGAAAAAGAAGACTATACTAAGGAATTAGAATACTGTGATGAACTTCAGAATCACAATTTAATAAAAACATTTGATCAGCAAAAAGCAAATTAGTTAAATTTATTTAGTATATGAAACGAACTTTAAGCATAGTATTTATAGATATATAATTTAGAGCGAAAAATGATATATGATAATTAAAAGTATATTACAGTTTATTTTTACTATATTTATATTTATTATACCTATAAGTTTAGTAGTTTTGGTATATGTTGATTTGAAGGAATTAGTTTATAAAATAAAAAACATTCGAAAGAGATAGTAAAAAATAATTTATTTAAATTATTTTTTACTATCTTAAATTATATGTTATAATTGAGTTATACTAATAAATGGAGGAAGAGAGGAAATAATATGGATTTTGTAAATAAAAGTTTTCCGGTGATTTGGAAAGTATTGTTGGTATTAGTGGTAGCTTTTATTTTAGTAAGAATAGTGCCTTTTGTTGTGGTAGCTGGGACTGTATTATTTGCATTTGTAAAAATAAAAAAATATTTTAAAAGTAAGAAAAATACCTCATCTAAAATGGAAAATATGAATAATATGGTTGACGATAAAGAAGACCCATTTAATTTCTCTAATAAAAAGGTTATAGATGTAGAATATGATGAAGTTAAAAAGTAAAATATGTTAAAAACTGCTTAGTGCAGTTTTTAAATGAAAGGAGTTGAAAACCTTTTAATAAAGGTTAGCATATGATAAATACAGCGATAATTACGATGAGTGACAAGGGATCCCAGGGGAAGCGAGAAGATAAAACGGGCCCTGCTATAGAAAATATGTTAGATAAATCCCAATATAAAGTTGAGTATTATAAAGTTATACCAGATGAAATAGAAGAGATAAAAAAACAATTGTGTTATATCTGTGACGACTTGAAGTTAAATTTAATTCTTACTAATGGAGGAACTGGATTTTCTGTGAGAGATGTAACACCAGAGGCAACTTTAGAAGTTATAGATAAAAATGTGCCAGGAATTGCTGAGGCAATGAGAATGAAATCATTAAGTGTAACTCCAAAGGCAATGTTGTCTAGGGCAGTTAGCGGAATAAGAAAGAAAACTTTAATTGTAAATCTTCCAGGAAGTCCAAAGGGTGCTGTAGAAAACCTTCAATTTATATTGCCGGCACTTCCGCATGGAATTGACATACTCATGGGTTGGGATTCTGAATGTGCTAGATAACTTAAACAAAGGAGGACAGATTTATGGAACTTACTCATATAAACGATCAAGGCAGAGCTAAAATGGTAGATGTAAGTGAAAAAGGTAATACTGAAAGAAAAGCAGTGGCTGCAGCTTCCATATACATGAAAAGGGAAACTTTAGATATAATTGCACAGGGAAAGGCAAAAAAGGGAGATGTGCTTTCTGTAGCCCAGGTAGCAGGAATAATGGCTGCAAAAAATACTTCAAGTTTAATTCCCATGTGCCACCCATTAAATATATCTGGATGTGACATAAAGTTTGTATTGGACTTTGAAAAAAATAAAGTTGACATTGAAGCTTCAACGAAAATTGTGGGAAAGACAGGAGTGGAGATGGAGGCATTAACGGCAGTTAGTACAGCAGCGCTCACTATATACGATATGTGCAAGGCTGTTGACAGGGGAATGGTAATATCCGATATTATGCTTCTTGAAAAAAGTGGGGGAAAATCAGGTATATTTAAGAGAGAATTTTAATTGATTTTATATAGTTAGGAGGAAAACTATGGCCAAGGTTATTTCAGTAAACATAAGTGAAAAAAAAGGTGAAATAAAAAAACCTATAGGTAGAGGGTTCTTTAAAAAAGATAATGGTCTTGAAAATGATGCTCATGCAGGAAAATGGCATAGGCAAGTTAGTTTACTTGCGCAAGAAAGTATAGATAAAATGACAGCACAGGGGGTTGCAAATTTATCTAGCGGTAAATTTGCAGAAAATCTTACTACAGAAGGTATTGTGCTTTATGAACTTCCTGTAGGTACTAGACTTAAAATAGGTGAAGTACTTATGGAAGTAACACAGATAGGTAAGGAATGTCATAAAGGATGTGCTATACGACAGCAGGTAGGAGATTGTATTATGCCAAGAGAAGGTATATTTACAAGAGTTATTGAAGAAGGATGGATATCCGATGGAGATAGCATAACTATAGTTTAAATAGATACAGTTAATAATTAATAATTAAGAATTAATAGTTATGGATGATTAGGATTTGATTTAATAAGTTTCAAATTACAAATTTTAGATATGGCTTTTAACTAAAAATAAACTTATACGAAGGAATATTTTTATAATAAGCAAGAATATTTAACGAGCTTGTGTTTATAAAAATATCTGAAGTATAAGTTTATTTTTTACTTTGAAGCTGTATTTTATTAATCGTGAATTTTTACATCTAAAAGATCAAGTATAAACATAAAGAGCGGAATACCTATGAGAAATCCCCAGGCACCCATTATATGTTCTGAAACTATAAGTATTATAAATGTAAAGAATATAGGAAGTTTTACTTTTGAAGACATTAATTTCGGATTTAAAACATAACTTTCAATAACATGAATTATAGCAACCATAATTAGTACGTATATAACTTTTGTAAATCCACCTATACTGAAGGCAACCATAGAAAGAGGAATAAGTGATATTATAACTCCTGCTACAGGAATTAAGCTGAGTATGAATATCATAAATCCAAGAGTAACTAATTGTGGAAAATTCATAATGGAAAGCATTATAACAGATATAATGGTATTAAAGAATGCTATAATAATCTGAGCTTGCATTACTTTTCCAAAAGAATTTAAAAAGTTTTTACCGAAAAAGCACAAGTAATTATATAACCCTGATACTTTGCTGTCTTTAAATTTTTTCAAGAATTCAATAATATTATGTTTCCCAAGTATGAAAAATAAACTTAGCATTATAGAAATAAATATGTTTACACTCCATTTTCCTACATTTGTTGCTAGTTGAAGTGATATATTGAAACCAGATCTCAAGTAACTTTTTATGTCTATTTGCCCTAGCATACTTACTAAATATTTTTGGAATATGTCTAAATGGGAATTAGTACTAGTAGGATGTATTTGAAATTGGGAAGCATGATTTATCATATATTTTGTTTGATTTATTAGTTGAGGAATATAATTTACAACTAATAATACAATAAGTAAAAACAACAGCGAATATAAAATAATTGTTGTAATTTTTTCTTTTGTCGCAGTAACGTTTTTAATGTATTTCAACAGAAAATTCTGAAGACTATTCATTATATAGGAAAATAAAAAGGTTAGCAGGAACAAATCCATTATAGATTTAGACCAATAAATCACTAGTATTATACAAGCGAAAAAAAGTACTCGTTTTGTGGATTCTTTTGAAAAAAATTCTTTTATAAAAGACATCTAATCTCTCCTTAAATTTATTGTCATTATATTATATATTATAAAAAGTATTTTATCCAAAATTCAAGTAGTATTTGATATAAAAACAAGTAATTTTGATAATAATTTTTAATTTTATATTAATATAACGATTCTAGTCTTTAAGTTAACTCACGTAAAGGAATATTTTTATAATTTTTTTAATTAATGTAAGATTTGCATTCTAGGCATTAAATCTCCAATATAAAATATAATTATAGTAGATAATATTTGACATACAAACATATGTTCGGTATAATGATTTTAGGACAACATAATGATTGGAACTTTGTTTATCAATTAATAATTATCAATCTTAGGAGGTAAAATGAGTAATTATAATATATTTGTAAGTATAAATTATAAGGGAGATAAATCTGAAGAATTATATAAGAAAACTAAAGTAAATAATTTCAATATAAATTCAAATAAATATTTAATATGTGGTGGTATTTACAATAGTAAAAGGGGCGGAAAGATTGTATTTACTGCAAAAACTTTAGAAGAGATAAATCAAATAACTAAAAAGAAACCTTTGCTAAAAAATAATATACCTATGAAATACAGTATAGCATTTATTCCTAAGAAAATATATTAAGTGAAATATATATTTTTTATTTCCCAATTTTTTAATATTACTATTGCATAATTATAATATTAAATGTATAATTATAAAAAATGAGGGGGCAAAAAATATGAAAAAAATAGGTATGATAATGTTAAGTGCAATTATGGTGTTTACACTTTTTACAGGATGTGGTACTAATGCAGGAGAACAGGACAATTCCCTTAATAGAGTTAAGGATGCAGGTAAATTAACTATAGGATTAGATGATTCCTATCCACCTATGGAATTTAGAGATAACAAGAACAAATTGTCTGGATTTGATATAGATTTAGGCAATGCACTTGCTCAAAAATTAGGGGTAAAGCTAAATATAGTAGTTACGGATTTTAATGGTATAGTTCTAGCACTGCAGTCAGGAAAATTTGATGTTATATTAGCTTCTATGAGTATAACTGATGAGAGAAAAAAGAAAATAGATTTCGTAGGACCTTATATTGATGGTGGACAAATAATAATAACTAAAGCTGGAAATAGTTCTATAAAAACTAAAAATGATTTGAAAGGTAAGATAGTAGGTGTACAACTTGGGGCTACAGGGGAACAGGCTGCTGCAAAAGTAAGTGGAATAAAAGAAATTAAAAAATATGATAAGATAACAGAAGCTTTCCACGAAGTTAACATAGGTAGAATTGATGCAGTAGTGTGCGATGCTCAAGTTGGACAATATTATATTTCAAAAGATAAAAGTAATTATGTTATTTTGAAGGATAGACTTACAAAAGAACCTATAGGAATAGGTATAAAAAAGAAGGATAAAAAGTTAGAAGAAGCTTTAAATAAGGCATTAGATGACCTTAAAAAGGATGGAACTATGTCTAAACTATCAACTAAATGGTTTGGATATGATATATACAAATAATATTGACAGCAGGTTCTCTGTTTAAAATATAGGGAACCTGTTAAATTTTTATTGTTTATTTATTTCAAATATAAATTCATTTTTATGCATTAATTCAAGGATATGAAGGGATAAGTATATATGATGTATAATATTGGGATCGTTAAGATCTATTTTCATAATCTGTTTTATTTTATCAATACGATAAAACATTGATGCACGATGTATGTGCAGGATGTTTGCAGATATTGATTGGTTTCTATTATTCATCAAATATACATAGAGGCTTTTAGTTAAACAGGTATTATTTTTGCGATCATATTGGATTAGCAAATGTAGAGAAGGGTGACAAAATCTCTCTATATTTTCATAAGTAGAAAGACTATCTAGTAAATCGTATACTACATAATCTTCATATATATAAAACACCTTGTCAATATTAAGGCTAACCCCAAGTTCAATTGCCTTTAATGATTGTTTATAATAATATTGTAAATTTGTAAAATCTGTTATGCAGTTACTAAGCCCCGCATATAGATTATTTTTTTTAAGAAATTTCTTTAAAGCTTCGAATTCATTTTCAAAAATGCTAATTTTTGTATTATGGTTAATAAGCAAGACAATGTGATTATTATATATAAGCGATTTACTTTCTTGAACAATACCAGAAATTTTATATCTCAAGTATGTTAGTGGTATTTTTTTTTGAGAATACTGGTTCATATCAAAAATAAGTATATAAACTCCTAAGCTAATATCAAAATTCAAAGACCGTATTTTATTCATCACTAGTTCCTTATCTGTAACAGCGTTATCTAACAAATCTTTTAGAAAGCTTTCATAAGTGGTACCTTTAGTGTATTTGTAGAATTTGTCATTTCTCATTTGAGTCTCGATTACGTCACATAATAATGAAACCAATTCAATATCTCTATCTTTAAAAGGCCTTTCTGCCTCAGTAACTGCTATATATCCTATGAGAACATTATCAATTGTAACTTTCTCAATAATCATATTATTATCATCTATACCTTTTACCATAACAGGACAGTTTTGACTATCAACTTTTTCCCATATTCTATTAAATTTTGCAGAATTCATAGCGTTATTGGAAAAGTAACCTTTCTTTATATGTTCATCCCAGTAATGACCAATGGACTTGTTACATATAGAATTGGCTATAATTTTGCTGCTAGTATCATTAAATATAATAGGATTCCCGACAAGTTTAAATCCAATATCTATAATATGCTGAATACCTTTTTCATGTATGAGTGCATCTAATAGTTCTTCCATATATATATCTATATTTTTAAGGTCGAAGATAATATCCTGTATTTCATTGAAAAGAATATATTTATTTTTATCCGTATCAATCAAAATAATATTTGAATTTTTAAAATAGTCAGGAACTTTATAATGATTTATACACAAAAGGTTTACTGGGTAGTTTATGGGGTGAAGATTTGCTAAATCTGAGGCGTCTCCAACATATAAAGTGTTTGGATCAAAGGATTTCATTTCACTTAGAAGTAACTTAACTAAGTTAATCTTTGTGGATTTTTCATTTTTTAGTATTAATTTGTGAGTATACTGTACTAATTTAGATGAAAGAGCTTTAATATCTATATTCATAGGAAATCACCTCATGATAAAGTATATTACAAAGTGTAACGTTTTGTAAACTTACTTTTTAACATTTGTAGGATGACTTGTAAGATTTAGATAAGTATAATTATAGATATCAATGAATCTTACTTAGTGGGAATCTGTTTCTCCCACTAAGTTTAGATGAATTATCTAGGGGCGTAGCTACTGTTATCTCCCACTTTGATAGAAAAGCAAATATCCCGAATCTTTGATTTGGTGATAGTCGCTTTCGCTGTGTGTGTGGCAATGTTACAGTAGATAGCTATTAGATAAATAAAGTAATTCTATAATAATGGGGGTATGGAGTTATATGAAAAATGGATTAGAACTATATGATGAGCATTTAGAAAGACTTAAAAAAGTTATAGCACTGAAGAAAGCAGACAGGACACCTATTAATTTAAATGCAGATTCTTTTTGTGTTAGAACAGCAGGAGGAAAGTTAGCAGATCTTGTGACAAATATAGAATATGGAAACGAACTATTACTTCAAGGTATGAAGTCCTTTGGTGATATTGATTGTACATTGGGATATGGATGTTTTCCTCAAACTAAAGGAGCCTTTTTCCTTTCGAATATTAAGTTACCTGGACGTGAATTACCTGACGATGCTCTTTGGCAAATTGATGAAGTTGGATTTATGACAGAAGATGATTATGACACTATAATTGATAAAGGCTGGAATAAGTTTTATATAGATTTTTGTAAAAATAGATTAGGAGATCCTTTAAAGATAATGGAGGATATAATAAAAGTACAGCCCAAAATAGCACAGAGTTATAAAGATGCAGGTATTGTAGCAATAATAGGTAATGCTATGGTAGGAGCTCCTTATGAAACCTTGTTTGCTGGTCGTTCAATAAAAAATTTTGTGAAAGACCTGATAAGAATACCTGATAAAGTTATAGCTGTAATGGACGTTATGGCTGAAGAAGGTTATGAGGATTTAAGAAAAGCAATACGTGCTGATAAACCTTTAGCAGTATTTTCAGGTGGATCGCGTATGGCAGGAGATTTTATATCACAAAAAGCTTTTGAAAAATTTGCATGGCCATATTTAAAAAAAGGTGTTGAGGTTGCGGTTGAAGAAGGGGCAAATGTTTATCTTCATTCGGATTTATGTTGGGATCGTTTTTTAGATTATTTATGTGATCTTCCAAAAGGCAAATGTATTTTCCATCCTGACAGTACAACAGATATTTTTAAAGCTGGAGAAGTACTTAAAGGACATATGTGCATTATGGGAGATGTTTCACCTTCACTTTTAACATTAGGTACACCTGATGAAGTATATGAGTACAGCAGGAAATTGATTGACCAATTTGCATCACAAGGGTTTATTATGGCTGCAGGATGCTGCATACCGGCAAATGCAAAAGTAGAGAATGTAAAAGCAATGGTTACAGCTGCTTTAGAATCATAAAGTGTATATTGCGAATAGGAAATAGTACAAGTAACAGTTCTGGTGTAAACGATTTGGATGATTATTAAAATAAAAGGGGTGAAATAATGGAAAATATAAGTGGAAAGAAGTCATTATGGATATTTGCAATACTCTCTTTTGGATTTTTGATAATGGCAACGGGAACTACTTCTCCTGCGTTGGCAAATATATCTCAAGCCTATCCTAACTTACCTTTTAGTGTAGTTGTACTTATTGCTACTATACCTACTTTGCTTTTAATTCCATTTTCATTAATATCAGGGAAACTAGCTGGCACGGTTATAACTTATAAAAATCTTACTATTATTGCAATAGTTCTATTTTTAATAGGTGGAGTTGGTCCATATTTTATAAGTAACTTTGGTTTAATTCTTGTTATGAGAGGAGTTTTAGGAGCGGGGCTTGGAATAATGTCACCTCTTGGTGGTGCTCTTACATTAACTCTTTTTGAACCAAAAGAAGCGGAAAATCTTATGGGTGCAGGTGTTGTTGTTGGAAACGTTGGCGGCATAGTATTTCAACTTCTTGGCGGAATATTTTGTGCAGTTAATTGGAGATTTACTTTTCTTGCTTATCTTTTAGGAGCAGTATCACTTATTATAGTTATACTCTTCTTTCCAAAACTTCCGTTGACTGCAAAATCCAATTCTGAAAAAGTTAAAATGCCGGCATACGTATATATATGGTCAAGTATATATGGAATTTTAATGTTATTAGTATATCCAATGTTTACAGGAATGTCTTCGCTAATACTTACAAATCACTATGGAAATGCTGCTGGAGCAGGAGTGGCACTTACCATGTTTACAGTTGGCGGAATGATAGCGGGAGCAATCTTTGGCGCGGCATTTAGAATGTTATCCAAGTTCACTATTCCTATAGGTATTGTATTAACTTCTGTGGGATTTATATTCTTTGCATATGGAACGAATTTAATTCTTTTTATAATTGGAGCAACTATTGTTGGTATAGGATTTAGTCTTTCTGGTACCGCTATCATGATGCAGGTGGGAAGAGCAGTCCCAGCATCTGGAACTGCTGTTGCAATGTCTATTGTCATGGCATTTATGAGTATAGGTGGTTTTGTTTCAGGATTTGTATTTGCATTTATTGAAAAAATATTTAATATAACGTCATTGAGATTTCCATTCAAATTTTCACTTGTATGTTTTATTATTTATGCAGTTATCCATTTAGTGGCAAATTTTAAGACTCCTAAAAAGCAAAAGGTTGCAATTTAAAATTATTTAGATAAGCAGAGCTATTGTTATTTAATAGATAAAAAGTTGTTAATAATTTTAATTAAATGGGGGATTAATATGAAAACTGGAAAAGAATTGTACGGTGAGCATCTTAACAGACTTAAAGATGTAATAAATATGAAAAAGACTGACAGGGTACCAATTGTACTTAATGCAGATGCTTTTTGTACGAAGAACGGAGGAGGAAAGCTATCAGATCTTGTCAATGATGTAGTGTATGGAAATATGGAGCTGTTAAAGGGGATGCAGGCACTTGGAGATATTGACAGCATAGAGATACCTGGGACATATCCTCCATCTATGGGTGCATTTTTCCTTTCTAAAATCAAAGTACCAGGAAGAGAATTGCCTGATAACATGATTTGGCAGATTGATGAAAAGTCATATATGACGGAAGATGATTATGATACTATAATTGATAAAGGATGGAATTACTTTTTTATGGAATATGCCAAAAAGCATATACCTGAAGGACTTAAGGAAGTAGAGTATTTCAGTCAATTTGCTCCACAAATAGAGCAGAATTTTGTTGATGCAGGGATTGTTCCCTTATGCCAGGGTAGTGTAATGACTGGTGCACCATTTGGTGCTTTGTATCCTGCACGAGGAATATCTAAATTTCTTATTGATTTACACAAGATTCCTGACAAGGTTCAGGCAGCTATGGATGTTATAGAAGAGGAAAATGAAAAAGTGTTAAGGAAGCAAATTCGTGAAGTAAAACCTTTAGCAGTATTTACAGGAGGGGCTAGGGAAGCAGGTGATTTTCTTTCTTTAAAGGCATTTGAAAGATTTTCATGGCAGTACACAAAAAGAATTATAGATATTATAGCAGAGGAAGGTTCTATTGCTTACCTTCATCTGGATATGAGTTGGGATAGATTTATAAATTATTTCCTTGATTTACCTAAAGGTAAATGCATTTTTTCACCAGATAGCACAACAAATATTTTTAAAGCTGGAGAAGTACTAAGAGGGCATATGTGTTTCATGGGAGATGTTGCACCTTCACTTTTAACTTTAGGTACTCCAGATGAAGTTTATAAGTATGCCAGAAGATTGATTAAAGAATTTGCACCTCAAGGACTTATTATGTCATCAGGATGCAGCATACCTCCAAATGCTAAAGTTGA
The DNA here is from genome assembly GCF_000143685.1 of Clostridium ljungdahlii DSM 13528. Classification (NCBI taxonomy): domain Bacteria; kingdom Bacillati; phylum Bacillota; class Clostridia; order Eubacteriales; family Clostridiaceae; genus Clostridium; species Clostridium ljungdahlii. The sequence continues at coordinate 2,769,295 of NC_014328.1, read as the reverse complement.
AAATGTAAAGGCTATGGTTGCAGCTGCTCTTGACAACTAGCATGTCTGAATTGAATAAATATTTTTATCAAATTTATACTAAATATAGCATCATTGTAGTAAATCTGCAATGGTGCTATATTTTTTAGTTAACAATTAAGAATGAAAAATTGATAGTTAACAAATAAGACAAGTTATTATCAATAGAGATATATATCACTATTGATAATAACTGTGCGAGTGATATAATTATTGTGATAAACAGAGTTCTTGGCATCAGATGAAGTTTTAACTCTATCTGATGCTTATTAACAGGATTCTTAGTGATTCAGCACTTAGAAGGCGTTATCCTTTAGGGGAAATCGTTATCCAGGGATGTAGCTGCTCTTTACTCCCACTTGAAGAAAAGCAGATATCCCAAATTCTTTGATTTGGTGATAGTCGCTTTTATATAGTATGTAGGAGTATTAGAGCAGGTAATTATCGGACAAATTTTGATAAGTCATTTGAAAGAAAATAACAAGTTAAGGATGCGACAAATATTTTTTTGAAAATGCCTAAGTAGGGAGGAAGAAGTTTTGGAAAAGATTGCACTCATAACAGATAGTACTAGTGATTTGAGTAACAGTACTATAGAAAGATATAATATAAAAGTACTTCATTATAGGATAATATATAAAGACAAAGAATTTATAGATAAAGTAACTATAACTCCAGAATATGTATATGATAACTTAGATAAAGAAATACCTACATCGTCTATGCCATCTATGAGTGAAATGGAAGATTTGTTTACAAATTTAGAAAAAGAAAATTACACACATGCTATAGTTGTAACTCTTTCAGCTGGATTAACTGGCTTTTATAATGGAGTAAAGTTAGTAAGTGAAAATCATCCTAAAATTAAAACATATATATTTGATTCTAAATCAATTTCTCTTGGAGAGGGTTTTATAGTAACTAATTGTGCAAAGCTCATAGAAAAAGGTGTAAGTTTTGATGAGATAGTTAGGACAATACCAATAGTAAGGAGTAAGATAGATCTATTTTTTGTGGTTGGAACTTTAGAATATTTAAAAAAAGGTGGTAGAATAGGTAAAGTAGCAGGTACAATTGGGGAACTTTTAAATATAAAACCTATTGTATCAATTGATAATAATGATGGAAAATACTATACTTATGATAAAGTAAGGGGAAGAAAGAAATCCTTAAGTAGGTTAGTTGAAATTGCAAATGGAATTCTTGACAAAAAAAAGTGTAAACTGTGTATTGTACATGGTCATGCACTAGAGGATTCAAAAAAAATATTTGATTCAATAAAGAATCATAAAAATGTAACTTCTGCAATTTTTGGGGGAGCACTAAGTCCTGTAGGAGGAGTTCACAGCGGACCTGGATTAGTTGGTTTAGTATTATTTGAGGAAGAATAAATTTTATGAGTGACTTTAATTTTAAAGGAAATACAAAGAAAGAAGAAGGATTTCTTTATAAAGAATACAAAAAGAAGCTGGCAGAATTAAAAAAGGTAAAAAAGGAACAAGAAGCTGTAGGTCAGGTCTTTACAAAAGGACTTCTTCCTATATATACACTTTATATTTTAAGTATAAGTCCTACTAATGGAAATGATATATCCCATAAAATAGGAGAAAGAACAGGTGGAAGGTGGATACCAAGTACGGGGGGAATCTACCCAATTTTAAGAAAACTGGAAAAGGATAAGTTGGTAATTGGAAAATGGGATGATTCTAAAAATAAAATGCAAAAAATATATACTCTTACGGATTTAGGAGTATGTGAACTGAAAAATAGAAAAAATCTTCTAAGAGATAAAATAGAAGATTCTCTAGAAGTATTTAAAATTGTATATAAAGATTTGTATGATGAACTAGAAAAAAATAAAGATCTGGCTGATGACTACCAACGCTAATACTCTCACTTGTCCAAAAGTGGGAGTATTAGCGTTGGTATATACCTGAATAACCATCCATAAGGGGATGTTGTACTAAGAAATTTACATACAACATATTGGCTTATTATATTAACTGTTACTTTTAAAATAATCTTCCTTAAATTTTTTAAAGGAATAACTTACAGGTTTGTTTACTCTATATAATCCATATACAAGTACTATAATTGCAAAGCCAAAGGATACTATATTTGTTAGTACAGGTGATGTGAAACCTGCCAATATTTTGTCTTCTAGCATCATATTTAAGGATGTATGGGCCAGTACAGCTCCTCCTAAGTATATTACCATAGGGTGCTTATTCATAAGCTTTGCTACAAACTGACTCCCAAAAAATATTATAGGAATATTTAATACTAATCCAAATATTATACTGGGTACATGTCCATGAGCAGCAGCGGCTATTGCAAGTACATTGTCTAGACTCATGGTAGCATCAGCTATTACTATACTTGATATTGCACGAAAGTATTTATTTGAAGGACTAATTTTTAAATTTTCCTTCTCAGATTTAGGGCTTATAAAATTCCAAGTTATTTTTATAAGTAAAATTCCACCTATTAATTTTATAGGAAGCCATTCTATTAACATTATGTAAGTGATGAGGCAAGCAAATATTATTCTTAGAAAAATCGCAGCAAATACTCCAATCATAGAAGCAGATTTTGCATGTTTCTTTGGTAAATCCTTAGTTGCTAGTGCTATAACTCCGATATTATCACCACTTAATACTATATCTAATAAAGTAATTTGTAGAGCTCCTAGCAAAAAAGTAGTTAAATTATCCACGCTTTTTACTCCTTTTATCTCCTAATTTTAAATTAAGTTAGTATTGTATAAAGTAATATATTCATTAAATATAATGAATATTACTTATTTATTTTTCCTATAGTTTATTGTAACACATAAATATTAAGATATAAAGTATATAAAGCAAAATAATTTATCACATAATGTGGTTTTAATATCCACATATATTTTAAACAATGATTAGTATAGAAAATTCTGACTTATTATTTTATTTAATTCCTATGTGTGATAAAATTAAATTTGAATAGATATTTATCCGATGACTACCTGCTCTAATACTCCCACACACAGCGAAAGCGACTATCACCAAATCAAAGAATGGAATATCTGCTTGCACACAGCGAAAGCGACTATCACCAAATCGAAGATTTGGGATATCTGCTTTTCTTCAAGTGGGAGTAAAGAGCAGCTACGTCCCTGGATAACGATTTCTAAGCATCAGGTGGAGTTTTAAAACTCCATCTAATGCCAAGAACTTTGTTTATATGAAATTAAAACGATTGCAAAATAGGGGGAAATTAAATGAAAAACTATACTAATTTATTTAGAATTAAGTTAAATGATAAGTGGGGTTATATAGATAATAATGGACAAGTTATCATAGAACCTATATTTCAATATGCATGGGACTTTTTGGATAGTTTAGCTGCTGTTAAGATGAACAATAAATGGGGATATATAGACTGCAATGGAAAAACAGTTATAGACTATAAATATAAACAGTCATGGAATTTCTCTGATGGATTTGCTCCTGTAAAAATAAAGGAAAAGTGGGGGATTATTGACCATAATGATAATATGGTTGTAGAACCAAGTTTTAATTTTATTGATGAATTCTCAAATGGAATGGCACTGGTAAACAAAAATAGTAAGTATGGTTTTTTGGATAAAAAGGGAAATTACCCAATAGCATTGAAATACGAAAATGCCTTTAGTTTTTCAGAAGAGGTTGCTAGGGTAAATAATGGTGATAAGTGGAAATATGTTAATAGCAAAGGAAATGAAGTAATAAACTGTGATTTCGATTGCGTTTTTGATTTTCATGAAGGATTAGCTCAAGTTATGAAAAATTTTAAATATGGATTTATTGATAAATCAGGTAATTTAGTTATAGGGCTCGAATATGATAGCACAGATGGTTTTTATGAAGACGTAGCTAATGTAAAGATAGATGAAAAATGTGGATACATAAATAAAAAAGATGAGTTTGTAATAGATCCTATTTTTGATGAAGCTCTTAATTTTAGTGAAGGACGAGCCTTTGTGAAAATAAAGGATAAATGGGGATGCATTGATAAAAGTGGAAAATTTGTATTGAAACCTCAATTTGATGATGTAAATAATTTTTGTAATGGAGCAGCTATGGTAATATTGGATGATAAATATATATATATTGATAAAGACGGAAAAAGAATTTGGGAAGAACAGTAAATGCAATAAAAAATTAAAAGTTAAAAATTAAAGAGGAAATGGGCATAGATTTGTGTAAGAGTGAATCCATGCTCATTTATTATTGAATATAACTCAACTTTCAACTAAAAAATTGAGTCTATATTTTTATGGTTATTAGATATATAATAGGTTTTGTGACTTAATTATTATAAATGCGTTTGGAGGACTGAATATTTTGAAGTTATATATTTCGGACTTGGATGGAACTTTATTAAATTCAGATCAAGTCGTAAGCAAAAATTCAATTAGAATTATAAATAAGTTAATAGATTCAGGATTAAAATTTACTATTGCTACAGCTAGGTCCTATGAAGCTTGTAAAAGTATATTGAAACCATTAAACCTAAATATACCTATTATTTTAAATAATGGAGCTTTCATATATGATACTACTTTGGCTAAAAATATAGTAGAAAACTATTTAGATGAGTGTACTGTTTATTTCATTTTAAAATATTATAAATTAAAAAAAATCTCACCTATAGTGTCTGCAGTAGATTCAGCTGGAAATAAAAAGATATTTTATAGGGGAATTTTTAATGAAGGACAAGACATATACATAAATTCAAGAATACAGCATGGTGATACAAGGCTTACTGAGGTAAGTGATTTTTCAGAAATAGTTAATTATAATATAATAAATATTTTTGCAATAGAAGCAAAAGGTGTTTTAGATGACACATATCAATTATTTACAAAAGTAATAAAGGGCAGTTTTCATTACACAGAGGAGATATATGCAAAAGGTTTTTTCTGGCTTGAATCAATGAATTATAATGCTAATAAAAGCTTAGCAGCTAAATACTTAAAGGAAAGTTTGAAAGCAGACAAGCTTATTTGTTTTGGAGATAATTTAAATGATGTACCACTTTTTAAATTTGCGGATGAAAAATATGCAGTTAAAAACGCATATGATGAATTAAAAAAGTTGGCCACAGGAATTATTGGTTCAAATAATGAGGATGGAGTGGCTAAATTTCTTGAGAATCATATCAGTAATAGTTAAAGAACTCTGTTTATGGTAAATGCATAATAAAGGTTTGAAGATGGTATAGTAGTGTTAAACTGATATTGAATTAAATTTAGAAATAATATATAATATAAATATACCCCCCTAGGGGGCAGGGAGGAGAAAATGAACGAAGAAAAAAAGAAAGCCATACAAGCTTTAAAAACTTCAAAAGGACAAATAGAAGGTATAATAAAAATGATTGAGGAGGGAAGATATTGTATTGATATATCTAATCAAATGGTTGCAGCTCAATCATTGCTAAAAAAAGCTAATTTGCTTATTCTAAAACAACATCTTAATAATTGTGTAAAAGATGCCTTTATTAACAATAGCGGTGATGAGAAGGTAGATGAGATAATAGGTTTACTTTCAAAGTTACTAAAAGAGTAAAATACAACTAAAAAAATATATGCCTCCTCTTGCTTATCATCTTATATTAAAGGTTTTATATCTAGCAATGTAGGAGGTGTAAAGTAAAAGCATAAATGATAACTTATAGTAAAATACCACCCCACAGGTGGGGGGTAAATATAATATTCAATGTAAAAGTTCAAAATATAGATAGTAGTTTTAAAGTTATACATATCAAAACAGAAGGAGGAAGGAGCAATGATAAAAAGGACATTAAAAATAGAAGGAATGACCTGTGCAGCTTGTGTTAAAGCAGTAGAAAGAGCTTCAAAAAAACTAGATGGTGTGTTAGATGCTAATGTTAATTTGGCAACAGAAAAATTAAGTGTAAGTTTTGATGAGTCAAAGGTTAATGTTCAAGATATACAGTGTGCAATAGATAAAGCTGGATATAAAGCTTTAATTGATACTACAAATAAAACCTTGAAGATAGAAGGAATGACCTGTGCAGCTTGTGCTAAAGCAGTAGAAAGAGTTTCAAAAAAACTAGAAGGCGTATATGAAGCAAATGTAAATATTGCTACGGAAAAGCTAAGTATAGCATTTGATGCTTCAAAGGTTAATGTTCAGGATATAAAAAAGGCAATAGAAAAAGCAGGATATAAAGCTTTAGAAGAAGAAATTTCTGTAGATACAGATAAGGGAAAAAAAGAAAAAGAAGCAAAGTCGTTATGGAATAGATTTATAATATCTGCTGTATTTGCAGTTCCACTACTTATAATAGCTATGGTACCAATGATTAGTGAAAAATTGGGATATATGCTTCCACAGGCTATAGACCCAATGAATCATCCGCAAGTTTTTTCCATAATACAGTTACTTTTAGTATTACCTATAATGATTGTTGGTAGAAAGTATTTTACTGTTGGCTTTAAATCATTATTTAGAAGAAGTCCCAATATGGATTCACTTATAGCAATAGGCTCATCTGCTGCTTTTATCTATAGTGTTTTTGCAGTATATGAAATTTTTATAGGAAACACAAACTATCATTTATATTTTGAATCAGCAGGTACAATACTTACTCTTATTACATTAGGTAAATATCTGGAATCTGTTGCTAAAGGAAAAACTTCGGAAGCTATAAAAAAGCTTATGGGGCTTGCACCAAAAACTGCTACTGTAATTAAAGAAGATAAGGAAATAGAAATTTCTATAGATGAAGTTGAAGTTGGAAATATAATTGTAGTAAAACCTGGTGAAAAAATACCTGTAGATGGAGAGGTTACAGAGGGAATTACTTCAGTAGATGAATCCATGCTTACAGGTGAAAGTATACCTGTAGAAAAAAATCCTTCTGATAAGGTCATTGGAGCAAGTATAAATAAAAATGGTTCTATTAAGTATAGAGCTACAAGAGTTGGTAAGGATACAGCACTGGCACAAATTATTAAATTAGTAGAGGAAGCCCAGGGGTCAAAGGCTCCTATTGCAAAATTAGCAGATGTTATATCAGGATACTTTGTACCGGTAGTAATGGCATTAGCTATAATTGCTGCTTTAGCTTGGTACATATATGGTGAAACAGGAGTATTTTCACTTACCATATTTATATCAGTGTTAGTAATTGCGTGTCCTTGCGCTTTAGGATTGGCAACACCAACTGCTATTATGGTTGGTACCGGAAAAGGTGCTGAATATGGTGTGCTTATAAAAAGTGGTACTGCACTGGAAACAGCGCATAGAATTCAAACTATAGTATTTGACAAAACAGGAACTATAACTGAAGGTAATCCAAAGGTTACAGATATAGTTACAATTCCAGACATAGATGAAAACTATTTACTTCAATTAGCAGCTTCAGGTGAAAAATCATCAGAGCATCCTTTGGGAGAAGCAATAGTTAAAGAAGCTGAAAATAGGAAAATTGAATTAAAAAAATTACAGTCATTTAAAGCTGTACCAGGTCATGGAATAGAAGTTAATATAGAAAACAGTAAAATATTGCTTGGTAATAGAAAACTTATGCTTGAAAGTAATATCTCTTTAGAAAAATTAGAGGAAAGATCACAAGTTTTAGCAGATAAAGGCAAAACTCCTATGTATGTAGCTCTTGAAAATAAGGCAATTGGTGTAATTGCTGTAGCAGATACGGTTAAAGAACACAGTAAAAAGGCTATAGATAAACTTCATTCTATGGGAATTGAAGTGGCAATGATAACTGGAGATAACAAGAAAACTGCTGAAGCTATAGCTAAGCAGGTTGGAATAGATAGAATACTTGCAGAAGTTTTACCACAAGATAAAGCTAATGAAGTTAAAAAACTTCAAAGTGAAAACAAGAAAGTTGCCATGGTTGGAGATGGCATAAATGATGCACCAGCTTTAGCACAGGCTGATATAGGTATAGCTATAGGGTCTGGTACAGATGTAGCTATGGAGTCTGCAGATATAGTTTTAATGAGAAGTGATTTAATGGATGTGGTCACAGCTATAGATTTAAGCAAGAAAACAATAAAAAATATAAAGGAAAACTTGTTCTGGGCTTTTGGTTATAATAGTTTAGGAATTCCGGTAGCTATGGGAGTACTTCACATATTTGGAGGACCACTTTTAAACCCAATGATAGCAGCTCTTGCCATGAGTTTAAGTTCTGTATCAGTTTTAAGTAATGCTTTAAGATTGAAAGGCTTTAAGCCATCAATATAAATAAACATTTATAAAATGAAGGGTGGAATAAGTTATGAAAAAGAAGATAATTGTTGAAGGAATGAGCTGTGGACACTGTGTTAATCATGTAAAAACAGCATTGGAGGAACTTAAAGGTGCATCCAATGTGTCTGTTGATTTAGATTCAAAAACAGCTTTAGTTGAATCTAGTGGTGAAATTAAAGATGCTGACATAAAATCTGCTATTGAAGATGTGGGTTATGAAGTTGTTTCCATAGAGCAAGTATAATATTTAATATTTAGCACAAAGAAGATGCCTCACAATAGAAAATAATTTTAAATAATATGTTCCTTTTCTATGGATGTATACTTAACTTTCATAGGCACAAAAATACTCCCCTTATTATAAACAGATTGGGGCTGTCTACTCTAAGGGGAGCATACTGCTTTAGTTTGTATACATTTTCCTAAATATAAATACATTAACTTTATATAAATACATTAACTTTTAAACTAGAAATTAACCTTTTGCCCATTATACATATACTGCAAGAGCTTTTTCATTTCTTCCTCAGTTATTGCTCTAGGATTGGATCCAGTGCAGGCATCCATCATGGCATTGTGAGCTATAAAATCTAGGTTTTCATTAAAATCGTTTTCGCTTATACCATAATCTTTTATGGTGAGAGGAATATCCATCTTTTTGTTCATAGTACGAATCATTTCAGTTAATGAATCTATTAGCTCATCTTCACTATTTCCTGATAGATGCAGCTTTTTGGCTATTTTAGCATATCTTTCTGAACAAGCTTTCTTGTTAAAATCTATAACATAAGGTAAGTATATGGCATTAGCACACCCATGAGGTATGTGAAATACTGCACCAGTTTTATGTGCTATACTATGAGTTATTCCAAGGAGAGCATTTGAAAATGCCATCCCAGCTAGACATTGGGCTATATGCATATGTCCTCTAGCTTCTTTATCTTCTTCATAGGATTTCAATAAATATTTATGAATCATGGTTATAGCATGCATAGCAAGTGGATCTGAGAAATCTGAATGTAAACTTGCTACATATGCTTCTATTGCGTGAGTAAGTGCATCCATTCCAGTGTGTGCTGTAAGCTTTTTGGGCATTGTTTCTGCAAGAGACGGATCTATTATAGCTATATCAGGGGTAAGGTTAAAATCTGCAAGAGGATATTTTATTTTAGCTTTATAGTCTGTTATTACAGAAAATGATGTTACTTCAGTTGCTGTTCCACTTGTAGAAGGTATAGCAACAAATTGTGCCTTCTGCCTTAATTTAGGAATTCCAAAAGGGACTACCGCTTTTTCAAATGTAAAGTCGGGGTATTCATAAAATATCCACATTGCTTTAGCAGCATCTATGGGAGATCCTCCACCTATTGATACTATCCAATCTGGGTTAAAGTCTCTCATTATTTTAGCGCCATTCATAACAGTATCAACAGACGGATCAGGCTCAACACCTTCTATTAATTTAACTTCCATACCAGTTTCTTTTAAGTATTTTTCAACTTTGGCTAAGAATCCAAATCTCTTCATAGATCCCCCACCTACAACAACTACTGCTTTATTTCCATCTAAATTTTTTAAATTTTCTAAGGCATTTTCACCAAAGTAAATATCCCTAGGCAAAGTAAATCTTCCCATTTTTGTCCTCCTTATTATTAAGTTACATTACTTTTTTAGAATTTAACTATTGGGGTAATTAAATTTTTTGGTTTATATTTAATTAAATATATAAGCAAGTATTGTGCCAGTATATTTTTTATCATGAAAAGATTGAATCTAGATGGATATTTTATAGAGTTTAGTTATCTTTTTAAATACTGTTGTAAAAAACAACAATTTTTCTTAAAATACTGTTGCTTTTTACAACAGTGTTGTTTTTATATACAATTTAAGAAAAATTAATTTGATATTTTTTTATCTTTGTGTACAAAGTACTTCTATTTATTCCTAAAATTTTAGAAGCTTTTGACATATTATGATTACAGTTGTGTATACAATTTATTATTGCTTTTTTTTCCCACTCTTCTAATGAACACATATCATATTTAAGGTTTGTAGTACAAGGATTAGTTTGCTTATTTACTGAAAGATTATTTTGAAAGTCAAAAGATGTATTTCCATTCATATTTACAATATTCTCAATACAATTTTCTAATTCTCTAACATTTCCAGGCCAATTATGTTTTAAAAGCTTTTGATATATATCAGGTCTTACTATTGGAATGGGTTTTTTAAGTTTAAAAGCTTTTATCTTTAAAAAATAGTCTATTAGTATTTTAATATCCATATCTCTTTCCCGAAGTGGTGGCACATATATAGGTATTACATTTAGTCTGTAGTATAAGTCTTCACGAAAAGTTCCTTTTTTTATCTTTTCCCTTAAATTCTTGTTGGTAGCCGCTATAATTCTTACATCTATTTTGATGCATTTATTTCCACCTATTCTTGTGATACAGTTTTCTTGGAGAACCCTTAAGAGATTTACTTGCATATCCAAAGGCATTTCTCCAATTTCATCTAAAAATAAAGTACCTCCATTTGCAAGTTCAAATTTTCCTGCACGGCCTCCACGTTTTGCACCTGTAAATGATCCATCTTCATATCCGAACAATTCACTTTCTATTAGATTCTTTGGTATGGCACCGCAGTTTATTGCTATAAAGCTTTTGTTTTTTCTATTGCTGTCATTGTGAATTGACTGGGCAATAAGTTCTTTTCCTGTACCACTTTCACCTTGAATTAATACAGTAGAAGGACTATTAGATATATTTTTTAACTGTTCTTTTAAATTTATCATTTTTTCGCTGTTGCCAATTATATCATCAAATGTGTAAGCAGCAGATCCACTTGTATATTTGTTAACCAAGTTATATACATTTTGTATATCTTTAAATATAACTACCATACCAGTTACAATATTACTTTTATCTTTTATAGGATATACATTTAAATTAAATCTTTTCTTCTCATCCGAATATAAAATTTCCTTATCCGTATATACATTGCCTGATTTGAGTTCATCAAGTATATACTGCCATATGTGTAAAACTTTATAAACATTTTTATCTATAATATCTTTTTGGTTTATGCCAAGGAGATTACAAGCACTGTTATTTATAGCCTTGACTATTCCGCTATTATCTACAGCAAAAATTCCAAAATCCATGGAATTCATGATTTTATTTAAGTATTGGTATGCTTTAAATAATTCATTTTGAGACTTATTTAATTTTAAGTGATTTTCAATGGACTTTACTGCTGATACAACAAGACCCAATGTATGGGGATGAGCCAATTGACGTTTTCCAGTTAAAGTTAGACATCCGATTATATTTCCTTGTTCGTTATGTATGACAGATGCAGAGCAGGTATAAATCTGAAAAGTATTTATAAAATGTTCTTTGCCTGAAAGTTGAACTGACAAATTTTCAAAAATAGCAGTTCCTGCTGCATTTGTACCTGCACTTTGTTCACTCAGATCAATACCTTCTGCTATTCCAGCCTTTGCCTGCTCCATTACAATATCTTTGTCACCTATGATAGTTAATACAATTCCATTTTTGTCTGTGAGATATAATGAGAAACCTGATCCACTTAAAAAATCATAAAGTATTTCCATAAATGGTTTTGCTATTTTTATAATATCGTTGTTTTCTTTTATTAAGTTGTCCAATTCTTTGCGACTAAGTGTTCGTTTAGGTTTTGGTATACCTTTTTCTATATGGTATTTAATGCATCTATTAAGAGACCTACTGACTATTTCACTATGAGTAAATGGTTTAAACATTATTAGATTACCTTCCTTTTTATATCAATGAATCTTACTTAGTGGGAGAAGCAGATATCTCAAATCTTTGATTTAAAGTGAATCGCTTTCTCTTTAGAGTTTTGTTTCTCCCACTAAGTTTAGATGAATTATCTAGGGGCGTAGCTACTGTTATCTCTCACTTTGATAGAAGAGGGAGTGTTACAGTAGGTAGCCATCAGATAAATAGCTTTATCTTAGTGTATTATTATAGTTATGTTTATTTTGAAATTATAATATATAATTTTATCATAATTTAGGTATATATGTTGACTTACTCATAGTAGATATTAATTAAATCTTAAGTTCGCAATTAAAAATACGAATATTTATCAGTTTATCCGATCGCTACCATTGCTAACACCCAAATCTTCTATCAAAGTTGGGGAATAAGTACTGTTACGCGCCTGGATAACGATTTCTAAGCATCAGGTGGAGTCAAAACTCAACCTGATGCCAAGAACTCTGTTTATAATTATGAATCGGATTGATTATTTTTTGCATCTATAAGAAAGGAAGTCTTTTGTCCAATATTTTAAGTAAAAACTGTCACATTTTTTTAATGCGACAGTTTTTTTATATGAATTTTTAGAATGTAACTACTGATTTAATTAAATCTTTTGGCTTATTTTTCATAAGCAAAAGGGCCTTTTCAATATTTTCTGCACCATCAAATACATGAGTAACAAGTTTACTCAAATCAACACGTTTATATAGAACAAGATCTCTTAGCATTTCCATTCTAAGACGTCCGCCGGGGCATAATCCTCCTCTTATAGTTTTGTGAGCCATGCCGCAGCCCCATTGAACACGAGGTATTGGTAAAGTATCACCGCTTCCATGGTAGTTGATGTTAGAAATTACGCCGCCAGGTTTAACCATAGTTACTGCTTGTGCTAGTGTTTCAGCACCACCGCCTGCCATGATTACACGGTCTACACCTTTACCATGAGTTAAGTCCATGATTTGTTCAACTATATCACCATTTTTATAATTTACAATATCAGTTGCTCCATAAAATTTAGCTGTTTCAACACAAACAGGTCTGCTTCCAACACCGATAATTCTGCCTGCTCCTCGAAGTTTGGAACCGGCTATTCCCATTAATCCAACAGCTCCTATACCAATTACTACAACGCTGGAGCCCATTTTTATGTCTGCAAGTTCTGCTCCATGAAAACCAGTAGTCATCATGTCTGTCATCATAACTGCACTTTCTAAAGGTATTTCATCTGGGAGTATGGCAAGATTCATATCTGCATCGTTTACATGAAAGTAATCTGCAAATACACCATCTTTAAAATTGGAAAACTTCCATCCTGCAAGCATACCGTTTGAATGCTGCTGAAAACCAGCTTGGACTTCTAAAGATCTCCAGTCAGGTGTTGTGCATGGTACGATAACTCTATCGCCAACTTTAAAATCTTTAACTTCGCTGCCAACTTCGGCTATTTCACCTACAGCTTCATGGCCTAAAATCATATTTTCCCTATTACCAAGTGCTCCTTCAAAAACCGTATGTATATCTGATGTACATGGGGATACAGCTAGAGGATGTACAATCGCATCATAAGGACCTGGCACTGGGTTTTTCTTTTCAATCCATCCTAATTTGTTAATACCTAACATTGCAAAACCTTTCATAATAGAACCTCCTAATAAATTAAATATAAAAATTTTAGTAAATAAAATGGTATTTTTAAATATCTATTTAAATATATAAGCAAATGTTGTGCCAGTATGTTTTTTATCATGAAAAGGTTGAATTTAGGGGGGTAGGACTTTATAAGGTTAATATATATAATTGAAAAATGCTGTAAAAAGCAACATTTTTTAAGAAAATAATGTTGCTTTTTACAACAAAGTTGTGTTTACATACACTTTAAGAAAAATTAATTTGATATTTTTTTATTTTTGTATACAAAGTACTTCTATTTATTCCCAGAATTTTAGAAGCTTTTGCAATGTTACCATTGCAATTACTCATACAATTTGTTATTGCTTCTTTTTCCAACTCTTTTAATGAATACATATCATATTTAAATTTTGTAGTACAAGGACTAGTTTGCGTATTTACTGAAATACTATTTTCGAAGTTGAAAGATGTATTTCCATTCATATTTACGATATTTTCAATACAATTTTCCAATTCTCTTACATTTCCGGGCCAATTATAATTTAAGAGCTTTTGATATATATCAGGTCTTACTATTGGAATAGGTTTTTTAAGTTTAAAAGCTTTTATCTTTAAAAAATAGTTTATCAGTATTTTAATATCCATATCTCTTTCCCGCAGTGGTGGTACATATATAGGTATTACATTTAGTCTATAGTATAAATCTTCGCGAAAAGTTCCTTTATGTATTTCTTCCCTCAAATTTTTATTAGTAGCTGCAATGATTCTTATATCTATTTTTACACATCTGTTCCCGCCTATTCTTGTAATACAGTTTTCTTGGAGAACTCTTAAAAGATTTACTTGCATATCTAAAGGCATTTCCCCAATTTCATCTAAAAATAAAGTACCACCATTTGCAAGTTCAAATTTTCCTGCACGCCCTCCATGTTTTGCACCTGTGAATGATCCATCTTCATATCCGAATAATTCACTTTCTATTAAATTTTTGGGTATGGCACCGCAATTTATTGCTATAAAGCTGTTATTTTTTCTGCTGCTGTCATTGTGGATGGACTGCGCAATAAGTTCTTTACCTGTACCGCTTTCGCCTTGAATTAGTACAGTGGAAGGACTGTTAGATATGCTTTTTAACTGTTTTTTTAAATTTATCATTTTTTCACTGCTGCCAATTATATCATCAAATGTATAAGTAGCAGATCCACTTGTGTATTTGTTAACCAAGTTGTATACATTTTGTATGTCTTTAAATGTAACTACCATACCAGTTACGGTATTACTTTTATCCCTTATAGGATATACATTCAAATTAAATCTTCTTCTTTTATCCGAATATAAAATTTCCTTATCTTCATATGAGTTTCCTGATTTAAGTTCATTAAGTATATATTGCCAATTATATAAAACTTTATATGCATTTTTATCTATAATATCTTTTTGGTCTATACAAAGCATATTACATGCACTGTTATTTATAGCTTTAATGATCCCATTGTTATCTACAGCTAAAATTCCAAAATCTATGGAATTCATGATTTTGTTTAAGTATTGATAGGCTTTAAATAATTCATTTTGAGATTTATTTAATTTTAAGTGGTTTTCAATGGACTTTACTGCTGCTACAACAAGGCCTAATGTATGGGGATGAGCCAATTGACGTTTTCCAGTTAGATTTAGACATCCGATTATATTTCCTTGTTCGTTGTGTATGACAGATGCAGAGCATGTACAAATTTGAAAAATATTTATAAAGTGTTCTTTGCCTGAAACTTGAACTGACAAATTTTCAAAAAGAGCAGTTCCTATTGCATTTGTACCAGCACTTTTTTCACTCATATCAGCACCTTCCACAATTCCAGCTTTTGCCTGCTCTATTAATATATCTTTGTCACCTATAATAGTTAATACAATTCCATTTTTGTCTGTAAGATATAATGAAAAACCTGATCCATTTAGAAAATCATAAAGTATTTCCATAAATGGTCTTGCTATTTCTATAATATAGCTGTTTTCTTTTATTAAGTTGTTCAATTCTTTACGGTTAAGATTTCGTTTAGGCTTTGGGATACCTTTTTCCATATGATATTTAATGCACCTATTAAGAGACCTACTAACTATTTCATTATGAGTAGATGATTTAAACATTATTAGATTACCTTCCTTTGTATATCATAAATAACTTTATACTAGTGTATTAATTTATAGTTATATTTATTTTGAAATTATAATATATAATTTTATCATAACTTGGGCGTAAATGTTAATTTATTCACAGTAGATATTAATTAAAATTTCCAAAATTTTTATTGACATATTATATATTAGTAGCATAATATATTACATATAATATATTATACTGATAATATATAAATTTACTTTTTAGGAGGTACTATTAATGTCAACAAAACATGCTATATTAGGTTTACTTAATGAAAGGCCAATGTATGGCTATGAAATTAAAAAAGAATTTGAAAAATCAGTAAGTTGTATTTGGTCCATAAACATTGGTCAGCTTTATACTTTATTAAAAAAAATGGAAAGCGAAAATGAAATAGTGAAGAAGGAAATATCTCAAAAAAATAGACCAGATAAATTTGTTTATACAATTGCAGATAAAGGCAAAAATGAGCTATATAAGTGGTTATCAGAACCAGTCGTAATGAGACAAACCAAGGATGAATTTTATTTAAAAATGATGTTTCTTACACAAATCCAAAATGAGGATGCAAAAAAGTACATAGATAAACAAATAGATATCATAGAAAAGCAACTAAATGAATTTAATAAGATAAAAAATATTAATAAGACAAAAAGAAATAAATTTATGGATATACTTTTGGAAGCTTCAATTATGCATTTTGAAGTAGATATTCAATGGTTAAATATTTATAAAGAGAGGATGGGTCTATTATGAAAAAAGTTATAATTTTATCACTAAAAGTAATTTTGTTAATTACAATAATGTTTATAAGTATGGCAGTTTCGTCTATACTTATTGGAGTTAAACATGGTCCTGAGTCTACAGAGAATACAGTTATACCAGTATTAATTTATTGTATTCTAAATACAATAATATTAACCTTGTTTATTGTTAAATCCAAATTGAGAAGTTATAAGCTTGTAGCAGTTAGTTTTATCATTTTTTGGGGAACACAATATTTTATGACTCAAATAGAAACTTTGTATTTCAATAGTGCTGTAAAAATGCCTTTAGAAGAATTAATAAGAAATGTTACTTCGGGTGCCATATACATCTTTGTATTTTCGTTGTTGGCAGTTTTAATTCTTGGAAAATTTAAAGGAGAAACAAATTTCCAATATAGTAATCTTAAAATAAAAACCATCATTATAAGTGCAATTCCAAATATGATACTCTTATCCATTGTTTATGTTATCATTTATTTTGTATTTGGATATTTTGTTGCATGGCAATTTGCCGATGTGAGATATTATTATACTGGGAGTACACACATCATAAGTTTTTTCACACACATGTCAAGCCAAGATCCAGTGATAATTTCATTTCAGTTATTTAGAGGAATTTTATGGTCCATCTTAGCTATTATAATAATTTATTCATTAGGTATTGAAAATTGGTTGACTTATATAACAACAGGATTAATTTTTAGCATATTAATAACGGCTCCATTAATATTTCCTAATTCTTATATGCCAGTATCAGTTCGAATAGGGCATTCTTTTGAGTTATCAACTTCTATGTTTACATTTGGAGTTGTATCAGTGATTATTTTAAAAAATAAATTACATTTAAATAAATTGGCAATAAACCAATTGAATTCATAAATTTTTTATTTTGGTTACTAACTAAGACCATATGATGGATATTAGTTCCACCATATGGTCTATTATTTTTGTCCATTAAATTTCTCTATTCCCTTATAATTTTCATCTATTTTATTACAATGATATGATTAGGAACGTATTAAAATACGATAATTTTATATTGAAAAACAATAAAAAGGTATTGAATTTTAATAAAAACTGCTATATAATACAATAAAATATAAAATTCATACAAGGGGGTAGTATGGATAATGGGGAGAAAGTACATCAAAATATTTAGAAACTGTGTATTATCTGTAATTTGTATAGTACTTGTAGTATTTATGATTATACCAGATTACATTATGTGTTTTTTTTCAAGAAATTTTTATTTTAGAGAATATATAAAAGGTAGTGAAAAGATTTATTTTTTAGGAACGTATCATAACATGACGTTAGATTCAACACCTTATTCCTATTTAAATTTAAAATCAGTTATTGAAAATTTAAGACCAGATTTACTTTTGATCGAAAGTAGACCTGAACAATTAAAAAATGGTAATTTTGCAGATGGACCAGGTGAGATGCTCTATTCTCATTTAATAGCAAATAAGCTTGGTATTGTAGTAAAAGGTGTAGATTGGTGGTCAGATTCTGGTAAAAATGTTCCAAACTCAACTAATCCTACAAGAGATGAATACATAAATAAGAATATACTAAAAGAAATTCCTTCCCATAAAAAAGTGTTGATATTGATGGGTAGTGCACATGTAACACTTGAAGAGCCGAAGCTTGAACAAGCGGGGTATAAAAGGGGGTTTTTCCCGGAAACTGCAAAAATTAAACTGCTTAAAGTTCACAATAAGAAACTGGTGTATCCAAAGGGAATGACTTTTTATATTAAAAAGAGAATTAATTATGAAAAAAGTTGTATAGGTACTGTATACAAGACAGATGCTTTCAAGAAACAAGCTTCTATAGTAATTCAAGAGCTTAATAGAGAAGTAAAAGTAATTGAACAGACAGGAGAAGAATAGACTGCGTAATTTAAGAAATATATGATAATTGGAGGTATGAATATAATATGTTTTGTAAAAAAATAAATTTAATGGGAAAACTTATTGTTAGATTTAATGGAGAAAAAAACTTTATAATAAGCTTTTTAAATGTAATTCTAAATATTTTCTTTGTAATGAGTTTAAGTAGTATGTTAATATTTCCATTTTTTTTAGCACTACCTTTTAATGTTCCTATAAAACATTTGATTTTTTTAGAGTTGGAATTAGCATTAACTAGCCTTATACTTTATGAGTTAAAGAATGTAATAGAGAGAATTAAAAAAGATAGGATATTTATTATTGAAAATGCAGATGGATTTACTAAAGTAGGTATTTATGTTTTCCTCGGGGGTATTGTATATGAAGCAAATAGTATAATAAATGCATATTGTGAACCGCCATTTAAGCTTGATGGAATGCTGTTTAGATTTGGGGATGATGGAAATTTGAAACCTGATATTTTTGTATTTATAATAATAGCATGTATTTCTCTCGTTATTGGGGAAGTGCTCAGGAAAGCAGTAAAGATAAAAAATGAAAATGACTTAACTATTTAGGTGGGATAGATCATGGCAATTATAGTTAATTTAGATGTAGTGATGGCAAAAAATAAAATTTCCCTTTCAGAGCTTGCAAATAGGGTAGGAATTACCAATGCCAATTTGTCAATACTCAAGAATAACAAAGCAAAGGCAATAAGATTTTCAACACTTGAGGCAATTTGTCGTGAACTCAACTGCCAGCCTGCGGATTTATTAGAATATAAAAAGGAATAATTTAATACTCTTATAAAACTATTTAATAATAAAGTATAAAATGCTAATATGATATATAGGAAATCATTAAAAAGTTTTACTATATAAATGAGTAAATTAGAGCAGGAGGAAGGAATTTGAAAATGATTTTTATGCCATTCTTGCCTGTATTTAATTCCCAAATTATTCAGGCTCTTATTGCAGACAAATAGATTTATTGTATTTTACAGTTAAAAATACGATAAGGAGAATTTTAAAATGAATGGAAAAAATAAAACTTTATTAATTATTGCAATTATATTTATGGCATTTAATCTGCGATCACCTATTACTGGAGTTGGTTCAATTATCAGTATAATAAAAACACAGTTAAATCTTTCGGCAAGTTCATCAGGAATTATTACAACCATTCCTTTGATTGCATTTGCTGTTGTATCACCTTTTGTAAGTAAGCTAAGTCAAAAATATGGCTCAGGACACCTTATGTTCTATGCATTAATTTTTATGGCAGTTGGAATTGAGATTCGTTCTTTTGCAGGGACAGCAGGTTTATTTATTGGTACAGCCATTATTGGTATAGGAATAGCAGTGGGTAATGTAATGATTCCAAGTATTATAAAATCTGAGTTTCCTTTAAGGATTGGAATGATAACAGGTATCTTTACCACCTCAATGTCTATTCTTGCAGGTATATCTTCTGGAATTAGTGTGCCACTTTCAGAAGATGTAGGGTTAGGTTGGAAAAATGCACTGGCAATTTGGGTTGTACTTGTAATTGTTACTATGCTAATCTGGCTTTTTCAGTGGAATTTGCAATTGAAAGGCAAAAATCAATTTGGAAATGACAGTCCTAAGGAAAATGTGTACAAGTCATCTATTGCCTGGTATGTTGCTTTGTATATGGGTATACAATCATTTTTGTATTATTGTTTTGTGGCTTGGCTTCCTACCATTTTACAGGCTAAAGGAATTAATGTTGAGACTGCAGGATATTATGCTTCGGCTTATCAAATAGTTGCGATTCCCGCATCTTTTGTTGTTCCTTTACTAGCAGTAAGAAGAAAAAATCAGAAGCTAGTAACAGGTACCATTTCCTGTATTTATGCAGTTAGTATATTCATGTTTTTGATTGCAAACAGTACTATGATTATTGCAGTTTCTGTTCTCCTATGCGGTTTATGTTCAGGAGGATGCATTAGCCTTGCAATGTCCTTTATTGGACTTAGAAGCAGTGGGGCAGGAGAGGCAGCGAAATTATCAGGAATGGCACAATCCTTAGGTTATACCCTAGCAGCTATCGGACCTTTTATAATTGGAAGTGTATTTGACTTATTTCACTCCTGGAATATACCACTTACGGGATTAATTATTATGGCAATATGTCTTCTTATTGTAGGAAATAAAGCAGGAGAAGATGTAACGATATAGTTATAAAAGTGAGAAATGAGCATAGAATGTGTGCTTGCTGCACAAAAATCCATGCTCATTCCCTTATAGGACTAATCCAGTTTATTTACCAAATAAGCTATATTTTCAGAAAATCTCTTTACTGTTCTCATTCCTTCTTCATCCTTTAAAGCTTCACCAGGTTTTTGTCCGAAGACTACATTCCAGTATGTTGAGCCTGGTATAATCATGTCATTGTAGAGATAGAACATAAGCATTTCCTGTATTGATGATGTCTGGCCAGCACGCCTTGCAACAGCAATAGGTCCTCCTACCATTCTGGATAAGAAGTTTCCACCTTTCATAGATGCCATAGCTATTCTTTGAAGTGCTGTCATAAGCTCTGCTCTTGCAGTTCCCCAATAAACAGGAGATGCTACAATGAGTCCCTTAGCACCCTTTATTTTTTCAATTATTTCATCAAATCCATCATTATAGCCTCCTTGAGGATTCATGGAATCTTTTAAAGTCATTCCAGCTAAAGACACAACTTCAGCTGAAACACCATTTTGCTCTATGACTTTTGCACATTCTTTAAGAACTTGCACAGTGTTGCCTTCTGGATTTGGACTTCCGCTTAACAATATTACTTTTTTCATATGTAATATCTCCCTTCAATTTTATAATATAATTATTATTACATAATCATAGTCCTAAATAAAGACAATATCAATATTTCATTGCTTTGCATGATCAAACTTTATAGCTAATCAAAGTAATATTATCCTAATTGTTTGACTAAATTTGTTTAGATTTGACAAATAGAATTAGATACAGGAATTAAATTGGAAACGGTGCAAACATTTATCAAATTATGTTATTATTAATATAAGAGATGTATTATATAACTCACAATTGTAAAGGTTATCAAAAAGGAGGATGCAAAATGAGAAGTATTAAAACTAAGTTAATGTTGGCTATGGGACTATTACTTGCAATTATATGTATTGGTCTTGGAACAATTTCATATTATACTTCGTCGAAGGCATTAATTGGCAATGTAAATGAAGTTCTACCTCAAATAGCAAAAGAGTCTGCAAAAACTGTTAATAGTAGGGTGGAAAGTCAGCTAAATGCTTTAGAGGCTATAGCTAGTGAAACACAGATAAGTGATATGAACAATTCATGGGAGAATAAAAGGGTTATATTAGATGCAGAAGTAAAAAGAAGTGGACATATTGAGATGAATATTGTAGATAAAGATGGAAATGCTATAAATACTAATGGCAAAACAGCTAATATTAAAAATAGAGATTACTTTAAAAAGGCTTTGGCAGGCGAAAAAAATGTATCTGACCCTGTTTTAAGTAAAACACAAAATGCCATGGTTATAGTATATGCGGCACCTATAAAAAATGGAAATCAAATTGTGGGTGTAATTACTGCAGTAAGGAATGGTAAGACATTAAATGATATAACAAAAGATATTACTTTTGGAAAAAGTGGACAAGCATTTATGATAAATAAGCAAGGTACGGCAGTTGCCAACGTAAATGAGCAAATAGTTTTAAAGGGAGATAACATTAATGAAGATGTTAAAAAAGATTCTAAATTAAAGCCTTTTGCGGATATTGAGAAAAAAATGATGAATGGTGAGTCTGGAGTTGGAGAATACACTTATGGTGGTGTAAGAAAATATTTAGGATATGCACCTGTTAATGGCACTAATTGGTCCATTGCAGTTACTTCACCAAAAGCTGAAGTATTAAGTGGCACAAATACTTTAAGATTATGGACTATTACAGCATCTATAATTTTTATAATTTTAGGATTAGTTTTTGTATTTATTCTCGGAAGCAAGATTATAAAAAATATTGTTGCAGCAATTAAATATTTAGAGACGATATCTTCTGGTGATTTGAGTTCAGTGATAAGCCCTAAATATTTGGAACTTAAGGATGAAACTGGTACTCTGGCAAGAGCTGTAAAAATAATGCAGGAATCAATTATAAGTATGATAAAGAGTATTAGAACAAATTCTTCAGAAATTAACAGTCATGCGGATAATTTATCTTCAATATCAGAAGAAATAGCAGCTTCATCAAGTGATGTCGCAACATCAATGCAGGATGTTGCAAAGGGAGCAAGTTCCCAGGCAGAAAATTTAGTAAACATTACAGACATACTAAATAAATTTGGAAGTGAACTAGTTGAAATCATTGATTCAATAAAAGAAGTTGATTCTAATGCAAAGGGTATAAATACTATGTCTGCAAAAAGTAATACTGAAATGGAACAACTTGCCCAGTCTATGAATAAGTTAAGTGATTCTTTTAATGATTTTATATCAAAGACTACTACCCTTGGCCAAAATATAAAACAAATAGATGAAATAACAAGTTTAATTAATAGTATAGCAGAGCAGACCAATCTTCTTGCATTAAATGCAGCAATTGAAGCAGCAAGGGCGGGAGAGGCAGGTAAAGGTTTTTCAGTAGTTGCGGAAGAAATTAGGGAATTGGCAGAGCAAACAACGGAATCTTCAAAAAATATAAGCACATTGATAAATAGTGTATCAGATGACTCAAGCATAATGGTAAAATCATCAGGAGAAATAAAAGATCAGTTAAATTCACAAATTTCAATTGTAAATACTACAATTGATTCATTCAAGCTTATAGTTAATGAAATAACTCAAATGAGTTCTAAAATTAATATGGTAAATGGTTTAACGGCAAATATTGACAGTGAAAAGTCCGATATACTTGGTAAGATTGAAGAAATATCTTCTGTTGCAGAAGAAGTTTCAGCTTCGTCTGAGGAAATAGCAGCATCATCTGAGGAAATGAATGCTTCTACTGAGGAAGTAGCAGCAACAGCACATACTTTGGCAGATATGACCAATGATATGAAAAAAGAAATTACTAAATTTAAACTTTAGAAAATGTAATAGTTAAAAAACAGTTAGTAAATCTAAGGATACTAACTGTTTTTTTAGTTACTTATCTATTAAATTTTTTTCAAATTCTGCTACCATTTTTTTAGTCATTAAGCCACCAACCAGTCCGCCATTATGGCCGTTTAATTTTGAAGTCTTGTTTCCCTTGTAGCTGTCGTTAAATTCCATGCCAAATTCGTTTGAATACTTTGTTTTTAATTTATCCAGTTTTGGCTTTGCTTCTGGAACTAAAGGTCTTCTACTCATAAAGTAACACCTCCATTTCAATATTAGTTTTATACTTTTAAGTAAAGATATACTTAGTAAATTGTTCATTAAAGTATCCCATAGGCTTTCTAAGCAAAAAATCAAATTATACTCCAGATATTTTTTGCAATCTTCAGCTCGGTTAAATATTTTGATAAGGCTAAGCAAAAAAATTAAAAAATACTGAGAACTTTTGAAAACTCGTACCTCAAACAATTCAAAAGTTCTAGATTTTTTAAAATTTTTTTACTAAGACTTATATACAAAACATTTAAATGAGCTTCATTATTGTAAAAATATCCCTGCATATAATTTGATTTTTAAGTTAGAGAGTCTATGATTGTATTTGTGAATTAAGCATGAATTTATGATTTCAATTATTCTAGGTAATTGAGTACAGTGAAGTAATTTATTCGTTTATTTGACAGTTAATTTAATCTCATAGTAAAATATAAATAATATAATAAATTTTAGAAGAACTTATGTATGTATCGCCAGATATGAAGAGGTGAAATAATACATATATTTTTACTTAGATTATACAAAAGGGGACAAGTATTATGAACAAAAAATTTATCAAAGTAACTATGGCTTTAACCTGTGCTATTATAGCATCATCTTTTCACAATGTTTTTGCAGACAGTGGAAAGTATTACAATATTTCTAGAATATATGGTGTTAACAGGTATGAAACCTCTGCAAATATAAGCAGACAATTTGATTCAAAGGAAGTAAAGAATGTTATATTGGCATCAGGAAAAGATTTTCCGGATGCTCTCGCAGGTTCTGTACTTTCAAAAAAATTAAATGCACCTATTTTACTTATGGATGATGTTAATGATCCTTCCGAGGAGGACTCCTTAAGTTATATAGAAAATTATGTATCTAAAGATGGAACTATATATGTTTTAGGAGGAGATGCGTCTGTAAGTCCACAGGTTATAAGTTGTTTGAATAAGTTAGATTTTAACAATATAAAAAGACTTGGAGGAAAGAATAGATTTGAAACCAACAATTCTATAGTTGATGAAATAAATACTTCAAAAGGTACTCCTGTAGTGCTTGTAAATGGATTAAATTTTCCAGATGCACTTAGCATATCAAGTGTAGCAGCTTCTAAAGGATATCCTATATTTATGAGTTTATCTAATTCTATTCCAGATAGCATAATTCAGAAGATAACTTCTATAAATCCATCTAAGATATATATAGTTGGTGGAACAGGTGCATTAGATACTCAAGTTGAAGATCAACTTAAGAATGCTATGACTTATATAAAAAGTGATGATTTAGTTAGAATTAGCGGTAGTAATAGGTATGAAACCTCAATTAAAATAGCTAACTATTTTAATTTGGATTCTAAAAGCGTAATTTTAGCTAATGGTGAAAATTTTCCAGATGCTTTATCTGGTAGTGCACTTGCTTCAAAATTAAATGCACCTATAGTGCTAACTGATGGAGTAAATGCAAATGTACAAAAAAAATATATAGATGATTCAAAATACACAAATATGTATATTTTGGGTGGACAAGGTTCTGTAAATTCTTCTATAGAAAATAGTTTTAATGGCATTAAATTAGATCTTGATGGAGATTTCCAAGGAAATAAAATAATTGATTTTAAAACTGCTGATGTAAATAATGATGGAAAACCTGAAAATGTTATACTAGCTTGTAAAGGTGATGATTTAAGTCCAACATTATATGTGCAGGATGCTTCAGATGGAAAAGTAATTGATTCTAAGACTATTAAAGACTTTTCATCTGGAAAAGGTGATATCGTACTTGCAGATATAAATGGAGATGGAACCCCAGATATTACAGCAGTAGTTGAAAATGGGGGAAATAGTTGTATACAAACTTGCGATATAGAAACTTTAAAAGATAATAAGTTTTTTGAACTTGGAAAATATGGTGCCGAAAATTCTTTAAATCCTTTTCCTGAGAGTGATCTTTCTTTTAACCTTGATGGATACGATACATTTAAAATGTACTCAAAATCTCTTGATAAGACTTGTTCTGTGGATTTGACAGGAGATGAAGGTATACAAAATATTAAAAAGGATGGAGAAAGTGTAGATCCATATATAGGTCATGGACCAAGATTTACAGTGTCTGACATAGATGGTGATGGAGTATATGAATTAAAGGTTTATGAAGATATATCGGGAAGCTGTCATGCAGATGTAATTGGATGGGCGAAAGGATCTTATAAATACAAGGATTCATCTTTAAAACTTATTAATATTGATATGGGAAGTTATTATCCTGTAAAGTAAAAAATATCATGTAAAAAGCATCTTCTTATGAACCGACCCCCAAAAGTTAGACCTCAAATCTAACGATTGGAGGTTGGTTTTTTATATGCATACAATTAATTGCTTTCCAAATGTGTATAATTGAAGCTCCCGTGATCTACTTTTCCAGTAATATCAATTCATTATTGTACACTTTGAAATTAAATTATGTTAAAATGATTTTATGTATTATATATTTAGACATTTGAAAGAAAATAGGCTAGTATACTGGCTGACTATTTCTTTGAAAATGCCTTACATCTATGGAGTTGTTAAAATGACGCAAAAAACTGTTTTAAAGCAAAAGCCTCAATTGAAGATTAAACCACCTTCTATGTATAAAGTCATTATACACAATGATGACTACACTACTATGGAATTTGTAGTTGAAGTTTTAATAAAAATATTTGAAAAAAGTGCTGTAGAAGCTACCAAAATAATGTATGATGTACATAGAAGAGGCATAGGAGTAGCAGGTGTATATGTTTATGATATTGCTGCTACTAAAATAATGCAAGCTGTAAAGATGGCGGAGAGCAGTGGGTTCCCACTAAAATTTAGTATGGAAGAGGAATAATTATGAAACTAGATAGAATAGTAAATGAAATTATGACTGCAGCTTACAATGAAGCAAAATATTGTAAGCATGAATATTTTACACCAGAACATTTATTATACGCTGCTTTATTTTTCCCGGAAGGAATGGAAATAGTAGAAGGATGCGGTGGAAGTGTACAGGATATAAAAAATGATTTGCTACAGTATTTTAGTGATAATATACAAGTTACAGAAAAAAAAGAGCCGCTGGAAACTGTAAGCTTGCAAAATATATTAACTTCTGCAGGCGAACATGTTTTAGCAGCTGAAAAGGAAATAATAAAATTAGGAGATATTTTTATATCTATATATGACGAAGAACAGAGTTTTGCCAGCTTTTTTCTAAAAAAACAAGGGATAAAGAGAATAGATATATTAAATTATATAACTCATGGAACTCCAGCAAATATGTTTAATTATAATATTGAAGATGATGCTATATACTCATCGGACGAACAGGATATGCCTTTATTTTTTCAAATAGCAGATTTTTCAGTAGAACTTACTGAAAAGGCAAGAAATGGCGAAATAGATCCTTTGATTGGCAGAGATGATATACTTAGTAGAACAATTCAGGTGCTTTCAAGAAGGAACAAAAATAATCCAATTCATGTTGGAGATCCAGGGGTTGGAAAGACAGCCATCACAGAAGGATTGGCGAGCCTGATTGCAGATGGCAAAGTGCCTAAAAATTTGAAAGGTAGTAAAATATATTCCTTGGATATGGGTTCTATTCTAGCAGGTACTAAGTATAGGGGAGATTTTGAAGAGAGAGTAAAAAATATATTGAAGAAAATAGAAAAAGAAGATAAGGCTATAGTATATATAGATGAAATACACACTATAATAGGAGCAGGATCTGTATCTGGTGGATCTCTTGATGCTGCAAATATTTTAAAGCCTTTTTTGACTAGTGGAAGAATTAGATTTATAGGATCTACTACTTATGATGAATACAAAAAGATATTTGAAAAGGATAGAGCTCTTGCCAGAAGATTTCAAAAAATAGAAGTACCGGAGCCTACGGCAGAAGATACTTATAATATACTTCTAGGAATAAAAGGACAGTATGAAAAATTTCACAATGTGGTTTATGAAGATGAAGCTTTAAAAGCAGCAGTAGATTTATCCATAAAATATATAAATGATAGGTATTTGCCAGACAAAGCTATAGATGTAATAGATGAAACTGGTGCCTATGCGAGGCTTCATGGAAAAGATGAAGAACAAATAGTTATTGAAAAGAAACACATAGAAAAGACAATTTCATCTATGGCAAAAATACCAGAGAGAACATTGTCACAGGATGAGACAAAAGTTCTTAAGAATTTAGATAATATTCTTAAGGAAAAGATATTTGGGCAGGATGAAGCTGTAAAGGCTGTAGTAAGGGCAATTAAAAGGTCTAGAGCTGGATTTAATGAAGACAACAAAACCGTGGCAAATCTCCTTTTTGTAGGCCCAACAGGTGTGGGAAAAACGGAAATAAGTAAGCAGCTTTCAAATGCTTTAAATATTCCACTAATAAGATTTGACATGAGTGAGTATCAGGAAAAGCATACAGTGGCAAGGCTTATTGGTTCTCCACCAGGATATGTAGGATATGAAGAAGGTGGACTTTTAACAGACACTATAAGGAAGACTCCTTACTGTGTGCTGCTTTTAGACGAAATAGAGAAGGCACATCCAGATGTACTTAATATAATGCTGCAGCTTATGGATTATGCTACTCTTACGGATAATACTGGAAGAAAAACTGATTTTAAAAATGTAATACTTATAATGACTTCAAATGCAGGAGCAAGGTATTTAGGAAAATCACTTATGGGATTTGGAAATAGAATTGTAAAAGATGATGCAATTTCCCAGGAGGTAAATAGAGTATTTTCTCCGGAATTCAGAAATAGATTGGATGAAATAATATTTTTTAATGGAATGAATGAACAGATGGCATACCGTGTAGCACAGAAGGCTATGGGTGAATTTGAAAAGCAACTTTTAACTAAGAATATAAAGATAACAGTTACAGATAATTGCTATAAATGGTTAGCACAAAAAGGTGTGTCATTAGAATATGGTGCAAGAGAGATAATGAGGATAGTTAAGCAGGAAATAAAACCTTATTTTGTAGATAAAGTGCTCTTTGACAATAAAATTAAAGATACCGTTAGCGTCATAGATATAGAAAATGATAGCATAAAGATTAAAGTAGAAGGAGAATAAGTTAAATATTAGAGGGGATCTATGACGGAAGGATGAGTTAAAGTGAAAAAAGTAAGCAAGATTATTGTAATTAGTTTGTTGGCTTTTATTGTAATGACTGCAGGTATGTTTTCTGCAAAAGTTATGGCAAGCGGGACTTCAGACACCGATAATAAACCAGTTCATGGCAAAGTTATTAAAATACATGCAGGTGGAGACAAGAATTCCCAAAGATTTTCTAATGCAGATGTAAAAATTACATCAGGAAGTCTTAAAGGCAAGGTGATTACAGTTCAAAATTTTGCAGGTGGGCAAATCAAAGATGAAGGAAGTAGTACACAGAGCTTTGCAAAAGTAGGAGATGAAGTATTAGTCAATATACAATATGATTCAAAAAACAAGGTGAAAAAAGCTTATATTTATGAGATAGTAAGGTATAAATATCTATATGGATTGGCTGCATTTCTAATCATATTGCTTATAGCTATAGGTGGCTTAAAAGGCTTTAAATCCGTAATAACTTTAGCTATAACTGGAATTGTGGTAATAAAAGTGCTTATACCACTTATACTACAGGGATTCAACCCAATGATAGTATCTATTGCAGTATGTATTTTTGTAACCATAGTGAACCTACTCATAATAAGTGGTAAAAATGAAAAAACACTTGCTGCTATTATAGGAACCTCTGGTGGGGTACTTATTGCAGGGGCCATAGCGTTCTTTTCAAACTCTATGATGATGTTAAATGGACTTACTGATGATCAAATGCAGTCTATTATATATACTTCACAAAATGCCAATTTCAATTTTTCAGGTTTGTTGTTTGCAGGAATAATCATGGGAGCACTTGGGGCAGTTATGGATGTAAGTATGTCTATAGCGTCCTCTATAATGGAAATAAAAGAGGTAAAACCTGATATGACTATGAAGGAACTTGTGAAATCTGGTATGAATGTGGGAAAAGATATTATGGGCACTATGGCCAATACTTTGATACTTGCTTATGTAGGAGGAGCCATGTACATAATGATTATGATTTCATCTTACTCTTATAGTACATCTATTTCTACAGCTTTGGATCAAGATATTATTGCTTCTGAAGTTTTAAAAGCTCTGGCAGGAAGTATAGGTCTTATATTTGCAGTACCTATAACAGCAGTTATAACTGCGTTTTTAATTAAACTGAATAAAGGTAAGGAAAAGTAACATTTTTTAATCTAAAACAATATTATAATACAGTGAAACAATTTGAAAATATGGAGATGAACATTAATGGAAACTGTTGTAAATTTTTATGTTGTTTTAGATGGAAATGGAGAAAATAAAAAAGAATTAAAAAGTCAAATAACTTCAGATAATCCTATATTTACAAATATACAAAGTGGGGATACTATAATTCCTAAAGAAGGTAGCGAAGAATATATGGTTTTAAAAACCGTAAGAAATTTTGCAAAAGAAGAATTGGATATATATATAAGTAGAATAAAAAATAAAGATGAAGTAATGGATGAAATAGAAGAACTGGCTAATAAGACTGTAAAATCAGTATTGGATTCTATTAAAGATACATTTGACTTTGATAAAAAAGAGTAATTTATCTGATGGCTACCTACTGTAACACTCCCACGCACTCTGTGAAAGCGATTATCACCAAATCATAGATTTGGGATACCTGCTTTTCTATCAAAGTGGGAGCTAACAGTAGCTACGCCCCTAGATAATTCATCTAAACTTAGTGGGAGAAACAAAATCCCACTAAGTAAGATTCATTGATAGACAATAATTTAAAAACACTATTAAAATCATTTGATATAATGATTTTAATAGTGTTTTTTTATATGATGCCAAGAACTCTGTTTATAGAAATTTTATTTAGACATTTGAAAGAAAATAGACTAGCACATTTATTGGTTATTTCTTTAAAATGCATTAAGTTAGGAAGTGCAAAAGTGAACAAAAGTATAATAAAAAATTTTGCCATTCGAAGTAGAAAAGAACTTAAAGTAAAAATTAAAGCATCATTATATGATATGGGAAAAGGTAAAATTGAAAGCTTAAATGAAAAAGACGATGATGCTTATAACAAAATCATTGAAGAAACCGCATATATTTGGTTTAATAGATTTATTTCAATCAGATTTATGGAAGTGAATCATTATATTTCTACCAAAATAGGAGTATTATCTTGCTTTAATCCAGCTGACATTGGAATGAATATATTAGCGAAAGCAAATGATTTGAAGTTTAATATAGATAATGAAAAAATTGATGAAATGAAATTAAATGCAAATGTAGATGAATTATTTAAGTATATAATAATAACTGAATGGAACAGTTTAAATAAAATACTGCCTTGTGTGTTTAAGAATAAAGAAAATTATGTAGAATTACTCTTCCCACATAAACTTATAAAAGAAGGTTCTTTTATAAAAAATCTATTAGACAAAAATATTATATCTGAAAACGATTGGAAGGACATAGAAATTATAGGATGGCTTTACGAATACTATGAACTTGAAGAAAAAAATAGGATAACAAAATCAAAAAAGAAGTATACTAAAGAAGAAATTCCCTGTGCAACACAGCTGTTTACACCAGATTGGATAGTAAAATATATGGTTCAAAATTCTCTGGGAAGATATTGGATAGAGTCACATCCAGAACACAATGATTTAAAGGAAAAGTGGGAATTTTATATAGAGAATTCAGAGAAAAAAGAGGATATAGGTTATAAACTGAAACCTTATATAGATAAAAAATTGAAGGTTGAACAAATAAAGTGTTTTGATCCTGCTTGCGGTTCGGGGCACATACTTATATATATGTTTGATCTGTTATATGATATATATGTAAAATGTGGATATAAAAAGGTGGATATACCAACTCTTATAATAGAAAATAATCTTTATGGACTGGACATAGATGACAGGGCATGTCAGCTTGCACGTTTTTCAATTATAATGAGGGGTATGAGGTATGATAAAGAGTTACTTAATAACACAAAGAAAAAGTCTATAAGGTTTAACATAGTATCTATACAAGAGACTAATAGCCTTGGTGATAAAGACATAGCTTATATAGCTGGGAAAAATTCAGGAGAGAATTATGAGAGAACAAAGTCTTTCATAGAAAATTTTAAGGATGCAAAAATATATGGTTCTCTTATACAATTAGATAAATTCAATATGCAATTTTTTAAGGATAGACTAGAGTATATAAAGGATGAAACTTCCAATAATGTGATTGAAGAAAGTAGAAGAAAAAAGGTTTTAAGGCTTATGACGCAGCTTATAAAGCAGAGTGAAATAATGCTTAAAACTTATGATATTTTGGTAGCAAATCCACCTTATATAGGAAATAAATATTTAAATCCACTTTTGGCTAAATATATTGGAGATAAGTATCCAGAAGGAAAGTCAGATATATTTTCTGCATTTATTGTATATAGTTTCTCAAAAGTTAAGGTGAGCGGTCAATTGGGATTTATGACACCTTTTGTGTGGATGTTCATACAGTCTTATAAAAAGCTTAGGAAAATTATAGTGGACAATAAAAACATAAATAATCTGATACAGCTGGAGTATTCTGCATTTGAAGAAGCAACAGTTCCAATCTGTACGTTTACTTTAAGAAATTATAATGCACAAATTAAAGAAAATTATATTAAACTGTCACGCTTTAAGGGAGTTTTCAGCCAGCCAGAGAAGGTTAAGGAGGCAATAAATAATCCAGTTGTGGATTACAGGTATGAAGTAAAGCAAGGTAAAATGAAGAACATTCCACAAAATAGATTTGGTTACTGGCTTACAGATAGTGAAATTCAAGTATTAAATGAAGCAAAAGTTATAGCTGATGTTTCATTTCCCTGTACTGGCATGCAGACCGGAAATAATGATAAATATGTAAGACAATGGTTTGAGGTAGAATATGAAACTATTAATTTCACAGGTAAAAGTAATAGAAGGAAATATTGGATCCCCTATCAAATGGGAGGAGACGCCCGAAAATGGTATGGAAATATTTCAGAAGTAGTTTATTGGAAAGACAATGGAGAAAAGTTGAAAGAAGAAAAAGGTGCTGTTATAAGAAATGAGAGATTTTATTTTAAAAGAGGTATAAGCTGGAAAAGGATAACTTCAGGAAATAATACTATAAGGGTGTTAAACGAAGGCTTTATTTTTGACCAATCTGCAGATTCTATATTTGTGAAAAATAAGCCTGATTACAATTATATACTGGCTTTTTTTAATACTAAAATAATGAGGAATATTTTTGAATTTATATCTCCAACATTAAATTTAACTGCAGGAACTGTTAAGCAAATTCCCATATATATGGACAATAATATAATTGTCAGAAAAAAAATAGATTCACTGTGTAAGGAGTGCATAGTTATATCTAAATTGGACTGGGACTTTTTTGAAATTTCCTGGAATTTTACAAGGCATCCTCTTTTGTCAGTTAAGAGTGGAAAATTGATAGTTGATAGTAAACAGTTATCAGTGGAAAGTAATGAAAATCCAAAAAATACTACTCACTTGTCAGATGCATTTAATGCATGGAAAATATTTACTGATAAACAGTTTGCTAGATTAAAATCTAATGAGGAAGAATTAAATCGAATTTTTATAGAAATTTATGGACTTAAAAATGAATTGACACCAGAAGTACCAGATGGGGAGATGACTATTAGAAAAGCAGATTTATCAAGAGATATAAAGAGCTTTATTTCTTATGCCGTAGGATGTATGTTTGGTAGGTATTCTTTAGATGTAGATGGAATTGTATATGCTGGAGGAAATTTTCATAATAAATGGAAACTTGAAAATGAAAAATGGAAGGTTAAAAGTGAAAAAAGCGATGCATGGTTTTACTCTACTTTTTCACCTGATGAGGATAATATAATCCCAGTACTTTCAGAACACTATTTTGAAGATGATATAGTAGACAAATTTGTACAATTTGTAAGTGCTACTTTTGGAGAAGAAAAGTTATCAGAAAATCTTCAATTTATAGCAAAAACGCTTGGAAAAAAGAGTAATGAAACAGATGAAGATACTATAAGAAGATACTTTGTATGTGATTTTTTTAAAGATCATGTAAAGATGTATAAAAAGAGACCTATATATTGGATGTTTACATCTGGCAAGGAAAAGACATTTAATTGTCTGGTTTATATGCATAGATACGATAAAGATACTTTATCTAAAATAAGTATAATTTATATAAGAAAGCTCAAAAGTATGTTGTATAAAAAAAGGAAAGAGCTCCTTAATGTAATGGAAGAGGGCTGTGGATGTTTTAAAAAAAAGAAAGCTAAAAAAGAGCTTCTAGTACTTCTTAAAAAAATAGATGAATTGGAAAAGTATGATGCAATGATGAAACACATGGATTTTACAAAAATAGAAATAAATTTGGATAAAGGTGTGAAAACTAACTATAAAAAGTTTAAAGAGATGCTGTGCAAAATATGATTTTTATTTTAAGGAGAAAAGTATGGATGAAGATTATAAGAATCTTAAAATTGCAGAAAAGGGTGCACGTATTAGCATTATAGCTTATATAATTTTATCGATGCTTAAATTGACTTTAGGATATTTTTATCAATCTAAAGCACTTACTGCTGATGGAGTGAATAATTCAACAGATATAATTGCATCACTGGCCATTATTATAGGACTCAAAATATCTAGAAAACCAGCAGATGATGATCATGCCTATGGTCATTTAAGAGCACAGACTATATCTTCACTTGTTGCTTCTTTAATAATGATAGCTGTAGGTTTAGATGTAATTTACAATGCAGTGTATACCACCATTTTTTTAAAGAACAAGGCACCAGATATGATTTCAGCAGTGGTCGCCATTATTTGTGCAATACTTATATATGCAGTTTATGTATATAATAAAAGGGTTGCGCTTAGAATTAAAAGTTCTGCATTGATGGCTGCTGCAAAAGATAATCTCTCAGATGCTTGGGTAAGTATGGGCACTGCAGCTGGAATCATAGCTTCTCAATTTGGATTCCCCTGGATAGATCCACTGGCAGCAGTACTAGTAGGAATTTTAATTTGTAAGACAGGTGGGGAAATCTTTAAGGAAGCAGCGCATAATTTAACAGATGGTTTTGACAGCAAACAGTTAGATAGTATAGTTTCTAAAATAAAGGAAATTGATGGCGTTAGCTGTGTTAAAGGTACGAAAGCACGTGTTCATGGTAATAATATTTTGCTTGATATTGTAATAGGAGTTAACTCTAAGCTTACTGTAGTTAAAAGTCATGAAATCACAGAAGAAATAGAAGAAATGTTAAATAGAGAATTTAAAATCAAACATGCAATTATACATGTAGAACCGGATTCAAAATAATGTTATTATTTTGAATCCCTATTTACTATAAAAATTCCTATACATACAAGCACAAGAGCTGCAATGTTTTCAACATTAAAGATACTTTCACCTAAAAATATAGAAGATAGAATGGTACCTGCCACAGGAATTACAAAATTAAACATGGAAATAAATCCAACCTTATTATATTTTAATAGCACTGTCCAAATTGAAAATGCGGCAGCTGATAGTATTGCTAAATATAATAAAATAGCAGTAGAGCCAATTGTGAAGTTTGTCACGTAGCCTTTATTGAAAAGTCCAAGAGCTAAAAGAGCTAAACCGCCTATAAGGAGTTGATATCCTGTTACAAGCACTGAATCTATATTTTTGCAGATTTGTTTTCCGTAAATTGAAGATGCAGAAAATACAAAGGCAGATAATATGATAAAACCTTCACCTGTAAATTTAAAGCTAAAACTTAAAAGTTCACTGCTGAAATTTACAATTAGTACCCCAATAAAACCAAGTATACAGCCTATAGCTTTTTTAGTATTTATCCTATCATTTTTATACAAAAAATGGGCCAGTACTACACTGAAGAATGTACCAGTGGAATTCATTATAGAGCCTTTTGAACCCGTTGTATTAGCAAGTCCAATATAAAAAAATATGTATTCAAGAGTAGTTTGAGTCAAACCAAGTAGTATAATCTGTTTGACATTTTTTTTAGTTATTGAAAATATGTTTTT
The DNA here is from genome assembly GCF_000143685.1 of Clostridium ljungdahlii DSM 13528. Classification (NCBI taxonomy): domain Bacteria; kingdom Bacillati; phylum Bacillota; class Clostridia; order Eubacteriales; family Clostridiaceae; genus Clostridium; species Clostridium ljungdahlii. Next base: position 2,733,204 of record NC_014328.1, on the reverse strand, counting down.
AGAAGAAAATAGAGCTACTATCAAAACAATTAATCCTGCAAGTATGAATCTGTAGCCGGCAAAAGACAATTCTGAAAATATATCTTTTGAGCCTATCTTAAAAAGGGCATACCCACTTTTAACTCCAGGGTAGGCACTTCCCCATAGTATGCAGCAAAAAGATGCAAGTAGTATTACTATTTTTTTATTTGTAAAAAAACTTTTGTTGTCCAATTATGTCAATTCCTTTCTTTAAGCAATAATTATATTATACATTTTTTTAAAATTAAGTGAAGGTAAAATTTTGGATATAGGTTAAATAAATGTTGAGTTACAATTATACTTAATTTATAATTGTACTGTGATATTTGGAAATATTTTAAAAGAGTTTTATAGGTTGACTTCACCAATCTAAATATATCGTACAAGGATGGTTAGTTTTGCTGGAAATAAGTGAGTTATATAAGGTAAAAGGTGATATTGTAATAAATAATATAACATTTAAAGTTACAAAGGATAATTTGATAAATATAGAGTGTAGCGATCAAATAAGTGATTTATTGATTGATCTTATTTTAGACAAAGAGGTGCCTACTAAGGGGAATATATATATTCATGGAGAAGGTAACAAAACTTATATAAGAAAAAATATGAAACACATAGGCGTTGTATTTAGAAAAGAAGGTTTTTATGAAAATATGACTGTAAAATCCTATATGAAATTTTATAAAAATATAGCCAATTCTAAAGTTAATTATAAGGAAATGATGGCAAAACTTGCTCTTATAGATATTGAAAATACTAAAATAAACAAGCTTACTTATTCTCAAAAAAGGAGACTTAGTTTTGCAAGAGAATTGCTTAAAGAACCTAAGTTTCTAATATTTCAAGAACCTATACTTAATATGGACAGATATGATGCAAAACTTATAATACAAAATATGGATCAATTAATTTCAGATGGCGTAATTGTAGTCAATACTTCTGTATCTTTTAAGGATATACTACTCCTTGGAGGAAAATCCTATAGCATAGATGAAAATGGATTAAAAGAAATACAGGGAGAGGAAAACGGCCAGGAAGAATCAGATAGGGGAGATGAGACAGTATATAAAATTGAAAAGATTCCTGCTAAAATTGATGAAAGAATGATTCTCTTTGATCCTATGGAAATAGATTATGTAGAAAGTGAACAGGGTGTAAGTAACTTAAACATAAAAGGAGAAAAGTTTCCATGTATGCTGCCACTTACAGAGCTGGAAAAAAGGCTAAAGCATTTCGGATTTTTTAGATGTCATAGATCTTATTTGGTAAATCTTCAAAGAGTACGTGAAGTTGTGATGTGGACAAGAAATAGTTATAGTTTAAGTCTCGATGATAAAACTAAAAGTTCTATTCCACTTTCAAAAGGGAGAATGAAAGAGCTAAAAGATATCCTAAATATATGATATTTTTAACTCAAAATGTGAAAATTCAGCTCTAAAAAAGCAGGATTCATAAGTTGTATTACTCTTTTCATGTTGATTTTATGGTTTAATAGCAGCATTTGTATAATAATTAACCATAGTAAAACTGAAAGGAGTTTTTAGCTATGGAAAATATTATTTCTATTAAAAGTCTTAGAAAAGATTTTGGGGAAAATACAGCAATTAAAGATTTAACTCTGGATGTTAAAGAAGGAGAAATATTTGGATTTTTAGGACCAAGTGGAGCTGGAAAAACTACTACAATTAAGATACTTACATGCCAATTAGTGCCAACAGGCGGTGATGTGAAAATATTTAATAAAAGTTTGCGTTCACAAAAAAAAGATATTTTTAAAAATATAGGAGTGCTTTCAGATAATAGTGGGTTATATGAAAGACTTACAGTTGAAGATAATTTGATGCTATTTGCAAATATAAACGGAGTAAAAAAGAAAAATGTAGATGAAATACTTGAAAAAGTGAAAATGACAGAGTATAGAAAAAGGGATGTGAAGAAACTATCTAAAGGAATGAAACAAAGACTTATGATAGCAAGAGCAGTGATTCACAAACCTAAATTGTTATTTCTTGATGAACCTACGTCATCTTTAGATCCTGGCACGGCTTTAGAAGTTTACAAACTGCTTCTTGAGCTTAATAGAGAAGGGACAACTATATTTTTAACTACTCATAATATGTATGAAGCTGACAAGCTGTGTCATAGAGTAGCTTTCTTAAATGAAGGAGAGATAGTTGATATAGGAGCCCCTAAAAAATTAAAGTTAAAATATGCAAAAGACAATATTAAAGTTGTCTTAAGAGATAATGAAGAAGTAACCGTGAAGAATAATAGGGATGGAGCAATTAAAATTAAAAACTGGATGGAAGATGGAGAGATTTTATCCATTCATTCAATGGAGCCAAATCTTGAAGAAATATTTTTAGATATTACAGGGAGGGAATTATAATGGAATTTTCAATGAGAAGAGTAAATGCATTATTTAGCAAGGAGTTAAAGGAACTGCCTAAGAATATAAACGTACTTTTTATGGCTGCACTTCCAGTAATATTTTGTGCTATATATTTAAAGATATTTAGAAATGTAATGAATTCACAAGAAGGGAAAATATATATTTTAAATACCATACTTAATATGAATTTAGTTATGGTGGCTACACTTATAATGGCTATGTTAATAGCAGAGGAAAAGGAAAAAAATACATTGAAGACTCTTATGTTAACTTCGCTTTCTCCCGCAGAATTTTTAATTGGAAAGGCACTTATAACTATTTTTATTTCAGTAATTGTAAATATAGCTATATTTTTCATGTTGAAAATTCAAATGCAGTATTTGTTAATGTATTTTATTATAACGATTGTAGTTTTAATTAGTATGGTAGAAATTGGAGCTGTAATTGGAATTGTATCTAAAAATCAAATGGCAACAGGGACTATTGGTACCCCTCTATGCATGTTTCTATTTATGATACCTTTGCTTTCAGGATTAAATAAAACTTTTTATAAAATTGCAACTTTGCTGCCAAATTACAATTCAATGATAATTCTTAAAAAAGTTTTTGATGGCAAAAACATACTTGAAGGTTCTGGTTATAATATATTTGTAATTTTTGCATGGATAGTAGGTTCATCCTTGGTTTTTGCGTATGTTTATAATAGAAATGGAATATCAAGTGATTCTTAGGTTCAGATGGAGTTTGCTTATAAGGATGACTTTCTCCAGCTGAACCTTATTAACAGTATTCTTAGTGTCTTTAGCACTTAGAATACGTTATCCTTTAAGGGAAGAACTTATCCAGGCACGTAGCAGTGATTATCCCCCACTTTGATAGAAGATGGGGGTTTTAGCAATGATAGCGATCGGATATATTATTTTCAGTTTTGTTTAGCTATAATAGACGTATAAAATATTGTTTTTTTTATGCTACAATATATTAGAATGAAATGTACATACATTATACATCTTTTAAGAGGGGTAGCATATGAATAAGACAATTGGATTATTTGCTCATGTAGATGCAGGAAAAACTACTTTAGCTGAGCAGATTTTGTATCATACAAAGAGTATTAAAAATTTAGGAAGAGTAGACCATAAGGATTCATTTTTAGATAATAATGACATAGAGAAGAATAGAGGAATTACCATATTTTCCGATCAAGCTGTATTTAAGTATAAATCTTCTAATTATTATTTGGTAGATACACCTGGACATGCCGATTTTTCATCTGAAATGGAGAGGACTATTGAAATAATGGATTATGCCATTGTTATCATAAGTGCAGTTGAAGGTGTTCAGGCACAGACTGAGATAGTGTGGCAGCTTTTGAAAAAACATGGGATACCTACATTTTTCTTTATAAATAAAGTAGATAGGATTGGAGCAAATGTAGAAGGTATACTTAAAGATATCAGAGTAAACTTAACAGAAGATGTATGTTTTATTTCTGAATCTGTACAGTTAGATAAAATCAGTAAAGAGATTATGGAGTTTGCAGCAGAACGCAGTGATAAACTTCTTCAAAAATATATAGAAGAAGATTTTGAAAATCAGCTGTGGCTGAATTCTATAAGAGATATGATATTTAGGAGTAAATTATTTCCTTGTATGAGTGGCTCTGCCCTTCAAGATAAGGGAATAGATGATTTTCTAGAAAAATTAGATGTGCTTACTTTTACAAATTACAATGATAGAGAAAAATTTCAAGGAATTGTGTATAAAATACGCCATGACAAGCAAAAAAATAAAATTACTTATATAAAAATACTAGAAGGTACTTTAAAAGTTAGAGATGAAATTGCAGTGAATACATCTCAGGATTGCTATGAAAAAGTAACACAAATTAGGATCTGTAATGGTGACAAATTTAAAACAGTAGATGAAGCATCAGCAGGAGAACTTGCTGCAGTATCAGGCCTATCAAATTCAATTGTAGGGTGTGGACTTGGAAATTGCCATAGAAAAGTTAATTATGAGATGGTTCCAGCGTTAAAATCAAGAGTAATATTTGACAAAGGTTTAAATGAAAAAGATGTATTAGCTTGTTTTAAAGTTTTAGAAGAAGAAGATCCTGCGCTTAAAGTAAGTTGGAATGAAAAGCTAGGTGAAATACAGGTAAATATTATGGGAACAATTCAGCTGGAAGTACTTAAAGAACTAGTAAAGGAAAGATTTGATTTAAGCGTAGATTTTGGACCTTGTGAAATTTTATATAAAGAAACCATAGTAGAAGCTTCTTATGGCTGCGGACACTTTGAACCTTTAAGACATTATGCAGAAGTATACCTTAAATTGGAGCCAGGAGAGAGAAATAGTGGTATTTCATTTTACAATGAGTGCAGTGCAGATGACTTAGACATAAATTATCAGAAATTGATAGGCAAACATATCTATGAAAGAGATCATCATGGTATTTTAACAGGCTTTCCCATAACTGATATAAAAATTACACTTATTACAGGAAGATGCCATGTTAAGCATACCTGTGGGGGAGATTTTAGAGAGGCAACTTTTAGAGCACTTAGACAGGGACTTGAAGGTGTGAAAAACATACTTTTAGAACCCTATTATAGATTTAAGATTAAGGTAAGTGCAGATTATATGGGAAGAGTTTTATCTGATATACAAAAGTTAAAAGGCTCTTTTGAAAATCCTAATAATTTGAATGGTGAAGTTATTATAACAGGCAGAGGGCCAGTATCTACATTTATGAATTATGCTGTGGATTTTACCTCTTTTACAAAAGGAAGAGGTAAAATTAATTTTGTATTGGATGGATATGATATTTGCCATAATGAAGAAGAAGTTATTGAAAAGATAGGCTATGATAAAAATGCAGATATTGAATATACATCTACTTCAGTATTTTGTTCTAAAGGACAGCCCTTTTTAGTAAAAGGAGATAGAGCAAGAGAATATATGCACTGCTTAAAGTAGATTTTAGTTTTTAGAAAATCATTTGAAGGGGTATTTATAAGAACTTGCATACCACTGTTTGGTGAAAAAATAGTATATTCTTGGAAGGATAGAGCAAAAGGCTATCCAAAGGAGCTTGCAATAAAGAATATTAAAGAAAGTCTGCAATCAATTGATAGTACTCAAACTGAACTTTATATCCAAAGGTAAAATTCAACATTAATATATGAGCATATTGCAAATTTACAAAAGAATATATTCTTAATACTTCTTGCTTTAAATAAACTATACTTTCCTACATTTAAATGGATGTATAAATCACTTGAGACTTTTAAAATTAAACCTGAAAATATTGAACAAAGATTTAGAGATATTTTTACCTATCCACCAAAGGAGGCATATGAGAATACTTTAGTTATTATAATGGAGACCTTAGATATAATAAATGAAGTATATCCAGAACTTAATACAAGTGTAGTTTTAAGTAAACTAAAATCTGATCGAATACCTCATGACAATCCGGTTAATATTTGGGTTTAACTATCTTTAACGACGTAATATTCTTATTATTGTTTATTAAGTTGCAACTTTAAAAATATAAAATATTATGCAAGAACTATAAGTTAATATAAGAAAGTGGGGGTAAGTATGAGAGCACCATGTCAAGTTTTAGTATTTCCTTATTATATAAATGATAAAGGTATAGAATATGCTATATTTCACAGAAACGATGAAGATTGGTGGCAAGCTATTTCTGGTGGCGGAGAAGATGGTGAAACGATAATGGAATCGGCTAAAAGAGAAGCATGGGAAGAAGGAGGAATTTCTAAGGATTTACCATATGTGAAGTTAGACACAGTTAATTCAATTCCTGCTGAAGAATTTGCAGATAGTATTTATTGGAATGAAAATATCTATGTTATACCTGAAAATTGTTATGGAGTTGAGATAATAGATAAGCAATTAATACTTTCACATGAACATACAGAATATAGGTGGATGAGCTATAATGATGCTATTTCATGTTTAAAATGGGATGGAAATAAAGTAGCACTTTGGGAACTTAATAAAAGACTTAGCAAGAAAATTTAATTGTTAAGATGGAATGCTCTTATTCTACGATATTAGGAGGAGTAATAATGCAAGGAGTTGAGCGTCATAAGGTTAGACTATTGCCTCATTGTGAAGAATGGAAAGAGGAATTTGAAGAAGTAAAAAAACAATTGAAAGAAATTTTCGGGGATAACGTAAATTATATACAGCATGTAGGCAGCACCTCAATTAGTGGTATCTACGCTAAGCCAATACTTGACATTGCTATAGTACTAAAATCATTTGAAGATATGAACATAGAAGGAATGAAAAAGGCAGGTTACGATTATTGTGGTACACAAAACAACAAAAAGAATAGGTATCTTTTTGTTTTAAGAGGTGAAGGAGAGATTTCATTAAGGCACATTCATTGTTATGAATCAAACAATGTTGACTTTTATTTTGTGACACGGTTCAGAGATTTCCTAAATGAGCATAAAGAGTATGCTAAAGAGTATAGTGATTTGAAAATATCTTTAGCAAAGCAATACCCGGATGATAGGAATACATATACAGATAAAAAAGAAAGTTTTGTAAGAATGATATATCAAAAAATTGATTCAGGGAAATACAAGGGTGACATAATCAAATAAGCATAATTAGAAATTATTTTACTGTGGAATATTCTTAATATAATTCACTAATCGTAAAATCATCATATATGAACCATTATAATTTATGATGAAGAAAAGAATGTTTATATAATGAACAGGAGTATGTATGTGGAAGATAAAGATATAGTATTTAAAACCAATCAAAGTTGCTTTGTTTATAGGGTTGCGGCAATTATTATCAAAGACAACAGGCTACTTATGGCAAAACATGAAGATTATCCATGTTATTATACAGTTGGGGGAAAAGTTAGAATAAATGAAACCTCGGAGGAAGCCGTTATCCGCGAGTCCTATGAGGAAACAGGAATTGAATTTGAAATTGATAGACTTTCCTTTATCCAAGAAAGATTTTTTCAAATAGCGGGAAAACATCATCACGAAATTGTGTTTTTTTATTTAATGAAATACATTGATGGAATAAATATTTTAGATGCTACATATACCGACCAAGGTGAAAAGGAAATTTTACAGTGGATACCTATTGATGAATTGGAGCATATAAATATTGTGCCTAACTTTTTAAAAACTAATTTAACCAAAATAAATGAAAATATTATTCATATTATATCGAAAGAATAGTCTTGTTAAATGAGTATGACCATAGTTCACAATGCTCTTATATTGATTATTAAATTGCAACTTTAAAATCAAATGGAGGTTAAAATGGATATTTCATATTTTTTAGATAACATAAAACAATGGGTAAATCAAAATGAGGACATAAAATTATTAATTTTATTAATGACTTTGGAAAAGTAAATTATATAACATACAGATAAATGGTAAATTTGTAAAGGAGATTATATGATAGATTATAGTGAACAAAATAAAAAGGCTTGGAATATAATGCATATGATTTTTGGGTAAATACATCAGGAAAACCATATGATAGAGCTAAGAAAGATTTAGAAGATCCGATAAGAATGTTGAAAAGATATGCAGGCTATTTTGATACTTATGAAGGCATTAAAATTGCTAATATTTGCGGTTCATGTGGTAAAAAAGCAATTCCATTAGCAATTTTGGGTTCAGAAGTTACAATCTTTGATATTTCAGAAGATAATAAAAAGTATGCACTTGAAGTTGCAGATGAAGCCAATGTTGATATTGATTTTATAGTTGGTGATGTATTGAAAATTGATATGAACAAATATGAAAAATATTTTGATGTGGTCTTTATGGAAGGAGGAATCCTTCATTATTTTCATGATATCAACCAATTTATGAAAATAATGCAGCAGCTTTTAAAAACAAATGGAAAAATGATTTGTAGTGATTTTCACCCGTTTCAAAAAATATCAGATATACTAGGGCTAGAACAGCCGACAATGAGTTATTTTTCAACAGATGTATTTGAAGGTGAAATGGCTCATGCAAGATTTTTTCCAGATGAGATTCGCAGACAAATGCCATTATGTAGTTATAGAAAATATACCATTAGTGAAATCATTAATGCAGTTATAGAAAATGGATTTACTCTTAATAGATTTGACGAACATCCATATTGGACAAATGAAGATATACCTGGAGAGTTCACAATTATAGCAAAGAAGAATTAGGTGTAAATAAGGAGAATCAATATGAATGAAAAAATTCCTAATATCCTAAGGTCTATGTTATATGAATATGAGGCAAGTTTAAAAAAATATTTTGGAAGTAAGATATTTGGTGTGTACCTCTATAATTCTGTTGCTTTAGGTGGTTTTGATAAGGATAAAAGCGATATTGACTTTATTACAATACTAAACAAAGATTTTGAAGACAAAGATATATCAATAGTAACTCTTATACATAATGATTAAATAGTAAATTTAAATATGCTAAAAGAATGGAAGGTATGTATCTTACTAAAAATAAGGTAGGAAAACCTAATTCCGAAATAGAACCTTATTTATATTTTTGTGATGAAAAATTTAATAGTTATGGTTATTATGATATAAATTATGTTACTTGGTGGACATTAAAATATAATGGAATACCTATAAATAGTCCTAATGTTAGCAGCCTAAATATAAATGTTCAGTGGAATAATATTGTAGAAACAATGAATTATAATTTAAATAGTTATTGGAAAAAGAAATTGTGTGAAAAGAATATATTTTTATCAGATGAATGGATTGAATTTGCTGTTTTGACATTATGCAGAATATTATACACCCTTGATAATAAAAGCATAGCTACTAAAATTGAATCTGCTAAGTATACAATAATGAGTATTCCTGATGATCAACGATCAAAACACAGGTTGCCTATTGAAAGTTTAAATAAGACTTATATAATTCCAGAGTTTTTTAAAATTAAAGTATTAGGCAGTATAGTCGGTATTGAACATATTGTTACCAAAGAATAATATCGATGATTTTATGCATAACTTTTAGTTCGGAATCTGAAATTTAGGTGAATTAATCAATAAATCTAAATATATAAATGTTCTTTGACAATTGAATAATACGGTGTATCATATAATTAATGTAAGTTAATACAGAATAGTAAATTATTGTTCATCAATTATAAAAGATGTTTACACCTCCATTGTCTTGTTAGTGTGTACAAAGTAGGATAAAATAACTTATATTATGAATATTAAGATATAACGAAAGGTAGGTACAATCATGAATCAAAAAGAAAGAATGTTGGCTGGTTTTCCATATAAGCCGTGGTTAGATGGATTATCAGAAGAACGAATAGAGAATAAAAATAAGATATATGAGTATAATCATTGCAAACCAGACGAAAGTGCAAAAATGGATGAATTAATAAGAGATATTCTTGGTAAATCGGGTATAGGTATACATATTGAAGTACCCTTTCATTGTGATTATGGAAAGAATATTGAAGTTGGAAATAATTTCTTTGCAAATTACAACTGTATTATTTTAGATTGTGGAAAAGTAATCATAGGCAATAATGTACTATTTGCTCCAAATGTATCTTTATATACAGCAGGTCATCCAATACATCCTGATTCTCGTAATTCTGGATATGAGTATGGCATTAGTATAAGCATAGGAAATAATGTTTGGCTCGGGGGAAATGTTGTTGTAAATCCTGGAGTTCATATCGGTAATAATGTTGTTATCGGTTCAGGAAGCGTTGTTACCAAAGATATTCCCGATAATGTAATAGCAGTTGGAAACCCATGCAAGGTTATTCGTGAAATTACGGAAGAAGACCGCAAGTATTATTATAAAAGCTATGAATTTGATGTTGAAGATTACAGAGATTAATTTTTTAAAGTAACTGAAAGTTAATTATATATTAAAGTGATGAGAAAAGAACCATCCTTCCGCTGGAATAGAAAGATGGTTCTTATTATAATTTAACTACTTATTTATCTTTTAAATATTACTGCCCATCTTTTCTGCACAAATAAGATAATCAGTAGATAATATATCGCCTTTATTGAGCACACCTGGAACAACTAACTGACCTCTATCTGTCCATTTTTGATTAGAAAGAATTAGTTTATATGTGCTAATAATCCCATTAAAGGCAGATTCACTATTTTCTTCTCCACAAACCAGAAGCATACTCTCCGTTACATTTAGTTTCTTTTTTCCAATTATAAATGAATAAAGTTCTTATTTAACGTAACAATTAAAAAATTAATAATTTACTGAAACGCCGTATTATTTTAAAAATTTTATGGCATTTTTTATGTTCGTAAATCAAAAATTATATGTATTATGAACATAAATTTGAATGTATAGATGCTATTTGAAAATTGAATAATGCTGTGTTCAAAAGTAAAGTTATTTTATACTTGTTCCAATAAAGTGTAAAATTAGATCTATGTAAATATGGTACAATTATTATAAGTTAATGTAAAATAGAAGCATTATTGGCATAAATAATATCTATAGGAGTGAATAGGAATGACGTTAAACATTGTTTTAACTCCATGCAAAGTCATAGGGTAGAGCTTGCATGGAGGAATGATCTACTTGATTTTGACTTTGCATTTTCAATATTAATATTGAAAAGGAGTAAAGTTGAGATGAAAAATAATTATTTTAATAGTGAACTAAAAAATTTTTATATATTTATGATAGGACAATTTGTATCTCAGTTTGGGAACAAGCTTACAAGTTATGGATTGATTCTCTGGTCATATAAGCAAAGTGGATCTGTTTTGTTTATGTCATTACTTTCGGTATGCTATTTGGTACCAGAAGTATTATTTAATTTTATTGCAGGCACCATTAGTGATTGCTGGAACAAGAAAAAAATTTTGTTGATTTCAGATGTTATAGCAGCTATGTTTTCATTGAGTATAATTCTTATGATGATTACAAATACACTTAAAATAGAGAATCTATACGTTATAAATTTTATGCTTGGAATAACGGATGCATTTCAAAATCGAGCTTCAGATGTTGTGGTATCTGCAATTCTAAAGATAATTATATTAAAACGAATAGCATGTTTAGCTTCTGTGATTCTTTTACAGGAATATTTGCCCCCATTGTTACTATTGCACTTTATGGGTTGGAGCCTATTATAGCTATAGATTTATCGACATTTGTTTTTGAATTTGTCGCTTTAGTCTTTTTTGTTAAAATTCCGTCAGTACATGTATCTAGAGAAATAAAAAAAGATGGTTTATGGAAACAATGCAAATCTGGTATGCAGTATTTATTTAAAAGTCGGGGCATATTCAGCCTTATTTTATTTATGGCGTTTGTCAATTTTATTGCAGCAATTTACAATACGAATCTGGGTCCAATGGTACTATCTAGAACTGATAATAATTACAATGAACTTGGAATTGTAAGCAGTACGGAAAGTATTGCAGTACTGATTGGCAGCCTTCTTGTTGCAAAAATGCCGCAGACATCTAAAAGGATACCTCTTATCTTAAATGTAATGACATTTTCATTCTTGTTTGGTGATAGTCTTCTGGGAATTGGTCACAATTATTATGTATGGACAATAGCAGTATTTGTCGGAAGTTTGCTGGTACCATTATTAATGGCTAATGTTGATTATATAATGAGAACAAAAGTACCATTTGAGATGCAAGGAAGAGTATTTTCAGCACGAATATTTTACAATATATGTTAATTCCAATAGGCAATCTGTCAGGTGTTTTTTTAGCCGATAAAGTGCTTGAGCCATATATGAAAAAATTCGATTTGATTCCAGCATTATTAGCAAAATTAGTTGGTAATAGTAATGGAAGTGGTATTGCTTTACTATATGTATGTGTTGGCCTCATCAGCTTTGTAGGATGTTGCTTATTTAGATTAAACAAAAGTATGAGAAAACTAGATGGTGTATGTAAAATGAGAGAGAATTAATTTGGATTCTTTATTTTTAAGAATTTAATTATAAAAGTCAAATGATTTACTAAAACACTTTTTATATCAATTAAAGCACAATCGTAAATAATTGCTACATAGAGGTTATTTAATTAATATTTTATAAATAGTAGTTTGCGGAGGAATAAGAAAATGATAAAAGATAGTTCAACCAAATGTTGGAATCAGGTGAATATAGACGAATGGATTGAAAAAGCCCAAACAAATGATTTTAGAATATATTACATAATGCCATACACATTAGAAAAACTTGGAGATATCAAAGGTAAATATATTCTTGATTTAGGATGTGGTGAGGGTGGTTATTCGAGAGCATTATCACATAAGGGAGCAATCGTTACGGCTGCTGACTGTTCAGAAGTTTTTATTGAGTACGCAAAAAATAAAGCAAAAGAAGAAGGTTTAAGGATTGAGCATTGTGTTCTTAATTCAAATACACTAAATGTAATTGACGACAATTATTACGATATAGTGCTTTGCTCGATGATGTTAATGGATGTTGAAGATTTGGATGGTACTTTAAAGGAAATTCATCGTGTTTTAAAGCAAAATGGAAAGGTATTCATTTCTATATTGCATCCATGCTTCAAGGGCAAAGAAACTAAATGGATGTTAAATAATGAAAATATAGAGGTACTTGTTTCTGATTATCATAATCCAAAAGAATGGGTTGGAGAAATCAAAGGAATGAATGCTCCAATTTTATATAGACATAGGACTTTGTCAGATTATATAAAAGCGTTTGTCAAAAATGGTTTTAAGTTGACTGATATGAACGAACCAATACCAACACAAGAACAGGCTCAAATGTCATCGAGAGTCGCTTGGTTGAAGAAAATACCGATGTATTTGTTTATAGAATTAGAAAAATAATTTCTTATTTGCAAAGTTAAGTTAATTCACAATATTCTTGTTATGTTCAACAATTATCAATAAAATAAGAATAAACTACATCATGAAACTTATATCCATGATATGGTTTATTTTTTGAAATGAGCAATGAGTCAACTTTATAATGTTATTTTTTCTTTTAATTAAGCAAGCTTATTATATTATAAAAAATGTTATTACGATAAAAGTAAAGCAGTAATTTTCTACACTAGTAAGAATGTAACAAACCATTGAGTTTACTACGTTAATTTAATTTTCTACAAAAAAATAGGTTATTATATGTATGAAGAAGAAGTCATTGAAAATATAGGCTATGATAAAAATGCAGATATTGAATATACATCTACTTCAGTATTTTGTTCTAAAGGACAGCCCTTTTTAGTAAAAGGAGATAGAGCAAGAGAATATATGCACTGCTTAAAGTAGATATATCCTGAAATGCCATAAATCTACTTGTACTTTTACATCAATCCCGTTTAACTATTCAGTGGAATATACGATGATTAAATATAATTTAGGGGGACACCCTTAAAATTTTTATTTTGTTCGTATAATTTTATAGATGAGGTGATGTAATGGCAGATATTGCTCATTTACTCCATGAAAACAGAGATGAATTTATTAGTGAAAATAAAAATTTTATATATAAATGTACTTATACTATTTCAAAAAGATATCTTCAATGGGAAAATGATGATGAACTGAGCATTGCTTTGATTGCATTTAACAAAGCTTGTGATAATTATACAGAAACAAAGGGAAATTTTTACGCATATGCAAAAATTATAATTAGGAATGCATTAATTGATTATTTTAGAAAAAATAAAAATTCACCTTTACTTACTTTTGACGATAGTGACTGCAGTATGGAAAAATTAAATAATGCCAATTCCATAACAAGTTTTCAATTGGAATTGGAAAATAAAAATAGAGCAGATGAAATTATTGAATTAAATAAAAAACTTATGGAATATAAAATCGATTTTAGCAGTCTTGTAAATAATAGTCCAAAGCATAAGGATACAAGAGACAGTATTTTAAAACTTGTGTTAAAGATATGCAGCAATAGTGAAATTAGTAATTTTGTATTGAATAAAAAGCAGCTGCCCGTTAAGCAAATTTGTATATATACTGGATGTAACAAAAAATTTATTGACAAGTGGAAAAAGTATATTATTGCTCTATTTATATTATTTAGCAGCGAAAATTTTATGTATATAAGGTCCTATTTAAATGTAAAAGTGGGTGAGAATGATGGGTAAAAAGGAAGGCATAGTAGTAAGTGTAGAAGGAAAATATGCTAATTTACTTACTCCTTATGGTGAATTTATAAAAGTAAAATCCAGTGGAAAAAGGCTTCATGTTGGCGAAAAATTTGAGGGAGATGAAGTTCTTCACAGATTAAGTTTTTTTAATACAAGAAAGATAATAGCAGCAGCTTGTATAATGTTTGTATTATTAATAGGTGGTGGTGTAAAAGCCTACTATACTCCTGCAGCTACTGTTTTAGTAAATATAAATCCTAGCATTGAGCTAAAGGTGAATTTTTTAAATAAAATCATTTCTTTTAAAGGGTTAAATGGTGATGGAAATAAAATATTGAGTGAAGTGAAAATAAATAATGACAATATAAACGATGCTTTAAAAGTAATAATTGATCAAGCTAAAAAGGATAAATTTATTGATAAGAATTATGCGAAAACTATATCAATTGACATTAGTGGTAAAAACATAGATGTTTCTGATTTCAAATCAAATATGGCATCTTCTAATTTAAGTGTAAAAATTGAAACTAATGGTAATATTATTTTAAATAATAAACCAAAGGATAATTCTACTAACAAGAACTTAAATAGCAGTGATAAAGCTGCTGCTAAAGAAAATACTCCAAGCAGTCAAAAACATTTAAGTGATAAAAAAGAGGATAAAACATTAAATAATAGCACCAGTAGTGAAAATAAATTTAAGAATGAAAGTAAGTCATCAAGTGTAGGCAATTCTTCAAGTGAAAGTAATTCTAGCTCATATAAAGAAAAAGACAAGAGTGGATCTAATGCAAAACAGCTACAAGACTCAGATAGCAGTAAAGTTAAAGAAAGTCAAAATTCAAATAAAAAAACTGAGGAAAATGTGAGTAGCAAGCAAAATGATAGCTCCAATAAAGATAATTCCCACCAGCAGAATTCTAATGGAAATAAGAAAAAATAAAAGAGCAAGACCTGTGGAAAATAATCTTACAGGTCTTACTCTTTATTTTTTTACAGCTTGGTTTAGTGCATTTTGTACTGCATCTGTAAACCCTTTGCTGCTATAGGTAGCTCCAGACACTGCATCAACAGAAGTTGATTGTGTTGAAATTATTTCACTAGGCAATGTACTTTCTACATTTTGATAAAACCTAGGTGTATCTTCTGTAGATACTGTTTGAGTATCAGTAATTTTACCATTTTTTATAGTAACAGATACTTTTGTTGTACCTCCTCTAAAGCCAGTTCCAGTTCCAGTATAAGTTCCGTCTTTATATTTACCTTGTACTGTATTGGAAGAAGATGTACTTGTATTCTCGTTGGAAGCACTTTCCTGGACCATAGTTTGAGTAGTAGCTACATTATTTATGGAAGAGGCGTTTTGCCTGCTTAACATAGTATTTCCCAGGTTTATAAGACCGTAAGTTCCAATAAATAGAGTTAAAGCAATTGAACATGCAAGTTTTGAATCTACATTTTCTCCAATTATGCTTACACTAGTATTTTTCCTAGGACATTCCTCTATGCATTTTAAGCAATTTATACATTCTCCACCATGTACGCTATTTGTACTATAAAGTTTTAATCCCATAGAACAATTATTTGTACATACCCTGCATTTACCACATTTATCATTAGGTTTTTTGATTTTGAATATACTTATTTTAGAGAACAGGGAGAATACAGCACCTAAAGGACACAAATATCTGCAAAAAAATCTTTCAATAAAAATATCGCCTAAAGTTATTAGAACTAAAAGTACAAAGCCTATAGTTAAAGTTGATATAACTTTAGAAAAATCAGTTATTTGAGCAAATGCATCCCAGGGACTTGTACCTTGTAAAAAATTACTTCCACTATTGTATCCAGCAATTAGAAGTAATAACAGCACTACGTATTTTACATATTTGAGTTTAGAGTCTAGTTTTTCACTTATTTTAAAATTAATTTTAAATATTCTTTTCGATATAATATGAACCCAATCATTAAAAGTACCGAAGGCACAAAACCATCCACAGAAAAACCTGCCTGCAAAAATAGTAAATAGTATACATATTGAAAATTCCAGTAACTGTGGGAATGCTTGAATGAAATTAAAGTTTCCTTTAACAATCATCTGAAAAATATTTTTTAATTCACTAAAGGCCATTATGTAAAGGCCGGGTAGTAAAAAAAATAAAATTAATTGTACAATGTGTCTTGTAATTTGTATTTTCCTTATTTTTTTTGCCATCTTTATAGCTCCTTTTCAATTTATAGTTTTGGTGTTTCACTATAAAATTAAATTATTATAGAGCTATTATAAAAGGATAATCTTAAAAATAGATTAAAATTAAATAATTTTGCTTAAAATCCTCCAGCTCCACCGCCTCCAGCCGCACCATCACTGCTGCTTCCAGAGGAATTATCTGATGAAACAATTGAATTACCTGAAGATCCTGTATTAAAAGAATTGTATATATTATTGCTAAAGGTGTCGTCTTTGTCAAAGGTAGAACTGTCAAAAATTAAATAGTAGTATAGCCATCCCATATCATCATCTGAAGGAGTTTTAAAAGAATTTCTAAGCTTAGACATACTATTTTGTTTTATATTTAAGGCTTCTGCATAGGGAATATAGGTTTCAATGGTGGCATTTCCTATATTATATTCTAAGTCCATATTTTGCACATGAGATTTAAATTTCATCCATTTTTTATATTGAGATTGTCCATAAGCACTTTTTTTACAGCAGCACATTGATCCATAGACAATCATAAAAATTGATATAATTAAGCTGAAGATACCTGCATGAGCTTCAGTCATAAGTGAAATAGTTGAAAAGATCAATTCAACTACAGCAAGAATAATTATAAATATTCCTGCTTTGGAAGCTTCAACATCATAATAATTTCGTGATTTGGCTTCTTCTTTTATAAGGTTTAGCCAGTTTGCAAAATTACTATGAGATGAGGATATTTTACAATGCTTTTTAATTTCCAGGGTACTTACATTTTGGCCGCTACCCATTATGTCAAATATCCAATGCATAAAGTATTTTTCGTGTTTTAATAGCAGCCAATCGGGTTCCTTATTTTTTATAATTAAGAAGTTTAGTTTTTTCTTAGCACCATCCAATATGTTTTTCTCAATAGTTAAGTAACCTTTTCTCCATAAGTCAAGTATTGTAGCGTAGATAGTTCTGCCGTTTATAGTTCTCGCAACTAAATAAGCTGCAACTGCAGGTGTACAATCCTCAGGAATTTCAACAGGGGAGTATGCACTATAAGATGTATCTTCAATTTTGTTGAGTTTTTTTGATGTTTTAAATATTAAGAAAAGGGAAAGAAAACACAATACTACACCTATAATGTTTAATATATTTCTTACAAATATAGCATGAGCTATTTTTTCTTGCTTTTGCTTTTCATAATTTGCTTCTTGACTTAAAATTGTATTTAGCAAATTTTTATTATTTACATTTTTACATAAAGGTATTAACTTGCTTGGAAAAAGCAACCTTACCTGAACGAGCTCCTTTGATTTTACATGAGGAAAGAAGTAATCTACATTTCCATTTCTTATAATGCATTCTCCATTTGCAATACCATGGTAATAAGCTTTTATATATTGCTTGTCAATATTTTCTGGAAGATTAATATGTATCTTTAAATTGTCTACTTTAGTTTCATTATAGTTTGACAGGTACGTGTAGTAAAATTCACCAGTATCATTATATTTTACTGATACATTTTTTATAGTATAGGTTATTTTAAAAGTTCTCTTTTCATTTTTTGAAGGACAGTAAATTTTAATTCCATATAAATTTGTACCTTTTGACAATATTTCAAATACACCATTATCTCCGTTTTTAACCTTAGAACTTTCTTTAAATGGAACTTCACTGCCATCATGTGATATAAGTGATACTTTAAGGCTTTTTATACCTTTGGTTCTTATAGTAGATATATCCCGGTAGGCTCCATTATAGTTATCTTTAAAATTGTAAGTTATAATTTCTTCTACATCTATAGAACCATCTTCTTTTATAGAGGTATTTACATTGAACATGGATAAGTCCACTCCACTTGAAGCGTAGGCTTTAAAAGAGTGAATGGAAATTGCAAAAAGTAATATAAAGGTACTTATTAAAAATTTTTTAAAAAAAGTCATTATTATTCTCCTATTAATTTTTTTCATAAGTTATAAAACTATATTTTATATTGCCATAACAGTGCTCTTTGAATTCGATTACATGGTAATTACTTTTGTCAAATTTAGGAAAATAGGTATCGCCTTTTTCATGAGAGTGAATTTTTGTAAGGTATAATTTATTACAGTAGGGGAGTAATTGCTTATAAATTTCTCCTCCACCTGAAACAAAGCTTTCTATAGGAGAATCTTTGTATTTTAAAACGTCTTCAACATGGTGGACTATTTCTACTCTTTCATCTAAAATATTATAGCTTTTATCTCTTGTAATGACAATATGTTTTCTTTTAGGAAGTATACATGGGAGGGATTCGAAAGTTTTTCTTCCCATTATAATGGATTTACCGTAGGTGATGTCTTTAAATCTTTTTAGATCCTCTGGTATATGCCAGAGTAGTTTATTGTCCCTGCCAAGTGCATAATCTTCATTTAAAGCTGCAATTATATGTAACATTATACGATTACCTCCTGCTTATTTAACACTAAAGTATATGTAAATAGTATACCATAATTTCTTATAAATTTTTACAAAAATATTATAGAGTTCCTAATTAATAGTTAGCTTATACGATATTATATAAGTTTAAATTTCAATTAGAAATTCTACAGATTTTCTGACTTATCAATGAATCTTGCTTAGTGGAAAAAGCGACTATCACCAAATCTTTCATTTGGTGATAGTCGCTTTCTCTTTAGAGTTTTGTTTCTTCCACTAAGTTTAGATGAATTACCTGATGGCTATTAGTCCTTCCTTACAATATCCATAATTAAACCATTGACATATACTGCATATATTTTTGAAACTTTCATAAGTTATTTTTTTGCGTATAATATCTAAAAGATCTCTATAGTAGTATACTTTATTTTTCTCTATTTGAAATAGATCTAATACTTTTTTGTCTAAGTGGTCCACTTTATATTGATGCTCACAGGATTTGTCGTCTATATTATGTGGACAGCAAGAACAAAGGATGTCTGTTTTGGCTATAATCTTCACCTGTGTGGAAGGATCCTTTTTTAAAGTATAAACAATCTTACCCATATTTTTAGTGAAATCTTTGCTATAACCGTAGCCCCTATATCCCTGGATACACAATAGATGATGAGCTCTTAATGTTAACATTTTATAAGATTTGTTTTTATGAGAGCGTCTCGAACTCTACTACATAATATATAAGCAATTATAACTTTTATGGTATCTAAAGGGATAAATGGAAGAGCACCTACTAATATGGACTTTTCTATTGTAATTTTTGTTATAAATGAAAGCTGAAGTACTCCAAGTGCATAACAAAATATTAATGAAAGAATTAAACCCACAATTGATTTAACAAAAGACAGTTCTTTTTCTGAAATTTTCCCTATGATGTAAGCTATAATAGGGTAAGCTATGAGATATCCTCCTGTTGGTCCTAATACTACACTTAAACCACCATGGAAGTTTGCAAATACAGGTACACCAACTGTTCCTAAAAGTACATATACCAATTGAGATAATGCACCAAGTTTACTTCCTAAGATTACTGCAGATATGTAAACTGCTAATATTTGAAAGGTTATAGGTACAGGACTAAAAGGGAGCGGTATAGAAATTTGAGCTAAAATAGCTGTTAAAGCTGTAAATATAGCTGTTGTAGTTATTTCTCTAAGTTTTAAGTTCATATTTTTCCTCCTCAACAATTGTTAACCTACATAATATTTACGTTGACAATAAAATTATAATAATTATTTAAGGAATTGTCAACATGAAATGTATATTGATGTTAACAATTGCTCAAAAAGGATATTTTATATTTAATTTTCAGTATTTGTACTTGGGTTTTCTACTTTGCCCATAAATAATATAAGATTATAGTTACTGTCTCGTATGACAAAGAAAAAAGGCCTATCTACTTTAAAAGAAATTGGCTCATTAGAAGAAGGTGCAGGAGAACCTGCTACGAATATCGAGGTAACTGCAGAAGCTTCAGAGCCCTGTTCATCTACATTGATTGCAGCCTTATGTTTTATTGTATTAATATAGAAAGGATTTTTTGATGTTTCACCTATAAGTTTTGTAAAATCTGCTTTACTGCTATCAAATGCTTGGTCCATTCCTAAATTTTTTAGTGTATTGTTTAAAGTCACACCATAATTGATTTTGAACTTAGGAATTTGCTGTAGAACATTTGTATCATTAAAGCTGTTTATCCATTTGTCAAATTTTTCTTCAGTAATATTTTTTGTAAAATCATTTATATCTGTACCTTTGTTAGGCAAAAATATGTCCATTTCCATTCCATCATAGTAGGGCAGAGAAATTGCTTGAAAATTAGTTCCTTTCAGATAATTTATCTGGGAGGTATCTTCCATAGTGTCTGTACTTATCACTTTTCCACTGGATAGAGTGAAATTTTCCTTTTTAGTTTTGTCTCGTGAAAATCCATTTTTCCATTTTCCTTTAAAGTATGTGGAATTTATTAAAATGGCTTGGTCTTTTTCGCTTATATCGTCTATAATCTGCTTAATTTGTTCCTTGGTGGACTTCTTTACCCATTCATTTATCTTTTTCAAGGTGTTAGGATCACTAAAATCTTCTGAATGTATTTCTGAATTATAATATTTTTGGGCAGTATTTTTAAAAGTACTATTTAAGTTTATATCATTATTTGTCCATATTGAATTTGCAACTTTTAAGTCTGTTGATGTTAAATTGTTATAGTATTGTGACAAACTATAATATTCTTCATTTATAGTGTTATCATCTATAGATGCAAGCCCTAAACAATTCAATATTTCCTGTTTTGTTTTATTTTCAGCACCATTTTGAGTCATAGCTAATATGTTGGATATGCTCAAAGGAGAAATAATCATATTTTGACTTTTATCTGTATCTTCAGATAGTAAATTTTTTGCTAGGTTGAATCCAAAAGAATTATTTGTTCCAATTATAGGACTATTTTCATCTATGGATACAGTACCTATATTGTCAGTTGAAAATTCCA
Source organism: Clostridium ljungdahlii DSM 13528 (assembly GCF_000143685.1). Taxonomy (NCBI): domain Bacteria; kingdom Bacillati; phylum Bacillota; class Clostridia; order Eubacteriales; family Clostridiaceae; genus Clostridium; species Clostridium ljungdahlii. Next base: position 2,711,487 of record NC_014328.1, on the reverse strand, counting down.
TTTGTACTGGATTTTTAAGATATTTACTTTTATCTTGAAATTTTAAATCTTTGGAAATATTTAAATAATAAGTTTGTCCTTTAGTATATCCACCTTCGGGTGCTTGTACATATACATAGCTGTTTTTATTGTCTAAAAAAAGGTTTGTTGGAATTAAGCAGCCCTTTGAGTCTGTTACAGTAATTATTCCCGGGAGCAGGAGAGAATTTTCATCTACTGGTGATTTAAATTTTATAGTCCAGCATTTAAGCGTACTTATATCTGTATGCTTTTCCCATTGAATTACCTGTGATTTTTTAGGGGAATAGGAGGAATCAGCTGCTGCAGTTGATGTGAAAGTAGAAAATACCATTATAGATGATGCCACGAGGGACAATGAAATTATTTTTTTAATAATCAACATATCACCTTCCATATATAATATCATTTATATTACAATAGTAACATGTATTGTATTATGATACAAATTTATCATCTTATTATAATTTGGAGGGATGTTGATGAATCCGGTTAATGTAATAAATAGTAAAAGTCCGTGTAATATAGTTACAAGCATTCCACATGGATCTAGTAAAATAACTTTGGAAATGAAACAAAGCATGAAAAAAGGAGTGCTACTTCCAAACAATGACTGGTTTTTAAATGACCTTTATGATTTTTTACAAGAGTTAAATATAACTGTAGTGTCGGCTAATTACAGCAGATATGTTATAGATGTAAATAGAAATATTGAAAATAAATTTATACAGGGGAAATATACAAAGTCCTTAGTATATTATAACACTACCTTTGACAGAAAAATTTATGACAAGCCATTGGAAATGGAGATAATAGAGGAGCGAATAAAGAATATCTATAATCCCTATCACTCTTCTTTGAAAAGAGAACTAGAAAAAGTTTTGAAACTAAAGAATAAAGTCTACTTGTTAGATTTACATAGTTTCTTTGAACAGTCAAAAGCAGATATAATACTTGGAACCCGTGAAGGAAAAACTTGTTCCAAAGAATTTTTAGAACTGGTGTATGATGCATTTACTTCTCAGGGGTTTAATGTAAAAGTTGATGAAAAGGGACTTAGAGGAGGATACATCGTATCTCATTATAGTTCTACGAAAAATGTAGAAGCTATACAAATTGAAATAAGATATACAGCCTATATAGAAAATAGATATTTTGGTGAAGAAGAAGTTAAAAATGTAAATAGCAACTTATTCTATAGCGCTAAAAGACGTCTATATAATGTCTTATGTTGTATAAGAAATAAGTTAGAAAATTAAGTATTATGTATAAGTTTAGTAAAAAGTAGGAAAACGAGGGAATAAATATAGCGAATTTATTGATTAAGTTCTACCGGTTAACTATAATAAAAATAATGGTTAATATAATTTTTAAAGATAATGTAAGGAGAGTAGATTTTTATGATTTCTATAAATGAATTAGATTGTGTAAAACGTATGTGTGAATCCCAGGCAGATATGATATCAGGAGGAGTATTATATGCTATTATTGAAAAAAATAGAATTGTTTGGAGAAAAGCATCTAAGGCATTTGATATTAAAGTGATGGATATTGGATTTGATGTAAGTAAACAGAACATATCATTAGAAGCATTTCAAGAAAAAAAAGATGTTATAAAGAATGTTTCAGATCCTAGATACGGAAGATTTAAAATATTTGAGGAACTTATAAAAGATGAAAATGGACAAATTGTTGGAATGTTTTGTTCCCTGTTTCCAAAGATACACCCTGTAACAAAGGCGTTTAAAGATTTTGCACCAATATTAGTTGAAATGTTTCCAGAAGGAGCTTTTTTCATTTTATCTGACTTAGAAAAAATAGTTGATATACAGCGATCTGAAAAATTTGATATACCTGCTATTAAGCCGGGAGTCCCATTTGTAGATAATCCTGCATCTGTAGTACATAAGGCAATTCAAACTAAAAAATTTGCATCAGAGAATGTAGATAGTTTAGGAAATTCAGGAACACCTGTTAGGATGGCAACTTATCCATTATGTGATGAGGATACAGGTGATGTTGTGGGTACTTTTGGAATGATTATACCTAGAGGAGCTACAGTGAATTTGAAAAATATGTCTAATGATCTTACGGAAAATATTACAGGAGTATCCTCTACCATTGAGGAATTAGCTGCTTCAGCATCTGAAATACATACAAACGAGCAAAATCTGGATAATGAAATAAAACAAATAATATCTTTGTCAGAAGAGATAAATGAAGTATCTTCTTTAATAAAAGGTATTTCAGATGAGACTAAGATGCTTGGATTAAATGCCTCAATTGAAGCAGCTAGGGCAGGAGATGCTGGAAAGGGTTTTGGGGTAGTTGCACAAGAAATTAGAAAATTATCAGAACAGTCAAGAAGTACAGTGCCTAAAATTGCAGAGTTAACAGATAATATTAGGGAAAAGGTTGAATCTTCTAGCAAGATGAGTCAGAATTCATTGACTTCAAGTCAAGAGCAGGCAGCGGCTACACAGGAAATCACAGCTAGTATAGAAGAAATCACATCTATGTCAGAAAATTTAAATCAAATTGTAAATAGTTTGTAAATTATGATAATTTACTAAAAGTATGGATTATGATCCATACTTTTTTTAATGTAATTGTAAAGGTGGAATTTAGTAATGCTTTTATTGTATGTTGTTAAAATATAAAAAATAGTATATACTGGTGTATATACATGAAATTGTAGTATAAAAATATTGGTATGGTACAAAAATATTAATATATTATCAAACAAAAATATTATTTTAGAGGTGTAATATGGACAAAACATTTTTAATAAATGAAATAAATAGGTTGAAAAAAGAAAAAAATGCTTGCATATTAGCGCATAACTATCAGCTGCCAGAAGTTCAAGATATAGCAGATATTGTAGGGGATTCTTTTGCACTAAGTAGAGCTGCTGCTAAAATGGATAATGAAGTTATAGTATTTTGTGGGGTTAAATTTATGGCAGAAAGTGCAAAAATACTATCACCAAATAAAAGAGTTTTACTTCCTTCAAAATATGCAGGATGTCCTTTAGCAGAGTGTATAGATGAAGAACAACTTATGGAGGAAAAAGAAAAGCATCCAGAAGCAGCTGTGGTGTGTTATATAAACTCTTCTACTGAGGTTAAGGCTATAAGTGATATATGTTGTACTTCTTCTAATGCAGTTAAAGTTATAGAAAGTATGGATAAGGATGAAATATTATTTGTACCAGATGAAAATCTTGCCAGTTATGTAGCTGAAAAAGTTACAGGTAAAAAAATCATACCTTGGTCAGGTGGTCACTGCATAACTCATGCCAGAATAACTATAGAAGATGTTAAAAAAATAAAAGGAGAGCATCCTGGAGCTGAAATGTTAGTGCATCCTGAAGTTTCAAAAGAAATAAGGGATAATGCTGAATTTGTTGGAAGTACGTCACAGATAATTGACTATGCAAAGAAATCACCAAATAGGGAATTCATTATAGGTACTGAAATAGGGGTACTTCATAAAATGAAAAATGATAATCCTGAAAAAAATTTCTATTTATTAAGTCCAAGACTTGTATGTCAAAATATGAAAATGACTACACTAAAAGATGTCCACAATTCTCTTTTAAATATGGAACATGAAATATTTATTCCTGAATCAATGAGAATAAAGGCATTGGGTTCCCTTGAGAAAATGTTACGTATTGAATAAATTCTATATAGGCTGGTGATGTAAAGTGGAAAGAAGATATTTAGCAAACTATAACGTGAATTCCTGTGAAAGCAAGAGCTTTGATGTAGTTATAATTGGAGCAGGAATAGCAGGACTCTATACTGCTTTAATGCTTTCTAAAAATTTAAGAGTAGCGGTTTTAAGCAAAAAGGATGTATATGATTGTGATTCATACCTGGCTCAAGGAGGAATTGCAGCAAGTATACAAAACGATGACAGACAGCTTCATGTAAAGGATACTATAAATGCAGGATGCTATGTTAATGATTTGGAAGCTGTAAATGTGCTTGTAAATGAATCTGAGAAAGCTATAAATGATTTGGTTCGTCTTGGAGTTAAATTTGATAAAAACTCCCAAGGTAATTTTTATAGGTCTTTTGAGGGAAATCATTCCATTGCAAGGATACTTCATGTAAATGGAGATTCTACAGGAAAAGCTATAATGGAGGTTCTTGTAAACCAGGCTAAAAATGCTTCTAATATAGAAATAATACCTAATATCTTCGCCTTGGATATTGTTGATAACAAAAACAAATACTGTGGTATAATGGCATTTTACAAAAATAAAGTTGTTTATTTAAAGTCAAAATGTTGTATAATAGCCTCTGGTGGAATTGGACAGTTATTTTCTAAAACTACGAATGTAGATGTGCTTACAGGAGATGGAATTGCCATGGCAATAAGGGCAAAGGTAACCTTAGAAGATATGGAATACATTCAGTTTCATCCTACAGCTTTATACTCTAAAAATAATGAGGAAAAGATGTTTCTAATATCTGAAGCTGTAAGGGGAGAAGGTGCCGTACTTAAAAATAAATGTGGGAGCAGGTTTATGAAAGAGTATGATTCAAGGATGGAACTTGCTCCTAGGGATATTGTAGCTAGGGCAATTAGTGATCAAATGAAAAAAACTGATTCTAATTATGTTTACTTGGATGCTACTATGTACGAAAAAAATTTTTTAAAAAATAGATTCAATAAGATTTATAGTGAATGCGAAGAAAATGGTATAGAAATATATAAGGATTACATACCTGTAACTCCAGCTGAACATTATTTTATGGGTGGTATTAAGGTGGATCTGTTTGGAAGAGCTAGTATGGAAAACCTTTATGCAGTTGGAGAATGTGCTTGCACTGGGGTTCATGGAGCAAATAGGCTTGCTAGTAATTCTTTAATGGAAGCTCTGGTTTTTGGAAAAAGGGTTGCAGAGGACATCTTAAATAAAATAAAAGTTATAGATGAAGATAATTTTGAAGATAGTGTATTTATTCCTCAATGTAAAGAGAGTTACATGGACTTTTCAAAACTTAAACAGAATCTGAAGATATTAATGGAAAATAATTTGGGAATAGTTAGAAGAATTGATAACATTAAAAGTGCACTAGAGGTTGTAGATGAAGTTCTGTTTAAATTTCAATATATAAATTTTAAAAGTATCGAGCAAGTAGAAGTTTATAATATGTATGAAGTTGCTAGAAGTATAATTATGGCTACTTTGGAAAGTAAGACTTCCATAGGAAGTAATTATATTGAGGATTATTCTAAAGATAACGTAGTTTTGAGGTGATTGAATTTGAATTACTTAATAGTTGATAAATTAATAAAAAATGCTCTTATAGAAGATATAAATTATGGTGATGTTACTACAGATAATTTGCTTTTGGGAAGTGAGGTTTCAAAAGGAAGATTTATTGCAAAGGAGCCAGGTGTTATTGCTGGAATTGATGTGGCTAAAAGAGTATTTGAAATTGTGGACAGCAGTATAATATTCAACGTCAAGATAAAAGACAGTTCCAAAGTGGAGAAAGGCGATGTTATTGTAGAATTAGAAGGAAATTCTAAATCTATATTAAAGGGAGAAAGGGTTGCCCTTAATATACTTCAAAGAATGTGTGGAATTGCAACTAAAACTAATAGGATGGTTGATTTAGTAAAGGATTATGATGTGAAAATAGTAGATACAAGAAAAACTCTTCCTGGATTTAGAATTTTGGATAAGTATTCTGTTACAGCAGGAGGAGGATACAATCATAGGCTGAACTTGTCTGATTTTGTAATGATTAAGGATAATCACATAAGGGCAGTAGGTTCTATAACGGAAGCTGTTAAAAGAATAAAAAATAAAATTCCATTTACAGCTAAAGTAGAGGTAGAAGTAGAAAATCTGGATCAATTGAAAGAAGCAGTTAATACTGAAGTTGATGTAATTATGTTGGATAATATGGATGTAGATACTATGAGAAAGGCTGTGAAATTTGTAAATAAAAAGTTTATTTTAGAAGCTTCGGGAAATGTCACCGAAAATACTATAGGGGATATTGCTTCTACAGGTGTTGATATAATATCTATAGGTTCTCTTACACATTCTGTAAAAGCGCTGGATATAAGTTTAAGGTTTATATAAAGTTCCTAATTTTAAAGTCATGAATAGTATATTAAGAGGAACAAATGAGGTGATGACATTGGCTATAGAAAACTTGAAAGAGTTAAAAAGTCAATTGGAACTGGATGCAACTAGATTAAGAGAAAGTATATGCATAAAAGACAGTCTTTGTGTTAAAGATAAGATATGGGATACTGATGAAATGTTTCAAGATATAAAACAGAGGGTTATACTTGAGTATATTGAAAAACTACTGGATAAAATTGATGCAAAATAAATTTAAAGTGGGGCGTCACACTAAGCTTGAATACTACAGTATGTTGTTTCAACATATTGTATGTAAATTACTTAGTGCAACAGCCCCATAAATACTATAATAATAAAAACTCATAGATATAAAGTAAAAAAGTGAAATAAAAATTAAAAATAATACTTGATTATATTAAAATTACGTAGTATTATAGATTTAAATTAAATCTTAGTAAATAACTATGAATTGCGATGATAAGAAGAGTAGATTATAATTTGACTATTACAGAGAGGATTTCCCTTGGATGAAAGGAGATCTTAGTTGATGATAATTGAAGTGCATCTTGGAGCTCTGAATTGAAGTTTAGTAGACTTCAGCGTATATGCCCGTTAAAGCATTGAGGTATGATTGTACCAAAAATTAAGTTGTCTTATATGTGTATTTTTTTATAGGATAAACAGAGTGGAACCGCGGAAGTAATCCTTCTGCCTCTGAATTGAGGCAGAAGGATTTTTTGTTTTTGAGAATCCGGAACTCAAAAATATAATATTTCAAAATAATTGAAAATTTTTTATATTGAAATTATTTATAAGGAGGACAATAATCATGAATTCTGTAGGATATTTTGATTCAATTGCAGATAAATGGGACGTAATAAGAGAAGATTATTTTGAGGACAAATTAAAATATATAGCACTTTCACAATTTAATATAAAGAATAAAATTTGTGCAGACCTGGGCTGTGGAACAGGATTTATATCACTTGCACTTGCACAGGATGCAAAACTTGTATTTTCTCTGGACAATTCCAGAAACATGTTAAAACAGCTTCATAGTGAAGCTTTAGATAAATCAATTAAGAATATATATCCAATAAAAGGTTCTATGTCGGATTTACCGCTCTTTGATGAATCTATTGATGTTGTATTTGTAAATATGGCTCTCCATCATGTAGTAGATGCAAAAAAGGCAATTAATGAAATTTATAGAGTGCTTAAAAAAGATGGAACTTTTGTCATATGTGATGTAGAAGAACATGATGGAGAATGGGCAAGAATTGAAATGCATGATGAGTGGCTTGGATTTTCTCATAAAATGATAAGCGACTGGGTAAAAAATGCAGGATTTAAGGATATACAGGTTGAAAGTACAGGACTTAAATGTACAGGATATTCTAGCAAAGGTGAATGTACTGAACCGGGAATATTTATGGCTAAAGGAATCAAGAGAGGAGAATAAAAAGATGAATATAGAATCATTATTAATACACGGTGGGGTTGATGGGGATAAAACTACAGGAGCAGTTAGTGTTCCAATATATCAGACGTCAACCTATAAGCAAAGTGGACTTGGAGAAAACAAAGGATATGAATATTCAAGAACGGGAAATCCAACTAGAGAAGCACTTGAAAAACTTATAGCAGAACTTGAAGAAGGTAAAAATGGACTTGCATTTGCCTCAGGAATGGCAGCTATAACTGCCGTGCTGACACTTTTCAAAAGTGGAGATAAAATAATAATATCAGACAACGTATATGGTGGAACTTACAGGGTACTTGATAAAGTATTTAAAAATTTTGATTTAAACTACGAATTGATTGATACAAGTGACCTAGAAAAAGTTGAAAGTAGTATTACAAAAGAAGTAAAGGCAATATATATTGAATCCCCAACTAATCCACTTATGGATATAACAGATATAAAAAAGATATCTGAAATTGCAAAGAAAAATAACCTTTTGACTATTGTAGACAACACTTTTATGACACCTTATCTTCAAAAACCAATAGAACTTGGAGCAGATATAGTACTTCACAGTGCAACCAAGTATTTAGGTGGACACAGCGACTTAGTTGCAGGACTTGTTGTTGTAAATGATGAAAAGTTAGCTGAAAGATTGTATTTTATACAAAATTCAACAGGTGGAGTATTAGGACCTTTTGACAGCTGGCTTTTGATAAGGGGAATAAAAACATTGTCAGTTAGAATGGATAGACACCTTGAAAATGCAGCCTATATAGCTCAATTTTTAAATGAAAGTCCTTTTGTAGAAAAAGTCTATTATCCGGGACTTGAGAGTCATAAAGGCCATGAAATTCAGAAAAAACAGGCTAGAGGTTATGGAGCTATAATTTCCTTTGTACTGAAAAAGGATATAGATATAAAGAAATTTTTTAAGAATTTAAAACTTATAACTTTTGGAGAAAGTCTTGGGGGAGTGGAATCTTTAATGTGCCATCCTGCTACTATGACCCATGCAGCTATACCTTATGAAATAAGGCAAAAAGTTGGAATTGTAGATAATTTGGCAAGACTTTCTGTTGGAATAGAAAATAAAGAAGATTTGGTAAAAGACTTAAAAAAGTCAATGGAGCTTTCAAAATAGAGTTTGATAAATAATTTGATTGGGGGATTTTTAAATGGAAGTTTTTGATGATATAAAGGAAATGATAGGAAAGACTCCTATATTAAAAATAAATGAATTTGATTTAAAAGATGGCGTGAATATATATGCTAAACTTGAGAATTTCAATCCAGGAGGAAGTGTAAAAGACAGAATTGGGGATTATATGATAAAGCAGGCAGAGAAAAGAGGAAAGTTAAAGAAAGGATATACTATAGTAGAAGCTACAGCAGGAAATACTGGACTTGGAATTGCACTTGGAGCACTCAATAGGGGATATAGAGTAGTATTTGCGGTCCCAGAGAAATTTTCCATAGAAAAGCAAGTGCTTATGAGGGCACTTGGTGCAGAAATAGTGCATACTCCTGAAAAAGACGGCATGCGAGGGGCTATAGAAAAGTCAAAAGAACTTCTAAGCAAAATTCCCAATTCCATATCACTTAGTCAATTTGAAAATGAAGACAATCCACAGACTCATTACCTTACAACGGGTCCTGAAATATATGAGCAGTTAAATGGTAAGATAGATTACTTCGTAGCTGGAGCTGGAAGTGGGGGAACTTTTACAGGAATAGCAAGATATTTAAAAGAAAAAGATAATAATGTAAAAGCTGTATTAGCTGATCCAGAAGGATCTACTCTTGGTGGCGGTACTGAAGAACACGGTTATGCCATTGAAGGTATAGGAAATGACTTCCTGCCAGATACTATGGATTTAAAATTAGTTGATAAAGTCATAAAGGTAAATGATGAGGAGGCATTTTCACTAGTTAAAGAATTGGCTAAACGTGAGGGATTGATAGTAGGTTCATCTTCTGGAGCAGCAATTGCAGCTGCGTTAAAACTGGCTAAAACCATAGATAAAGGTAATATAGTTACAGTATTTCCGGATAGAGGAGACAGGTATTTTAGCAAAAACTTATATGAATAAATAAAAGTTTCATTTAAATATTAAAAAAGTAGACAATGGGTATTTGAACTGCTCCCTGTCAAGTAGACAGGGAGCATATCAATTTGTATCCATTGTCTGTTTTTTTATAACCTTAATATTAGGATAAAGTTTTTCTTTTATTGTCATCTTCATTATATTCAAAATTACATTCTTTAAGAGGTACTATTTTTGTCTTCTTAATAATCTTGTATCCAAGATACAAAGATATAAATATAGGAATACACAAATAATTTGTTACAAAATCAAACCAGCTAAATGTTTTAGCTTGAAATACCCATATGTTAGAACCAAATATAACAATTATACAAAGTATGATAGATATAATGGGGGCAAATGGATATAACTTAGCTCTATATTTTAAATCATTTAAACTTTTACCTTGGGAAATGTATGCTTTCCTAAATCTATAATGGCAAATAGCTATACCTAGCCATGCAAAGAAGGCTGTGATACCAGAAGCATTATAGAGTATGTAATATATTTTTCCATCTCCAATCAAAGAGGCGAAAAAAGCAAAACAAGCAATAACAGTTGTGGAGTATAAAGCAGTTGTAGGAACACCATGTTTGTTTACTTTTGATAAAAATTTAGGTGCTTTTCCTTCTTTGGATAGGGAATAAAGCATACGTGAAGCTACATAGAGGCCTGAATTACCGCAGGAGAGAACTGATGTTAAAATTACTGCGTTCATAATACTTGCTGCAATTGCTAGGCCAGATCTTTTAAATACCATGGTAAAAGGACTGTATGAAATATTATCTGCCCCACTTTTTAATAAGTTTGGATCAGTAAAAGGAACTAAAAAACCAATTACTATAATTGCCCCCATATAAAATAGTAAAATACGCCAGAAAACATTTTTTATAGCTTTAGGAACATTTTCTTCAGGATTTTCCGATTCACCTGCGGCAAGGCCAACTATTTCTGTTCCGGAGAAAGAAAATCCTGCAACTAAAAATACATTAATAATAGCAGATATTCCGCCAACAAAAGGCCCTTTCTTTCCAGAAGCATCTGATAGTACCCAATTACTTAATCCAGGTGATTTTCCACCTAAAATGCCAAATATCATGAGAACGCCTACTATAAGGAATACTATAATTGTAATAACTTTGATACTTGCAAACCAATATTCACTTTCACCGTAAATTCTTGCTGAAAGAATATTTAAGATAAAAATTATTACTAAAAATAACATACTCCATAAAGTAGTATTGGTATTTGGAAGCCAGAATTTAACAATCATTGAACCTGCAACTAATTCAGCAGCAACGCATATTGCCCAGCAAAACCAGTAATTCCATCCAAGGGTAAAACCTAATGCAGGATCAATAAATCTTGTAGCATAAGTTTCAAAAGATCCTGATATAGGCAGTAGTGTTGCCATTTCACCGAGGGATGTCATCAAGAAATAAACTAAAATTCCCATAATTACATAAGCTAAAACAGCTCCACCAGGTCCAGCTGTGCTGACAGCGCTTCCACTGGCGAAAAATAAACCAGTTCCAATTGACCCTCCTATGGCAATCATGTTCATATGTCTGGCTTTTAAAGTCCTTTTAAGTTGACCTTGTTCATTTGCTTTTGAATTTGTGTCCATTTTAAATTTCCTCCTTTTGTCTAACAATAAAACATATAGTTATTTACCTATGGGACACGCATATTCACATGTTCTGCAGTATTTTATAACATTAACAGGTTCTTCTGTAGAAACTTCAGGTATATTCATAGGCTTAATACTAGCTACATCTTCTTCCATTTGTATATTACACAAGGTTCTATCAAAATTCCCTACTCTTCCAGGAAGTTCATTTCTACCTAATTCTGAAGAAAAATATATTTCCTTAGCAAATGCACCTTTTTTACATTTTTCCCAGCACTTAATTTTGCAGCTTTTACATGGATCGTATCTAGAAGGACCAGTTGATTGTAAATCCAAACTTAAACCAAGTGCTCTTAATCTTACATGCGGACCATATTCAGGTGTGACTAGTAAGTTATTTCTACCTATGCATCCTAGTCCAGCTGTTACAGCTGAATCTTTTAAGAATATGCCACCCTTTTCAACATGATAATTAAAAGAATAGGTTTCTACACATTCCTTTTCTAATATGCTTTTAACATCTTTGGTAATACTAATTAATTTTTTGTTGCCTATGGTGTTGTGATCTTCAATCCAATAATCCACAGCAGGGTTGTCTATAGGATGATGATAAGCTAAAATAAGTACACTTTTTATTCCCTGGGGCCATAGAACTTCTGTTAGAAATTTATCTTTTTCTCCACGCATATAAGTTCCAACACCATTATATTTAGGCATCTTAGGTACTACAGTAAAGGCAGGGGCTTTTTTTAGGTCCTCAACATTTGCAATGCCTGCTAGAGAAGCTCCAGTTTTTAGTGCAAGTTTTATAATTTCTTTTGATGTAAGTTTGTCCATAATTTGTACTAATGTATTTTAATATGTAAAAATACATTATTCACTTCCTCTCTTTAAGTAATGTATTTTAAATTCATGAATTTTTTACTGAAAAATAAAAAATCCTCTTTCCAAAAAGAAGAGGATAAATAGCGTAGGTTATTACGAGAGTTTATTAAAAAAACATCTCTCCCTCATCTTTCAGAATTATTATGATCTGCTGGAATTAGCACCTTTACATGTTTACGCATAGGAAAAACATGAGGTTGCTGAAACTTCATAGGGCCAGTCCCTAAGTTTCTCTTGATAAGGATTTATTTAATTTTTTGTAAAATTCTTATTAACTAATATGTATTATATATGTTATGCTTTTCAATGTCAATAAAAATCTAATTATGTTACAGGATATATGATTAAATTAAATGCTTATGCAAAATATGCAAATATTTTATGTATAAATTACAATAATATGCGATTACCATTGAATTTTGTAAAATTTTAGTGTAATATATTTTATATTACTACATTGATAATAGCACATTTATCGAAAGGTAAAGTCGCAAAGCTATGGGTCTAAAGAAAATTATTTTCTATGATTGCCAGGTTACCAAATTATAGTTTTAATAATCAATATCTATACTTATAGTCTGGTACCTATTTATATATTAATAGGTACATTTTTAATTTGTAAAAGTTTTCAAATCTGTATTAGAAAAAGCAAATTTGAAATGAAGTGACATAGATGTATTAGTCTATCCTTCTATATTATCAAAATATATATCGTCAACAATATCAATTTTATTGTGTAAACAATTAAATTAACGATATTAGTATGTTTTGTTTATCTCAGTTTGCACTTAAAAATATAAAAAAATTAATATATTTAGGGGGACATAAAATGAACACTAAAGAAGAGAGCTTTCAGATAACTTTTAATAAAAAATCACTTAAAGTTGTGCTAATAATTTATATGGTATGCTGTGTTCTATCATTTTTATTTTATTCTTCAATAAAATTACTTGGACTTAATGACAACATAAGTGTAATTTCTTTAATTATGCTTGGAATATTTGTTTAATTTATGGCCTTATATTTTATAAATGTTATAAATGTACAATTACTCAAAATGGTTTTAATATGAAAGCATTTAATATAACAAAAATTGTACTTTTAATAATAACTTATTTTCAGTATTTATATTTGAACTTTACAATGCACTTAAATTCCATATGGCTTATAGTTTTCTTTTTCGTTATTCTTGGAGCCTTGTTTTTTGATATGAAAATGATTATAGAGTCGATAGCTTTAAGCCTTTTATGTCAAATCATAGTATTTGTAAATAATCCTTCAATTTTTCAGGATAAACAATTGATTATTGCAGAAACGGCTATGAAAATCATCACTATTTTTATAACTTTAGCATTAATTTTCATAGTTGTATACTTTGCATCTAATCTATTAAAGTCAATTGGTGATAAGGAAATTGAGTTAAAAAAAGAAAAGCAAAAATTGTTAGATTTATTTGGAAATATAGCTCAAATTTCTGGTACTGTTTTATCATCAAGTGAAAACTTAAGTGCAGCTATTGAAGAACAAACAAGTTCACTTTTGGAAGTTTCAGAGACAAGCCAATCTGTATCAAAAAGTTTTGGTGAAATGCTTGATAAATCAAATAAGAATAAAGAAATATTAAATACTTTATTAAATGCTAATGAGGTTGTTGCTAAAAAAACCAAGGATAGTGAAGATAAAATAAATTACTTTATAAATATTACAGATAAAAATCAGAAATCTTTAAATGATACTCTTTCAATTATTATGGATATAAAAAATAGTATAGAGGATACGTTTAAGTCTACAAAAGATTTAAAGCAAAAATCAAGACAAGTAGATGAGATATTAAATATTATAGGAGATATATCAGAACAAACTAATCTTCTTGCTTTAAATGCATCAATTGAATCAGCAAGAGCAGGTGAAAATGGTAAAGGGTTTGCAGTAGTAGCAGATGAAATAAGAAAATTAGCTGAAGGAACAAAACAATCACTTAATCAAGCAAGTGCAATAGTGGATGAACTAAAAAATAAAATTGATGTAGTTCAAAAACAAATGACGTATAATAGCGAAAAGTCTCAGAACGGTAATAGTATTATTAATGAAACAGTCAGAGGAATAAATGCTATGACTTCCAATTTGAAATTATTTAGTAATAATGTTCTGGATACAAATAACGCTTCTACTACATTATTTACAAAAACTAAAAATGTAGTTCAATTTAATGAAGAAGTATCGAATATGACAAAAGATACAATATCAAAATATGAAATGATAACAGAAACAATATCTCAAAATGCTGCCACCAGTGAAGAAATAGAAGCTAACATTAATGAACTTAGAAATGTTGCTGAAGATATGAATAAACTTATTAAATAGATTTTGGTTATTTCGAATCTATTTATGAAATTGTAGAGATCTATAAAAAATGGAAATGACACTATTTTATTAAAAGGTCATTTCCATTTTTCTATGTTATTGAAGACTATCCAAATTATAAGGTGTCTCTTGATATACATAGTAATTTAGCCAGTTTAGAAATAAAAGGTTGGCATGACTTTTCCAAGTTGCTCTAGGCTGTTTTGCTGTATCATTATGAGGAAAATAATTTTTCGGAATTTCTATGGGCAAATTAGCTGCTACGTCCCTGTCATATTCTGATTTTAATGTTAAGGTATCATATTCAGGATGCCCTGTTACAAAAATTTGACGTCCGCCTTTTGTTGATACTATATAGACTCCGGCATCTTTTGATTCTGAAAGTATTTCTAATTCAGGTACTTTTTCAATATCTTCTTTTTTTACACAGGTATGCCTTGAATGAGGTGCGTAAAATATATCGTCAAATCCTCTAAGTAACTGTGTGTTTTCTTCATTTATTATATGTGCAAAAACACCAAACATTTTTTTATCTAAAATATATTTTGGAATACCAAAATGGTGGTAAAGTCCGGCCTGAGAGCCCCAACATATGTGCAGTGTTGAATACACGTTTTTTTTACTCCAGTCCATTATTTCAGTTAATTCATCCCAATAGTCAACATCTTCAAATTTCAGTTTTTCAACAGGTGCTCCTGTTATTATCATGCCATCAAATTTTCTGCCCTTTATTTCATCAAAAGTTTCATAATACTTGAGAAGATATTGTTCTGAAGTATTTTTTGATCTGTGAGATTTAGGATACATTAATGTTATATCAACTTGAATAGGGGAATTACTAAGCAACCTTAAAAGTTGTACTTCCGTAACGGTTTTAACCGGCATTAGATTCAATATGACTATATTAAGAGGTCTTATATCTTGTTTTAATGCACGTTTTTCATTCATTACAAATATGTTTTCAGCCTTCAGTGTTTTAGAAGCTGGAAGGTCATTGGGTATATTTATTGGCATAAAAAATCCTCCTTTATATATAGGTAGCTTAGGCATCTTCAAAGAAATAACTATTCAGTATGCTAGGATATTTTTTATCAAATGCCTTAATCAAATAAAAATCTTATTTTGCATATTTAAGTAGTGAACAGCTATACAAAGGAATAGGTTAATTTAAATAATTTGTATAATAAAAAAGCTGTTTTCATAAGAAAAACAACTTTTAATACTAATTATATAAACTATTTTCCTTATCTTTCAGAAATAATCTGCTGGAATTAACACCATACATTCAAATGAAAAATGTTGGTTGTCGGGTTTCATAGGGCCAGTCCCTCCGCCACTCTTGATAAGATTTAAATTGATTTTATTTAGTTTATTATATAGTATACTAAAATTAAACTTTTGTCAAATACAAGTATATGAATAAATAAATTGAAAATTCATAACAATGAAGAAAAAGAAATGTTGGTAAATGCTTAATTCTGTGGTACAATAAAAATTAATATGTCATGCTGTTTGTAGTGCTTAGATAGCATGATGTATAAAAGCAATATTCAGTATAATATTAATAAATCAAAGAGGGGGATATTTGATTATGGAATCAAAGTTAGAAAAAAGGTATGGCCTTATTACGGCTATAGCCATGGTTATTGGTATTGTTATAGGTAGTGGTGTATTTTTTAAAGCAGAAAAAGTTTTAACTGCAACAGGTGGAAATCTTACACTTGGCATACTGGCCTGGGTTATAGGTGGTATTATTATGATTTCTTGTGCCTATACTTTTGCTGTAATGGCAACTAAGTATCAATATGTAAACGGTGTAGTGGATTATGCAGAAGCTACTTTGGGCAAAAAATATGCATATTATGTTGGGTGGTTTATGGCACTCATTTACTATCCAACATTGACGTCAGTATTAGCATGGGTTTCCGCTAGATATACTTGTGTATTACTTGGATTCTCAATTACAGGTGGAGAGTGCATGACTATTGCAGGTCTATATTTGATAGCAAGTTTTGCGTTAAATTCACTGTCACCAATTTTAGCAGGTAAATTTCAGGTTAGTACAACTATTATAAAGCTTATTCCACTAGCTTTAATGGCTGTAATTGGAACAGTTGTAGGTGTGGGTAATGGCATGATTGCATATAATTTTACAACAGTAGTAAAGGAAGTCAATACTTCTAATGCATTATTTACAGCTGTTGTTGCTACAGCTTTTGCTTATGAAGGATGGATAATTGCTACAAGTATTAATGCTGAGTTAAAAGATGCAAAGAAAAATCTTCCATTGGCTCTTGTTGGAGGAACTTTTGTAATTATGATTATTTACATACTCTATTATGTAGGGTTAGCTGGAGCAGTAACAAATAAGGTTATGATGGCTGGCGGTGAAGCAGGAGCTAAATTAGCTTTTCAGACAGTTTTTTCATCAGTAGGTGGTTCACTGCTGTTTGTATTTGTTATCATTTCTTGTCTTGGAACTTTAAATGGATTAATGCTTGGATGTACCCGAGGTATTTATTCTTTAGCAGCAAGGAATATTGGACCAAAACCAGATGTATTTAAGCAAGTTGATAATGTAACAAATATGCCTACTAATTCATCTGTATTTGGATTGCTTCTTTGTGGTATATGGTTATTATACTTCTATGGTGCTAACTTAACAAAGCCTTGGTTTGGATTTTTCTCTTTTGATTCTTCCGAATTACCTATAGTTACTATTTATGCATTGTATATTCCTATTTTTGTTATGATGATGAAAAAAGAAAAAGATTTAAACTCATTTAAGAGATTTATAGCACCTATTATTTCTCTAGCTGGATGTGTTTTTATGATAATTGCTGCTTGCTTTTCTCATAAAATGGAGGTTGTTGCATATCTGATCGTTTTTGCAGTTGTAATGATTTTTGGGGCTGCGTTTTCTAAAGAAAAAATTGCGGAATAAGAATAACAATAGAATTGAATGCATAAAAAGCAAAGGGTTAAAGTGTTTAGCCCTTTGTTTTTATATTTTTTTGATATCTATATTAAAAAAGGTATTGACATAAGCATATGTTAGTATTATTATGTTAATAACAAATAGTTAATAACAAGTTTTAAATATGTAGGCGATAATATGGATAAAAAGCAATTTCAAAATCTAAGTTCTATAAATTTAATAATATTTTTAGGAGGAATAAATTATGTTTGGATTTAAATTTATAAAATTTCAACCAAGTGAGTATGTGTTAAAGTATAGGAATGGTAAAATTGTAAGGGAAGGTGCTGGAATATCATTTTATTACTATGTTCCAACCACTTCAATTGTTCTTGTCCCTATTGGAAGTGTGGATTCACCTTTTATTTTTGAAGAAGTTACTTCAGATTTTCAGACGGTTACAGTTCAAGGACAGGTTACTTTCAGAATTGTCGATCAAAAGAAAATTGCAGGAGTTTTAAATTATACATTTGATATGAAGAAAGGAAAGGGATATGTTTCAGATGATCCTCAAAAACTTCCGCAGAGAGTAATAAATATTGTAAGGGTGCTAACTAAAAAGACAATCGAAAATTTAGAACTCAAAGAGGCTATTAAATCAAGTGAAGTACTTGCAAGTGAGATATTGAGTAATATTAAAAAAAGTGAGGAGATAGAACTTCTTGGAATTGAGATACTTGGACTTTCAATATTAAATATCGTTCCAAATAAAGAAACCGCAAGGGCATTAGAAGCTCAGACAAGAGAACAAATCTTGAAAAAAGCAGATGAAGCTATTTATGAGAGAAGAAATGCTTCAATTGAACAGGAAAGACGTGTAAAGGAAAATGAATACAATACGGAGATAGCAGTTGAAAACAAGAAAAAACAAGTTAGAGAAACTCAACTTGAAGCAGAGAGAACTTTCCAGCAAAAGCAAAATGAACTCAAACAAGAAAAGATGAATTTTGAAACTGCACTTGAAGAAAAAAAGAGATCACTTGTCGACATTTCTGTAAAAAATTCAAAAGTTAGAGCTGATGCAAAAGCTTATGAATTGTCAGCTGTTATGAAGTCACTAGAAGGAATAGATTCTAATGTAATACAATCTCTTGCAAGTATTGGAATGCAGCCAAATAAATTAGCAGCACTTGCACTTCAAGAACTAGCAGAGAATGCAGGAAAAATTGGACAGCTCAATATATCACCTGATCTTTTTCAGGAAATACTTAAAGGGAGAAATTAGTTATGATAAGATTAACTGAAAATAAGATAGTTATAATAAAGAGGAAGACAGGACTTGAAGAATTAATTGCAAGATATAATACAATTGAACAAGCAAAGTTTTATATCGAACATCTTGGAAGTGACTTTTCAGATTATGTCACTGAAGATAAAATTTATAAACAAGCTGTATCTAAAGCTCAAAGTCAACTTGAAGAATTAGGCAGAACTCAAATTGTCGATAGGGATTTTGTACCTAATTTTATATTTGGGGGTAATGATTTAGTGGTAGTTATAGGACAGGATGGTCTTGTGGCAAATACTTTAAAGTATCTTTCAAATCAGCTTTTAATTGGTGTAAATCCTGATCCTTCAAGATGGGATGGAGTGCTTCTTCCATTTAAAGTTGATGATCTTAAATTGGTTGTTAAAGATGTTTTTAATGTAAAAAGACAAGTTAAAGAAGTTTCCATGGCGAAAGCAGCTTTAAATGATGGACAGAGTATTTATGCTGTAAATGACTTGTTCATAGGACAAAAAAGTCATGTATCTGCTAGGTACAGTATAAAGTTAGGAAACGATGAAGAACATCAATCTTCAAGTGGAGTTATTGTATCTACAGGTCTTGGTTCAACAGGGTGGCTCAAAAGTATACTTACAGGTGCTGCAAATATTATAAATAGCACATCAAATTCAGATCTTAAAATCAAACAAAAAAATAATCCAGCTTGGGATATTGATTATTTGTACTTTTCTGTACGAGAGCCTTTCCCAAGTAGAACTACAAAAGCAGATATAGTTTTTGGGAGAATTAAAAAAGGATCTCAACTAAAGATATCATCTCAAATGCCTGAAAATGGAGTCATATTCAGTGATGGCATTGAAAGTGACTACCTCAAATTTAACTCTGGTATAGAAGCCACAATCACACTTGCTGAAAAAAAGGGCCATCTAGTTATATGATTTTATGAAACTCTAAGTAGAAAAAAATGATTTAGTAACTTCCGGAAGTTTAATTTAGTCTTTAAAATTAAAGAGCATATTCTTTAGGTGGATTACCTGAAAAATCGGCTATTGCAGCTTTTGCGTCTTTAAGATAAAAAATTTCAAAAATAGGGTTTTCTGCTGATTTGTAAAGTGATTTTACTAGACTACTGTTCTCTATAATAGCTTTTTTAGTTTCCATATCATTTGAAAACACAACTTTACCATTTAATCTTATCCATGCAAATTTTGGACTTGATGTTGAAATTTCAACATAGGGACATTTTTGAAGTTGGGCAAAAACGTCTTTTTTATTGTTTGTGCAGAAATATAGATTTCCTTCTTTCTCAAGCATAAATTGGAAAGGACGTACTTTGGGTTTACCGTCTAATCCTACAGTTGCAAAATATTGCACTGGATTTTCTTTTAAAAATTTTACTACTTCGTTCATGTTAATGAACCTCCTTTAAAATTGAACTTGCAATTTGCTACTTACAAATTTATAATAATATTCATAATATCAAATGTAAAGTAAGCACTTAAAAGTACTGTAGTTACCTAAAGTATACTATTGTGTGCTTATAACACTTTTAAAGGAGAAACTTTTATGGATAAAAAAGATTTGCCTGCATGTCCAGTTGAAACTACACTCTCACTCATAGGTGATAAGTGGAAAGTTTTAATCATTAGAGATTTGCTTACAGGTACCAAAAGATTTGGAGAATTAAAGAAGTCGGTTGGAAGTATTTCGCAAAAAGTTTTGACTCAAAATTTAAGACAGATGGAGCAGGATGGCCTTGTAAATAGAAAAGTATATGCCGAGGTTCCACCTAGAGTTGAGTATTCACTGACAAGCCTTGGATTCAGTTTAAAGCCAATACTAGATGTCATGTGGAGTTGGGGAGAAGAATATAAGAAATGTAGTGTAGGTAATCACTTATGTTAATTGAAAATATTATTTTACTTATACTTATTTTGATTTTATATATAATAGTATGGTATTACGTTGGAAGAAAAGTAAAAGGGGTATTTTTAAAGAAAAATAAAAATTTAAAAAAGAGATTGTACTGGATTGCATTTTGGTTTATAGCTTTTTCTTATGTTATAAGTTCTATATTTAAAAGTGTTGTATCAGTAAACAACATATTAGCTTCTTTATTAACACTAATAGGAGCAGTATCCCTAGGCACTTTTTATTATTTACTTATATTGTTTATACTCACGGATGTGGTAAAGTTTGTTTTAAAAAAAGTAGGATTTAAGGGGAGAATTAGAAATTATATAAGCGCCATATATAATGACGGAATTTCAATTTTTATAATAGTTTTAATTATTTTTTGCTTTGGCATGTGGAATGCCCTTCATCCAGTCGTAACAAATTATAGTATAGATATAAATAAAAGTGCAGGTAAAATAAATTCACTAAACGTGGTAATGGTGTCAGATGTACACATGGGTATAATGATTAAGGAAAAAGGTATTGATAAAATGGTGAATTCCATAAATAAATTGAAACCTGACATAGTTTTATTTTGTGGAGATATGGTTGATGAAAGCACCACTACGAAGTTAAAGAAGTATTATGGACAAGCTTTTAAAAGGATAAACTCAAAGTATGGTGTATATTACATTACAGGAAATCATGAATATGGAGAAAATTTATCTGAAACAATTAGTTATATGAATAAAGCAAAGGTTAAAGTACTGCAAGATAAAGCAGTTAAAATAGACAATAGTTTTTATGTGGTAGGTAGAAAGGATGCTGATAGCGGCGAAAAGATAAAACCGCTAAATGAAATTTTGAAAAATACAGACAAATCCCTACCTATTATAGAATTAAATCATAGACCGGTGGGTCTTGAGGAGGCTCATAAGGAAAATGTGGATTTACAGCTTTCAGGACATACTCATAAGGGACAATTTTTCCCTAATAATCTTATAACAAGGTTTATTTATGAAGATGACTATGGATACCTTAAAAAGGACAATTTTAATTTAATAGTTACTTCTGGTTATGGAACCTGGGGACCTCCCATAAGAATTGGAACAAAAGGTGAAATAGTAAACATTAAAATTAAGTTTAAGCACTAGAGGTGCATGAATTATGAATAAGAAAAATGAGACAAGTAAAACATATATTTTACTTGCCTCATTTTTATTTAGGGGGAATTAAGTTAATGATGTATAATACACTATTAATTTAAGGTAGAATGGCAAATGAACGAACAGGGAAACCGGGTGCCTTTTGAGCCTTAGGAACTATGCTGAAGATTATTGCTCCAGTTGGAGGTACTTTGTCCAAATTGGTCATAACTTCAATTTGATAATGATCTTCTTTTAATACATAATATTCTCCCTGAAATCCAGTTGTTTTTTGTTCTATTGGTGCATCTGTATCAAAGGTTTCATGTCCATTTGCTGCTATTTTACGAGTTTCATATAAGAACTTGAGTGCATCAATGGACCATCCAGGATAATGCTCGTCACCATTTTTGTCAAGATTTAAAAGTTTATCTTGATCCGGCCACCTTTTACTCCAGTCAGACCTAAATGCTACAAAAGAACCTTCTGGTATTTTACCATATTTCTTTTCCCATTCTAAAATGTCATCTACTGTAAGTACGTAGTCATCATTTTCTTTTACTTTCTCTGAAAGATCTATAACCACAAGAGGTAAAACAAGTTCTTGAAGTTCCAATTCATCGATATATCTGCCGCCTTCTGCAAAATGCACTGGAGGATCAAGGTGAGTTCCATATTGTCCTGCAAATGTATATTGTTTTACAAAGAAACCATCCTTGTGAGTGAAAATAGTTTCAAATTTTGCAGGATTAAAGCTTGCAAATCTTGGAGTGTCCGGTCCAAATTCATGGGTAAGATCTACCCATTGGTGTTTTTTTAAATCACTTAAAGTATTCCATAAACTATTAGTCATAATATATAATCTCCTTCTAAATTAAATAATATATTAATTAGCAACCTTCTCTTTAGAGGCTGCAGGTAAAACCGAACTTTTTTTATAAATAGAAGTAATACTAAAACCTACTATTATCCATGCCAAAACTATATAAGGGAATATATTATTAGGAAAGGCTGGTATAGGATAAATATTTGAATAAAAGGTAAATGCTAAAACGAGTAGAGCTATAACTGGTATAATAAGCTGCCATGTCCATATTTTTTTCTTCCCAAAGTATATAAGTGAACCCAAACTTGTTATAAAGTAAGCAACAAGTAAGGCAAGTGCACCTATTGTTCCTATATATCCAAATACTTCTACTCCATCATGTTTAAAAAGTGCTAAAACAGGAATTATTATTATTGCAAGTATGATGTTTAAAGCTACATAAGGAGTATGGTGTTTAGGGTGTACACTAGAAAAAATTTCTGGAACATTACCATCTTTGCTCATTGAATATAAAAGCCTTGAACCTGCAGTCATAGATCCTAAAGCAGTTGAAAAAGCAGAAATACTGATAGCTAGTGTAATTAATATAGTAAATACACTTCCTATATAATTTTTAGAAAGATCTACTATAGTAGATGAGGACTTGGTTAGTGCCCCTATTCCTGAAGCCGATACTCCAAATCCTATAACCTCAGCATAACTTACGAATACGAATATAAGTCCGGTTACAACAACTGTACTTGCAATTGCAAGAGGTATTGATTTTTTAGGATTTTTACTTTCTTCACCAAGACTTGATGCTCCCTCAAAACCACCAAAGCATAGTATTGCATATACGATTCCAGTACCATAATTTGAAAATTTATTCCCATTTCCTTTAAAAGGAACTAAACTTAATCCTTTTGTTGAACCAACTTTTACAAGAATGACCACTGAAAGCAATATTACGAGGAGGATTGATACAGCTTCTATGACAAGCATAATGTTTGTACTTAATTTTACATCGGTATAGGATACAAACCATATAAATACCTCACAAATCAGTGCAAATATAATCCAGGATATGCTTACTCCAGTTAATTCTTTAATAAAGCTAGAAAAAAGAGATCCAAAAGCAGAAGAACATCCAGCAGAAAATCCTATATAGGTAAGGAGCAGAGCCCATCCTGATATTGAAGCAGCTTTTTTACCTAAAGATTTTTCTGTAAATGTATAAACCGAACCTGCAGATGGAAAATATTCATTGAATTTTATAAAAGATACGGCTACAAAGCCCATTAATATAGTTGATATAACAAATACTGCACTTACAGAGTAAGATACTGTTGATGCCATAAGTCCTACATTCATTGACATAGCAAAAGTAGGTGCTATTATTGCAACTGAAAGAGCAATAACTTCTACAAAATTAAGTTGATTTTTTTTAAGGGCATTAATGCCTTTAGAGTTTTCTTTACTCATACTGTTCACTCCTTAGCGAATAGGGTTTTATTTGTACTTTTATCAATCAAATGGAAATCTTATCAGAATATTTGATTTGCGCAAATCGAATGGTTTATCTTATAGAAAAATAAGGTCATTTTTCTATAAGATAAGAAAAATGACCTTTTAATATCATGATATTAAAAATCAATTATCTCATCTATCAGAAATAATCTGCAGGAATTAACACCAATACATTCAAATGAAAACAAATGAAAATGCTGGTTGTTGGGTTTCATAGGGCCAGTCCCTCAACCTCTCTTGATAAGATTTTATTTAATTTAGTTAGTAGTATACTACCAAGGTTATCCTGTTGTCAATAACTTTTTTGAAAGATTAAAGTTGTAATTTATATAGTTGAACTATAAATGAGTTCTTAAATTCCTTTATAAATGTATAATTTAAACACTAAATTTGTCACAAAAAAGCACTACTTGTTTTTTAATGTCTGCTATGATAAAATTTAAGTTAAATTTAGATGCAGGAGGGAAATTATGACACATTTACTTGAGCCACTAAACAGTGGTAAATTAGTTTTAAAAAATAGATTAATTATGCCGCCTATGGCTACAGAGAAATCTGAAGATGATGGAAAAGTAAGTAGTAAGATCTTAGAACATTATGATGAAAAGTCTAGAGGAGGATATTTATCACTTATTATAGTTGAACACAGCTTTATTGCACAGCAGGGAAAAGCTAGTAAGAACCAGCTTTCTGTGGCAAATGATAGTACAATAGAAGGCCTAAGAAAAGTAGCTAGTGTCATTCATAAAAACGGTTGCAAGGCAGTTATGCAGCTTAACCATGCGGGGAGCGCAACTACTATGGCAGTTACAGGAAGTGTTTTGTTAGCGCCTTCAGCTGTGGAAAATCCTTTTATGAAATCAGGTATTCCAAGAGAACTTACTTATGATGAAATTCAGGATATAGTTAAAAGCTTTAGTGATGCTGCTATTCGTGTAAAGGCAGCTGGTTTTGATGGAGTAGAAATTCACTCTGCTCATGGATATCTTTTGAATCAATTTTATTCTCCACTTACAAATAAAAGGACTGATGAATATGGTGGAGATAATGTAAAAGATAGAATTAAAATTCATTTGCAAATAATAGAGGCAGTACGTGAAGTTGTAGGACCTGAATATCCGATTTTCATGAGATTGGGAGCTTCTGATTATATGGAAGGTGGAACTACACTTGAAGATAGTAAAGTTGCGGTTTGTGAATTTGAAAAAGCGGGATTGGATGTTTTGGATATTTCAGGAGGGTTCTGCAGATTTACTGTACCGGGAAATAACTCTCAGGGATATTTTTCAGAACTCAGTGGAAGTTTGAAACAGTTTGTATCAATACCTGTTATATTAACTGGAGGTATTACAAAGGCTGAGGCTGCAGAGAAACTGCTTGTAGATGTAAAAGCTGATCTCATAGGTGTAGGAAGAGCTATGTATAAAGACTCAGAGTGGGCTAAAAGGGCCATTGAAAGTTTTTAACTTAGCGAACTAGTATATTTCGGGAGCATATCTGGATTGATTTACACAAATCTAGGCATGCTCCTTATTTTAATTTCACAAATGTCTTATATTATTAAATCTACATTTAAGTTTTATATTTACAAATGATTAATCTGTTTACAAGTGATTAATAGAATATCATGCAAATAATGCATAATATAATCTTATAAGCTCCTTAAAGGAAAATAAATGTTGAACTTTAAAAAGTTAATTAAAACATATGACTTTAATTTTAACAAGTGTTTTGACAAAAAAAGAAATGTTTGATACACTAAATTTGTTATGATGTTAGAGCATAAAGAAATCGTTTTACATTAATAAAGTAACTTAATGCATTAAATGTTATATCTATATGCATAAGCTTCATAAAAGTATTTTATAAACTATTTATTTTGGGGAGGAAGGATTTATGATAAGTTTAATTGTAGTATTGGCTATAATAATTTCTATTGCACTAGGGTATAAAACAAAAATTAATACAGGATTTTTTGCTATGGGATTTGCGTATATAATTGGATGCTTTGTTTTAAATTTAAAAGCTTCACAGGTAATTGCAATGTGGCCGATAAGTATTTTTTTTGTAATTTTTTCAGTTTCACTTTTTTATAATTTTGCACTTGTAAACGGTACACTGGAAAAACTTTCTTTACATATTTTATATAGATGCCGCAAGATGCCGAAATTACTTCCATTTGTTATTTTCTTTGCAGCAGTATTGATTTCAGGCTTGGGCGCAGGATATTTTACAGTAATGGTATTTTTAGCTCCTCTTACATTACTGCTTTGTAAAGAAACAGGCATGGATACAATGATAGGAGCGGTTATTTTAAGTTATGGTGCATTATCAGGTGCTAATTTTATGACAAGCGGATGTGGTATTGTATTTAAAAGCTTTATCGAATCAGCAGGGTTTAAAGATTTATCATTTTTATATACGGCATATATTTTCATTATTACTATGATCATTCCTATTTTAGTAATTTTGGCTTTTATGATATTTTCAAAAAATTTAAGAAATTTAGGAAAAACATTAAATATAAAAAAACCAGAACCATTTGATAAAAAACAAAAAATAAATCTTTATCTTATTATTGCTATGGTGGTTATAGTTCTTGCGCCTCCAGTTTTACATTTAATTGTTCCTAAAAATGTAGTTATTACTTTTATAAATTCTAAAATGGACGTTGGGCTTGTTTCAATTATTTTTTCTATTATTCTTCTCATGCTTAAGATTGCTGATCAGAAAGCGGCCATTGCAAAGGTACCATGGAGTACTCTTATTATGATTTGTGGTGTTGGTATGTTAATATCAGTTGCAATAAAAGCAGGAACTATAAAATTACTTGCAGGATGGATTAGTGGTAATTTACCTGCTTTTGCAGTGCCTATAGTACTCAGCATAGTAGGGGGATTGATGGCAGCTATTAGCAGCACACTTGGTGTTGTTGTTCCTGCACTTTTTCCGGCTGTTCCATCTATTGCACAGGCAACAGGTATAAGTCCAGCTATTCTCTTCATGTGTATTGTTATTGGCGCACAGTCAGCTTCTATTTCACCCTTCTCTTCAGGTGGAAGTATTGTATTAGGTTCTTGTTCAGATGAGGAAGAACGTACTAAATTATTTCCAAGACTGCTTTTTATTGCAGCTCCTATGTGTATGGGAATTGCCACGGTAGCAAGTATAATTATTTCTCTTGTTGCCAGATAAACTATATTAAAACTGAATGAAAGGTATTAAAAAAAGAGGATAAATCTTCAGTCAATGGAGATTTACCTTCTTTTTTGTGATAAAATAGCTTTCTATGTTTTATTATAAAAGATGTCTTTTACAGACTTTTTAGGTGCTGTGATTTTAAAATTGTATTTTGGCTAAAGAAAGTATTTTTGAAGCTGTAGCATCGTCAGTAATAAGCGTATTTATATACTTTCCACGTATTGCTCCTAAAATTGCCTTAGCTTTAAATTTACCAGCAGCAATACCTATTACATGATTTGCTTGGCGTATAGCAGAAGTATCTATTCCTATGACTTTTTGGTTTATGTCAATATCTACTTCTTCTCCTAGATCATTGTAAACACGTCCGTAAATACATCCTACAGCTTTTAGATCATCTAAATAGTACTGTTTAACTCTTTCTAAATAATTTGCCCAAAGGGAAGAAGAGAACATAGCATCTGTTGTACCTACTCCTGTAAGAATTATATCTGATTTATTTGCAAAGAATATAGTATCACTTAATACAGGTTCATGCATAAGTGCCTTTCTGGCATAATCATTATCTACGTAAAGGGGAGCATATAAATATTTGCATTTACCTCCATATATTTTTGCCATACGTCTCATGAGTTCTTGAGAATCTACAATAGTATTATCTTTAGCAGCGGAGCCTACCATTTGTACAGTAGTTATTGGAAGCTTCTTTTTTGGCTTTAAATTTTTTATTAAATTTAAAAGAGTTTTACCCCAAAGTACACCTACAATAGAATTTTCACTAATTAAATCGTCTACATATTGAGCTCCTAATTTCCCTAGTGTACTTAAGGTTTCTTCATAAGCAAGCATTTTATTATCAAGCACCAGGGCATCTTTTAAATCAAAATTTTCTTTCAAAATATTTTCTAATTTAGGAACTCTACTGTGGGGTTTGTTTATGGTGATTTCTACTACATGTTTGTCACGAGCTTCTTGAAGCAATTTAGAAACTTTAAATCTAGTAGTAGATAATTTGTTTGCTATTTCACTTTGAGTCATATTTAATTCATAATACATATCAGACAACTCGGCAAGAAAATTTAATCTTTCAGCTTCATTTATTTTTTCAAATTCATCTATCATGTTTAACCTCTCAACTAATTTTATATTTAGTGCAAATTTAAAACAACTTTTAATTAACTTAGAAATAATATTATTAAAGAAAACTACTGATAATCCTATACATACAAACTAATTATAATAGAACTAATTTGCTTTTTCAAGACAATGGGTGGAACCTTAGAAATTTAATTTACAAATTTATGTAATTAACCAAATATTTTAGCTAAATTAATGTCTTACCTTCAATTTTAAAATTTGTAAGCAAATCATGTAAAACTAATACAAAAGTATACAAAATTAACTCTTGTTTCACTAATGATATGCTAATTTTATTATGTAAAGGTCAAAATTTGCATAACGCTAATTTTACAGGATAATTTCAAAACATTTGTATAATATATAGACTAATGTTGACTTTACAAAATGAATCTGATATTATTAAATTGTAGTGAAATAATTTTAAAATTAAGTATATATTTATTAGTTGGTCAAATATTCTATTTTAATTTTTAGTAAATAGAAATATGTAGTAATATGCAAAATGTAAACATTTGCTTAGATATATATTAGAAATAAAATTGGTTAATACAGGAGGAAAAAATGAAATGTGAAGATAATGCTTTAGAAGATGTTATTGATTTACATATCCATACCGCACCTGATATTAGGGAAAGAAGATTAAATGACATTGAACTAGTAAAAGAAGCAAAGAGAGTTGGCGCACGTGCTGTTGTTTTAAAATCACATGTAGTACCTACAATGGATAGAGCATGGATTGCACAACAATTAGTTAAAGGAATTCATGTGTTTGGTGGAATTGTTTTAAACCCTCAAATGGGAGGATTGAATATTGCAGCAGTAGAAAATGCTATTAAAATGAATGCAAAAATTATTTGGTTACCAACTTCATTTGCTGCTAATGAACGTAAACAAAAAGGAATGTCAGATGGCGTTGAGGTAATTAATAATGGACAAATTGTTCCTGAACTTGTAAAAATTTTAAAGCTAATTTCAAAGCATAATATTGTTCTTGCTACGGGTCACTTATCGCCGTATGAAATTAGAGTAGTTGTTGAAAAAGCAAAAGAAATAGGTGTGAAGAAAATTTTAATAAATCACCCTGAATGGCCTACTGTAGATATGTCTTTGGATGATCAAAGAGCATTAATAAAATATGGAGTGTACTTTGAAAGGTGTTATGCACACCGTGTAAATGGTAAATATGAGAAGAATTTTTCAACAAACTTAAGAGCAATTGAAAGTTTAGGATATGAATCCACAATCATATCCACTGATGGAGGCCAAATTGAGAATCCTGTGTGGAGCGAAGAATTATATGAGTATATATCATTTTTAAGAAATTCAGGATTATCTGAAGAAGCTGTTAATAATATGACAAAAATATACCCAGCAAAAATGTTAGATCTTGATTAGGCAATAAATGAAATTTTATTACATTATAATAGGGAGGAAGTTATGATTAAGTTATATGATGAAGGCGCATATTTATTAAATGGAGAAGAATTATATTTTGACAATAAAGAATGCAATGAAAAACTTAAAGCAAAATTAGGAAAAGATTATATTAACAAGGAAGAAGCTAAAAAACAAACTATAGCTTATTCTATACTGCAGGATCATAATAAATCAAAAGATAATGTAAACTTAAATATTAAATTTGATGCCCTTGCTTCTCATGACATCACTTTTGTAGGAATTATACAAACATCTCGTGCCAGTGGACTTACAAAATTTCCAATACCATATGTGCTTACTAATTGCCACAATAGTCTCTGTGCTGTTGGTGGAACAATTAATGAAGATGACCATTTATTTGGCTTATCTGCTGCAAAGAAATATGGAGGAATATACGTTCCACCTCATTTAGCAGTTATTCATCAGTATATGCGTGAGATGATGGCAGGCTGTGGAAAGATGATTTTAGGATCAGATAGTCATACCCGTTATGGAGCACTTGGTACGATGGCAATAGGTGAAGGTGGCGGAGAACTTGTTAAACAGCTGCTGTCTCAGACATATGATATATCTTATCCTGGAATTATAGGAATTTATTTAACTGGGAAACCACAAAAGGGTATAGGACCACAGGACGTTGCCCTAGCTATAATTGGTGAAGTATTTAAAAATGGCTTTGTTAAAAACAAGGTAATGGAATTTGTAGGACCAGGAATAGAAAACTTATCTGTAGAATATAGAAATGGTATAGATGTAATGACTACTGAAACTACGTGTTTGACTTCAATATGGAAAACTGATAGCAAAGTTTGTGATTACCTTGAATTACATGGAAGAAAAGAAGATTATAAAGAATTAAATCCTGGAAGCGTTGCATATTATGATGGAATTGTATGTGTTGATTTGTCAAAAATAAAATCTATGATAGCAATGCCTTTTCATCCAAGTAACGTATACACTATCGAAGAACTTAACGCAAACCTTTATGACATATTAGATAAGGTAGAAAAAGATGCCAGAAGCAGAATGTCTAACAAAAATCTTGATTTCTCTTTAAAAGAAAAGATAAGAGATAATAGGTTATATGTAGAACAAGGATGTATAGCTGGATGTGCCGGAGGTAATTATGAAAATATTTGTGAAGCTTCCAGTATACTAAAAGGAAAATCTATTGGAAATGATGAATTCACATTAAATGTTTATCCTTCCAGTCAGCCTGTTTATTATAGTTTAGCTCAAAACGGAATAGCTGCAGAATTGATGCAGACGGGAGCAATAGTTAAGACAGCTTTCTGCGGACCATGTTTTGGAGGAGGAGATACACCTGCTAATAATTCACTCAGTATAAGACATACAACTAGAAACTTTCCTAATCGTGAAGGTTCAAAACCTAATGAAAATCAGCTTTCTTATGCAGCACTTATGGATGCACGTTCAATAGCAGCAACAGCTGCTAACAAAGGATTTGTTACAGCAGCTACAGATTTAGATGCAGATTACAATATACCTAAATATTATTTTAACAAGACGATTTATGATAACCGTGTTTATAATGCTTTTGATAAAGGAAATAGTGATGTAGAATTAAGATTTGGGCCTAATATAAAGAACTGGCCGGATATGCCTGAGCTTTCAGATAACTTAATACTAAAAGTGTGTTCTTTAATCAAAGATCCTGTAACTACAACAGATGAATTGATACCTTCGGGAGATACATCTTCTTATAGATCTAATCCATTAAAGCTTTCGGAGTTTACGCTGTCACGTAAAGATCCTGAATATGTTGGAAGATCAAAACAAATTCAGAAATCAGAAAAAGATAGACTCGCAGGAAAGTCTCCTTTTGATGCAAATAGGGATCTAGAAAAAGTATTTAGTGTAATAAAAGAAGAGTTTGACAGTATAAATACAAGTAATACAGGTATAGGAAGCATGATATATGCAGTAAAGCCTGGAGATGGCTCTGCTAGAGAACAGGCAGCCAGTTGCCAAAAGGTTTTAGGTGGATATGCTAATATTGCAAGAGAATATGCTACTAAAAGATATCGTTCAAATTTGATTAATTGGGGTATACTTCCTTTTGTTATGGAAGATGAACCACAGTTTGAATGCGGCGATTATATATTTATTCCTAATATAAGAAAGGCTGTTGCTGAGAGACCATCTGAAATAGATGCTTATGTGGTAAAGAGGAACCTTAAAAAGTTCAATGTAAAAATTGACAAGCTTACTGAAAAAGAAGTAAATATATTGTTAGATGGATGTTTAATAAATTATAATAAAACAGATAAATAATTTAGTGTAATAAATTTAATTGGCAGTAAAAGTTTTAGCAGAAATATTGTTTGCTAATGATAAATGTAGGATTAATATTTAGAATATCGTTGAAAAGCTGCATTAGATGGAGGATTAACTTCAAGCTAATGCAGCTTTTTATTTAAAATACAATAAATTATTATTTTGAAGCAATTTTACAAAAGTTAGGAAGAAAACAGGGGTGCTTGTTGTGCATGATAACTATTATAAATCTTATGAAATCTCAAGTATTTTTAAGATGGATTAAGAAATACAGAAGATTATTAATACAGATACAGATAATAAGTATTGATAATTTCTATTATATATGATTATATATATGTAATATAAATATTAGTACAGAGTATTGATAAAAAATAGTACAGATGGTAAATAAAACATTATAGAATTTGTTTACACACAAGGGAGGAAGAAGAATTGGATAAAATTGTTTTTGGTGAAGCTAATAGATGTCTTGGATGTAAAGTGCCTCAATGTAAAAAAGGATGCCCTGTAAGTACCCCTATAAATGAAGTAATAAAACTTTTTAAAGAGAATAAAATAAAAGAAGCCGGGAAACTTCTTTTTGAAAATAACCCCATGTCAGCTATTTGTTCACAAGTTTGTCCACATGAAAAGTTTTGTGAAGGCCATTGCGTGCTTGGTAAAAAAGGAACTCCTATAAAGTTTGGTCTTATCGAAAAATATATATCAGACTTTTATCTTAATTTTATAACGTCAGCTGATATAAAAAAGTTGAATAAAAAAATTGCAGTAGTAGGGTCAGGTCCAGCAGGATTGAGTATTGCCTTTATAATGGCAAGAAAGGGATATGATGTAACTATATTTGAATCCCATGAAGATATAGGAGGAGTTTTGAGATACGGCATACCTGCCTTTAGACTTCCTAAAGATATTTTGGACAGGCTTAAGGATAAACTTCTCCATATGAGAGTTAAGATAAGGCCTAATACTCTTATAGGACCTGTGATAACTGTTGAAGATTTGTTTAGGGATGGATACAGGGCGGTTTATATAGGAACAGGAGTGTGGAGCCCAAGGAGCTTGGGACTTAAAGGAGAAACTTATGGTAATGTGAATTATGCCATAGATTATCTTAAAAATCCTGAGGCCTATAATTTGGGAGATAAAGTTGCAATTATAGGAGCAGGAAATGTTGCTATGGATGCTGCAAGGACTATAATTAGAAATGGATCAAATGACGTAACTATCATTGCAAGGAGTGATGAAGAACATGCAGGAGCAGATAATATAGAAATTGATTATGCCAAACTTGATGGAGTGAAATTTCTCTATAAAATGGCACCAGTTGAAATAACAGATGATGGAATTAAAGTAGTTCCAACTGAGGTGTCCTTTGATGAAAATACAGGGAAAAAGAAAGTAACGTTAAAAGATGAGGAAACAAAGCTTTTTAATGCAGATTCTATAATAATTGCTGTAGGCCAGGGACCTAAGGCAAATATAGTAAACAATTCTGAAGGAATAGAAGTAAATTCCAAAGGACTTATACAGACAGACGATTCAGGAAGAACTACAAGGTCTGGAGTTTTTGCATCAGGTGATGTGGTAACAGGTGCCAAAACCGTTGTTGAAGCAGTAGAGGTTTCAAAGCACCTTGTAAATGCTATGGAAGAATATATAAAGAGTATGGATAAGAAATTTGAAAGTTCAGATAAAAATTAAAAATATTTTTATTGAAATTCCATATTCTAAGGTGTATATTAATAATGTAGTAAAAAGTATATAAATTGGATGAATACAGTGCGAGATAGCATCTAGTTGTTAACCGAAGAAGCAATGATATGCCGCCACGGATATATCAAAAACTCTCAGGTAGAAGGAGCGCTGTAGGACAAAACTCTGAAAAAGCTGTTATTAAGACAGTACCAAAGGTGAAAGATATTTA
Source organism: Clostridium ljungdahlii DSM 13528 (assembly GCF_000143685.1). Lineage (NCBI taxonomy): Bacteria > Bacillati > Bacillota > Clostridia > Eubacteriales > Clostridiaceae > Clostridium > Clostridium ljungdahlii. The sequence continues at coordinate 2,677,339 of NC_014328.1, read as the reverse complement.
ATATCGAAACTCTCAGGTAAAAAAACAGAGGATATGTGGACTATTGGGTAAATAGTCTCCATATCCTTTTTTTTAATGCATAAAAATATTAAGGAGGTTTTATGTTATGGAAGAATTAAAGAAAACTCCGCTGTTTGATTCTTATAAGAAATACGGTGCAAAAATAATAGATTTTGCAGGATGGGATATGCCAGTACAATTTGAAGGCATAACATCTGAACATCAAGCAGTACGTAAAAAAGCAGGATTATTTGATGTCTCACATATGGGAGAAGCAGATATAACAGGAAAAGATGCACTAGAATTTGTTCAAAATTTAATAACGAATGATGCAGCTAAGATTAAAGAAAACCAAATATTATATACACCTATGTGTTATCCAGAAGGTGGAATAGTAGATGATATACTTGTTTATAAATTTACAAATGAGCACTTTTTTCTCGTAATAAACGCTGCAAATACTGATAAAGATATTGACTGGATGAAAAAAAATAAGGAAAATTTTCAGGTAGATATAAAAAATATATCTCCTTCAATTATACAGCTTGCAATTCAGGGGCCAAATGCGCAAAAAATACTTCAAAAATTAACGGATACAGATTTAGATAGCATCAAGTTCTATTTCTTCAAAAAAGATGTACTAGTTGCTGGAAAAAGGTGCATGGTTTCAAGAACAGGATATACAGGAGAAGATGGATTTGAAATTTATTCAGAAACCGAAAATGCAGAGTATCTGTGGGATAAGATACTTGAAACAGGTAAAGAAGATGGTATAAAACCAATAGGACTTGGTGCAAGGGATACTTTGAGATTTGAAGTTAGCTTGCCACTTTATGGAAATGAATTGTCTAAATCAATTACACCTCTTGAAGCAGGCATAGGAATTTTTGTGAAACTTGATAAGGACAATTTCATAGGCAAAGATGCTCTTGTAAAGCAGAAAAAAGAAGGACTAAAGAGAAAAATAGTTGGCTTTGAAATGAAGGAAAGAGGAATTTCAAGGCACGGATACGAAGTTTTTGCAGAGAATAAGAAAATAGGAGAAGTAACCACTGGATATCGCTCACCCTCTTTAAATAAAAATATAGGTTTTGCTTTAATTGATTCTAAATATGCACCTATTGGAACTTCTATTTCTATAAAGGTGAGGAATAAGCTTTTAAATGCGGAAGTAGTTAGCAAGAAATTTTATAATAAAAATTATAACAAATAGTGGGGAGGATTTATAAATGAAAACTTTAAAGGAATTATTGTATTCAAAAGATCATGAATGGATAAAAGTTGATGGGGACAAAGCTTATGTTGGTATTACAGATTTTGCCCAGGATTCTTTAGGAGAAATTGTTTTTGTTGAACTTCCTGAAGTGGATTCAGAATTCTCAAAAGGTGATGTATTTGGAACAGTTGAATCTGTAAAAGCAGCTTCAGATTTGTGTATTCCAGTTTCAGGTAAGGTCTTAGAAGTAAATGAGGAACTTGTAGATAGTCCTGAAGGCCTCAATGAAGATCCTTATAAAAACTGGATAATTTCAATTGAAATATCAGATGAATCGGAATTGAAAGATTTACTTGATGCAGCAAACTATGAAAAAATATGTGATAAGGAGTGATTGACATGCATCCTTATTTACCACTTACAGAAGAAGACAAGACAATTATGCTGGAGAAAATAGGAGTAAGCAGCATAGATGATCTGTTTTCCGATATACCAGAAAGTGTTCGTTTAAATAGAAAATTAAATATAAATAATGGAATGTCCGAGCTTGAAGTGGAGTCTTACATTAAGGACATTGCAAAATCAAATAAAAGCTGTGATGATCTGACCTGTTTTTTAGGTGCAGGGGTTTATGACCACTATATACCTTCTGTGATAAAGCACATAACGTCAAGGTCTGAGTTTTATACTGCATATACTCCTTATCAGGCTGAAATAAGCCAGGGTACACTTCAGACTATATTTGAGTATCAGACAGTTATGGCTAATTTAACAGGTATGGAAGTTTCAAATGCTTCAATGTATGATGGAGCTACAGCTTGTGTAGAAGCAGCACAAATGGCTGCAAATGTAACAAGACGTAAAAATATAGTAGTTTCAAAAACTTTAAACCCTGAAGTTAGAAAGGTACTTAAAACTTACTTGAGATTTAAAGATTTAAATCTAATAGAAATAGATGAAGCAAGTGGAGTTACTGATATAGACAAACTTAAAGGTCAGATTAATAAGGACACAGCGGCAGTTATAGTTCAAACACCAAATTTTTTAGGGTTAATAGAGGAACTGCAGGATGTGGAGAAGTATGTTCACGATAATAAATCCCTTTTAATAGTATTTTGTGATCCCATTTCTCTTGGAATACTAAAGAGTCCTGGAGAATATGGAGCAGATGTAGTTGTAGGTGAGGGACAATCTCTTGGAAACAGCATGAATTACGGCGGTCCCTATCTTGGATTTTTAACTACTACTAAAAAGTATTTGAGAAAAATTCCAGGAAGAATTGTAGGTGAAACTACGGATTCAGAAGGTAAGAGAGGCTATGTACTAACACTTCAGGCAAGAGAGCAGCATATAAGACGTGAAAAGGCTTCTTCAAATATATGCTCCAATGAAGCATTAAATGCACTTACAGCACTTATATATTTAACTACACTAGGTAAAAAGGGAATTAAAGAAGTAGCTTATCAAAATGTCCAAAAATCTCATTATGCATTTAAAAAACTTACTGAAGGTGGAAAGTACAAAGCTGTATTTGACAAACCGTTTTTCAATGAATTTGTAGTTGCTTGTAAAAATCCAGTAGGAGACATAAATAAGAAACTACTTGAAAATAAAATATTAGGTGGATATGATCTTGAAAAACAATATCCTTCTTATAAAAATTCAATGCTTTTATGTGTAACTGAAAAGAGGACAAAGAATGAAATTGATAAATTAACTTCTGTATTGGAGGGAATTGAGTAATGAAAGAATATAATAAACTTATTTTTGAACTTTCCAAAGAAGGCAGAAAGGCCTACTCCCTTCCTAAATGTGACGTACCAGAAGAAGGTATTGAAAAATTGTTGCCTGAAGAATTTATAGGCAAAGAGGAGCCTGAGCTTCCAGAAGTAAGTGAAGTAGATGTAATAAGACATTTTACACTGCTTTCTAATAAAAACTTTGGTGTGGATACGGGATTTTATCCTCTTGGTTCCTGTACTATGAAGTATAATCCTAAAATAAATGAAGATATGGCAGATTTTAAGGAATTTACTCAGCTTCATCCGTACCAGCCAGAAGAAACTACCCAGGGAGCTTTAAAACTTATGTATGAATTAAGTCAAAAACTTGCTGAAATAACAGGCTTTGAAACTGTATCTCTCCAGCCGGCAGCAGGAGCTCATGGAGAACTTTCAGGACTTATGATTATAAAAGCTTACCATGAAAAAAGGGGAGATTTTAAGAGAAAAAAGATTATAGTTCCTGATTCAGCTCATGGCACAAATCCAGCTTCAGCTTCTTGTGCAGGGTTTGAAATAATAGAAGTGAAATCGGATGAAGATGGAACAGTGGACATCGAATCTTTGAAATCCATATTAAGTAATGAAGTAGCAGGACTTATGCTTACAAATCCTAATACACTTGGACTTTTTGAAAAAAATATTATAGAAATAGCTAGACTTGTCCATGAAGCAGGGGGACTTCTTTACTACGATGGTGCTAACATGAATGCCAATATGGGAAAGACAAGACCTGGAGATATGGGATTTGATGTATGTCATATGAACCTTCACAAGACTTTTTCAACACCTCACGGCGGTGGCGGACCAGGAAGTGGACCTATAGGAGTTAAAAAGAAACTTATGGAATTTTTACCTGTTCCCGTAGTTTCTAAAGACAAAGATAAATATTATTTGGATTATGACAGACCTTATTCCATAGGAAAAGTAAGAAGCTTTTATGGAAACTTTGGAGTTATGGTAAAGGCATTTTCCTATATCTTGAGTATGGGAGCAGATGGATTAAGGGAAGTTAGTGAAGATGCAGTCTTAAATGCCAACTATATAAAGGAAAGACTAAAGGATTATTATAATATACCTATAAATACAATTTGTAAACATGAATGTGTACTTGGGGGCTTGAAAGAAGATGAAAATGGAGTTACAACTCTGGATGTAGCAAAAAGACTTTTGGATTACGGATACCACCCTCCAACTATATATTTTCCATTAATCGTAAAAGAAGCGATGATGATAGAACCCACAGAAAATGAAAAGTTGGAAACACTGGATGAATTTATAGATGATATGATAAGCATTGCAAAAGAGGCTAAGGAAAATCCCGACATAGTAAAATCAGCACCAAATACGACTATAATTAAAAGGTTAGATGAAGTAAAGGCAGCAAGGAAACCTGTAGTTAAGTGGAATAAAAAGTAACAGAGTTCCTAAGCTAAAAATAAACTTATGCTCCGAATATTTTACAACCACAAGTACGTTAAATATTTTGATAAGTCTAAGCAGAAAATATTTAAATGTACTTGTTTATTGTAAAACATTCCTACGCATAAGTTTATTTTTTTTAGTTATAAAACTTACATATTTAATTCTGCATAGAGTAGAGCTAAAGGTTGTAAATAAATGATGATATTTAAAATGCGTTCAAAAAGTGAACTGTAGTCAAAAAACGAACACCGTTTTTTAATTGATTTGATCAAAAAGTGAACATACATAATAAAAATATAAAAGAAACTACCTAATTTGGGCATTTTAGACAATGGCATATATATTGCTTATAAGTAAATAGTGATTCTAAATTTAAATATTTAACTATTATTAAGATATTTGTTTTTGTGGCAATTATATATTATGCTAATAATTATATATAATGTTAATGGACTTTCCTATAATAATGCAAGGTTGAATTGGAAATTGTTATTATGACGGGGGGATTATAATGAATGCAACTATTTGCAAATTGGACAATGCAGTTGTATCTAAGCCGTATGTAGAACTTTCACATATAAGATGTAAAAAGTTCAGTATTGATTCACACCAGGTCTTTAGCAAAAAAATAATACACGATGCTGAATTACAGAAAAGATTTGCGGCTAACAGAAATTTAATATTAACTGCAGCACCTTATATGGAGCAGCTAATTAATTTTGTAAAGGGATTTAATTTTTTTGTATTACTTACCGATGGAGAGGGATGTATATTAAATGCATTAGGTGATGAAAAAATACTTGAAGAAGCTTTTTCTTTGAAAATGGTACCGGGAGCTTTTATGAATGAAGAAAACATTGGAACAAATGCTATGAGCGTAGTTATAAAAAGTAAGCTGCCAGTTCAAATTTCTGGAGATGATCATTTTATTAATGCATATCATAAGTGGACATGTTCCGCCGCACCTATAAAAGATAATAAAGGAAAACTTATAGGTGTATTGAATCTTACTGGGTACATTGAATTTGTACATTCCCATACCCTTGGTATGGTTATAGCAGCGTCAAATGCTATAGAAGAAATGCTTAAAGTAGAAGAGTACAATAAGATTCAAAATATGAATTACAAGCATATAAAAAATATATTTAATTCCAGTCCTGTTGCTATAATAACCTCAGATATAAATGGTAAAATAAAAATTTGCAATAAAAAGGCACAGGATATGTTTGGCATAAGAGGTAATAAGTTAGAAACAAACAATATGGAAGATATTATAGAAAACTGGAATGATATAAAAACATCTATGTATTTAGGAGAAAGTGATTCAAAAGAAACAATTATGGTTTCACTAAGAAATAAGATTCAGTATCAAGTAACTACTAGCTCAATATACAATTGTGATGATGATAATAATATTGAGATAGTTTATGTTTTTGAAAAAGCTAAAAAGGTAAATAAAAAGAATAATGGCCAGGCTTACTATACTTTTGGTAAAATAATGGGGCAGGATGAAAACTTTACAAAAGTAATAAATTATGCAAAAAAGATTTCAGATAGTAAATCAACTATACTTATAATGGGAGAAAGCGGTACGGGAAAAGAAGTGTTTGCACAGTCCATTCATAATTACAGCAGCAGAGTAGATGGGCCATTTGTAGCTTTAAATTGTGGTGCTATACCTAAACAACTTATAGAGTCAGAACTTTTTGGATATGAAGAAGGAGCTTTTACAGGAGCAAAAAAGGGTGGCAATCTTGGAAAATTTGAATTGGCAGATGGCGGAACTATAATGCTTGATGAAATTGGAGAAATGCCTCTTGATATGCAGACAAAGCTTCTAAGAGTTGTACAGGAAGGTGTAATAACGAGAATTGGGAGTTCAAAATCTATACCTGTAGATGTAAGAATTATAGCTGTTACAAACAGAGATTTAAAAAAAGAAGTGGAAGCTGGAAGATTTAGAAAGGATCTATATTATAGGCTAAATGTGCTGCCTTTATTCTTACCTCCACTTAGAGAAAGAAAAAAGGATATACCTCTTCTTATTCAATATTTTGTCAAGAATATAGCACAAAAATTAAATAAAAAAGAGCCAGTTATATCAGAAGAATACTTGAAGAAAATGATTAATTATAATTGGCCTGGAAATATAAGAGAATTAGAAAACCTGGTTGAGCTAATTATAAACACTGAATCCATACCAGCGGGTTACTTTACAGAAGAAGATTGTAATAATGAGGTACTTGTGAATATTAGTGATGACTGTTTAAAGCTGGATTATATGGAAAAAGAACATGTAACTAAAGTATTGAAGAAATTTAAGTGGAATATAACCCATTCAGCAGAAGCACTTGGTATAAGGAGAAATACTTTATACAGTAAGATAAAGAAGTATAATATAGCAATGTAATATTTTTCGTTAAAAAAAGAAAGAGAGAGGGTTACCTACAAATATATTGTTGGTAACCCTATAATTATGTTTTTATCCGATGACTATATGGGGAAAGAAAGAAGAATGACCGAAAAACGAACAGTAATCAAAAAATGAACACCATTTTTTGATTACTTTGATCTAAAAATGAGCACAACATAATAAAGGTCATAAAAACACTACCTAATTTGGACACTTTCAACATTGGCATACTTATTGCTTATATGAATAGTAACATTAAATATTTCGACCAACATTAAAACACATCTACAATTTGTAATATGAATGCGATTTAAATTGCAAATTGCAGATAAAAATTGAGGAGGTATAGTATGCTAAAAAAGTATTTAATTATTAATGGAGTTAAAAAAACTATTATAGCAGATCCAGAGGCATGTTTGGCAGATGTTTTAAGAAAACAAGCATTTCTTACTGGAACAAAAGTTGGATGTAGAAAAGGAGAATGTGGTGCTTGTTCTGTAATTTTGAATGGTAAAGTAGTAAGATCTTGTATAACTAAAATGAAAAGGGTTCCAGATGAAGCAGAAATTATAACTATAGAAGGAGTTGGCGATCAAAAACATCTTCATCCACTTCAGTTAGCATGGATGGTTCACGGTGCAGCACAGTGTGGTTATTGCACACCTGGATTCATAATTTCAGCTAAAGTATTACTTGAACACAATAGTAATCCAACAAGAGAAGATGTTAGAGCCTGGTTCCAAAAACATAGGAATGTTTGCAGATGTACAGGATATAAGCCATTAGTTGATGCAGTAATGGAAGCAGCAAGACTTATGCGTGGTGAAGTAACAAAAGAAGAATTATGGTATAAGCTTCCAAAGGGAAAAAGCCTTTTAGGTTCAGAAGCTATACGTCCTTCTGCTCTTGCAAAAGTAACAGGAACTTGGGACTTTGGAGCAGATTTAGGATTAAAGATGCCAGAAAATACATTACACATTAAGCTAGTACAGGCTACAGTATCTCATGCGAACATATTATCTATAGATACTTCAGAAGCAGAAAAAATGGAGGGAGTTTATAGAGTACTAACCTATAAAGATGTACCGGGTACAAATAGAATAAATGGATTGGCATTCCCAACAAATAAGGGTGATGGACTTGAGAGACCTATATTAAATGATAAAAAGATCTTCCAATTTGGTGATGCAATAGCTATGGTACTTGCAGATACACCATGTCAAGCAGAAGCAGCAGCAAAAAAAGTAAAAGTTGAAATAGAAGAGCTTCCAGCATATATGAGTGCACCGGCAGCTATGGCTGAGGATGCTATAGAAATTCATCCTGGAACACCAAATATTTATTTTGAATGTGGCACTGTAAAAGGTGAAGATACAAAACCTTTAATGGATTCTCTTCCTTATGTTGTTGAAGATGATTCATATGTACAAAGGCAGCCGCATCTTCCGCTTGAACCAGATGTTGGATGTGCATATATTAATGAAGATGGAAAGTTAATTGTACACTCAAAGAGTGTAGCACTTCATTGCCATGCAGCTATGGTAGCTGATGGTATAGGAGTACCTTTAGAGGATCTTTATATAGTTCAAAATCCTACAGGTGGTACTTTCGGATATAAATTTAGTCCAACAATGGAAGGACTTCTCGGTGTAGCTGCATTGGTAACTAAAAGACCAGTATACCTTGAGTTTAATATGTACCAGCAAATAACTTACACTGGAAAAAGATCACCTTTCTTTATGCATCTTAAATTAGGTGCTGACAAGAATAGAAAATTTACTGCATTAGAAACTGATTGGTCTTGTGATCATGGTCCATATTGTGAATTTGGCGACCTTGTAACTACAAGGGGCTCACAATTTATGGGTGCAGGATATAATATTCCAAATATAAGAGGAGAAGGAAGAACAGTTGCTACAAACCATGCTTGGGGTTCAGCATTTAGAGGATATGGTTCACCACAAAGTTTATTTGCTTCAGAAGTTTTAGTAGATAAAATGGCTAAGAAAATGGGTGTGGATCCTCTTGAATTGAGATATGAAAATGTCTATAGAGAAGGAGATAAAACCCCTACAGGTTGCGATCCGGATGTAATATGTCTGCCAACTATGATTGAAAAGTTACGTCCATTATATAAAGAAGCTAAGGAAAGAGTTAAAAATAAGAATGTTAACTCTGGAGATAAGAAATATGGAGTAGGAACTTCCTTATTAATTTATAGCTGCGGTCTTGATGGTCCAGATAGTTCAAATGCATGGGCAGAATTAACTGCAGAAGGGGTTACTGTAGGAAACTCCTGGCAGGATCATGGTCAAGGAGCTGACATGGGAACTTTAACTATAGCTCATGAAACTTTAAGGCCTTTAGGATTAGAGCCAGAAGATATTAAGTTAGTTATGAATGATATGGAATTTACTCCAGACAGTGGTCCTTCAGGTGGAAGCCGTTCTAACGTTTTAACAGGAAATGCTACTAGAGTTGCTTGTGAAAACTTACTAGCAGCTATGAAAAAGGACGACGGTACTTACATGACTTATGATGAAATGGTAGCTGCAAAAAAACCTTTAAAATATGCTGGAAAATGGACAGCACCTTGTACAGCTCCTGATCCAGCAACTGGTCAAGGAAATCCATTCCCAACTTATATGTATGGTGTCCTTATGTCAGAGGTAGAAGTAGATACTACTACGGGAAAAGTTAAAGTAGAAAAACTTACTATGATAGCTGATGTAGGAACTATAGTAAATAAACTAGTAGTTGATGGTCAAATGTATGGTGGATTAGCCCAAGGTATAGGACTTGCTTTAAGTGAAGATTTTGAAGACTTAAAGAAACATACTACACTTACAGGTTGTGGAATACCACAAATTAAAGATGTACCTGATGATATACAAATAATATATCAAGAAACACCAAGACCAAATGGCCCTTATGGTGCTTCAGGTGCAGGTGAAATGCCACTTTCAGCACCTCATGCTTCTATAGTTAATGCAATTTATGATGCTTGTGGAGTACAGATAACAAAATTACCTGCACGTCCAGAAAAGGTATTAGCTGCACTTAAAGAATTAGAAAAATAGTAAGAAAACAATTTAAATATCTCTCTAAATGAATCAGAAACAAATAATTATATAAGGATTTCTAAGAGCTAAAAACGCTAAAAGGTTTGTTAATAGTCATCAGATGGAATTAAAATTCCATCTGATGAAAAGAAATCTATTGATGTTAAAAATTATAAGATAATGTTTTCATAGTTTCTGGTTCATTTTTATTTAAAAAGGGGGAAGGAGTTATATGGATTTAAATAAATTGCTAGATAAAGAGAATTTATGTATTGCAGATAAACCTTCAGCTTGTATAGCTGCGTGTCCCATACACATGGACGTAAAAACTTTCATTGATGCAATAGAACAAGATGACTTCAAGAAAGCTTATAAGGTTATGACGAAAAAGATGCCTTTTACTAGAATAATAGGCAGTATATGTGATCATCCTTGTGAAAAGGCATGTGTAAGAAATGAATTAGGTGGATCTATAAATATACATGAACTTGAAAAAGTCGTAGTAAAAATAGGTCTTTCTTCTAAAAAAAGAACGATTCCAATACCTAGAAATGGGAAAAAAGTAGCAGTAGTAGGTGCAGGTATAAGCGGTATTACAGCTGCTTTTGATTTAGATAAAAAAGGATATCAGGTTACGATTTATGAAAAAAGTGATAAAATAGGCGGCAGGATATGGGACTTTCAAGGAGATCAGCTTTCAAAGGAAACAATAGAAGAAGAATTGGCAGTAATGAATAAGAAAGATATAAAAATTAAATTCAATGAATTTGTAGATGAAAAGAAATTAGAAGAAATAGTAAATAGCTATGATGCAGTTTATATAGGAACAGGTGTTTGGGGAAAAGATTTAAAAGCAAACGCACAAACTTTTCAAGTAGAAGATAGTTCTTTGTTTGCAGGAGGAAGAATTGTAAACCAAAACAGTTCAGTTATATTTTCAATAAGCTCTGGAAGAAGAGCAGTCATATCCATTGATAGGTATCTTCAAAAAATTTCTCTTACAGTTGCAAGAGAAAATGAAGGTGCTTACGATACACCTTTAAAACTTAAATTAGATGATATAGAGAGCGTAGAAGCAATTAAAAAAAATTCTTTAGGATATAATAAACAGGAAGCCATTAAAGAAGCAGGCAGATGTATAAAATGTCAGTGCACGGAGTGTTCAAATGTTTGTGTTCACTTAAGAAAATATGATATTACACCTAAAAAATATATAAGACAAATAAATCACAATGAAGTTATAATATTAGGAGATCATTATGCAAATGAAATGATTAATTCCTGCACTCTTTGTGGACTTTGCGGTGAAGTGTGCCCTTCTAATTTAGATATGAAGGATATAATACAAGAAACCCGTGAAAGTATGGTAGAAAGAGAAAAAATGCCTGTATCAGCTCATGATTTTGCACTTAAAGATATGGAATTCAGCAATAGCAAATATTTTTCAATGGTAAAAAATCAGCCGGGATATGAAGAAGTTAAATATATGTTTTATCCAGGATGTCAATTGCCTGCATCCTCTCCTGAATATATACCTGAAATATATAAATATCTTATGGAAAATATAAAAGATGGAGTTGGAATAATGCTGGGCTGCTGTGGTGCACCAGCGGATTGGGCTGGAAGACAGGATTTACTGGAGAAAAATATAAAAGATATACGAAATAAGTGGGAAGAGGCAGGAAAGCCAACTTTCATTTTAGCCTGTTCTAGCTGTTACAGTATGTTTGAAAAATATATGGGGGATATGAATTTTATCTCTCTATGGAAAGTTATGGATAAGTATGGAGTGCCTGAGGGCAATAAAATAAAAGAAAACAAGATATTGACTGTACATGATGCATGTTCCACTAGATATAATAAAGAAATTCAAGAAAGTATACGAAATGTAGCAACTTCTTTGGGATATAAAATAAAAGAACTTAAATTTTCAAAAGAAAAAACTAAATGCTGTGGTTACGGAGGACTTGTGTATTTTGCCAATAAGGAACAATCAAAGGACTTTGTAAAAGATAGAATAAATGAAAGTAACCTGGATTATTTAGTCTATTGTTCAATGTGTAAGGATTTATTTATAGATGAGGGTAAAAAAACTTTTCATATTTTAGATTTAATTTACAGTGATGATTTAGAAAAAGCTGCTTTAAGAAAAATACCTACTCTTTCATGCAGGCGTGAAAATAGAACACTTCTTAAAATTAAACTTTTGAAAGATCTATGGAATGAGGAAGTAAATGATTTAATAGAGCATTATGAGTTTAAATTAAACATACCTGATAATGTTAAAGATCAAATGAAAGATAGACTAATTTTGCTTGACGATATAGAAAAAGCCATAGATAATGCCGAAAAAAATAAAGAAAGATTTTTTAATCCTGAAAATTCACATTATTTATGCAGACTTAGAATTAGTAATGTAACTTATTGGGTAGAATATGAAAGAAGCAAGGATGAGATTTTAGTTAAAAGTGTGTATAGTCACAGAATGGAAATAGTGGAGGAATAATTATGAATGTTATCAAAGAAGGAACAACTCCATGGATTTGTGATAAGTGTAGTAAAGAATTAGAACTTAAAAAGGTAAAAGTTTGTTATCTTGGTGGAAATTTTGAAGTTGAGCTTATGCAGTGTCCTAAGTGCAAGATGGTAATTATAGAGGAAGATTTAGCCTTAGGTAAAATGCTGGAGGTGGAAAAAGGACTGGAGGATAAATAATGAAATGCTGTAATGCTTATGAGAGTGATGATATGAAAAATATTACAGGAGAAACTCTAAGGCCTGGGGGATTTACATTGACAGATAAAGCAGTAAAATTTTGCAAACTTTCTTCAAAAGATTCTATAATGGATTTGGGCTGTGGTACGGGAGCTACATTAAATTATTTGTGTAAAAAATATAATATAAGCGCAGTTGGCCTTGATCCTTCTCAAAAATTAATAAATAAAGGTAAAAAAATATATAAAAATTTAAAATTTATCTGTGGGAAAGGTGAAAAAATTCCATTTTATAATGCAGAATTCAATGGAGTTTTTGCAGAATGTACCCTTTCCCTTATGGAAAATTTAAATAATGTCATAGGGGATGTTTTTAGAATATTGAAACCTGGTGGATGGTTTATTATTACAGATGTATATGCCAGAAAACCTGAATTTATCCATGAACTTCATGAGATTTCAGTTAATAGCTGTATGAGAGGTCTTCATAATTTGGATGAACTTAAAAGTATAGTTAAAAATATAGGTTTTCATGTGGAACTTTTGGAAGACTGCAGTGATATGTTAAAAGAACTTATGGTAAAGACAATATTTACTTATGGGTCCATGAGTATTTTTTGGAATAAAGTGTCTAGCTGCTCTATAGATGGTTGTGAATTTCAGCAGCTATTAAAAAATTGTAAGCCCGGCTATTTTATAATGATAGCGAAAAAGGAGGATGAATGTTATGAATGATACTGCTTTCCGTATATATAAATTAGCTTCATCGGGGTTTTGCTGTACTCAAATAATTCTTAAATTGGCTTTAGAAGATGAAGAAACAGAAAATACAGACTTGATAAGGGCTTTGAATGGACTTTGTGGGGGGCTTGGCTCCGATGAAAAAGTATGTGGAATTTTAACTGGAGGTATAGCTGTTATAGGACTTTATGCGGGAAAAGGTGAGCCGAGGGAATATCACAGTGAAAATTTTCAGCCCATGTTAAGTGAATATATAAATTGGTTTAAAGAAGAATTTGAAAGTACTGAGTGTAGAGATATAATAGGAATTCAAAAAATAACTGATGAAAATGGTAATATAAATTATCCTGTGAAATGTGGAGAAATACTTCTTAAAAGTTATGAAAAGATTCAACAGATAATATGTAAGTATGGATATGATTTTGGAGATAGGGATGATGATGTGTGAAAAGTGTAGATATAATTTCTGAAACTCAAAGTTTATGTCCAATTTGTTTAAAAAAGATTGACGCAAAAAAAGTTTTAGATGTCAATAAAGTTTATATGGAAAAATATTGTCCAGATCATGGACAATTTAAGACTATCTTATGGAAAGGAAATATTTCCATGAAGAAATGGATTAGAAATAAAGAAAGGGCTTATATAAAAAATCCTTCTACAAATGTCCAAAAAGGATGCCCATTTGACTGCGGCCTTTGCAGTGAGCATAGGCAGCATACATGTACAGCTTTAATAGAAGTTACTCAAAGATGTAATTTAAAGTGCAAATTTTGTTTTGCAGATTCTTATGCAGGTAAGGAAAAAGATATTTCCATAGAAAAAATAAAATTTATGTATAAAAAATTACTAGAGTCTTCTGGAAGCTGTAATGTACAGTTGTCAGGGGGAGAGCCTACGATTAGAGATGATTTACCTGATATAGTAAAATTAGGAAGGAAACTTGGATTCAAATTCATACAGGTGAATACCAATGGTATACGCATGGCACAAGATGAGGAGTATGTTAAAAAATTAAAGATATCAGGACTTAGTTCGATTTTTTTACAATTTGATGGTACAACGGATTTGATATATAGAAAATTAAGGGGAGCTGAACTTTTGAACCTTAAGGTGAAAGCTATAGAAAACTGTAGAAAGCATAATATAGGTGTAGTTCTTGTGCCAACTATAGTTCCCGGAATAAATGAGGATAATATAGGGGAAATTATAAATTTTGGATTGAATAATATGCCGGCAGTAAGGGGAGTACATTTTCAACCTGTGAGTTATTTTGGAAGGGTACCATTTATTCCTAAAGAAGAACAAAGAATTACCCTACCTGAAATCATAGAAAATATAGAAAAACAAACACTTGGAAAATTTAAAATAGAAAGCATGAAACCTCCTGGATGTGAAAATGCACTTTGCTCTTTTCATGGCAATTATATATATAAAGATAAAAAAGAATTGATAAATGTTACAAATAACTCTAAAAGTTGCTGCAGCAAAAATGAGAAGGCAGAAGAAGGGGCAAGAAAAGCCAAAGAGTTTGTTTCACGAAACTGGTCTTCTAGAAAAGTGACTAATCCTAATACAAAGGTGAAATCTAGTAAAATTGATAGCTGGGATAAAATATTATACAACATAAATAATTATTCTTTTAGTATATCTGGCATGGCCTTTCAAGATATCTGGAATGTGGATTTGGAAAGAGTAAAGGACTGCTGTATTCATGTAGTAAGTGAAGAAGGAAAACTTATACCGTTTTGTATGTATAACATTACAGATGCAGAAGGAAATTATATTTATAGAAATTGCAAAGTCAAAATGAAAATGACATCCCTTGAAGCATAGATAGTGATGAAGAAAAGGTACATGATAATAGGGGGAGAGGGTAATTATGGAGGATATTTATGAAACAATAAATGAGCTTTTGGATAAAAAGGAAGACTTTGTTTTAGCTACTATTTTAAAAAAATCGAAATCTGCCTCTAGAGAAGAGAGCACCAAGATGATTATAAAAAAGGATTTTTCAGTTATAGGGAGCATAGGTGGGGGTATATTTGAAGCTGCAGCTATAAAATTGTCTTCAAAAGTTTTTGAAAATGGTGCATATATAATTAAAAAATGTTCACTTACTAATGAAAGAGTGGAAAAACTAGAAACAGCATGTGGTGGAGACATTAAACTGCTTTTGGAATATGTGGATTACAATGATAATAAGATGGTGGAAATGTATAAAAATGTTCAGAAGTTAAAGAGAAGAGGTGATAATTTTGTAATTGTAACCAGGATCCCTGAAGAAGGAAAGAGCATAAAAGGTATAGATAAATGGGTTTGTAGTGAATCATCACTTTATGGTGAAGAAGACGAGAAAGTTCAGTGTGTAATAAGAAAGATAAGAGAAGAATTTAAACATATTACTATGCAGTATATTGATCTAGAGGAGGGACATTATTTAATAGAACCTGTTTTAAATTGTAGAACCCTATATATAATAGGAGCAGGGCATGTATCACAAAAAATTGCAGAAGTAACAAAAATATTGGATTTTAAAACTATTGTCATAGATGATAGGAAAGAATTTGCAAATAGAGAGAGATTTAAAGATGTTGAAGAAGTAAAAGTAGTTCCTTCTTTTGAAAATATACTTAAATATATAAATGTGGATAATAACAGTTATATAGTAATAGTCACTAGGGGGCATGCCTATGACAAGGAAGTGCTGGGGCAAATTCTTAGAACTGATGCAAAATATATAGGTATGATAGGAAGTAAGGCCAAAAAAGAAGTTGTATATAACTGTCTTTTAGATGAAGGATATACAGAGAAAGACTTAAAAAGGGTACACAGCCCTATAGGTATTACTATATTTGCGCAAACTCCTGAAGAGATAGCAATAAGTATTGTAGCAGAACTTATAAAAGTTGAAAGGGAGTCCTTCAATCAAAAAAATAAAATTCAAGCTATGATTATTTAAGTATGATATTCTTCTATAATGGGAAAATAGAAGAATGTTAATGGACTTTCCTATAATAATACAAGGTTGAATTGAAAATTGTTATTATGACGGGGGGATTATAATGAATGCAGCTATTTGCAAATTGGACAATACAGTTGTATCCAAGCCTAATATAGAACTTTCACATAGAAGGTGTAAAAAGTTCAGTATTGATTCACACCAGGTCTTTAGCAAAAAAATAATACACGATGCTGAATTACAGAAAAGATTTGCGGCTAACAGAAATTTAATATTAACTGCAGCACCTTATATGGAGCAGCTAATTAATTTTGTAAAGGGATTTAATTTTTTTGTATTACTTACCGATGGAGAGGGATGTATATTAAATGCATTAGGTGATGAAAAAATACTTGAAGAAGCTTTTTCTTTGAAAATGGTACCGGGAGCTTTTATGAATGAAGAAAACATTGGAACAAATGCTATGAGCGTAGTTATAAAAAGTAAGCTGCCAGTTCAAATTTCTGGAGATGATCATTTTATTAATGCATATCATAAGTGGACATGTTCCGCCGCACCTATAAAAGATAATAAAGGAAAACTTATAGGTGTATTGAATCTTACTGGGTACATTGAATTTGTACATTCCCATACCCTTGGTATGGTTATAGCAGCGTCAAATGCTATAGAAGAAATGCTTAAAGTAGAAGAGTACAATAAGATTCAAAATATGAATTACAAGCATATAAAAAATATATTTAATTCCAGTCCTGTTGCTATAATAACCTCAGATATAAATGGTAAAATAAAAATTTGCAATAAAAAGGCACAGGATATGTTTGGCATAAGAGGTAATAAGTTAGAAACAAACAATATGGAAGATATTATAGAAAACTGGAATGATATAAAAACATCTATGTATTTAGGAGAAAGTGATTCAAAAGAAACAATTATGGTTTCACTAAGAAATAAGATTCAGTATCAAGTAACTACTAGCTCAATATACAATTGTGATGATGATAATAATATTGAGATAGTTTATGTTTTTGAAAAAGCTAAAAAGGTAAATAAAAAGAATAATGGCCAGGCTTACTATACTTTTGGTAAAATAATGGGGCAGGATGAAAACTTTACAAAAGTAATAAATTATGCAAAAAAGATTTCAGATAGTAAATCAACTATACTTATAATGGGAGAAAGCGGTACGGGAAAAGAAGTGTTTGCACAGTCCATTCATAATTACAGCAGCAGAGTAGATGGACCATTTGTGGCTTTAAATTGTGGTGCTATACCTAAACAACTTATAGAGTCAGAACTTTTTGGATATGAAGAAGGAGCTTTTACAGGAGCAAAAAAGGGTGGTAATCTTGGAAAATTTGAATTGGCAGATGGCGGAACTATAATGCTTGATGAAATTGGAGAAATGCCTCTTGATATGCAGACAAAGCTTCTAAGAGTTGTACAGGAAGGTGTAATAACGAGAATTGGGAGTTCAAAATCTATACCTGTAGATGTAAGAATTATAGCTGTTACAAACAGAGATTTAAAAAAAGAAGTGGAAGCTGGAAGATTTAGAAAGGATCTATATTATAGGCTAAATGTGCTGCCTTTATTCTTACCTCCACTTAGAGAAAGAAAAAAGGATATACCTCTTCTTATTCAATATTTTGTCAAGAATATAGGACAAAAATTAAATAAAAAAGAGCCAGTTATATCAGAAGAATACTTGAAGAAAATGATTAATTATAATTGGCCTGGAAATATAAGAGAATTAGAAAATTTGGTTGAACTAATTGTAAACACAGGATCTATACCATCAGGGTATTTTACAGGAGAAAATTGTGATAATGAGGTACTTGTAGATATTAGTGATGATTGTTTAAAGCTGGATTATATGGAAAAAGAACATATAATTAAAGTATTGAAGAAGTTCAAGGGGAATATAACTCATTCGGCAGAAGCACTTGGTATAAGGAGAAATACTTTATACAGCAAGATAAAAAAGTACAATATACAAATATAATATTTTTCATTTGAAAAATATAATTAGAGGGTTACCTACAGATATGCTGTTGGTAACCCTCTAATTATATTTCAAAAAGAAAGTTTAAAGAAAACGTAGGTGAGTTCAACATTTTGAATATTGATATTAATCATTGCTCATAATAATAGTGAAATTAATATTTCTTCCAATAATATAAAATCAAGGAGGTACAATATGTTAAAAAAGAGCTTAATTATTAATGGAGTTAAAAGGACTGTTATAGCAGATCCTGAGGCATTTTTAGCAGATGTTTTGAGAAAACAATTACATCTGGTTGGAACAAAAGTTGGATGTAGAAAAGGAGAATGTGGTGCCTGCTCTATAATTTTGGATGGAAATGTTGTAAGAGCTTGTATAACTAAAATTAAAAGAGTTCCTGATGAAGCAAATATTATAACTATAGAAGGAGTTGGCACCAATGAGCATCTTCATCCACTGCAGTTAGCATGGATGGTTCATGGTGCTGCACAGTGTGGATTCTGTACTCCTGGATTTATAGTTTCTGCAAAGGCACTTTTAGATGAAAACATAAATCCTACTAGGGAAGAAGTAAGAGATTGGTTTCAAAAACATAGAAATGTATGTAGATGTACGGGATACAAACCAATAGTTGATTCTGTAATGGAAGCAGCAAAACTTATGCGTGGAGAAATAAGAAAAGAAGATATATGGGCTAAACTTCCTAAAGATGGAACTTTACTTGGTTCAAGTGTAGTACGTCCATCTGCCCTTGCAAAAGTAACAGGATCATGGGAATTTGGAGCGGATCTTGGATTAGAACTTCCACCAGGAACATTGCACATTAAATTAGTTCAGGCAACGGTATCCCATGCCAATATAATATCTATAGATACTTCAGAAGCAGAAAAAATACCTGGAGTATATAAAGTATTAACATATAAAGATGTACCAGGCACTAATAGAATAAATGGTTTGGCTTTTCCATCCAATAAGGGTGATGGACTTGAAAGGCCTATATTAAATGATAAAAAGGTTTTCCAATTTGGAGATGCTATAGCTATGGTTTTGGCAGAAAATCCAGCAGTAGCTGAAGCAGCAGTAGAAAAAGTTAAAGTAGAGTTAGAAGAGCTACCAGCATATATGAGTGCACCAGCTGCTATGGCAGAAGATGCTATAGAAATTCATCCAGGAACTCCTAATATTTACTTTGAGTGCGGTACTAAAAAAGGTGGAGATACGGCACCTTTAATGGATTCTCTTCCTTATGTTGTTGAAGATGATTTTTATGTTGGAAGACAACCACATTTACCACTTGAACCAGATGTTGGATTCGCATATTTTGATGAAGATGGAGATTTAATGGTACATTCAAAGAGCGTTGGAATACACATACATGCAGCAATGGTTGCAGATGGAATAGGAATACCACTTGAAAAACTTAAAATAGTTCAAAATCCTACAGGAGGTACATTTGGTTATAAATTTAGTCCAACAATGGAAGGTCTTCTTGGAGTAGCTGCTATGGTAACTAAAAGACCTGTATATCTTGAATTTAACATGTATCAGCAGATAACATATACCGGAAAAAGGTCACCTTTCTTCATGCATCTTAAATATGGTGCAGATAAAGATGGAAAGATAAAGGCACTGGAAACAGATTGGAGTGTAGATCATGGACCATATTCTGAATTTGGAGATCTTTTGACAATGAGAGGAACTCAATTTATGGGTGCCGGATATAATATTCCAAATATAAGAGGTGAAGGCCGTACTGTAGCCACTAACCATGCTTGGGGTTCTGCATTTAGAGGATATGGTTCACCTCAATCTCTTTTTGCATCAGAAGTAGCAATTGATGAGCTAGCTGAGAAGGTTGGAATGGATCCTCTAGAATTTAGATACATGAATGTTTATAGAGAAGGAGATACAACTCCAAATGGATGTCCTCCAGATGTAATTTGTCTGCCTCAGGCAATAGATAAATTAAGACCATTTTATAATGAAGCAAAAAAGAGAGTTAAGGATAAAAATAATGCTAGTTCTGGAGATAAAAAATATGGTGTGGGAGTTTCACTTCTCATATATGGATGCGGCCTAGACGGTCCAGATACATCAAGAGCTTGGGCTGAAATTACTCCAGAAGGCGTTACTGTGGCAAACTCCTGGGAAGATCATGGCCAAGGTGCTGATATGGGAACACTCACAATTGCTCATGAAACTTTAAAACCTTTAGGAATAAAACCTGAACAAATTAAACTCGTTATGAATGATATGAAATTTACGCCAGATAGTGGCCCTGCAGGTGGAAGTCGTTCTAATGTTTTAACTGGTAATGCTACAAGAGTTGCCTGTGAAAACTTGGTAAATGCTTTGAAAAAAGAAGATGGGACTTATAGAACTTATGATGAGATGGTAGCTCAAGGTCTTCCAGTAAAATATGATGGAGAGTGGACAGCACCATGTACTGCTTGTGATGTAGAGACAGGTCAAGGAAATCCATTCCCTGTATATATGTATGGTGTACTTATGGCAGAAGTAGAAGTCGACGTCAATACAGGAAAGACTAAAGTCGAAAATCTTACTATGGTTTCAGATTGCGGTACTATAGTAAATAAAATAGTAGTTGAAGGACAGCTTTATGGTGGATTAGTTCAAGGTATAGGACTCGCTTTAAGTGAAGATTTTGAAGATTTAAAGAAACATGTTACACTTACAGCTTGTGGAATACCTCAAATAAAAGATGTTCCAGACAATATAACACTTATTCATCAGGAAACACCAAGACCAAACGGCCCTTACGGAGCAGCAGGATCAGGAGAAATGCCACTTTCAGCACCACATGCGGCAATAATTAATGCAATATATAATGCCTGTGGAGCACGTATTACTAAATTGCCAGCTTTACCTGAGAAGGTCTTGGCAGCACTTAAGAAATAAGAGATAACGTATATTAGGCATATCTCTATAAAGGAATCAGAAGCAAATAATTTCTACATTCTATATTGAAGTGTTTTTTAAAGTTTCTGATTCCTTTTTGTTATAGATAATTAACATTGAGACTAAACTTATCCAGTATCATTTCATTATTAGATGATTTAAAATATATATGAAAAATGAATATTACAAGAGTTTTAAGCAAAAGAAAATAACTTTACAAGTTTAGTTCTAAAGTTAATAATCTATAAAGGAAGGTGAGAAGTTCTATGGATTTAAATAAATTACTAAATAGAAGAGAGTTATGTATTGGAGACAAACCTTCAGCCTGTATAGCAGGGTGTCCTTTACACATGGATGTAAAAGCTTTTATTGAAGAAATACAAAAGGGAGACTTTAAAAAAGCTTATAAAATTATGTCTAAGAAGGTTCCTTTTGCAAGAATAATAGGAAGTATATGTGATGAGCCTTGCAAAGGCGTATGTCCTAGAAATAAATTAGGTGGAGGCATAAATATACATGAGCTTGAAAGGACAGCAATAGAGTTAGGTTTTTCTTCCCCCAAAAAGTCTATTCCTATACCTAAAAATGAAAAAAATGTTGCAGTAATAGGCGCAGGTATAAGTGGTATTGTTGCTACTTTTGATTTGGATAAAAAAGGATATCAAGTTACTGTCTATGAAAAAAGTGATAAAATAGGTGGCAGATTGTGGAGCTTCCAAGGGGAACAACTTTCAAAGCAAACAATAGAAGAAGAACTAGAAATAATGAATAAAGATGATATAACAATTAAGTTCAATGAATTTGTAGATGAAGAAAAATTGGAGAATATACTCAATACCTATGATGCAGTTTACATAGGGACAGGAACTTGGGAAAAAGATTTAAAAGTAAATCCACAAACTTTCCAGGTGGAGGATAGTTCTTTGTTTGCAGGGGGAAGAGTTGTAAACAAAAACGATTCAGTTATACTCTCTATAAGTTCTGGAAGAAGGGCAGCTACATCCATTGATAGATACCTTCAAAAAACTTCTCTTACAGCAGCTAGAGAAAATGAAGGTTCTTATGATACTCCTTTAAAACTTCAATTGGATGATATAGAAACTGTAGAACCTATTAAAAGGACTTCTTCAGTATATAATGAAAAAGAGGCAATAGAAGAGGCACAAAGATGTTTGAAATGTGAATGTTCACAGTGTGCTAAAAATTGTCCACATTTAAGAAAATACAACACTGAACCTAGAAAATATATAAGGCAGATAAATCACAATGAAAATATAGTACTAGGAGATCATTATGCAAATGAAATGATTAATTCATGTACTCTTTGCGGACTTTGTGGTGAAGTTTGTCCTTCTAATTTAGACATGAAGGATATAATACAAGAGACTCGTGAAAGCATGGTAGAAAGAGAAAAAATGCCTGTGTCAGCTCATGATTTTGGACTTAGAGATATGGAATTTAGTAATAGTAAACATTTTTCTATGGTAAAAAATCAGCCGGGATATGAAAAGGTGAAATATATGTTTTATCCTGGATGTCAGCTGCCTGCTTCTTCTCCTGAATATATACCTGAAATATATAAATATCTCATGGATAATATTAAAGATGGAGTTGGGATAATGTTAGGCTGCTGCGGTGCACCAGCAGATTGGGCTGGAAGACAGGATTTAGTGAAGAAGAATATGGAGGATATGAAAGATAAGTGGGAAAAAGCAGGAAAGCCAACTTTTATTTTAGCTTGCTCAAGTTGCTATAGAAACTTTAAAAAATATATACCGGATATTAAACTTATTTCTCTATGGGAAGTTATGGATAAATATGGTATCAGGAAAAATAATAAAACAGAGAAAAAGAAAGTGTTAGCTGTACAAGATGCATGTTCAACAAGGCATAATAAAGAAATTCACGAAAGTATAAGAAGTATAGCAGACAAATTAGGATATGAAATAAAAGAACTCAAATTTTCAAAAGAAAAAACTAAGTGCTGTGGCTATGGAGGCTTAGTATATTTTGCAAATAGAGAGCAGTCTAGGGAATTTGCAAAAGATAGGATAGGTGAAAGTAACCTGGATTATTTAGTTTACTGTGCAATGTGTAAGGATCTATTTATAGATGAAGGTAAAAAAACCTTCCATATCTTAGACTTAATTTATAGCAATAATTTAGAAGAAGCCGGACTGAGAAAAGTTCCAAGTCTTTCAAAGCGTCATGAAAATAGGGCACTTGTTAAAAAGAAACTTTTAAAAGAAATATGGAATGAGGAAATGAATGACTTTAAAAAGGATTATGGATTTAAATTAAATATACCGGACAATGTGCAAAATCAAATGGAAGAAAGACTGATTTTGCTTGAAGATATAGAAAAAGCAGTAGATAATGCGCAAAAAAATAAAGAGAGATTTTTTAATCCTGAAAATTCTCATTATTTATGTAGACTTAGGATTGGTAGTGTTACCTATTGGGTAGAATATGAAAAAAATGAAAATCAAATTTTTGTTAAAGACGTTTACAGCCATAGGATGGAAGTAGTGGAGGAATAGCTATGAATATTAATAAAGAAGAGAAAACTCCATGGATTTGTGACAAATGTAATAAAGAATTAGAACTTAGACAGGTAAAAGTTTTATATCTTGGAGGAAATTTTGAAGTTGAACTCATGCAGTGTCCACAATGTAAAATGGTAATTATAGATGAGAAACTTGCATTAGGAAAAATGAAGGAGGTAGAAAAGGGACTGGAAGATAAGTGATGATAGCAGAGAAGGAGAATAAAAGTTATAAATGATACTGCTTTTCGTATATATAAATTGGCTTCATCAGGATTTTGTTGTACCCAAATAATGCTTAAATTGGCTTTAGAGGATGAGGAAAAAGAAAATACAGATTTAATAAAGGCCTTAAATGGCCTTTGTGGGGGATTAGGATCTAGTGAAAAGGTTTGCGGAATTTTAACTGGAGGTATAGCTGTTATAGGACTTTATGCAGGAAAAGGTGAGCCGAGAGAATATTATGGCGAAAATTTTCAACCTAGGTTAAGTGAATATATAGATTGGTTTAAAGAAGAATTTGAAAGCACAGAGTGCAGAGATATAATAGGAATTCAAAAAATAACTGATGAAAATGGTAATATAAATTATCCTGTAAAGTGTGGAGATGTTTTATTGAAAAGTTATGAGAAGATTCAACAGATAATATGTAAGTATGGATATGAATTTGGAAATAGGGATGATTAGTAAAATTAACAGTTGGGATAAAATATTGTACAATATAAATAGATATACTTTTAGTATATCTACCATGGCATTTCAAGACATTTGAAATGTGGATTTACAGAAACTGTGGAGTTAAAGGGGAGAGGGCAAAATGAAGCTGACACCACTTGAAGCATGGATAGTGGATAAAACGGGGATAAAGGAAAAAAGTAGAGAAGCTTTAGAAAATTATCAGTTAAATAAAATAAGAAAAGTTATAGATTACGGAAAAAAATATAGTAAGTTTTATAAGGAATATTTGAAAAATATTGAGGAAGATGATATAAAATCCTTTAAATATTTTGAAAAAATTCCTTTTACATTGCCAGAACATATAAAACAAAACTCAAATAATTTTTTATGCGTACCTCAAAGAGATGTTGCCAGGATAGTAACGTTAAGAACTTCGGGAACAAGTGGAGAAGAAAAAAGAATATATTTTACGGAAAAGGACTTAGATCTTACTGTAGAATTTTTTAAATATGGTATGCAGTGTATTGTAAATAAAAATGACAGGGTATTGGTGCTTTTACCAGGAAATAGTCATGGCAGTATAGGAGATTTGCTAAAAAAAGCGTTAAAGGATATAGATATAACATGTTATGTTCAAGGTGTACTTGTAAATCCTAAGGATACTGCAGAATTTATAAAGGAAAAAGGTATAGATTGTATAGTAGGGATTCCACTTCAGGTATTGTATTTTTCCAGAGTGGAATCTGAAACATTTAAAGCCAGTATAAAAAAAATTCTTCTAAGTGCTGATTATGTGCCAGAAACATTAATAAGAGAAATTACACATAAATTTAACTGTAAAGTTTTCACACACTATGGTATGACGGAAATGGGGTATGGAGGAGGAGTAGAATGTGAGGCTTTAAGTGGTTACCATATGAGAGAAAATGATCTGTATTTTGAAGTAATAAATCCTCGTACAGGAAAGGTAGCAAAAGATGGAGAATATGGAGAGATAGTATTTACAACTCTTACAAGAGAAGGAATGCCTTTAATAAGATATAAAACAGGTGATATAGGGTGTTTTAAAGCAGGTTTGTGTGCTTGTGGTACTTTTTTAAAGACTATGGAAAGAGTTCATGGAAGGATGGAAAATAAAATTGTAATAGGTAAAAATAAATTCCTATCTATGAGAGATTTGGATGAAATAATCTTGTCTTTTGAAGAGGTAATAAATTATAATGTTTATATTGAAAAGAAAAATATTTTGTATATAGATATTGCTGTAAAAGATGAAGAAGACTTTTACAAATTAAAAGGGCGTATTAAAAATAGCATAGAAAAAATTCCATCAGTAAGAGAAGCATTAATTGATGGAACTTTGGAAATTGTATTAAAGTATATGAAAAAAAGTATAGAAGTAAAAAATAGTATGGTAAAGCGAAAAATATATGATTATAGATGGAGGGGATAAATGTGGAAGATATATATGAGATGATAAATAATCTTCTGGATAAAAAAGAAGATTTTGTTTTGGCCACTATTCTAGAAAAATCTGGATCTGCGCCTAGAGAAGAAGGTACCAAGATGATTATAAAAAGGGATTTTTCTATTATAGGAACTATAGGTGGAGGCATATTTGAGGCATTGGCCATAAAATTATCTTCAAGGATATTTGAAAATGAGGCTTATATAATTAAAAATTGTTCACTTACAAATGAAGGTGCAGAGGCTTTAGGTGCTGCCTGCGGTGGAGATCTTAAATTGCTTCTGGAGTATGTAGATTATAAAGACAGTGACATGGTGGAAGTGTATAAAAATGTGCAGAAGCTGAAGAGAAAAGGTGATAATTTTGCTATTATAACTAGAATACCTGAAGAAGGAAAAAGCATAAAAGGCATAGATAAGTGGATTTGCAGTGAAGCATCATTTTATGGAAAAGAAGATGAGAAGGTTCAGTGCATAATTAGAAAGATAAAAGAAAACTTTAAAAATGTTACTATGAAGTATACTGACTTAGAAGAGGAACATTATTTAATAGAGCCTGTTTTAAATACTCAAACTATATATGTAATAGGTGCGGGACATGTAGCACAAAAAATTGCAGAAGTAGCCAAAAGCCTGGATTTTGACATTGTTGTTATAGACGATAGACAGGAATTTGCAAATAAGGAAAGGTTTAAAGATGTAAAAGAAGTAAAAGCAATTCCCTCTTTTGAAAATATTCTTAAATATATAAAGGTAGATAGTAATAGTTATATAGTAATAGTTACAAGAGGCCATGCTTATGACAAGGAAGTATTAGGGCAGATGCTTAAGACTAATGCAAAGTATATAGGGATGATAGGAAGCAAGAGCAAAAGAAAGTTTGTTTATGAGAGTCTTTTGGATGAAGGATATGCAGAGGAAGATTTAAAAAGGGTACATAGTCCTATAGGTGTTTCTATATATGCACAAACTCCTGAAGAAATAGCAATAAGCATTGTGGCAGAACTAATAAAGGTAAAAAGGGAGACTTTTAATGGAAAAAGATAAATTAGGGGCCATTATCATTTCGGCAGGATATTCTTCAAGGATGGGAGACTTTAAACCACTTTTGAAATTTGGAGAATGTACTGCAGTGGAAATGATAATAAATACTTTTAAGGCTTCAAAAATTGATGATATTGTAGTAATAGTAGGCCACAGGCAAAATGAAGTAATAGATGTAATTAAAGATTTAGGAGTCAGGTGGATAAAAAATGAAGATTATTCAAAGGGCATGTTTTCTTCCATAGTAAAGGGTATGCAAGTATTGCAAGAGGATGTAAAAGGATTTTTTATGAATCCTGTAGATATACCTCTCATAAAAACACATACTGTAAATATTTTAAAGAATAAATATATGGAGTGCGGTAAGGGCATTATATACCCTAAGTTTAATGAAAAATCAGGGCATCCTCCCTTTATAGATTGTAAGTATAGATCAGAAATAATGAAAAGTGATGGTGAAGGGGGACTAAAGAGAATACTTCAAAAGTTTGACAGTGATTCTATAAGAATTTCGGTTCCAGACCAAGGTATATTGATGGATATGGATATTAAAGAAGACTATAAAAAATTACTAGAATATTTTTATTTAAAAGCACCTAATTTGGAAGAATGTTATTGCATTTTAGACTTATATGGTGTACCTTGTAATATAAGGAGACATAGTAATAAGGTATCAGAAATAGCTCTAAATGTTTTAAATAAGTTAAATAGTAAAGAATATAATTTTAATAAGAATACAATGTTAGCTGCAGGACTTTTGCATGATTTGGCTAGAAAAGAAAAAAATCATGCTAAAGAAGGGGCTAGAATATTAAGTGACCTGGGTTACCCGAATATAGCGAAAATAATAGCAACTCACATGGATATAGAGGTAAATGAAGAAGATAATATTACAGAAGGAGAGCTACTGTACTTGGCAGATAAAGTTGTTCAGGAAGATGAATTAGTAGGATTAGAAAAAAGATTTTCTGAATATTCTTCAAAATTTTCAAATAATCTTGAAGCATTAAATAAAGTGAGAAAAAGGTTTGGGGAAGCTAGAAAAATCGAAAAAAAGATAGAGAATGTATTGGGGAAAAATTTTAGCTATGAGTAGAAAAATATATTTAATAAGACATGGAAAAATAAATGTAGGTAATGAAAAACGTTACATAGGAATTACAGATATACCTTTAAATGAAGAAGGTACTTTACAAGTGCTAAAACTAAAAAGATTTTTTGAAAAAATAGACATAGAGAAAGTATATTTAAGTCCTCTAAAGAGATGTGTTGAAACAGCACATATAATTTTAGAAGATAGAAATATAGATAAGATTATAGTAAATGAGTTAATGGAAATAAACATGGGAGAATGGGAAGGAAAAACTTTTAGTTTTATTAAAAGCTCTTTACCAGAGCAGTTTAAAAGTAGAGGAGAAGATATAGGAGGTTTTGTACCAACAGGGGGAGAAAGTTTTAAAAATCTTGAGAAAAGAGTTATCCCTGTTTTTAAATCTATTATAAATAGCACTAGTGGCAATATAATTATAATTTCCCATGCAGGAGTTAATAGAGTCATACTAAAGAATATTTTATCAATATCTATGCAGGATATATTTAAAATAAATCAACCCTATGGGTGTATAAATGAACTTTCCTTTAGTAATGGGGAGTGGAATTGGAAGTTGTTATTATAATGGGGGGGATTATAGTGAATACAGTTACTTCTAAATTGGATAATGAAGCTGTATATAAAACGGATATAGAACTTTCACATGAAAGATGTAAAAAGTTTGGTATTGATTCACGCCAGGTTTTTAGTAAAAAAATATTATATGATAATGAATTACAGAAAAAATTTGCAGCTAACAGAAATCTAATATTGACCGCGGCACCTTATATGGAGCAGCTAATTAATTTTGTAAAGGGTTTCAACTTCTTTGTATTACTTACTGATGGAGAAGGATGTATATTAAATGCATTGGGAGATGAAAAAATACTTTCGAAAGCTTTTTCTTTAAAGATGGTACCAGGGGCTTTTATGAATGAAGAAAATATTGGAACTAACTCTATGAGTATGGTTATAAGTACTAAAATGCCAGTTCAAGTTTCTGGAGATGATCATTTTATTAGAGCATATCATAAATGGACGTGTTCTGCAGCACCTATAAAAGATAGTAAAGGAAGACTTATAGGCGTATTGAATCTTACTGGGTATGCCGAATTTGTACATTCTCATACACTTGGGATGGTTATAGCGGCGTCAAATGCTATAGAAGAAATGCTTAAAGTAAAAGAATGCAATAAGATTCAAAATATGAATTACAAGCATATAAAAAATATATTTAATTCTAGTCCTGTTTCTATAATAACTTCTGATATAAATGGTAAAATAAAAATTTGCAATAAAAAAGCACAAGATATGTTTGGTATAAGAGGCAATAAGTTAGAAGCAGATAAAATGGAAGATATTATAGAAAACTGGAATGATATAAAGACGTCCATATATTTAGGCCAAGGTACTTCAAAAGAAACAAACATAGTGGCTGTGAGAAATAAAACTAGATATCAACTAACTACCAGTTCTATATATAACTGTGAAGATGATAACATTGAGGTAGTATATGTTTTTGAAGAAATCAAAATGGCAAAGAAAAGAAATGATGGTCAGGCTTACTATACTTTTGATAAAATAATTGGTCAAGATGAAAGCTTTATGAGAATAATAGAGTATGCCAAAAAGATTTCAGATAGTAAATCAACTATACTTATAATGGGAGAAAGCGGTACGGGAAAAGAGGTATTTGCACAATCTATTCATAATTACAGCAGCAGAGTAGATGGACCTTTTATAGCTTTGAATTGTGGTGCTATACCTAAACAACTTATAGAGTCAGAGCTTTTTGGATATGAAGAAGGAGCTTTTACGGGCGCCAAAAAGGGTGGCAACCTTGGAAAATTTGAATTGGCAGATGGCGGAACTATAATGCTGGATGAAATTGGAGAAATGCCTCTTGATATGCAGACAAAGCTTCTAAGAGTTGTTCAGGAAGGCGTAATAACGAAAATTGGGAGTTCAAAATCTATACCTGTGGATGTTAGGATTGTAGCTGTCACAAACAGAGATTTAAAAAAAGAAGTGGAGCGTGGAAGGTTTAGAAAAGACTTATATTATAGATTAAATGTACTGCCTTTATATTTACCACCACTTAGAGAAAGAAAAAAGGATATACCTCTTCTTATTCAATATTTTATCAAGAGTATATCACAAAAATTAAATAAAAAACAACCAGTTATACCAGGACAATATTTACAAAAAATGATTAACTACAGTTGGCCGGGAAACATAAGGGAATTAGAAAATGTAGTGGAGTTAATTATAAATACTGAATCTGTACCTGCAGGTTATTTTTCAGAAGAAAGTTGTAATAATGATGTATTTGTAAATATTAATGAAGACTGCTTAAAATTGGATTACGTGGAAAGGGAACATTTAGTAAAGGTGTTGAAGAAGTTTAAGGGAAATATAACTCATTCAGCAGCAGCATTGGGAATTAGGAGAAATACTTTGTACAGCAAGATTAAAAAATATAAAATAGAAATGTAAAAGAAATATATGGTTATAGAGATTCTAAACAAAAAATCAACTTATACTCAGGATATTTTTACAACCTTCATCATTGTAAAAATGCGCCTGCATATAAGTTGATTTTTAAGTTAGAAAGCCTATAAATTTTACACTTTTACTTAATTTTATAATATATTATTACAAAATTAATATATATTGACAGAAGTATAATTCAGATTTATAATAAAAATGGACGAACTAGTTAGTATAAGCAAAAACAATACTATACAATCACACATTATATGGTATGCTATATTAAATTGACTTATTTGAGTATAGATTATATCATATTTAACTCTTCAGTATTCTAATTTACAATCATTTTTAATAATAATGTATTAATATCTTATTTCTATTTCTAATCTTTTAATGCAAAATTATAATAACTTAAAAGGGGGCAGCTTAATGGAGGGCATATATATAGTTAAGGGTAATATTATCTTTACTAAAACTTTTGGCAAATTTGAAGTATTTGAAAATGGGTATATTGTAGTTGAAGGTAAGTGCGTTAAAGGTGTATATAAAAATCTTCCTGAAAAGTTTAGTAAGATAAGGGTTATAGACTATGGAGATGCAATTATAATACCAGGATTTGTTGATTTGCATCTACATGCATCACAATATGGAAACTTAGGACTAGGACTTGACAAAGAACTTATGCCGTGGCTTCAAGAGTATACTTTTCCTGAGGAAGCAAAATACGCAGACATTAACTATGCAAAAAAGGTGTACTCAGCTTTAATAAGAGATTTGTGGAGATTTGGTACCACGAGGGCATGTGTTTTTGCAACTATTCATAAAGATTCAACAAAACTTTTAATGGATTTATTTGAGGAGTCAGGATTATCAGCATATGTGGGAAAAGTAAACATGAACAGAAATTCACCAGAATATTTGGTAGAAAGTACAGAAAATTCAGTTTATGATACGGAAGAAATATTGCAGGAATATTCTACAAAATATGAACTTGTAAGGCCTATAATTACACCTAGATTTGTTCCAAGCTGCAGTATGA